>JAXDHV010000077.1:0-3084 GCA_034664295.1 Solirubrobacteraceae bacterium | reverse complement strand
CGCCGTTCGCCAACGCGCCCCGGCGCGAGCTTCGCAGCGCCGCGCTGAAGGCCTGGTATGACGGCCTCCCGTACGGGCGGACGGCGGAGAGCTGCCGATGATCGTGCGTGCGCTTCTCAGGCATGCTCGCTCCCGCGGCTGACTCGACACGGACCCGAGCGGGACGGTCGAGCGCGAGGAGCTCGGCTACTCGGGCCCTCGGTCGCCGACGAGCGCAGCCCGCTGCGGACGAACCCCAGAAGGTCGGCGTGCCCGGCGGGCGCTCCTGCTCGGCCATCTCGAAGCGGGCGCCTTCGCGCGTGAGGCCGAGACGATCGAAGACCGTCCGCAGAAGGGCCGAAGCGGGCCGCTCGCTTTGCGGCGGTGCGGTTCCGAAACCGAGAGCTAGCCATCGTGGCGACTCTGCGTCGCGTCTCGGCCCCCCTCAAGCTTCATGCCCTTGATTCTTGGGCTAGACTCAAGACCATGAAAATTGACACTGAGGTTCCAATGCCCCTCCCGACCGGCGAGTGCTGGTGCGGATGCGGGGATGGGGCAAGTCGCGGCGCCTTCTTTGCCCCGGGCCACGATAAGCGCGCGGAAGCTGCCGTCGTCAAGGTGATCTACGGCAGCGTTCCCCAACTTCTACTTGCCCACGGGTTCGGCCATGACGGAAGGAGCGCAGCAACCGCGCTCGACGAGTTTCAGAGGAAGGGGGGCTCGTACCTCTAGGAGCTCGCGAACGAACCGCGCGGCCTACAGGCCGACAACTCCGCCGTTGAGGACCGGTGCTGGCGGTGCGTCCCCGGTCGTTTCGCCCGGGGATCGTCTAGGCCGTGACCGTAAGTCGCCCGCTGGGAGGCTCGGGTAGTCGTCCCACCGGCGGCCGTCGAGTTCGCGGCCGTTGGACCTGGGACGGTGGCCGCCCCACTGCTTGAAGAAAAACGCGACGTCTTCAGAGGCACAAGCATCACGCAGCTCACGGATCCAGTCGGCGTCGACGCGGCGGTGGCGCGGCCCAGATTCGCCGCCGGCGATGAGCCAGTCGATGCCGGCGAGATCGAGGCCGTCGAGCCGGCCGAGGAGCGGCTCGGCGCTGATGAAGCGCACAGCCGCCGGAATCCGGCGCAACGCGTCGGCGCGATGAACGAACCGGCGGTTCTCGATCGTTACCCCCATCCAGACGTTCGTCGGCCAGTCGAAGCAGTCGGCGAGCTCGACCATTCGCGCGTGGCGTTTGGTCAGGATCTGAAAGGTGTGCCAGTGGGCCGCGCGCATCGTGGCGAAGATCGCCTCGATGAAGCCGAGGGGAATGTCCTCGTGGAACAGGTCAGACATTGAGTTGACGAAGATCGTCCGCGGTTTGCGCCAGCGCAGCGGCGCTTCGAGGCGCTCAGGCCAGAGCCGCAGGTCGAAGCCCTGTTCATACGGGTGGCCGGGGACGCCTCGCCAGCGCTCCGCGAAGGTCTTCGCGTAGCAATGCGCGCAGCCCGGACTGACCTGCGAGCACCCCGTCACCGGGTTCCAGGTCGCCTCCGTCCACTCAATGGTGCTCCGCTGCGCCATGGACCTTGATTTCTCCTCGCCGGACCGCTTTCCTGCCGCACGCACGAACATACGTTCGCAGACCAGTCAGACGAACCGCATGGTGATTCCCCGATTGTCCGCGAACCTGGACGCGCCAGGGGGTCTGGTGGCCGCGAGCAGCCCGGCCCGCTCGGCTGGAGCGAGCGTGAGGCCCTTGACGTGCGTCTTGAGGAACTGCGTCGTTTGGGCGAACTCGATTGCCTGCTCGACCGTGAAGGGCTCGTCGGCGAACCGCGCGCGCATCGCCGAGAGCAGGGGGGCCGTGTCCGGCCCTTGCTGAGGCTCTTCGAAGCCAAGTGTCTGTTGATCCTCCGGCGCGGAACGCGGCGTGACGAAACCAGTGCCGTGGCGCGGATCGACGGTCCAGAAACCTTCCTT
Source organism: Solirubrobacteraceae bacterium (assembly GCA_034664295.1). GTDB lineage: Bacteria > Actinomycetota > Thermoleophilia > Solirubrobacterales > Solirubrobacteraceae > Palsa-513. The sequence goes on along the minus strand of JAXDHV010000077.1, from coordinate 1,140 downwards.
GATGCTCTCGTAGCCCAACGGGTGCCCGGACGCCCCAACGATCCAGTACTCGTTGCCGCCTTCAGGCGGCTTGAGACGGAACGCTCCGGTCCAGCGCAGACCAGCGGCGACCAGCTGCTCGCGAAACAGCGCCAGCAGCGCCGCGGGCCGGGTCGAGCCGTTCGGAATGTCGCGCCATTTGGGCGTGCCAAAGAACCGGTCGAGCGCGGCGTCCTGGCCCTCGCGGTCTGCGAAGCGGTGGACGAAGCTCAGCGGCAGGAAAATCATCGTGTCGCTCTTGGGTTGCTGGACGAGCTCCGTCGTCAGCGTCATCGGCGCCTGGCTGTACCCGAACGGATCGAGGAACAGAAACAACGCCGAGCGGGTTGGTGCCGTCTGCGGGAGATGCTCCTCGTAGCGACCGGTGATCACGGACCACCTCACTTGGTCCGACCAGGCGCCCCTGTCGCGCGCGGCCCGTTGGACCTGCCCGAGAATCGTACGAAGCCGCATAGCCCTCCGCGGATCCTGCTCGACGAACGTGAACTCGTAGCGCACTGCCGACCAGCGTCCGCGGAGGTTCGCGTTAGCCAAGAGGGCGTCGATCATGATCCGAGGCGAACCGGGCTCCCCGCCCGCATACACGCCCGGGCCCGCGAACCCATCGTAGACCCGAACGAGCCCGCCACCGTGAGACGAGAAGTACCCCGAGTGAACGCTGACCCACTTATTAAAGAACGCCAGCAGCAACTCATGCTTGGCCTTGGTGTGATCCTCGCGGACCCACAGAACCGGCTCCGCTGTCATCGCGGCGAGGATAGCCGGCTCCGCGGTCGCCCCGGGCGGGCCGAGGCCGCTTCGACGCGTGGTTCGAAGTCAGATCCTTCACTCCGCGACGACCATCCGCGCCAAAGCGGGCGTGTAACCGAGGGAGCGGCGGACTTCCGGAATGTTCGACGAGGACGTCCGCTCGCTGGCGATCACCCCGCCCCGCATCGTCCGGCCAATCCGGTCGCCGTGCGCCACGCGATCGACAGCCCGGAGATCGCGCGAACCGGGCTTGACCGGACCCGCCAGCAACTCGCTACGGTGGCGCAGCTCAGTCGCCTGGACTCACCGCGTGGAACTCGATTCGGTAGACGAGCGTGTCCTCGTCGATCG
>JAXDHV010000003.1:0-102915 GCA_034664295.1 Solirubrobacteraceae bacterium | reverse complement strand
TCGCCTCCTATGCGCGAAAACGGCCACGTAGAACCCGTTCCCCCACCGGGAGGGCCCCCTGCGGCGCAGAAGCGTACAGCCCAGATCGACCACAGTCAACGCGCCCCGAAGACCGCTCCTTTCGGCTGGAGCAGCAGTCCGCGGTTAGGAGTCCACGTCGCCAAACAAGCAGACGTTCGCTTTGGGCTACACGTAATCGTGCCGCCGGAGCCGCGAGCTCACGATTGCTTTCGTGGTAGCCGACCGCCGCTCGGAAACTTGCGCTTCGGCGACGGAGGACTCGTCGGAGGGCCCTCGCAGCTGGCCGTGGCGGCCGTGCCTCGGTCGCAGACCGTCTCGTGGCCGTTGCCGGACGACCGGAGCGTCGCCGAAGCACTCGTCAGCGCCGGTGCCGGTCAGAGAGCAAGAGCAATCGTGTGTTCTCCGCTCTCCCACCGCCCTCGACGAGCGTGTGGAAGCCGCCGGAGCCGCAGCTAAATACGATCGAGTGGATAGCGAATTCCAGGAGGACCCGCCAAACGAAGCGAGGGGTGCCGAACGACAACCTCTACTGAGCCTCGCGCTAGGCTAGGCTCCGCCATGATGCGCGTACGCTTGCGGCATTTCGATGGGGATGCCCTCCCGGCAAGAGGTTGCCCGGTTCGTCGTGGAACTTCGACGGCGATCCCACGGGGATTGTGATGGTCAGACAGTAGCGAGCTCGCCGGCGGGCACGGTCAGCGGGCGCTCAGGGTGGGTTGGGTTCTTGTCGACGAGGTGGCATCGCTCGATCGCGACCACGAGCTTCGCGAGGTCGCTGTAGCCAACGATCCGCCGGAACTGCTGCTCGGCCTGGAGCATCCCGGCGGCCGTCCAGCGCTTGCGCATGTCGCCGTCTTGCCAGCGCTTCACGTTGCGCTGGGTGTGGCGGACGATCTCGATCATTGACTCGATCGGGTTCGTCGAGCAGAGTGTCTTTGAGAGCTTCCCGGTGATCTCGAGTCGCATCAGCGTGAGCGTTTCCGAGAGGCCTTCGCGCATCGAGGCGCCCGCGTCCGGCCAGGTCCGCTCAAGCTCACCTGCGAGCTGCTCGAGTTGCTTGCCGGCTTTCACGGGGTCTGTGAGTGCCCACGCCCCGCGGATCGTGGCGAGGACCCGAGGGCGGTCGCGCTCAGGCAGCAGATCGCAGACATTGCGCTCATTGTGCCGATGACAGACGAGGGCATGCTCGCCGAAGACGTCCTTGATCGCTCGTCGCAGTGCCTTGCCGCCATCCAGGACGAACAGGATCGCCTGCTCGGGATCGAGTCCCCGCTCGACCAGATCGGCGAGCAGCGTGCGCGCCAGCGTCGCGTTCTCAGTCGAGCCCTCCCACAACCCCAGCGGCATCTTCACCCCGCCGGTCGTGATGCCCAGCGCGACGACGTGAACCCGGCCGGCGATCTCCAAGCCGTCGAGCATCATCACCGCGAGGCGCACGTCGTCAAGCCGACGGCCCATCAGCTCCCCCAACGCGGTCCGCGTCTTCTCGATGAACAGCTCCGAGATCGTGCTCTTCCTCGTCGACGTCGCCGTCTGTTCGACCCGCTCACCGACAGGCTCACCGACCCTCGCGAACTTCCGGGTCGAGACACCGGGCGAGCATGCGGTCCATCACCGCCCGCGTGAGCGGATCCCGATCGGCGAAGTACTCATACGTCGTGACCGGCAGCTCGCGCTTGTCGTCGGCTGAGCGGACCCTGGGACGGCGAACCGGCACACGCCGCCCGCCCAAGGTCATCGACCCGTCCTCAGCCCGTGGCGTTTCGCGGTCCGCTCCGGGTTCCACTTCCCCTTCGCTCCCCCGACCGCCGTCGCCTCGGCCTCCATCAACTCATGCACGACACGCAGCCCAACGCCGACGCTCAACGCGAGCAGCCCCTCCCTCGCCGCCCCAACGAGTTCGCCCAGCGCTTCCTGAATCTCCGCAGGCAGCGGACTCTCCAGCGCCTGCTCGATCGACACGACCTGCGGTCCGGATACCTTCTTCATAGCGGTTCCTCTCGTCCTCGCGGACTTGTTAGTTACTTCCCGAGGAAAAATCCTGTCTGGCTGGATCAGGCGCCACAAGACCGGCGCCCAGGCCCCGGACTCATTGATGTTCTGGCCTCCGGTTGAAGCCGATCGCGTGCCATCGTGGACTTTCTCCGCACCAAGTAGTTAGCGCCTGTCACGCTCCCAAGCGGAGCGGACGAGGCGGGAGGGACCGCCCTTCAAAGGTCTACGAGCTTCCGGACAACCTCTCCCGGCATATGGGAGCCGGGCCACACGCCCGCCCGGCTCCACCGTCACGTCGCGGCGCTCCGGATATGCGGTCACGCTCACCTAACCACGTCTCCGATCGAGGGCCGTTGCCGGCTCGGCTACCGGATCAGCCGGGACCGCAGTCCCCATCGATCGATCAACGGCAGCTCGCAGTTGAAAGCGGAGACGAGATACCCACCCAGCTGCAGGGCACTGCCGAACCCGTTGATATCGTCGATCGGCGCGGTGAACGTTACCGCGGTGATGATGCTGACCTGGGGCGTCATCAGCCGCTGCGCATCGCGTGACTCGAGCGCTTCGCGCCCGATCACCGCCTCGACCCTGTCGACTCGTTCGTCGAGACAATCAATGTGACGCAGGCGGGCATCGACACGCCACATTGCACCCGGCCTTTAGGGTTCACGCCGTAATTTCTGAAGGGTTTGCTGGGGTTATGTAGAACTGGGTGGCGTGGTTGATGAGCGTGCGATCGCCGAGCGCTACCGGGCGTTGACTGAGCGTCGTGTGTTCGACGAGCGTGGACGGCGGTTGTGGGCGGCGGCCGAAGCGCGCTCGGCGGGGCGGGATCGCGGCGGTCGTGAGGGCGACCGATATCTCGGAGTCGACGGTGCGTCGTGGCTTGGAAGAGCTCGATAGCGCGGAGCAGTTGGAGGCGGGGCGGGTCCGTCGGGCGGGGGCTGGGCGCCCGCCGATTTTGGAGCGTGAGCCGAATCTTGCCGAGGATCTGGAGCTTGTTGATCCGGTCACGCGGGGTGACCCGGAGTCGCCGCTGCGGTGGACGTCGAAGAGCGCGGTGAAGCTCGCGGACGCTTTGGTCGGGCTTGGTCACCGGGTTTCTGAGCGGACGGTGCTGCGGTTGCTGAAGGACATGGGCTACTCGATGCAGGGCAACAAGAAGTCTCGGGAGGGCGCGCAAGCACCCCGATCGCGACGCGCAGTTCGCGCATATCAACGAGACGGTCAAGGCAGCGATCGCCGCCTGGCAGCCGGTGATCAGCGTCGATACCAAGAAGCGCGAGCTGGTCGGCGATTTCAAGGCCGTCGGGCGAGAGTTCGAGCCGAAAGGCAAGCCCGTCCTGGTTCGCGGTCACGACTTCAAAGACAAGGAGCTGGGTCACGCGATCCAGTACGGCGTCTATGACCTGGTCGCCGACGAGGGCTGGGTCAGCCTGGGCGTCACCCGCGACACGGCGCAGTTCGCGGTCAACGCGATCCTCAGCTGGTGGGAGCACCTCGGCTCAGAGCGCTACCCCGACGCGACGAGCCTGACGATCACCGCCGACTGCGGCGGGAGCAACTCGAGCCGCACCCGCCTGTGGAAAGTCGAGCTCGCGCGCCTCGCCGCCGAGACCGGGCTTGGGATCGTCGTCTGCCACTTCCCGCCCGGGACCAGCAAGTGGAACAAGATCGAGCACAGGATGTTCAGCTTCGTGAGCCTCAACTGGCGCGGCAAGCCGCTCGAGAGCCTGGAGGTCATCATCAACCTGATCGCCGCCACGACAACCACGACCGGGCTGAAGGTCTACGCCCAGCTCGACGAGCGCGAGTACCTCAAGGGCGTCAAAGGTAGTGCGTGGATCTCGTAGTTCCACTCCGCCGTGGAATGCGTTGCGCGTGATGTTGACCGCGGCGAGATCGTTGTCGGTGACTTCGTCGTGAGCCCATAGATCCACTTCGGGACGGTTCCCGCGCCTGGTCGTGCGTGGGCTGGACCGGCCCGCCGTCACGCCGCGCGTAACCGCCGATGGCGCGATCAACGACACACGTCGCAGGTGATGCGGTGCCTCTCGGCCTCATCGCCCCCGTCTGGCACCTCGAGGCATGTCGCGTCGGGCCCTCGCAAGCCCGGCGGGCCCAACTTCCGAGATGCCGGTTGCAACCAATCGCGGCACTCAGTAGGCTGTCAACCGTGCCCGCCCTAGCTGTTCGAGTGCGGGCCTTAGCGTGGCCTGACACGTGCGCTCTCTCTAGCCTCGGCGAAGGTTCAGCCAGGCGCTCCATCCTGCCTCGCCGGCCTCCTCGCTGCTCGCAAGTCAGACGTCAGCTCTGCGCCGATCGCGGGAGCTCGGCGTCATCGGCATCCCCGACTTCGGCGCTGTTCTCGCGTTGACTTTATCTTCCTCATATAGGGCGGCTGTCAGCGCCGCTGAGTTCTCCAACGCTCGTGGCCTCACCGCGTGAGCTGGCCTCTCGACAACCCAATCGTCAGACACGCGGTTGGTCGTATCCTCGAGCGCTCGGAGCGTCAAGAGGATCTCGACCGGCTGCAAGCGACGTTCGTCGACCCCGGAATCGCCATGCGGCTGGACAATAACAACAACCAGATTCTGTACGGCCGCCGCGGGACCGGCAAGACCCACGTACTGAAGGTGCTTCAGCACGACTCCGACTCGTCCGCCCCGGAATTCTCGGTCTATATCGATATGCGCACCCTCGGGAGCAATTCGCAATGGGAGGCCGGTGACCGGCCGGGGTTCGTTAGGGTGGCCAATCTCCTGAAGGACGTGCTGGGCGAACTCCAGACGGCACTGCTTGAGTACGCGACACGTCCCGGCGGCGATCCTCCGGGCGAAGTCTTCGAGTCGCTCAGCGACCTCGCGGCAGCTATCACCCGTTCGGTCGTTGTCGACGACAAGGTGACGGAGGAGGAGTCTGCCTCTGTCACGCATGGCGGAAAGGCTGGGATCGACGTAGACGTGTCGGTAACGCCGAAGATTCGGCTTCGCGGCGAGCACACAGATAGCAACGCCCAAACGCTCCGCATCGTGCGCGAGGGCCGCCCGCTTGAGCGGATTCTGTTTCGCGAAATTGGTGACGCGCTTCAGCGTGTTCTAGCCGACGCCGGCATCAAACGCCTCCTTATTTTGATAGATGAATGGAGCGCGGTGCCGGCGGAGTTGCAACCGTTGTTGGCGGAGTTCATCAAGCGAACCTGCTTCCCATATCCTCGAATTACGGTCAAGATTGCCGCAGTGGACTATCGATGCTCGTTCGGTGTGCCGCTTGATCGCAACAACACTCTCGGCTTCGAGCTGACGGCGGATGTGTCGTCATCTCTTGAGCTCGACGACTTCTTTATTTACGATAGAGACGAGCGGCACACCCTCGAGTTGTTTGCAGAGGTTCTCTATCGCCACGTCGCGGCCGAGTGCGATAACCGCGATCGGCCCGCGTCCCGACAGTATTCGGACCGAAGCCGGGGAACCCCGACCGCAGGCTGGTATCTGCGAGACCACTTTGGCATACGCGATGCCGAGCAGTTCGTCAGCGCGGTATTTGACGACGAGTCGACGTTAGTTGAGCTTACTCGTGCGGGCGAGGGTGTGGCTCGGGACTTTATGATTCTGTTTCAGCGCGCTAGTTTCGAGACGATACGAAGACACAAGGTGCGAATCGACGTTAGCTGCGTGCGGTCTGTCGCTCGAGAGTGGTACGCCCAAGAGAAGATCACTAATGTTGACGAGCAGCAACGGCTTGTGCTGGAGCGCATCGTTGGCCAAGTCGTGGGGCACCACAAGGCGCGGAGCTTTCTCTTCGATAATCAATTCGAGCGGACAGAGATGATCATGTCGCTGATCGATCTCAGGTTGATCCACCTAGTCAAGCGTGGCGTGATTCCTGAAGGCGAACAGGGCGGGCGGCAGTACAACGTCTACACGCTCGACTATGGCACGTACGTGGATGCGCTCGGGACCGATCGGGCACCCCGTGGCGACTTCTCGCGCGACCCCGGAGATCACGACGCCGTCGTGCCTTTCCATGATGATCGCCGCATTAAGCGCATTATCATTACCCCCGACCTTGTTTGCTGACTGCCGCGCGCTATTTGGCGCCTGGCACGGAAGCGTGTCCCGTGGGCTTTGATGGTGCGCGCCCCAGTTTCACGCTCGTGCCCGCCGTTGTGTTCTTGGGTGCTGCGGCGGGCCAGTCTTGGACCGTCCGCTGGTAGGAGGTCTCGGCCTGCAGCGCCAGCTTGCGCTGGCCATCGCGCATCGCCTGCCTGGTGGCCCGTGCCGCTCGGCGTGCCTTTCCCTCGGTTTTGGGCGCCGGCGCGGAACTCAAGCCGTCCGTGAGCGCGACAGCGGACGATCGCTTTGCCGGTTCGATGTCGTCGGGACTTTACGATCGCGTTGGCGACAAAAGCGTCGCGGGGGCCGAGGCCGGCCAGGTGCTTGCGCGTCCGCCCGACAGCGGGCGCCGGGTCGCGGTCCGCGGGTGCTCGTCGGACGACGCCAGAAGTGTCGCCCCGGACTTCTTCGACGATGTCGACATGGCTGCACGGGCGCTGGGCCTTTGCCACGAAACCTGACCCGCCCGGGCGCGAGCAACGACGACGTCCGCGATTGCCGAGACTACGACAGCGCGCCAGCGAGCGCGCTTGCTTCGACCCGCACCGCGTGCGGCAGGGTGATCGTGAGATGCCCGTCGCGGTCGAGCAGCCAGCGGGCGTTGATGATCGTCACGCCGATGACCTCGCCGTCCGACGCGTAGCGTACCCCGTGACCCTCCGGGGTCAGCGCCGCGTCCGCGGCCTCGTCGGAGTCGCCCCGGGCCAGGTAGAGCACGTCGCCGTCCGCGTCGTAGTTGGCGCGGTCGAAGCTCAAGCCGTCGATCTCGATCTTCATGGCATCCACGGTCCGGCGATCTTCCGTGTCCGTAGCCCATCGCGGTGACGACCCGCGCGGGCTCCTGGTCAAAGGATACGACGGCCATCAGCCACCGACTTGGACCGACGTCCTGCTTGTAGAACCGTCGCCGCCCGGGGCGGACGTCGTCCTCCTGGTGGTCCGGCGTCGCGATCGTGGCGAGCACGGCGTCGAGGTGGGGCCGGAGCTCCGCGTGGCCTCGGCGCGGATCGAGGACGTGATCCACCCAGGTGTCGTGGTAGAGGACGACGCGGGTCCCGTCCGTCGTGGCCGTCTCGGCAAGGACGGTCCTTACGCTCACGAGAACGCGCTATCGACGGCGTCGGCCTCGTTCTCGGACGGCTGGTAGTGCGCGTAGACCTGCGTCGTCTTCGAATCCGCGTGGCCCATCCAGTGTTGGAGCGTTCGGAGGGGCGTGCCTGCCGCGGCCATCCGCGTGCCGAACGTGTGGCGGAGCTCGTGGAACGTGATCGCGTGGACCTCGGCCCGCACGAGTGCCTCCTTGAAGCGGCGGATGAGCTTCGAGCGGTCGAGCGGCCGGCCGGTCTCCGGGTGGCAGAAAACAAGGTCGGACTCGTGCGAGTGCGGCGAGCGCTCGCGGAGCTCGGCGAGCGCCTCGGCCACGCGCTCCGCCATCGGCACCGACCGGCCTGAGCCTTCGGATTTCGGATCGCCGAACTCCCCGCGAACGAAGGTGGAGACGACTCGGACCCGACGCGCGGTGAAGTCGACGTCCCGCCAGCGCAGGCCGAGCAGCTCGCCCTGGCGCAGCCCCGGTCATCGCCGCCGTGAGGTAGAGCGGACGTTCGACGCGACCGAACGCGTCGTCGGCGTAGTCGGTTGCGAGGAGCGCTTCCAGCTCCACCGGCTCGAGGAACTGCAGTTGTGTCTCGGTCTTCCTCACGACCGGTCGGTCGGCCAGCTTGACCGGGTTCTCGCGGCACCAGCCGCGACGCTCGCCGAACTCGAAGACGGCATGCAGCGTTCCGAGGTGGTTGCCGATCGTCTTGACCGCAAGCGTTTCCCGTTTGGCGGCGATGTACCGCTCGACATCGGCCGGCGTGATTCGGTTGGGGGCTTTGCTGCCGAAGAACGGCGCGAGGTGGTTGCGGAGATCCGATGCGACCGTCAGCCGGTGGGACTTCTTGCGGCCTCTGAGCTCGAGGCGGCGTGAGAGCTCGGCCCCGGCCTCTGCGACCGTGACTCGCTCCGCGTCGACCGGTAGCTGCTGGTTGCGGATCCGGCGAAACTCCCGCTCGGCCTCCGTCTTGGTCAGGCCGTCACGCTCCCCCGGCGTGCGCGCCGGGCCGATCCGGCGCTGGATCCGCCGACCGTCATCGCCGTACCGTGACGCCATCCACGTGCTGCCGACGACGCGCAGCGTCCGGGTGCCGTATTCGCGACGGCGGACCCCGCGTGCCGGGCTCACGCGACCTCAGGGCTCCGCGACCACGCGAACCCGAAAGTAGCTGTCCGTGTAGTGTCGTGTACCAATCTGAGCGCCTCTAAGCGCAACTCAGAACAGCTGAAACCATCTAAATCCTGTCTCCTCGATCAAGCGAAGTCCTCTCCGGCTCCTCGAGAGCTCGCTTGGGTTTGGGCGGGGCGCCACCGCCTCGCGCCGTCTGTGAAGCTCCCGAGTACGGTTTCCCCGGCAGGGCGCCGGGATCCACGCGGCGAGCGAGCGCACGCATCCTCGGGAGACCCCAAGGATTCGCTAGGCGGGGTCCGTGCGGCCGGTCGTCCGGAGTCGCCGAAGGTCGTCGATTAGATCATCGATCATCAGCTCCTCCGGGAAGCTCTTGGCGCATAGCCCGACGGCCTCTTCGAGGGTCGCCGGCCACGGCGCCGGGACGGGCCGTCCGTGACGGAGCAGCGCCGCGCGTAACGTGCCGGCGTCAAAACGCCACGGAACCGCGCCGTACCGGAGCTCCAGGTCACGCAGGATCTGGACGCCCGCATCGTCGAAGTCACCGTGATGGCGGATCCTGGCGCCGGCGCGGTGGAGTGACGAGAGCAGGAGTCGCACGGCGTCAGACGGGCGTCCGCCAGTGCAGATCAAGGGCGGGCAATCGGTCCCGAGTTCCTGCTCGGCGCCCAGCACGATCGCCGGGTTCTCGCACGTGAAGCAGTGGACCTCCCCCGGCCAGCGTAGCTCGCCGGCGGTCAGTTGGCCGTGCGTGAGGACCATCGCTGTCCCGCGCAGGAGCCTCGCTGTCTGCGCCAGCCGGCTGTCGCCGAGCAGCGGAAGGTTGAGGGCAGCGACGTGCGACGAGATCGAGTCGACCTGAACACCCCAGTTGGCCCACACCGCACGCGGCGGCGTGCCGCTCTCCATACAACCGTCTGCAGCGAGCAGCGACACGACGAGTGAGTGCAGGGCGGTCCCCGGATCAAGCGCGTGCGGGTCGTCGTCGATCAGTCGAGCTGCGAGCACCGACCGCTGGACCGGCACCTGCGGCGGCAGGGAGTCCACGATCCGGAGCGCCCGCTCGACGATCGGTCGCAGCTCGGCAGTGATGCGTCCCTGCCTTGCGGCGTCGGCCAGCCAAGCACCGATCGCCGGGCGCGCGCGTCCCGTCGGGTGCGCCAGCACCCACTCGTGGAACCGCTCCCGCCCACGCTGGGCGGCCGCGCGCTCCGCCGGACGGTCGCGCAGCCGTCCGTCGCCGACGGCCTCGTAGGCTTCCCGCGGGTCGATCCCGATCTGCCGCAGACCGGCTTCCAGCGCCGAGACGGAGAACCGCCGTGTCGTCGACGGCAGTACGGTCTTCTTCGGTGACAGCAGGCCGTCGAGGGCCAGAGCCTCGGCGTCGGACAGGTTTTCCAGGGTGAACGTCGCGTCTCCAGCGGCGCCGCGCCGCTCGCGTCGCTCCCGCGCGCGGACGAGCGTCCTGTGCAGCGCCGGGTCCAGCGGCATGTCGCCGATCAGAGGAGCAGCTCCGTCTGTTCGAGCTCCCGCAGGACGTCGCCGTCCCACAGGAACGGGATCGCGTGTACGCCGAACGTGCCGTTCTCCCGGTGGAGCTGGTAGATCGACAGCTGCGGGACCGACCGATACGTCCCCCACAGCTCGTGGGACGTCATGACCACGTCGAGGTCGAAAGCGACGGTCGCAGCGAGGACGCGTTCGCGCGTCTCGTCGTCGATCCCGCTCAGCGCCTCGTCGAGCATGATCAGCCGCGGCGCTGACGCGTCCCCGTACAGCGCGGCCGCCGCCGCGAACAGCGGCAGATGGATCAGAACCGACTGCTCCCCACCGGACCCGACGGCATGCCGCCGCTTCGTCAAGCGGACTCGCCCGGCTTCGCCCCGCTCGTAGAGACCGAACGCGAACCACCCGCGGTAGTCGAACGCATCCATCAGCATGTCGCCCATCGGCCGTGGCGCCTGCCCCGCCTGATGGTCGCGCCGGGCACGCTCGATCTGGCCGCGGAAAAACGCGACGAGCTCCTCGCGCGCCTCGCCCTGGACGCGGCGAACGTCCCGGCGGACGAGGGCGAGCGCCGTCCTCTGCGTTCCCTCGTCGCCATCCAGCGGCTGCCAGTCGAGCTCGACGATTCGCCCGGCGGCGGTCGGACTCCGACCGAGGACTCGGTTCATCTGATCGACGCGCCCGCGCACCTCGTGGATCCGCTGGCGCAGGTGGTCGGCGATCTCCTCGACGAGGGCGTCGTTGAACACGCGCCGCTCCTCCGCGGTGAGGATCTGCTCGCGATCGGCGATCTCGGCCTCCAGCCCGTCGAGTGCCTCCGAGAGCGTCTGCTCGCCGCCGCCCTCGGTGATCGTGACGAGCTGCAGCCCGTCCGCTCCACGGCTGATGTACGCGCCCATGTCGGCCTCGGCGAGCTCCCTGTCAAGCAGCTGGATCGCCCGCTGCACCTCGACGGCCAGCTCGGCCGACGAGCTTCGCACCGACAGCAGCTCGGCCGGCAGCGCCCGCGCCACGTCGAGCGCCCGGGTGACCGTCCACGTCGCCGCGCGCTCGACGTCCGCGGGAATCTGCTCGCCCAGCACGAGGCCCAGGATCCCGACGCCGCCCAGGTTGGAGAAGTCCGCGCACGCCTGCTCGCGCCCGGCGCGCGACCGTTCGTGCTCGCCTGTCGCGCTGGTCACGTCGCGCTCGAGACCCGCGGCCTTGACCAGCGCGTCCTGCGCTACGGCTGCCGCCTCGCGGGCCGCGGCACGACCGTCGCGCAGCTCGACTCCGATCTCCGCGTGACGCCGGCGGAGCTCCTCGCCAGTCGACCCGAGCGCGTCCTCGCGGGCCGCATGCTCGGCCTCCAGACGTTCGGCCTCGGCCTCCTGGTCGCGCGCACCGCGACCCCGCTCCTGTGCCGCGGCCGACGCGCTCGTAAGGCGGGCGGCCAGACCGCTCGCCGCCTCAGCCTGGCTGGCGGCCTGCGTCCACGCGTGGGACACGGCCGAGACGATGCCGCCGAGCTCGGCGCTCGCCTGGCGCATCCGGTCGAGGACCTGCTCATCGACGCGCGGCGGCAGGCCGTGGCCGGCCGCATGCTCGCGCCGCGCGGCGTCGGCTGCGACCTCGGCGTCGGCGGCCTCGCGGGCCTGGGCCACCGCACGGTCGTGCTCGCGCGATGCCTGCGCCTCCTGGTGGGAGAGGACGCGCGTCGCGTCGATCGCGGCCGGGATCGCCTCGCTGGTCGGGAGCCCGGCCAACTCCCCGTCGAGCATCGCGCGCCGCAGATCGATCCCGGCGATCTCGGCCTCGATTGCGGCGATCTCCCCCTCGAGCTGCGCGATCTCCTCGCGGAGCTCCGCCGTGCGGCGGGCGCGCCGTGCCTCGCGGGCGGCGGCGCCGACGTGCTCGGCCTCGGGCTTGGCCCCGCGACCGGCGAGCGGGCCGAGCGCGAAGCGTCCGGCGAGGTCGACCCACGGACCCGAGTCACGGGCCCCGAGCCCGATCGTGCCCAGCAGGCGCGCCACCGCGTCGCTCGCGACAGCCCCATCGTCGACCGGCACGAGCGCGCCGGCCAGCGTGTCGCCGCCGACCGGCCCGCCGCCGACGAGCACGACATCGGCTAGGACGGGATCCTCGATCGTCCCGCTCGGCGTGATCCACGCGTCGAGCAGACCCGAGGCCTCCAGCGCACCTTCGAGTCCCGCCCGCTCATTCGCCGCTACGCCAGCCTGGAAGTCGACCAGCCGCCACAGCGGCGCACCGGCCCGGACTGCCCGATCCGAACGGGCCCACACAGGTCCCCTGGGGCCCTCCTCCCGCAGGTCCGCCAGCTGCCCGACCTCCAGCTCGGCCCGCTCGATCGCCTCGCCGGCGAGCCGACCGGACGTGGCCAGAGATGAACGGATGTCGGCCAGCGCCGTCCGCGCACGGTCGACGTGCGTCACAAGCGCCGGGGATGGGTCGCGTCCGGCGTAGACCAGCTCAAGCGCGGCGTCGGCTGACTCGTCGTCGACGCTGAGCTCCACGAGCGCCTCGCGCCAGTCGACGAAGATCGCGGTCACGGCCGCCCGCAACTCCTCGAGTTGCTCCTCGCAGGCGGCCCGGCGGCTGGCGGTCTCCTCGACGCGCACGGCCCGCTCTCGCTCGTGCTCACGGGCCCGCGAGGCCTCCTCGGATGCCCGTTCGGCCTCGCGCAGGAGCCCGCGATGACGATGGAGGACATCGCGCCAGTCGCCGGCCACGCCGCGGGCCATCTCGCCCCATGTCTTCGGCGGGACGGTCCCGTCGCGCAAGCGGTCGGCCGCCAGGCGATTCTCCCGAGTCAGGCCGGCGTGCTCGGCGAGCGTCAGGGCGCGGCTCAGCTCATTCTCGGCGCGTGTGTGCTCCTCGACCGCCGCCGCGCGCGCAGTGATCAGCTCGGCCTCGACTTCGCTCGCGGCAGACGCGGCGTCGTCGGCGTGGTCACGCGCCGCCCGGGCCGCGGCTCGCTGGGCCTCGACGCCGCCGCGGAGGGCCTCGACCTCGGCCACCGACGACCAGGACGCCGAGCTGATGATCGCGCGCTCCTCGGCCGACAGGCGCGCGGTGTCCGCATCGGCGCGATCACGACGGGTCACGGCGTCATGCGCCTCCTGTCGGGTGGCCTCGAGCAACGCGGTCACCTCGCGGACGACCTCGGCAGCGCTCTCGACGGCAGTCTGCGACTGACGCACGGCATCGGCGCGTTCTCGGACGACGGCCCGCGTGTACGCGGCGTACGTCCGCTGGTGGAAGCGCCGGGCCCGCTCGCGGACGTCCCGCAGGCGGGTCAGGCCGTGCTCGAGCGTCTCGATCTGCTCGAGTCCGCCGGCGAGCCGCCGCATCAGGCTCTCGTCGATCTGCGGCAGGCCGGCCGAAAGCTGACGGGCCACTCCGTCGGGATCGAGCGTCTTCGACAGGTGGGGCCGGCGGAGGTCAAGCATCAGCCGGAGCATCGTCTGGTACTGCTCGTCGCTCGCGAAGCCGAACAGCAGCTCGCGCAGGCGGGCGCGGTAGTCGCGCGGTCCGTCCAGCACCTCGCCGTCGTCGCCCAGACGCGCGACGAGCTCCGCCTTGCCGATCGGCTCGTCGCTGCGCATCAGGTCGAGGTCGGAGCCCACAGACCGGTTGCGGACGATGAAATGCCACCTCGTGATCTGCGGGAGCGCGCGATGGCCCCGCATCCCGATTCCCGCCGTCAGCCGCTGACTAGCGCCGGCCTCGTCGATCCGCTCGAACTCCAGCCACACGTAGCCGATCCGCTGGTCCTGGTCGACGCAGCCGACGAGGTTCCACTTCATGTCCTTGGATCCCGACGCGAACGGGTCGAGCTTACGCGGGTGGATGTCGCCGTCCAGGCAGAACGGCAGTAGCAGCTCGAGCGCCTTGGTCTTGCCGGACGTGTTGTGACCCCGCAGAAGTAGACGTCCTCCAGCGAAATCGAAGGTCTGGTCGGCGTACTCGTAGAGGTTGATGATCCCCGCCCGGCGTGGACGCCAGCGGCGGGCGTCGGCGCTCATCGCGGCGTCCCTTCGGCCCGGATCGTGGGCGATCGGAAGCGTGCTGCGAGCGGGGTGGGGGCAATTCCGCCGCCATCGGGCCGGCGCAGCAGCCCGACGTCCGCGAGCACCTGCGTGGCCGCTTCGGTCAGCGCGCTTACCCCGACCGGGTCGCTGGCCTCGCGTCCCCAGTGCGTGCCGTGCGCGGCGATCAGGTCGTGGACAGCGTCGCGGACCGCCTCGCCGCTGAGTATCTCACCGGCTGGGGTTGCCGCGAGTGTGTCGCAGAGCAGCAGGGCCACCTGCTTGACCGTCGCGTTCGTCGGGAACGGAATGTCGGTGAACGAGCGGTCGCCGACGATCACGGCGCTGCCCTCAGCGCGTCGCTCCACCTGGTAGCCGGTGGCAGCGCCCACGGCTCGCTCGACCCGCGACCGCTGGCCGACGAAGTAGGCGCGATCGGCCTCGTCGAGGTCATCGAGCAGGAGCACTGGGTCCTCGGTCAGTCGCCGTGCCAAGCGTTCGAAGCGGGCGCGGTTCTCCCCCTCCGGGGTCGGCGGATAGCGCGACGACTCATCGACCAGCGCTTCGAGCGTGTTGGCCTCGAGCGTGCCGGCGGGATCGCGCACGAGCATAGCCAGCCGGCGGCGGTCGATCGTAAACAGCGCCTCGTCGTCGCCCTGCTCCCGGCGCGCATAGCTCTCGTGCGAGCCGGACGTGTGCTCGAGCACGCCCCATCCGCAGAGGATCTCCAGGCCGTCGGCGAACGCCGCGCGTTCGCGGCGTTCGCGGAAGTCCACTGTGATCGGTGGATCGACGTCCGCGCCGGTGCGCTCGACTTCCAGCGCGAGGTCGGCGAGCGCGATCTGTCGGCCACCGCGCTCAAGCGAGGCGAGCGTCAGCAGCAGCACCAGACATCCGCGATCGTCGAGCGCCGGCCACTCGTCGACCGGTCGACGCCGACCGCTGACCGAGGTCGGCGGCACGCGGATCGGCCGTCGCAGCCCGTCCGGGGTTGGCGGACCGGATGCTCGCGCAGCGGTGCTGCCGACTTCCAGCTGATAGCCGAAGGTGGACTGGAGGATGCCGGCGAGGTCGCGCTCGTGGCGGCGGACGAGCGTGTAGTCGGGGTCCTCGGCGTCGAGGAATGCGCCGCTCAGCAGGGCGCGCAACGCCCGCGTGCGTTCCTCGCCCGCGTCGATCTCGGCCGCCGTCACCGGCCCACCACCTCGAGGCGGAAGTCGGGCAGGTCGAGCGTCCCGTGGGGAGCGCGGACCCGAGCCCGCTCGCGCACGGGATCGGCCGGCGCCCGCAGGAGGATCGTCACGCTTCCGTCGGTCGAGCTCGCCCGACGCAGGCCGTCGGGTCCCGCCGGCGCCTCGTAGGCACGTCCGATCCAGGCGAGCAGGTGGCGGAACTCGTGGGTGTCGACCGACTCGAGGGTCGACAGCGCGATCGGACCGCGTGCGCGCATGCGGATGAGCAGGTCGTCGAGCTCCCGGCGCTCGCACCGGCGGCGCTCGTGCCATCGACGTCGGCCCTCGCTGAGGTCGACGACCTTCGCTCCTCGCCCGGTTCCGGGCGTGCGCGCGCCGGGCGTGCGGAGGTGCGCCACGACCGCGGCCGGTGGGGCCGCTCGCCAGGAGACTCGCCCGGCGTCGACGATCTGCTCGGCGTCGGCGGCCGAGTCGGGCGCGCCGACGTGACGTGGTGTGCGCAGCCCGAATGCCCCCCGCACCCAGGCCGACGCTTCGCCGGGCCGTGCCGTCGCGACGAGTCCGGCAAGGTGCAGCAGGACCCCGGCGCGGTCGACCCGCACCGACCGCCGCTCGATCAGTCGCTCCGCGATCGCGAGCACGGCGCGGACGGCATCGACGATCTGGTCGTTGAGCGCGCGCCACGGCGACCCGGACCCCTCATCGCCGACGAACCACGCCCGCAGTCCGCTCCAGCGTCCGCTGAGCTCATCGCGGCGACGCTGCTGCTGTTGCGGGACGGTGGCGCCGCCGGGCAGCGAGACGAACGTCTCCGCCTCGACGATCCGCCGGATCAGGCCGTCGACTCCGGCGGTGTCGATCTTCTCGATCAGGTCGAGGATCTCGGCGGAGTGGACACGACGACTCTGCCGGAAGCCCTGGAGATGCTCGAGCAATGCGCCCTTGCCGCGCTCGAACTCTGCCTCGCCGACCCGCTCGACCGTCCGCATCAGGTCCCCGAGCGAGCGCATGAAGGTGAGCGCCCCCTTGTGCAGGGCCTCGACCTCAGCGAGCAGCCGTTCGAGCAGCTGGCGCAGGCGCGTCCCGTCGGGATGTTCGGCTTCGAGCTCGCCGTGGAGTCGCGCCAGGGCGTCGCGGATCGCCGGCAGCCGCGAGGTGTCCAGCCGCCCGATCTCCTCGCCGAGGTCGTCGAGCTGGGCGAGCAGATCCTCCGTGAGTCGTCCGGCCGGGGCGAGGTCGTACGTGTAGCGGTTGCGCCGCCACTCCGCGGCCGACGAGGCGAGGGCCGCGTCGTGGTCACGGCTGACCGCGCCCCACCGGCTCAGCGTGTCCAGCCGCTCCTCGACCACGGAATGCGCGATCGGGAGCTCGTAGCGCTCGCGCAGGCGGTCGCCCACCTGGGCCGGGCGGAGGCGGAGTCCGAACGCCTGATGCTCGAGGTAGAGCACGCGCATGATGCGCCGGTACGTCTCCGCCTCTTCGGAGATCGCGTAGCGCAGAACCTGATGAGCACCGAGGCGATCCTGGCCCGCTCCCACGCCATTCGTCGCGGGCGTGGGACGGTCGACACGTTCGTCGAGGACGCCGGACAGCTCGAGGCAGGCCGTCAGCAGTCCGGCCGAGAGCTCAGCAGGCATCGCGGTCTCCGGATCGATCGGCGAGCGGCTCGACGTCGACCAAGCCGGACGGCTTGAGGTTGCGGATCGCATGGGGTGGGGGTGCGGTCCGTTTGAGCGCGTCGGCTGTTGCGCGCGCTGCGAGCGGGAGGTCGAGAACCTGCTCGGCGAGCCTGACGATCTCATGCTGCTCGACGGCGGTCAGCCTATGCGAGGCCGGCTCGCGATAGCGACGTCGCTCGACCGCGGGAACCCGTCCTGTGGTCGCGGCGTCGGCCAACACGCGCACGCCGATTTGCAGGAACTCGTCGAGCGCCTCGTCGCCGGTTGGCAACGAGACCCACTCGTAACGCGCCGCCGCCACCACCTCGGTCGACAGGTCGTGGGCGAGGACCGGATTGTGAACCGCACGCAGCATGGCGGCCATAAGCGTTCCCAGCCATCGCCTGGCCAGCTCTTCGAAGGTTGAGTCCTTCGTTGGATCGGGCATCGTGCACCACGATGGGGCACCCTCCGGACGGATCTTGTTTCGCCTGCTCTGCCCCAGTTTGTAGAAACCCTCCATACGCGCTGGCGCCGAACTTGCGCGGTTGGGCTGCCGTCGGCCCGGTGGCGCGGGCGGGGCGCGCGCGGGGCTTCCGATCGCGGAGGGTCGCGTCGGCAGCAGCGACCAGCTCTTGAGCCGTTGGCCGGCAGCCGTTTTGCCGATCGCCTCCTCGAGTCGCTGAGACTGCTCAACGGGAGGTTGACCTACGGCCAATTCCGCTTGGGAGTCGGGAGCGCCCGGTCCATCGGCGAGCTCGCGGGCCCCGTCGGCGCCGCGATCACGTCGTGGCAGATGTCACCCTAGATCGCGAGCAGCGTGGCGAGCAACGTCCGTGCACTCGGAGGATCCCTGATCCGCGTCGTGGCCCTATGCCTTTCTCCTGCGCGTGCCGACGCCTGCAAGAAGCCGAGTTGCCTTGGTCACGGAGCTGCTTCGTAGCGTCGGCGGAGCGACTCGGGAAGCTTCGACGACGCCGACGCGGGCGTAGCATGCTGTTCGTGTCTCCCAAGACGAAGCGCCAGCTCGCGCGCGAGCATTGCGAGTCGGCGCGACGGGATCTCGAGGAAGGCCGCGAGAAGGATGCGATCAGCGCACTCTTCTACGCCGCGGAGGCTGCGGTGGTGGCGATCGCGGACTGTCACGACATCGAGACTAGGAAGCACCATGGCCGAAAGGCAGACGCAGCGACCGAGCTGTACGAACGAGGGCTCCTGTCGGACGACTTCGGTCCGCTCTTGCGTGAGCTCAATCGGGCCCGCAAGGACATCTGGTAAGAAGGCGACGAGCCGGACTTGGACGAGACCCTTGGGGAGATTCTTGACCGCGTCGAAGTGCTCGTGCAGGCTGCCGAGGCCGGACCATGAGGACGGTCGCCAAGCATCCTCAAACAGCGTGGCAGCGACTCGACGATACATGGTCTGACGACCGGGTCTGGAGCGCGAAGCTTGCGGCCGACCGGCTCCGGGCGGCTCAAAATCAAACCCTGACGCAACGCGAGATCACCAGCGAGATCGTCCGTCGTGCCGGCGAATCGGAGGCGCACGCCGTTGCGCTCACAGGATCGACGGCGCGTAACTGCCGGACGGACATCAGCGATCTTGACTACCACGTCGTCGGGCCGCGCTTCAAGACGAGCGATCTAGCGGGCGACGTCGATGTTCACTTTGTCGACGCCACCGGCTTCTGGGTTCGCTTGCATGCAGGAGACGACTTCGTTCAGTGGACGCTCCGATTCGGATGCATCCTCGTGGACGACGGCATCTTCAGAGCAGGACTCCGTGCGGTCGGGACAGAGCTCATCTGGCCGGACGCCGGCGCGAAATTCAGGCGGCTGACCGAGATGCAGCGACTCGCCGAACAGCTTGTCAAGATGGCCGACCGAGACGCAGCTCAGGACCAGCTGCGTGCCACCTTGACGTCGCTCGCACGCGCACTGCTACTCGATAACGGGATCTTCCCGCTGGCTCGCGAGGAGCTGCCGGGACAGCTGCGGAGCATTGGCCACGGGCTCGTTGCAGGCGCACTCACTGTGGCGATTCACGGGCAACCGAGCCTCTCGGATATCCGTGCCGGCCTGTGCCTCCTCGACGACGCGGACCAAGTCCAAGTGGGGAAGCGTCGGGCCTCAACCCCAACTTAACTCAACGCGTCGTGACCGTCCGGGGTCGCGGGAGGCTGTGGAAGCCTGGTTGCCGCCGGATCTCCGCCGAAGAGGCCGGGCAGGCGCCCCCCGGGGCGGCTGGCGTGCGAGTGGTACCGGGCCTGGGGCGTGTGCTCCACGGCGCGTTGGCCGTGCGCACGCCGAGCATTGTGGTGGCGGTGCCGCTGCAATACTGCCTTCGTCGCTGGCGCCGAGTGGCTGATCGAGGTGACGTGGCTCGGACACGTCGGCGACTGGGTGCAGCTGGAATTCAACGGCGAGCCCGTCCGTCACTCGCCGGCGCTAGGGGACGTCGCGCGCCAGCTCGGATTGGCTCAGGTCAGAGCCTCTTTGGCGCTCCCCCCGGAGACGGGCGCGCCGGAGGCGTTGACGACCGCGAGCCGGGTTCTCGTCGCGAGGAGGAGATAGCCCGCGAACGCCAGGCCGCAGCCGATGAACCAGCTGTAGTCAGACGCCGTCTTCATGCCCGAGAGGCTCAGGCCGTGGACCGAGCCGTTGAACAGCACCGTGAACAGCGCGACCGCGCCGGCGCCGATCACGGCGAAGATCGCAGCCGGGTTGTAGCCCTTCCTGTACCAGTAGGCACCAGTCGGCTTCATCGTGAACAGGTCGTCGACGACGACCTTCTGCTTGTGGACCAGGTAGTAGTCGGCGATCAGCACGCCGAACAGCGGCCCGATCAGGGCGCCGAGGGAGTCGAGCGTCAGGTGGATCACGGTCGGGTTGTTGTACAGGTTCCACGGCGTGATCAAAACCGATCCGACCGCGGCGATCATGCCGCCCATCCGCCAGCTGATCTTCTGCGGGCTGACGTTCGAGAAGTCGAACGCCGGCGAGATGAAGTTCGCGACGATGTTGATCCCGATCGTCGCGATCGTGAACGTCAGCGCCCCGAGGATGATCGCGAAGGTCGAGTTGGTTCGCGCGACCGTCTGCACCGGATCGGTGATCAGGCTCCCGTAGACCGAGATCGTCAACGACGCGGTGATCACGACGAGCAGCGAGAACGCCACGAAGTTCAACGGTAGGCCGAAGAAGTTGCCCCTCTTCACCGACTTGAACGACTTGCTGTACCGCGAGAAGTCGCCGAAGTTGAGCATCGGACCCGAGAAATACGAGACGACGAGGGCAACCGCGCTGAGCGTGACCCCGACTGCCGCCCAGCCGTGCTTGGTCACGTGACCAAGGTTCAGGTTGATCGCGCTGAAGCCGGCCTTCTGAATCATGTAGCCGCATAGCAGGAACATGACGACGTAGACGGCCGGGCCGCAGAAGTCGATGAACCGTCGGATCGACTCCATGCCGCGCCAGAAGACGAGGACTTGGAGGATCCAGAGGAACGCGAAGCTGCCCCACCCGAGCAGCGGCAGCCCGAGAAACCCGTAGTTGGCGAGCGACTCGTACTGCGTGAGGCCGGGGAACAGCTTGAGCAGCACGACATCGAGCGCGGCCGACGCGAGGTAGGTCTGGATCCCGTACCAGCACACCGCGATCAGCCCGCGGATGATCGCCGGTATGTTCGCCCCCCTGACCCCGAACACGCTCCGGTTGATCACCGGGTATGGCACGCCCGTCGCCTGCGACGGCTTGGCGACGAGGTTGCAGAAGACGTTGACGATCGAGATCCCGACGAGCAGCGCGACAAGCACCTGCCACCCTGCGAGCCCCAGCGCGAACAGGCTGCCCGCGGTGACGTACCCGCCGACCGAGTGCACGTCGGACATCCAGAACGCGAAGATGTTGTACGTGCCCCACTTCTGCTCCTTCAGCGGAGCCAGGTCCTCGTTCGTGAGGCGGGGGTCGTAGTCGGGCTTGATCGCCGCCTTCCCGGCGAGCCCCTCATGCTCGGGACCGGCCGGCGGTACCCGGTCGACGGGCGGTGTCGCCACTCTGTCCAGTTGCGTCGCCACTTGGGGCCTCCTAGGTTGAAAGCCGATGCACGCACCCGATCGTGACAGTCCGCACCCGCCCCAAATATGGCCCGTACGTCGAAATTATCCCGACCCCGATGTGCCGAATGGTCCCACCACGCGGCCGTTAGGATCGAGGCGTGACGGCCGCGCAGGCACACCCACGAGTGCACGCGGCGATTGCCCGGCTCGCGACCTTCAACTCCGTCCCGGACGCCGGCGGGATCACCCGCGAAGTCTACACGCCGGAATACCACGCGAGCCTCGAGTACGTCGCCGAGCTGATGCGCTCGGCCGGCCTTGGCGTCCGCGTCGACGCCGCCGGCAACATCATCGGTCGCTGGGAAGGCACCGATTCCGCTGCCCCGGCGGTCCTCACCGGCTCTCATTTCGACACGACCCTCAACGCCGGCGCATACGACGGCGTGCTCGGCGTGATCGGCGGGATCGAGGCGGTCCACCTCCTGCGCGAGCAGGGCCTGCGGCCCCGACGCTCGATCGAGGTCTGGGGCATCGCCGGTGAGGAGCCGCGCTTCGCCGCCGGCTGCATCGGAAGCCGGGCGATGGTCGGCCAGCTCACGCCGGAGATCCTCGACCGGCTCGTCGACCGCGACGGGGTAACCGTGGCGCAGGCGATGCGGACCGTCGGCCTCGACCCCGCACGGATCCACGAGGCCACGATCGATCCTGCCGAGGTGCACGCCTTCGTCGAGCTCCACATCGAGCAGGGCGGCGTGCTCGAGGCCAGCGGCGAGACGATCGGCGTCGTGACGTGGATCGCCGCGCCCCACGAGCTACGGATGATCCTGCGCGGGGAGGCCAACCACGCCGGCGCTACCCCGATGAACCTTCGCCATGACGCGCTCGCCGGCGCGAGCGAGCTGATGGTGGCGCTCGAGCGCCTGGCGATCGGCTCGCCGAGCGGAACGACGGTCGGCACCGTCGGCGTGATCCGCGCCCGGCCCGGGGCAATCAACATCGTGCCCGGCGAGGTCGAGCTCGAAGTCGACATCCGCGACAGCGACGGGGCCGCACGCGCCGCCGTCGTCGACGGGCTGCTGGCCGCCGCCGAGGAGCTCTGCGCCCGCCGAGGGCTCGGGCTCGAGGTCGAGGCGATCGCCAAGGATGAGCCGGCCGCCTGCAGCGACCTCGTGATCGACGCCACGCTCGCGGCCTGCGAGGACCTCGGGAGGCCCTACCGCCGGATGGTCAGCGGCGCCTACCACGACGCGATGGTGCTCGGCCGCGAGGTCCCGATCGGGATGATCTTCGTGCCGAGCGCCGGCGGCATCAGCCACCACCCCGACGAATACACCGCCCCCCACGAGATCGACGCCGGCGTCGACGTCCTCACCGGCGTGCTCGCCCGGCTCTCCGAGGCGACCGCTTGACCCGGCTCTCCGAAGCGCCGGCCTGACCGGCTCTCCCAGGCGGCCGCCTAATCCGCGCGATCGAGCTCAGAAGCCGTCGCGGTAGACGTCCTTGTAGAGGAGATACTCCGCCCCGCCGTCATCGCCTGCCTCGAAGCCCTGGGGACAGTACGGCGCCATGTAGATGAAATCCCCCTCCACGACGGCGTGGCGATCCCGGTCGAGGAGGTAGTCGCCGCCGCCGGCGGTCATGTACAGCCCGTGCTCCTCGTCGTGGATCTCGATCTTCCCGAGGTCAATCCCCGGCTCGAAGGCCAGCAGGCTCATGTTGAAGTCGAAGCCTGGATCGGCTGGGTCGAGGAGCTCTCGCCGGCGCAGGCCCCGGACCGCGGTGTCCTCGAAGGCCTCGTCACCGCGGTGGCCCGCCGCGAGCCCCGGTGCGTCGACGCCGGGGAATGGATCGTACCGGCGCTTGAGCCAAAGCAGGCGACTTGCCGCGCCCGGATCCCCACGCAGCGCAAACCCGGTCGCCGCCGGCAGATAGACGAACCCGCCCGGGCCGAGGGGCAGCACCCCGTCCTCGCCGGCATCCACCACGACCTTGCCCGCGAGCCCGTACAGGAAGGTCTCGAATCCTGGTGCGGCCGGGTCAGACGTACCCCCGCCGGGGGGCAGTCCGACGAGGTACTCGGCGAACCGGGCCGGCGCCAGGCGGGGCGTGACGAGCTTGACGACCTCCGCCCCCGGCAGGTTCGGCAGCCGGCACGCGTAGTGGTTGGCCGGCGTCAAAACCGTGTACGCAACGCCTCTCGCGCCGCCGCGGCCCCTGGCGCCGCGGTCACCCCCGGCGCTGCGATCGCTCACGCGCGTGCCCGCGGCCGGACGTCGAGCATGCGCCCGATCGGCGGCGCCGCAGCCGGCCGGCCGAGCCGGCTGATCGTCTGGCCCCGCAGGATCGTCCGGACGACCCGGGCGCGCAGCGTACGCCCGGCGAACGGACTGTAGGCGTGGCGCTGGAGGAGCTCGCTCTCGTGGAGTGAGCGCACATCGTCGAGGTCGACCAACGCGAGGTCGGCGTCGTAGCCCGGCTGCACCCGGCCCTTCCCCGGCAGGGCGAAGCGCCGGGCGGCGGCCGCGGCGAACAGCTCCCCGACGCGGTGCAGCGGAAGCCTGCCGGTCGCGCACCCCTCGGTCAGGAGCAGCTCCATCGTCGACTGGCCGCCGGCGATCCCGCCCCACGCCGCGAAGACGTCGTCGCCGAGCTTGGCGGCGGCCGGTGCCGGCGAGTGATCGGAGACCACCATCGCCACTTCCCCGGCGATCAACGCCCGCCACATCGCTGCGACCTCGGCCGCCGGCCGCAGGGGCGGCGCGCACTTGGCGATCATGCCCAGGCGCTCGGCGTCCTCCTCGGTCAGGATCAGGTGGTGGGGGCACACCTCGCACGTCACGTCGACCCCTCGCGCGCGCCCCTCCACGACCAGGGCGACGCCCCGGCCGGTCGAGACGTGGACGACATGGAGCGCGCAGCCGGTCTCCTCCGCCAGCCCGATCGCCCGGCGGATCGCCTCCGTCTCGGCGACGATCGGCCGCGCCTGCGCCCAGTCGGCCATCGCGTGACGCCCGGCGGCCCGCGCGCGGGCGGTCAGCGCGCGCGTGATCGTCTCGTTCTCGGCGTGGACGCCGACGAGCAGCCCGAGCCCGGCGGCCCGCCGCATGCCCTCGTAGAGGGTCAGGTCGTCGGCCGGCGGAAAGTCCTCGAGGCCGCCGTGGCACATGAAGGCCTTGAAGCCGGCGACGCCGCGGGCGGCGAGGTCGTCCATGTCGTCGAGGTTGCCCGGGATCAGGCCGCCCCAGAGCGCGAAGTCGATCCGCGAGGACTCGCGGCCGGCGGCTAGCTTGAGGTCGAAGCTGCGGGCGTCGACCGTCGGCGGGCTCGCGTTGAGCGGCATGTCGATCGCCGTCGTGACGCCCCCGGCCGCAAGCGCGCTCGTGCCCCGAGCGAAGCCTTCCCAGTGGGTGCGTCCGGGGTCGTCGAGGTGCACATGGGGGTCGATCCCCCCGGCCAGGACGTGCAGGCCGGTGGCGTCGATCTCCTCGTCGGCCGTACCGTCGACCGCGTCGGCGATCTCGGCGATGACTCCGTCGAGGACCGCCAGGTCGCGGACCGGAGCTCCCGGCTCGGTCGCGATCCGCCCGCCGCGGACGATGAGGTCGAAGCCGGCCATGCGCCTAGAGAAGCGGGTACGGCTCCCAGGCGGGGCCGGCCGGGGGTGCCCCGGCGACCGCGACGGCTGCCTCGATCAGCCCGTAGGGCCGGTCCTCGACGCGGAAGATCTCGTTGTCGTTCTTGAGGCCGAAGGGCGCGAGGTCGACGACGAAGTGGTGGCGGTTGGGCATCGACATGCGCATCTCGACGACCTCGGGTCGCTCGGTCAGCACGGCCTCGGCCATCGCGTGGAGCGTCTGCTGGAGCGAGCGGCTGTGGGTGGCGGCGAACCGCTCGAGCAGCAGTGCCCGCGTCGCCTCGAATGACTCCCGCCAGCCACCGGCGGCCGTGGCGGCCGGGGCGGCCGTCGCGTGGCGCCAGCGGGCGGTCACGGCGGTCGAGAGGATGCGTTCGCCGGTCTCCCGCAGCGTCGTGTACGGGTCGGTGATGAAGCCGCGGAACTCGGAGCCGCTCGACTTCAGCAGGACCAGATCCGAGAGTCCGGAGAGCACCCACTCGGCCTCGGCCTCGCAGACGGCGATCGCGCTGCGGACCTCGCAGTCGCCGCGGACGAAGGAATGGTCGTGGGGGACGCCGTCCACGTCGATCCGCCGCCAACCGGCCTCCTCGATCTTGACCCGGGCGCGGTGGATCGGCTCGAAGCCGACGAAGTGCCTCCCGAGCCGGAGGGCGAAGTCCTCGATCTCACCTACCGGCGCCTCCCTCGCGAAGGCGAAGACGGTGTTCTTCTGGGTGTCGGTCGGGACGACGTTGGTGTTCTCGCCGGTCAGGTGGACGTCCTCGAGGTCGCCGGACAGGGTGATGCCGACGGTGAGGTCCTTGAGGCTGTGGCGGTCGCCGTCGCGGGCGACCGTGACCATCCGCACCTCGGCCTTGCCGTACTGGTTGGTGCCGAGGATCACGCCCATGCCGGGTCCATGCTATCCACGGCCCGGCCGGTGGCGGCGCGTCTCGGCCAGCTGTCCAAACGCGTCTGGCCTGCCTGTCCATAGCGACCGCGCGACGCCCTCCATAGGCTGACGCTGGTCAGCGCAGGTCGCGCCGCCAGGAGGCCATCGCACGTGCGCACCACCCAATCGAGGCATCCATGAGTCAGACCCTCGTCGCGCCCTCGCCGCCTGGGGACCCGCCGGCCGGCTCGGCCGCGAAGCCGCATCCGGTCGACGAGGTCCTCCCGCCCCAGCGGCTCTTCACGCTCGGGGTCCAGCACCTCTTCATCATGTACGCCGGCGCGGTCGCCGTCCCGCTCATCGTGGGTCCGGCGGTCGGCCTCGGCAAGGCCGACATCGGCATCCTGATCGGCGCCGACCTGATCGTCTCGGGGATCTGCACGATCATCCAGTCGGTCGGCCTCGGCAAGCTCTTCGGCGTGCGACTTCCAGTGGTCGCGGGCGCCACGTTCACCGTGCTCAGCCCGATGATCGCGATCGCCAAGAACTACGGGCTGCCCGCCGTCTACGGGGCGATGATCGTCTCTGGTGTCTTCGGGCTCCTGATCGCCAAGCCGTTCTCGACGATCCTGCGCTTCTTCCCGCCGCTGGTCACCGGCACGGTGATCGCGGTGATCGGCCTGTCGCTGATCGGAGCCGATGTCGGGCTGATCGCCGGGAACGACCCGACGTCTCCGAGCTTCGGCGCCGTCTCCCACATCGCCCTGGCCGGGTTCGTGATCCTGATGATCGTCGTCATCACCCGGTTGTTCACGGGCTTCGTCAGCCAGATCGCCGTGCTCCTGGCGATCGTCGCGGGGACGCTGCTGGCGTGGCCGATGGGCCTGCTCGACTTCTCGAGCGTCGGCCCGGCAGCCTGGTTCGGCGGGCCGAAGATCTTCCACTTCGGGACGCCGGTCTTCAAGGTCTCGGCGATCGTCTCGATGTGCATCGTGATCCTCGTCACGTACACCGAGTCGACTGCCGACATGCTCGCGGTCGGCGAGATGGTCGACCGCGACGTCAGTCCCGCAGACCTCGCACGCGGCCTGCGTACCGACGGGCTCTCGGCGCTGCTCGCCGGCTTCACCAACTCGTTCCCCGACACGGCATACGCCGAGAACGTCGGCATCGTCGGCATGACCGGCGTCCGCAGCCGGTGGGTGGTGAGCGTCTGCGGAGTGCTGCTGCTCGTACTCGGCCTGGTCCCGAAGGTCGGACAGGTGATCGCCGACATTCCGGGCCCGGTCATCGGGGGAGCCGCGACCGTGATGTTCGCGATGGTCACGGCGATCGGCATCCGCACCCTCCACAAGGTGAACTTCGACGGGAATCACAACCTGCTGATCATCGCCGTGTCGCTGTCGGTGGGCCTGATCCCCGCCGTCTCGCCGACCTTCTACAAGCAGTTCCCCCAGAACTTCCAGGTCATCTTCGGCTCGAGCATCACCTCGACTGTCGTCGTCGTGTTCCTGCTCAACCTGGTCTTCAACCACTGGGTGCGCATACCGCCGCGAACCGGACCGATCCGGACCGCTCTCGCCCACGGCGCCGTCACGGGGGATGCCGCGGGCCCGGACCCGGTGGCCGGCGCCCCGGCGACGATGCGCGCGCCGCCGCCGATCGACCGGCCCGTCCTTCCCGGCAGCCGACCGCCGCCGGGGCCGCTTCCCTCCGGGTGAGCTGCGAGGATCGCCGGGTGACCGAGGCCGTCGTGATCGAGGGCTGCTACGTCGGGGCGTGCGACGACGCTGGGACCGAGCACCGGGATGGCTACGTCGTGATCGAGGGGCCTCGGATCGCCGCGGTCGGGAGCGGCCGGGCGCCGGCGGCCTACGCCGGGGCGCAGCGGATCGCCGGGGCCGGGTGCCTGGTGACCCCGGGCCTCGTCAACACGCACCACCACCTCTACCAGTGGATCACCCGCGGCGTGGCCCAGGACACGACGCTGTTCGGCTGGCTGACGGCGCTCTACCCGCTGTGGGCGCACATCGATGCGGAGACCGTCCACGCCTCGGCCGCGGCGAACCTCGGCTGGATGGCCCTGACCGGGTGCACGACGAGCAGCGACCACCACTACGTGTTTCCGGCCGGCGGCGGCGACTGCCTGGAGGCGGAGATCACGGCGGCGGCCGAGATCGGCCTGCGCTTCCACCCGGCGCGGGGGTCGATGGACCTCGGGCAGTCGGCGGGGGGACTGCCGCCGGACTCGGTGGTCGAGGACCGGGACGCGATCCTCGCGGCCACGGAGGCGGCGATCGACCGCTGGCATGACCCGTCGTTCGACTCGATGACGCGGATCGTCGTCGCCCCGTGCTCGCCGTTCACGGTCACCGAGGGGCTGATGCGCGAGGCGGCGGCGCTGGCCCGGCGGCGGGACGTGCGGCTTCACACGCATCTCGCGGAGACCGTCGACGAGGAGGAGTTCTGTCAGGCCACCTACGGCCGGTCGCCGGCCGAGTACGCCGAGGATCTCGGCTGGCTGGGCGCCGACGTCTGGATGGCCCACTGCGTGCACCTCTCGGATCCGGCGGTCGCGCGATTCGCCGCGACCGGGACGGGAGTCGCCCACTGCCCGACCTCGAACGGCCGGCTCGGGTCGGGGGCGGCGCCGGTCGCCGCCCTCCTGGCTGCCGGGGCAGCGGTCGGGCTGGGGGTCGACGGGGCCGCGTCGAACGAGTCGGGGCGGATGATCGACGAGCTCCACCAGGCGCTGCTCGTGGCCCGGGTGCGCGGCGGCCCGCTCGCCCTGAGCGCCCGCCAGGCGCTCGGCATGGCCACACGGGGAGGCGCCCGCTGCCTGGGCCGCGACGGCGAGCTCGGATCGCTCGAGGTCGGCCGACTGGCGGACGTCGCGCTCTGGCGGGTCGACGATCTCGCGGGGGCGGGCATTCCCGACCCGGTGTGCACGCTCGTCTTCGGCGCGCCGCGGCTCGAGCGGCTGTTCGTCGGCGGCCGGCCGATCGTCGAGTCGGGGCAGCTCCTCACCGCCGACGCCGAGACGCTGGCACGGAAAGCCGCGAAGGCGGCCGCGTCGGTCCGCGACGACGCGGAGTCCCGCGCTTGGACCTGAACGCCATCACCGACGTCCTCCCGGCCGGCCGGGAGGCCCAGGCCGGGTGGCGCGACGGCGACGCCTGGCTCGCGGGGGGGACGTGGCTCTTCTCCGAGCCCCAGCCGCGACTGCGCCGCCTGCACGACCTGACGGCGTTCGACTGGCCGTCGCTGGCGACCACGGACGCGGGAGTCGAGATCGCCGCGACGTGCACTCTGGCCGAGCTCTCGCGGTGGCGCCCGCCGACCGCGTGGCCGGCGGCCGGGCTGGTCGCCCAGTGCTGCGACGCGCTGCTCGGGTCGTTCAAGGTCTGGAACACGGCGACGGTCGGGGGCAACATCTGTCTGGCGCTCCCCGCCGGGCCGATGACCTCGCTGACGGCGTCCCTGGACGGCGGGTGCACGATCTGGACTGCGGACGGGACAGAGCTGCGAATGCCGGTCGTCGACTTCGTGGTGGGGCCCGGGCGCAACGCGCTGCCCCGGGGAGCCCTCCTGCGGTCGGTGTTCGTCCCGGCGGCCGCCCTGCGAACGGTCACGGCTTTCCGCCAGCTCTCGCTCAACGCGGCGGGCCGATCGGCATCGGTCGTGATCGGCCGGCGCTCGCTCGAGGACGGCAGCCTCGCGATCACCGTGACCGCGGCCGTCGCCCGCCCCGTCCAGCTGCGGTTCGACTCGCCGCCGAACGCCGACGAGCTCGCGAGCGCCCTCGATCGGGCAGAGCTCCCCTACCACGACGACGTCCACGGGAACCCGGAGTGGCGGGAGCATCTGACCCGGATGTACGCGGCCGAGGTGTGTGCCGAGCTGTCATGGTGATCGACGGCGCGACCGTCGAGGCGGAGCCGCGGGCGGGCCAGTGCCTGCGGACGTTCCTGCGCGAGCACGGCTGCTTCGGGGTGAAGAAGGGCTGTGACGCCGGCGACTGCGGGGCATGCACCGTCCACGTCGACGGCATCCCCGTCCACAGCTGCATCTATCCGGCGTTTCGCGCGCGGACGCGGAGCGTCACGACGATCCACGGCCTCGCCGCCGGCGAGCTCCAGCGGCGGTTCGTCGAGGCCCAGGGCTTTCAGTGCGGCTTCTGCACCCCGGGGATGATCATGACGGCGGCGGCCCTGACCGACGCCCAGCGGGCCGACCTGCCGCGCGCGCTCAAGGGCAACCTCTGTCGGTGCACCGGGTACCGCTCGATCGCCGCTGCGATCCGAGGGGCCGCGACTCCGGAGGCAGAGGCGGAGTCGGACGCGATCGGGCGGTCGGTCCTGGCGCCCGCGGGTCCGGCGATCGTCACCGGGCGGGCGGAGTTCACACTCGACACGGCGCCGGCGGGCCTCCTCCACATGAAGCTCGTCCGCTC
The DNA here is from genome assembly GCA_034664295.1 of Solirubrobacteraceae bacterium. Taxonomy (GTDB): domain Bacteria; phylum Actinomycetota; class Thermoleophilia; order Solirubrobacterales; family Solirubrobacteraceae; genus Palsa-513. The sequence goes on along the minus strand of JAXDHV010000003.1, from coordinate 73,154 downwards.
GCCCCACGCCCACGCAGTGATCCGGCGGATCGACGCGAGCGCCGCGCTCGCGGTGCCGGGGGTCGAGCTCGTCCTCACGCACACCGACGCGCCGGCCGAGCTCTACTCGACCGCGCGCCACGAGCACGAGACCGACGACCCGGCCGACACCGTCCTGCTCGATCGGGTGGTCCGCTTCACAGGGCAGCGGGTCGCCGCGGTCGTCGCCGACTCGGTCGCCACGGCCGAGCGAGCGGCTGAGCTAGTGGTGGTCGAGTACGACCTCCTCCCGGCGGTCACCGATCCGCAGGCGGCGATCGCCGACGGCGCCCCGCGGCTGCATGCCGACAAGCCGCCGACGGCGAGGATCGCCGACGCCCGGACGAACATCGCGGCGTCCGTGGAGAGCCATCTCGGCGGCGTGGCCGAGGGCTTCGCCGAGGCCGACGCCGTCTACGAGGAGACCTTCGAGATCCACCGGGTCCAACACGTCCACCTCGAGACGCACGCGTCGATCGCCTGGATCGACCCCGACGGCCGGCTGGTGGTCCGGACGAGCTCGCAGACGCCCTTCCTCACCCGCGACGCGCTCTGCCGGGTGTTGAACCTGCCCCGCGAACGGGTGCGCGTCTTCACCGGCCGGGTGGGCGGCGGCTTCGGCGGCAAGCAGGAGATGCTGACCGAGGACGTGGTAGCGCTGGCCGCCCTGCGAACCGGCCGCCCGGTGCAGATCGAGTTCACGCGCGAGGAGGAGTTTTTCGGGGCCACGAGTCGGCATCCGATGCGTGTGCGCGTGAAGCTGGGTGGGCGGCGCTCGGGCAGGCTGACCGCGATCTCGGTGGGGATCGTCGCGAACACCGGCGCCTACGGAAACCACGCGCCGGGCGTCCTCTTCCACGCGTGCGGCGAGTCGATCAGCCTGTATCGGTGTGCCAACAAGAAGGTCGACGGGGTCTCGGTCTACACGAACACGATGCCGGCCGGGGCGTTCCGGGGGTACGGGCTCAGCCAGCTCGTCTTCGCCGTCGACTCGGCCCTCGACGAGCTGGCGCGGCGGCTCGACCTCGAGCCGGTCGCCTTCCGGCGGGCGAACATGATCGGGCCCGACGACGCGCTGACGTCGATCGAGGGAGCCCCGGCCGACGTCGAGCTCGGGAGCTACGGGCTGCCCGAGTGCCTGGATCTCGTCGAGTCGGGCCTGCGAAGCGGGCGGGGCGATCCGCCGCCGGGCGATCAGTGGCTGATCGGCGAGGGTATCGGGATCTCGATGCTGGACACGACGCCGCCGGGAGGCCACCGGGCCCACGCGAGGATCGCCGAGCGGGCGGGTGGTGGCTACGTGCTCCACGTGGGGACGGCCGAGTTCGGCAACGGGACGACGACCGTCCACACGCAGTTCGCTGCGTCGGCGTTGGGCACGACCGCCGACCAGATCGCCGTCGTCCAGGCCGACACCGACGGAGTCGACTACGACACGGGGGCATTCGGGTCGACCGGGACGGTGGTCGCGGGCGGGGCGACGCTCCAGGCGGCCGGGCGGCTGCGAGAGATGATCGACGCCCGGGGCGGCAGGGGCGGTCCGCTGCTGTCGGCGGAGGGCACGAGCGACGGCCTGCGCCGGTCGGTGGCGTTCAACGTCCAGGGCTTCCGGGTTGCCGTGCTGCCGCGGACGGGGGAGATCCGGATCCTCCAGAGCGTCCACGCGGCCGACGCCGGGACGGTCGTCAACCCGCTCCAGTGCCGCGCCCAGGTCGAGGGCGGAGTGGCGCAGGCGCTGGGGGCGGCGCTGTCGGAGCATCTGGACATCGACGGGACGGGCCGGGTGACGACGCGGACGCTGCGCGAGTACCACATCCCGGCGTTCGCGGACGTCCCGGTGACGGAGGTCCACTTCGCGCGGACGAGCGATGCGATCGGGCCGGCGGGGGCAAAGCCGATGAGCGAGAGCCCGGTCAACCCGGTGGCCCCGGCGCTGGCCAACGCGGTCCGCGACGCCACCGGGGTCCGCTTCACCCGCCTACCGCTCACCCGCGATGTCGTGTACCTGGCCCTCGCCGGCCGGGCGGCAGCAGACGCAGGCTAGCTCCCGCGGTAGGTCGAATAGCCGTAGGGGCTGAGCAGGAGGGGGACGTGGAGGTGGGGCTCGTCGGAGACCCGGAAGGTCAGGGTGACCTCAGGGAAGAAGGGGCTGATCGGGGCGGTCGCGAAGACGAGGCGGTAGGTGCCGGGGCCGTCGTCGTCGGCCAGGCCGCGGACGCGGCCGTCGGCGTCGGTGACAGTGTCCCCGACCGGCTGCCAGGCGCCGTCGTCGTGGCGGCGGTCGAGACGGACGGAGAGGCCTGACACGGGCAGACCGCGGGCGGTGTCGAGCACGTGCGTGGAGATCTGCGTCATCGGGCGAACAGGGCGCGGAGGCGCGCGTCGGTGATCTTCCGCTGCTCCCGCGCGGCCACGCGGAACTCGACCGCGGGGGCGTTCGTGATCCGCGCGTCGAGGGCAGCCAGCATCTGCGGGGCGTCGAGGCCGGTCGCGCAGATGAGGAAGACGTGTCCGAAGCGGGCCTCGTAGGCGAGGTTCGCGTCGCGCAGGGCGCGGCGCTGGGCCGGTGTCGCGGTTGCCGCCCCCGCCTGCTCCGCGCTGCCCTGCCGGTCGTCCGGGTTGGGTTCACCGACGCGGGCGTGGGCCGCGAACGCCGTGCGCCAATCGTCCTCGTCGAGGGCGTCCCAGGCGTCGCCGGCAGCGTCGAGTACGGCTGCCGCCGTGGGGTACGGACGCCCGGCTGCGACGCGCTCAGCCCACCGGTCGGATCCGCAGCACTCGAGCAGCGCGGCGCGTGCCCGTTGCGGAGAGAGGGCGTTCAGCGGCTCTGCGCTCGCCGGACTCACGCGGTCGCCTCGCGAAACGCCGGGCGCCGGTCGGGAAGCGCGCCCGCTCGTTGCGACCCGGTCAGGGCCGCCGCGTCGTGCGGCCAAGTGTGGCCTGACATTTCACGTCTGCAGTCTAATCGGCGACCACGTCCCCTCGACCGCGGCCGGGCCGGGTTGGGAGAGAGAGGGGTGGGAGGGGTGGGGAGGAGTCGGACACCTCCGAGTGGGCTGTCAAGCTGAGGGCGTGCCCGGTCAGAAGGACACGTCCGGTGAGCCGATGCCGCTCTTCCCCCGCGAGGCGGACGAGCCGGATCCGGTCGCGGCTGACGCTAGTCCTGGAGTGTGGCTGCTCGCGGCGGCCGCCGGGGACGGGGTGGCGCTGACCCAGACCTACGCGCTCGGGCGTAAGGTCGTCCGTGAGGCAGCCGAGCGGTGGCCGGATTGGTGGGACACCGAGATGGTCGGTCCGCCCTACCAGGAGGCCGAGCTCGCGCCGCTCGAGCTGCTGGACCACGGACTCCGGCGGCTGCGGCTCGTCCGCCGGCGCGGCGCCCTCCTGCTTGCGACCGTGCGCGGCAAGGCGCTGACCACGGACGAGCCGGCGTTGCTGCGGGTGTTGGCAGCGGACCTCGGCGGAGGCGATCGGTTCGGCGAGACGATCGCCGGCTTGGTGGTGGACATGCTCGCGCGCGACGGCGCGTGCATGCATGATCAGCTCGACGCGGCTGCCTGGACACTCGTCGCGCGGGGTGGTTGGCGCGACGGCCACGGGAAGCTGCCGGCCAGAAGGGACATCGACGCCGTGGTCAGCGAGATCCTATGGCGGGGGACTGGGTACGGCCTGATCGAGCGGACTTTCCCGGGCGGCCGGAGGAGTGCCCACCACGGCCGGTTCGCGCTGACCGCCGCCGGCCGAACCGCGACCGGTCCCGTCGACCGCGAGCTCGCCATGGGGGATGTTTGTGTCTTCGACGCGAAGCTCGTCGGCGCCGGTGGAGTGACGGTGCGCTTCGCCGTCTCTGCCGAGCAGCACCTGACGGTCGTCCACGATGTCCTGAACCAGGCCTTCGGCTGGGATGACGACCACCTGTACGCGTTCTGGCTGGACGGCCGCTTCTGGTCTCGGGAGGGCGCCAAGTTCGTGCGACCGGGGACGTCCGGCACCGGCAACCCGACGGCCGACGTTCCGCTGGTCGAGCTCGACCTCGTCGTCGGCGCGAAGATCGCGTATGTCTTCGACTTCGGCGACGAGTGGCGGGTCGAGCTACGGCTCAGGGAGCGGACCGTGGCTGATCGCGCCGCATATCCACGCATCCTCCAGTCGCGTGGTAAGGCGCCGCCGCAGTATCCGCCGACCGACCAGTGGTGAGCGGCAACCGCGACGCCGCTCAGATCTTTGCGCCCTTGCGCCCGTCGCATGACGCGAGCCCGTCCACGCACGGCTCGGCCGGTCGGCGAACCGCCCGCGCGGCAGCTTCCGCCGCTCGAGGACGAGGGGCGGCTAGGCGACGGGCGTAGCATTGAGGGAGCCGTGACGGCCCTCGGAATCTGCCTGCTGGTCCTCGGCGCGACCCTCGTCGTGTTGGAGGCCCATGTCTCGTCGCTCGGCGTCCTCGGCCTCCCGGGGGTCCTCGCCCTCGTCGGCGGCTCGGTTCTCGCGGTGAGCGGCCTGGGCGGCGGCCTGGGTCTCGTCCTCGTGGTCGCTCTCCTCCTCGCCGCCGGCTCGATCTCGGCGCTCGGCCTCGTCCTCCAGAAGGGGACCGCCGTCCGCCGCAGGCGGGTCCGCACCGGCGTCGAGGGCATGGTCGGCCAGGTCGGCGTCGTCCGCAGCTGGGGTGCCCCCGGCGGGAGCGTCCTCCTTGGCGGCACGCTGTGGCGCGCGCGGCAAGCCTGGCCTGAGGCCGACGCACCCGAGCTGCGGGCCGGCGACGAGGTCGTCGTCGAGCGCCTCGGCGGCCTCACGCTCGCCGTCCGCCGGGCCGAGGAGTGGGAGGTCTTCCAGTGATCACAGCGATCATCGTCGTGCTTGCCGTCCTTCTCGTGTTGGTCACGACTGGGGTGGCCACGTCGGTGAGGGTGCTGCGCGAGTACGAACGCGGGGTCCTCTTTCGACTCGGGCGCCTGATGGACCAGCGAGGGCCCGGTCTGGTGATGATCGTCCCGGGGATCGACCGGATGGAGCGGATCAGCCTGCGCACGATCACCCTGACCGTCCCGCCGCAGGAGATCATCACCCGCGACAACGTTCCCGCCCGCGTGACCGCCGTCGCCTACTACCGGGTGGTCGACCCGAGCCGGGCGGTCGTCGAGGTCCAGAACTACGAGGCGGCCACCCTCCAGGTCGCCCAGACGACGCTGCGGTCCGTCCTCGGCGGCGCCGATCTCGACAGCCTGCTGGCCGAGCGGGAGAGCCTCAACGAGAGCCTCCAGCAGATCATCGACACGCAGACCGAGCCCTGGGGGATCAAGGTCACGGCGGTCGAGATCAAGGACGTCGAGATCCCCGAGCGGATGCAGCATGCGATCGCCCGCCAGGCGGAGGCCGAGCGCGAGCGACGCGCCAAGATCATCAACGCCGAGGGCGAGTTCCAAGCCGCCGAGAAGCTCTCCCAGGCGGCCGAGATGATCAGCAAGAACCCCGTGACGATCCAGCTCCGCTACCTCCAGACCCTCCGGGAGATCGGCGCGACCCAGAACTCGACGATCGTCTTCCCGATGCCGATGGACCTGATGAAGCCCGTTCTGGATGCCCTCGTCCCGCACGCGGCGGCGGCCGCTGAGGCCAACGGATCGCTGACTGCGGACGGTCAGCTCGAGGCCGCGACGAGCCGCGAGCTGGCCAGCGGCCCGATCGAGACGGCCGGCGACTCGACCGGTGAGACATTCGCGACGCACGGAACCCTCGCTGCCGAGGAGGCCGGGTCGGTGTAGGTTGCACGCCAGGGATGACCGACCTGACCTTGACCGCCACCGAGCGGCTGCTGCTCGGGTCCGGTCCAAGTCCCGTGCCCGAGCGGGTCCTCACGGCGCTGCGGCGCCCGACGATCGGTCACCTCGATCCGGTGTTCGGCGAGCTGATGGAGCAGATGAAGGCCCGCCTGCGGGCGGTGATGGATACCGAGAACCACGCCACGCTCGCGATCTCCGGCACCGGGAGCGCCGGCATGGAGGCGATGGTCGTCAACTTCGTCGCCCCCGGCGACCGCGTCGTCTGCGGCGTGAACGGGCTGTTCGGCCTGCGGATGGTCGACGCCCTGGCCCGTCAGGGGGCCATCGTCGAGCGCATCGAAGCCGAGTGGGGGAGGGCGATCGACCCGGGCCGGCTGATCGACGCCCTCGCGGACGGGACGAGCGCGCTCTTCGTCGTCCACGGCGAGACCTCGACCGGCGTCTGCCAGCCGCTCGACGGACTCGGCGCCGCCTGCGCCGAGCACGACGCCCTCCTGCTCGTCGACTGCGTCACGTCCCTCGCCGGCCACGAGCTCCATATCGACGCCGCCGGGATCGACGTCGCGTTCAGCGGCAGCCAGAAGTGCATCAACTGTCCTCCGGGTCTCGCGCCCTTCACGCTCAGCCCGAAGGCCGCCGAGCGGCTCGGGAAGGGCAACTGCCGGTCGTGGTACTTCGACCTCGACGCGATCCTCGGCTACTGGCGCGAGGACACGCCCGGCGTGGCGCCGCGCTCCTACCACCACACCGCCCCGATCAACATGCTCTTCGCCCTCGACGAGGCGCTCGCGATCGTGCTCGAGGAGGGGTATCCCGCCCGCTGGCAGCGCCACGCTCGGGCCCACGAAGCCCTCCGCGGCGCGCTCTCCCTGCTCGGCCTCGAGCGCCTCGCGCCGGCCGCCGAGGCGCTCAACCCGCTGCTCGCGGTCAGCGTGCCCGACGGTGTCGACGAGGCAGCCGTGCGGCGCGAGCTCCTGCTCGATCACGGGATCGAGATCTCCGGTGGCCTGGGTCCGCTGGCCGGGAAGATCTGGCGGATCGGCGTGATGGGCGTCGGCGCCGAGCTGGCACCCCAGCGCCGGCTGGTCAGCGCTCTCTCGGAGATCCTCGGACGCGACCCGCACGATCCGCTCGCCGCGCTCGAACTGGGCTGGGCCTAGACAACGTCCGGGATCGCCGGCTCGGCCTGCTCGGTCTGGAGGATCACCCGGCACGGACGCTCGGCGAGCACCCGCTCGTGAGCGCGGGCGAACGAGTCGCCGCCCAACGTCAGCGGCATCACGATCGCCTCGGCCGAGATGTCGCGGGCCGTGTCGAGGATCGCCCGACCCTCCTGGCCCGGGCGGACCCGGACGACCGCGCCGGTGACCCGCCGGCCGCCGCGGATCCGAGCCTCCTCGAGGATCGAGAGGCACTCCATCTCCGGCTCGTGGAGCACCGCGTCGAACGCGAGGACGGTCGGGATCGTCATGATCACGAGCACGTGGATCGCCCGCGCCCGGTCAGTCGCAAGACGCGTCGCGGTCCGCAGGACCTCGGGTGACAGGCGCCGGCTGACGGCGATCAGGACCGACGCGTACTCGACCTCCCGTTCGGTCACCGGCCGCGGCAGCGCGACGCTCACGGTGCTCGTCAGGTCGAGCCCCTGGCCCTTTCGATAGTAGGCGTAGACGCCGATCCCGACCAGCAGCCAGCCGATCCCGGCGAAGGCGACGACGATGTGGAGGGCCGTCAGCACGCAGAGCGAGACGAACGTCGCCAGGCCGCCGACGACGGCGAACAGCGGCACGTCGATCCCCCGGATCGTGATGTTCCCGGGCCCCCGGTGGGGTCGCTCGGCATTCGGCAGGCTGACCCGCATCCTGATCACCGCGACGTGGGCGATCGTGAACGACAGCATCGCTCCAAACGCGTACATATCGCCGAGGAAGTTCGCCTTACCCGGGGCGAGCGCCAGACCGGCGAGCACGCTGAAGATGATGATCCCGATCCACGGCGTCCCGAACTTCGGGTGGAGCCGGCGGAGGTGGTCGGGCATCTGCCGGTGGATGCCCATCGAGTACACCAGGCGCGACACGCCGATCATCCCGGCGTTGGTCGCGATGAAGAGGATCGTCGCCGCGAGCAGTCCGACGTAGATCTCCGCGGCATTCTGGATCACGCCGAGGTGGAGCTGGTGCACGACGCCGAGCACCGGGTCGGCCGCGTAGCCGCCGTGCTCCTGGCCGACCCCGAGCAGCGTCGAGTACCTCCCGTCGCGCTGGCGGACGACCGGCAGCGCGGACAGGGCGATCGCCGGGAGCAGGGCGTAGATCGCGAAGACCGCGATCACGACCCGATTGATCGCCTTGGGTACGGTTGTCCCGGGATCCTTGGCCTCCTCGGACATGTTCGAGATCGTCTCGATCCCGGTGTAGGCGAGCATGCACAGCGGGATCGCGACGAGGAACTCGCTCCATTTGGGGGCGACCCCGAGATGGATGTTGTCGATCAGGGTGTGCGGCGAGAAGACCAGGAACAGCCCGATCAGGACGAGCAGGAGCTGGGTGCCGAAGTCGACGAGCGCGAGGACCACGTTCAGCCCGGTCGACTCCTCGACCCCGCGGACGTTGATCGCCCCGAGCACGACGATCACGAGGATCCCGCCGAAGATGTCACCCGGGGGGTGGCGCAGCGCCTGCCAGAACAGCCCGCCGAGGTAGTGGGGCACGAAGTAGGCCGACGTGGCGATCGTGAACGTGTAGTTGAGCATCTGGCCCCATGCCGCGAAGAACGACCAGAACTCGTTGAACGCGTGGCGGGCGAAGCTCGACGACCCGCCGGCCTCGGGAAACATCGCCGTCGCCTCGGCGTAGGTCGACGCGGTCAGGTAGAAGACGAAGCCGCTGATCACGAAGACGACCGGCGTCAGCCCGAGCGCCGACGCGGCGACCAGGCCAAGCGCGTAGTAGATCGACGAGCCGACGTTCCCGTAGGCGCTCGCCGCGAGGGGGTAGACCCCGAGCACCCGGCGCAGGCCGACGACCTGCCGCCTAGCCACGCCGGCTCACCCGGTACGTCATTCGGCCGACTGGCTGCACCGGCGTATCTTGCAACAACGCCCTCGCCCACGCGGTCGGGGGCACTCCTCCTTCAGTCCATGGGGGTTGGCCCGCGTGTCGGTAGCGGGCTTTCCCCCGGTTCCATACGCTTGCGCTGGCTGTCGCCCGGGGGAGGTGCTGGGCGTCCGGGGTCGCATCGTCACCGCATTTCGAACAGGTCGGGCGAAGCCCGGAAGGGGTATGGAATGAGCCGCAAGCTGGGGACCAGTTCTCTCGCCGCGATGTTCCTCGCGCTCGCCGCGAGCCCGGCTTTCGCCGGCGTCGGCATCGGACAGACGGGACAGGGCAACGACCAGGGAGCCAACAGCACCCAGTCCGGCGTGAACGCCACCGGCGGAGCCGGCGGGGACAACTCGATCATCGGCGACGCCGCCCCGGTGCTCGACCAGAACTCCGGCAACACGGGAGTCGACATCGAGGCCATGGGGACCGGCGACGGGACGATGATCTCGACCGGACCGGGAGCCACGCAGTTCAACGAGTCCGCTACGAACAGCCTCCAGGTTGCCACGAACGGGGACAGCGGCGCGGGGATCTCTTCCAGCGCGCCGATGCTCGTTCAGAACTCGACGAACCTCACGGTGAGCGCGGAGCTGATGGCGGTGACCGACGCGACGGTTCTGATCGGCGGCAACGCCCAGACCAGCTCGACCGCGGTCAACTCGTCCCAGATGACCGACGCGCCGTTGCACCAGAACAGCACGAACCTCCTGATCAGCGCGATCATCCTCGCGTGACCGATCGCTCGGGCGCCGACGTCCGCCTGAGAACTCCGTGGTGCTCGCTGCTCAGCGGACCCGAGGCGCCAGGCCGCTCGGCTCGCTTGTGACGATTCGGACAATCCGTGGCCAAGCTCCTCGCCATCAGGTACTAATTGGAGGATGAGCGAAGCTCTTCAGGATCTCGTCGGTGCGATCGAGCGCCAGATCACGAGCGATCTGATGCTCGCGAGCGCGACGGTCGTCGCCCTCGCGGAGGTCGTCGCCGACACGACCGAGCCGACGCCGTCGCTTATCGAGGTCAATGCCCAGCGCCTGAAGGACGGGGCCTTCGAGTCGGATGCCGAGCTGCTCAGCGCGATCGCCCTCCACGGACCGGTCGCCGGCGATCTGCGGCTGATCACGGCGCTGATGCACATCGCCCACCACCAGAGCCTGATCGCCAACCAGTTCGTCCTGATCACCGCCCAGCTGATGGAGACCGACCCCCGCGTGCCGGTGATCGAGGAGACCGCCGGCAAGCTCGTTCGCATGGCCACCCTGGCCGGCGCCCAGCTGACGAAGGCGACCCGCGCGCTCTGCGACCGGAGCCTCGACCTCGCCCGGGAGGTCGCCGGAGACGACGTCGCGATCAACCTGCTCAACCGTGAGGTCTTCGCGACGACCGTGCGGACCGACGGGACCCTGATCGAGCGGGACGTGATGATGCGCCAGATGCTGATCGGCCGGAGCATCGAGCGGATCGCCGACAACGCCGTCGACATCGCCGAGCACGCGGCCTTCCTCGTGACCGGGGAGCTGACCGAGTTCACCGACGCCTCACGGCCCGGCCAGCGGCGGATCGCCGGCGTCGGCGGCGCTCCGCGGACCTAGCGGCCGCCCGCTCCGCTGGTCGAATCGGCGGAGTCAGCGGCCGACCCCGCCCGCCCGCCGGCCGCGTACTGCGAGACCGTCGGTCGGAAGCCGGGGGATCACCTTCAGGCGAGCACGGCCACCAGCGGCGCGTGATCAGATGGCTTGTGCCCCTTGCGGAAGTCCCGCTCGATGCCGCAGTGCTCGAGGCGCGGAGCGAGCGACCGGCTGAGCAGGACGTAGTCGATCCGCAGGCCCATCCCCCGGTGGAAATGGCCCTGCCGGTAGTCCCACCAGGTGAACTGCCGGTCGTCGGGGTGGACGTGGCGGTAGGAATCGACCAGGCCCCCGGTCTCGATGATCGCCTCGAGGCGGTTGCGTTCGGCCGGCGTGACGTGGGTCGACCCGACGAAGACCGCCGGATCCCAGACGTCCCGGTCATCGCGGGTGACGTTGAGATCACCCGTCACGACGATCTGCTCGCCGGCCGCAGCGAGCACGCCGACGCGGGCTCGCATCGCATCGAAGAAGGCCAGCTTCTCCTCGAAGCTCGGGCTGTCGAGCGCCCGGCCGTTGGGCACGTAGGCCGACGCCACGTGGAGATCGCCGATGCTCGCCTCGATCCACCTGGCCTCCTCGGTCCGCAGCTCGCCCGGCAGGCCGGCTGCGCCGGCGGTCAGCGAGTGATCATCCCGCGCGAGGATCGCCACCCCCGCCCACCTCCCGGCGCTGTGCTCGACGCTCCTGTATCCGGCGCCTGCGAGCTCCCCGCCTGGAAATGCCGCCGTCTCGCATTTGGTCTCCTGGAGGCAGACGACGTCGGGCGCGTGCGCGGCCAAGAACTCGAGGACCCGCGGCAGGCGGACCGACAGCGAGTTGACGTTCCACGTGACGATCTTCATCCGGTTTGGCGCTCCTGCCGATTGGACTCTCAGGGAATCTTCAGGCATGTCTCGTTGTGTCTTTATCAAGTCATCGTTTACTGGTGGTCGACCATACAAGCGGTGGAGAGGCCGGGAAGGAAGCACCAGTGAGCGGACTGTACGACGACGACGAGACGGTTCCCGAGTACTGGCGCCCCCGCCACGACCCGACGGGAGTCCACGAGACGGCGCGGATGGCATACGTCCCGCCGTTCGAGCCACCCCCGCCCCGGCCGGCGCGTACGACGCGGCGTCGCTTCCCGGCCGCCGCCGCCGGTCTCCTCCTGGCGATCGCGATCGTCTTCGGCATGGTGATCGGCCACGCCGTCTGGACCGCGTCGGCCCCGACGACGAGCGTCGCCCAGAACGGGCTCCTCAACCCGACCAACGGCGGCGGCGGCCAGTCCCCGTCGACCGGCTTCGGCGGCGGATCCGCGACGGGCGGCGGGTCGGCTGCCTCCGGCGGCTCGGGAGCGTCCTCGGGCGCCCCGTCGACCAGACAGACCTCGCTGAACGCCGAGTCGATCGCCGCGAAGGTCTCACCCGGGCTCGTCGACATCAACTCGACCTTCGGCTACGAGCACGCGAGGGGCGCGGGCACCGGCATCGTCCTGACCGCTGATGGGATGATCCTGACCAACAACCACGTCATAAATCTCGCCAGCAAGATCAGCGTCACCGACATCGGCAACGGAAGGACCTACCCGGCGACGGTCGTCGGCTACGACAAGGCAAAGGACATCGCCGTCCTCAAGCTCCAGGGCGCCTCCGGACTCCAGACGGCCAGGCTCGGCGACTCGTCGAGCGTCGCGGCCGGCGAGGCCGTCCTCGCGATCGGCAACGCCGGCGGCACCGGCGGGACGCCGAGCACGGCCGCCGGGTCGGTGCTCGCCCTCGGCCGGTCGATCACCGCCGGCGACAGCCTCGATGGCACCTCGGAGCGGCTCTCGAACCTGATCGAGGTCGCCGCGGACGTCCAGCCGGGCGACTCCGGAGGGCCGCTCGTGAATGCCTCGGGTGAGGTAATCGGCGTCGACACCGCGGCCTCAGAGGGATTCTCGTTCCGCGGCGCCGCCGCCAGCGAGGGGTTCGCGATCCCGATCAACGAGGCTCTCGCGGTCGCCCGCCAGATCCAGTCGGGCCAGGGATCGGACACGGTCCACGTCGGTCCGACCGCCTTCCTCGGCGTCTACATCCTCTCCGGTGGGAGCCCGGCCGGCCCAGGCGGGTACTACGGCTCCCCACCGTCCGGCGTGACGATCTCCGGCGTCGCGAGCGGAGGCGCCGCTGAGGCGGCTGGCCTGGCCGGTGGCGACACGATCACTTCGCTCGACGGCCAGACCGTCGACTCCCCGTCCTCGCTGACGAAGATCATCATCGGCATGAAGCCCGGCCAGGCCGTCAGCATCGGCTGGGACGATCCGACCGGGCAGTCGCACACGGCGACCGTGCAGCTCGGAACCGGCCCGCCCGCCTGACCCGGCCCGCCGCCTGAACCGGCCCGCCGCCTGAACCGGCCCGCCCGCGTGAACCGGCCCGCCCCGCCAAGAATTGGGCCGCCCGCCTGAACCGGCCCGCCCGCCAAGAAGCGGGTCGCCCGCCTGAACCGGGCGGAGCGGCTGCCCGGGCGGCGCCCGGCGTGTGCGAAGCGGCGAGTGACCGGCCGGCCAGCTGAATCCGGTCGGCCGGGAGGCTATCCGCCGGTGATGGTGACAGCCGGGCCAAGGGCAGTCGACGTGCCGCTGGCGCAACTCGCCTGGACCGTCTCCGACATGCCGTGCGCCGGCGGGGGAAGGTGGCCGGCCGGCGACTCCGGCGTTGGCACGCCGTTGACGAGCCAGGTCACCGGCAGGGCCGCCCCCGAGGCAGGGTCGGTGCAGCGCGCCGAAACGGCGATCGTCAGACCCGGAGCCAGTGTCTGGTTGGTGGCCGGTCCGAGAACCGTCAGCGTCGGCGGCGCGGATAGCGGGACGCACGCGTTGTCATGGTTGGACCAATAGGTCGACACCAAGGCCCCGTGCACCGTCGTCGTCTGCGCGAACGGAGCGATCGGCGGGAAGGCCGTCGAGCAGATGTCCCCGATCTCGTTGGCCTGGAGGAAGGGAGTCTTCGTGGGATCGGCCCACCCGACGACCGGACCCCACGGATCGGTCGCCGTCTCGTTGAGCTCGTGCGTGAGCACCGGGCCGGTGTTGTCCGCGTCCACCGACGGATTCCCCCCGGCGGGAACCTTCGCGACGATCAACGGCACGACGGGCGAGATGATCATCGGCAGGAACGGATCGAACGTGGACAGCAGGCCGGCCGGGCCGGTCGTGGCGAGAGTCACCGCGAAACCGGCGATTCCGAGGGTGCCGGCGAAGCCGCGGGCCGGCAGTGCCAGGTGGTAGCCACCCACACTGCCGACGGCGACATCGTTGGCCGACACGAGCATCACGACGACCGGAACACTGTCCTGGTTGAAGATCGTCCACGCCGGATCGCCGAAGCGGTCGAGCTGGACGCTTGCCATGCCGATCACGTGGCTGATGATGGTCGCCGATGTCGGGGAATTGCCGATGTCGAAGAACGGCGGATTTGCGATCGTCACGCTGGACTGGCCCATCGAGCTCGGGTGGATCCCATATTGCGCAAGCCCCGAGACGTACGGCGCCTTGAGGTAGACGCTGTTGATCAGGCTGTCGAGGCCGGCCCGGAGGGACACCGACGATGGTTGGGAGACGAGGCTCCCCCAATACCCGACGAGCGGGTTAACGCCGTGGATCTGGAGGAGGTTGACCGGAAGCCGGCGGACCGACGCCGGGACGCTGGCGGCCGTGGCGAGACTGTGCGGATGCACGACGACCAGGCTCGCTCGGTGGAGCCCCCTCGGAAGGACGAAGGCCGGGCGAGCGCGCACGGCCGTGAGGCTCGCAACGCGTGGGGCACTCGCCGGCGTGACGAAGACCTTCCCGTCGAACGGCTGCGCGAGCAGCACGACCTTCCCGGCCACCGCCGCCCCACCCGCTGGGAGCTGCTCGGCGAGCACGGCCTTGTAGGCGGCCGGTATCGACGCGGGAGAAGTCGGGTACCAGAGGCGTGACACGCTCGTCCCCTGTTCGTACCTCCACGCCTCGGCCTTGACCCCGCCGATCACCTGGACTTGGTGCAGCGGCGTCAACGTCCCACGCGTGAACGGCAGCGGCCCTTCGGCGTAGGGGACCGGGAGCTTTGCCAACGCATTCTGCCGCGCGGCCGACACACTCTCCGCCTGCGCGATCGTCAGCCGCTGAACGTCCTTCCTCTTCGCGTCGAACACGACGACCGAGTTCGAACCGTAGTCGACGACGACGCCACCGATCACCCGCTGGGTCCTACGGTCCCGAAGCAGCTCGCTGATCCCGCCCGGTCGGGATGTGGTCGTGAGCAGGGAGTCACCGAGTGGACGGGTCACACTCACCGCCTTGGCCGGGGCCGCCTCGGCCGCCGTCCCGCGGGTCAGCATCGCGCCGACCGAAAGCGCGGCCGCGACGGCCAGGAGAACACGCGCGCTCCATCCGACTGGCCAGGCATGGCAATCCGCGGAGCGCTTCACACTGCTCCCCTATGGGGCGGACTTCCGCCCCGCTCGATGATTCCCCATCGGCGACGCTACACCCGCGAACCGACGCCGTCAAGCCGTCGATCCGGCCTGCCGGCCTCCCCTCGTTCATCTCACGACCGGTGCCCGGCCTGAGACGATCCGCGGTCGATGCGCCGCGTTGCGATCAACCTCGACGCCCTCCGGGCGTCCCGCGACTTTCGCCTGCTCGCGATCGGCGGCGTCCTCTCCGGGCTCGGGACCCAGGCGGCCCTGGTCGCCGTGCCCTACCAGGTCTACGTCCTGACCCACTCGGCCGGGCTCGTCGGACTCCTCGGGTTGGCCGAGCTCGGCCCGATGATCGTCGTCTCCCTCCTCGGCGGCGCCGTCGCCGACCGGATCGACAGACGGATCCTGCTCCTCGCGGCCCAGCTCGCCACGATCCTCGCGGCCGGCGCCCTCGCCATGATCTCGTTTGCCGGTCACCCGTCCGTCGTCCTCGTCTTCGTCCTCGCCGCCCTCCTCGCCGGCGGCTCGTCCCTCCAGCTGACCGCCCAGTCGTCGATCGTCCCCGGCCTGGTCGGCGACCGCCTCCGCTCGGCCCTCGCCTTCAACTTCGGCGCCGCCCAGCTCACCGCGATCGTCGGCCCCGCCCTCGGCGGCCTGACGATCGCCGCCTACGACGTCGGCGCGGCCTACCTCGTCGACGTGGTCAGCTGCCTCGCCCTCGTCGCCGCCGGCCTCGCGATCGGTCCCCAGCATCCGACCGGACGGCCAGACGGACCCCAGGATCCGATCTTCACCTCGATCCGCGAGGGCCTGCGCTTCGTCCGGCACAACAACGCCCTCCTCGGGAGCTTCGTGATCGACCTCGTCGCGATGACCTTCGGCATGCCCCGCGCCCTCTTCGCCATCCTCTCGCTGACCGTCTACCACGCCGGAGCCGGCGGCGCCGGACTCCTCTACGCGGCGGTTGCCGCCGGCGCGACGCTCGCCGCAGTCACGACCGGCTGGTTGGAACACGCCCGCCGGCTCGGCCGGATCGTCGTCTTCGCCGTGCTCGCCTGGGGTGCCGCGATCGCCGCCGCCGGCCTCGTCGGGAGCATCTGGCCGGCCGCCGCCCTGCTCGCGGTCGCCGGGGCCGCCGACAGCGTCAGCGCGGTCTGTCGCTCGACGATCAACCAGACGGTCACGCCCGACGCGATGCGCGGCCGGATGTCCTCGGTCTTCGGGCTCGTCGTCACCGGCGGGGTGCGGCTCGGCGACGTCGAGGCCGGCGGGGTCGCCTCGCTGACCTCAGCGCGAACGTCGGTCCTCTCCGGCGGCCTCGCCTGCCTGCTCGGTGTCGGCCTCGTCGTCATCGCCTTCCCTTCGCTCGTCGCCTACGACGCCGGCGAGCGCCAAATGGGCGAGATCCTCTGAAATCGGCGCGGCCCGCCAGGCAGAACGTCGGCCGGCCGATCTGGCAGCATGGCCACCGGCATTCCCCGCCCGCGCCACCTTCGTCGGAGGTTTTCCGCATGACACCCTTCACCCGCAAGAATCTCAAGGAGATCGACTCGTCGAGCGGCCCGATGGCGCCCGACTTCGACATCCGCTTCGCCCGCAAGCACCTCGACTCCGAGCACCTCGGCGTCAGCCTGATGACCTACGCCGCCGGCTGCCGCCCGCCGATCGCCCACAGCCACGGCGAGCAGGAGGAGGCCTACGTCGTGATCAGCGGCTCCGGCCGGGTCAAGCTCGACGACGAGATCATCGACCTCGCGCAGTGGGACGTCCTCCGGGTCGCGCCCGCCGTCACCCGCGCCTTCGAGGCCGGCCCCGATGGGATGGAGATCATCGCCGTCGGCGCCGATCGTCCCGAGGGCGGCGATGGCGTGCTGGTCCGCGACTGGTGGACCGACTGACCGGCGACGCGGCGCCGTCGAAGCTCGCTCACGACGCGATCTGGACCGGCGTCCCCAGCGGGAGCACCTTCGCCAGGCGGGTGATCTCCCGGTTGGTGACATGGATGCACCCGTGGCTCACGTTCGACCCGATCCCCCCCGGATCGTTCGTCCCGTGGATCGCCAGCTGGCCCGGCCCGCCGCCGAAGGACCGCAGGACGTTCGAGAAGCCCGAGAGCCCGAACGCATACGGCCCGAACGGCCCGGTCGGGTCGATCAGACGGTACAGGGCGGTCACGAAGTAGACCCCCCGCGGTGTCGGTGTCGCCACGTCTCCGACACCGATCGGCTGCCGGTCGACCACCCTGCCCAGCTTGGTCACCGTCAGCCGGTGGCCGCCGAGGCTGATCCTCACGTGGTAGGGGTCATGCTTCAAGGTCACGTGGCTCGCCCTGATCCACCCGGTCGCCCCGTCCGGGCGCACCGGCAGGTAGACCTCGAGCCACCCGGCGCGAGCCTGCTTGACCAGGAAGACGAGCGGGATTCCCGACTCCACCGGGTTGGCCATCGCCCGGATCGGCCGCCCGGCCGCCGGCCGGCGGTAGATCTCGATCAGTCGCGGACGGACCTCCGCGGTCACGCTCTGACCCGGCACCGCCACCAGGCTGTGTCCCCCGATCGGCGGCTCACCCGCGGCCGGCGCGACCGGCCGCGACCCGGCGGTGCTCGGGCCTCGTCCCGAAGGCTGTCCCGAGCCGCACGCCGCGACGAGCATCGAGAAGACCCCGACAACCAGCATCCTCGCCACCACGCACCTCATCCGCCGGCAGACTAGCCAAGTCGGTCCGCCCGCCGGGACGGTGGCGAGCCGCGCCGCCCGCGCCGCTAGCCTCCTCATGTGGCCTCCCACACCAGACGCGAGCTCCTCGCCCTCGCCGGAGCTGCCGGTCTCGCCTCGCTCGGAATCTCCCCTCTCGAGGCGAGCGGTCGGGCCACGGCCACCGCCGGTCTCGCCCGCCGGCTCAAGGGGCCGCTCGTCCTGCCCGGCCAGCCGGCCTATCCCGCCGCCCGCGAGCTCTTCAACCCCCGCCTCCGGATCTCGCCCCGCGCGGTCGCCTTCTGCGAGTCCTCCCGCGACATCGCCACCGTGATCGACTTCGCCCGCACCAACCACTGGCCGATCGCCCCCCGCAGCGGTCGCCACTCGTTCGCCGGCTACTCGAACTCCGAGGGCATCGTCGCCGACGTCTCGCGCCTCGACCACGTCCTCTACGACCCCGCGACCCGCACCGTCCGCGTCGGGGCCGGCGCCAACAACCAGGACGTCTACGAGCGCCTCGTCCTCGCCCACGGCGTCGCGATCCCGACCGGCACCTGCCCGACCGTCGGTCTCGCCGGCCTCACGCTCGGCGGCGGCTTCGGCCGCCTGATGCGCAAGGCCGGCCTCCTGATCGACAGCCTCCTTGCCGTACGCGTCGTGCTCGCCAACGGATCGACCGTCCTCGCCAGCCCCCGCTCCGCACCCGATCTGTTCTGGGCCTGCCGGGGCGGCGGTGGCGGGAACTTCGGCATCGTCAGCGAGTTCACCTTCAGAGTGCAGCCCCAGATTCCCGCCGTCACGACGTTCGGCCTGAGCTTCGACTGGTCCCAGGCGCCCGCCGCCCTCGACGCCTGGCAGCGGACCGTCCCGCAACTCCCAGACGAGATCGCCTACTCGACCTTCAGGGCCCTACGGATGCCGGCGGCCGCCGGCGCCTACAAGCTCAGCGCGACCGTCGGCGGCCACTTCCACGGCGACGAGGCCACCCTCCGCACGATGCTGGCTCCCCTGCTCGCGCTCGGCCCGCTCCGCACCACGATCCATTCCGTGCCGCTGACCGTGGCCGCCCTCCCCGACGCCTGCACCCCCACGACCACCGGGCTCGTCTCGTGCACCGCTCCAAAGCGACCCAATTATCAGCGCTCCGACTTCATCGATGCCCTGATCCCCGCTGCCGGGATCCAGACGCTCCTGCGCCAGATCGAACGCTGGCCCGGAGGGCCCGGCGCGGCGGAGGGCGGTGTCCAGATCGAGGCGCTCGGCAACTGCGCGATCAATCGAATCGCGCCCGACGCCACCGCCTTCGTCCACCGCGACTCCCTCTCCCACATCGTCTACCTCGACTTCTGGGGGGCCGGCGACACGCCCGCCGTCGTCGAGGCGAACCTCGCCTGGGGGAGGGAGATCTATGCGGCGATGCGGCCATATGCGTCCGGCTACGCCTATCAGAACTACATCGACGCCAGCCTGCCGGACTGGAAGCACGCCTACTACGGGGTGAACTACCCCCGCCTCCAACGTGTCAAGGCCCGGTATGACCCCCACGACGTGTTTGGCTTCGCCCAGGGGATCCGACCCGCCTGAGCCCGGCGACCGCGTCCGATCGCGATGGGGCGACGCCCCCGACGGAAATCGCTACATTCGTGCCTGCCACTGCCTACGCGAAGGAGAGCAGAATGACGAAGAGCAACAAACGGTCCCGCAAGACGCCCGGGCGTCTGATACCGCGCGTGATCGTCGGCGGTTACTTCATTGGACACGGCGCCCAGAAGCTGTTCGGTGTCCTCGGCGGCCACGGGTTGGAAGCCACAGCCGCTCACTTCGAGTCACTCGGCCTCAAGCCGGGCCGCGAGAACGTGATCGCCGCCGGAGCTGCCGAGATCGGCGGCGGGACGCTGCTGACGCTCGGCCTGTTCATGCCGGTCGCCGGCGCGGCCCTCGCCGGGACGATGGTCGTCGCCGCGCGGGCCGCCCATCTCCAGAACGGCCCCTGGCTCGCCGACGGCGGGGTCGAGTACTGCGCCGTCATGCTGGCGGCCGTCCTCGCGATCGTCGACGCCAGCAAGAGCGGCGACTCGGGTGGACTGCGCGCGCTCGCCTCGCTCGCGGCCGGCGCCGCTGCCTCCACCGCGGTGATCGAGGCCGGGAAGCGCGCCGCCTAGCACCCGTCGCACCCGCACCCGGTACCCGGCGATCGCTCGGCACGGGCTGGCTCTCCGGGAGACAACCCACTCGCAGGACAGGCAGGCAGGTAGGCCCCGACGGGCGTCGCGTCCGTTTCGTGTCACGGGGGCTGGGTCTCAGACCCAGCCTCCTGCGCCTGGCCTGTGAGAGCCGCTCTTAGGGTCCCCTAATCTGTGGTACGGTGCCGCGCGTGCGCAAGCCCTTGACACGATTCCACCCTCCCATCCGCCGCTGCGGTCGCCTCGGCGGTCTGTCGGTCCCGGCCAGCGCGCTCGCCGTGGCCGCGGCCGGTCTGCTCGCCGGATGCGGGAGCTCCTCGGGTCCGAACGGTGCGCTCACGCTCTACAGCGGACAGCACCAACAGACGACCGACGCGCTCGTCAAGGCGTTCGAGAAGCAGACCGCCATCAAGGTCAACGTCCGCCACAACGACGAGGACGTCTTCGCCGCCCAGATCAGCGCCGAGGGCTCCCACTCGCCGGCCGACGTCTTCTACACCGAGAACACCCCGGCCCTCGAGAACCTCCGTGAGAAGGGCCTGCTCGGCGCCGTCCTCCCGTCGACGCTCGCCGCCACCCCGTCGAGGTTCAACTCGGCCCACGGCCAGTGGGTCGGGACCTCGGCCCGGGTGAACACGCTGGTCTACAACACGAAGCTCCTCTCGCCCAGCCAGCTCCCGACCTCCCTGATGGGACTCGCCGACCCCAAGTGGAAGGGCAAGCTCGCGATCTCCCCCGGCGAGACCGACTTCCAGCCGATCGTCACCTCGGTGGCCGTCACATATGGGAAGGCTGCCGCCCTGAAGTGGCTCGAGGCGATCAAGGCGAACGCCGCCGGACACGACTACCCGTCCAACGAGGTGCTGACCGACGAGGTCAATCGCGGCCAGGCGGCGATCGGCGTGATCAACCAGTACTACTGGTACCGCCACCGCGCGGAGGTCGGCCCCTCGAGCACCCACTCGGCGATCGCGTATTTCGCCCCCAAGGACGTCGGCTACGTCCTCGATGTATCGGGAGCCGGCGTCCTCAAGTCGAGCACGCACGCGGCCGCTGCCCAGAAGTTCCTCGCCTTCCTCGTCAGCAAGGCCGGCCAGGAGATCATCTCCCGCTCCGACAGCTTCGAGTATCCGATCGGATCCGGTGTGACCACCGTCCAACCGGAGACGCCGTTCAGTCAGCTCCAGCCCAACTCGATCTCACTCGAGCAGCTCGGCGACGGGTCCGCCGCGCTGGCCCTGATCCAGCAGGCCCAGCTCCTGTGAGCTGGAACCCCTCCGACGGGCGGCGTTAGCGCCGCCGATGGCCACCGCCCCGCGAGCCACGCAGCCCGCCGACGGGCTCCGACCGGTCCCCCGCGGCGGCCGACCTACCGCCCGGGCCGGCCGAACCGGCGGGCGATCGTGGCTTCTCTTCGGCGTCGGCTGCCTGATCGCCCTCGCCGCCCTCGCCCCGCTCGGCTTTCTCGTGCTCGAGGCCGTCCAGGACGGCAGCTCGACGCTCCGGCCGCTCCTCTTCCGCCGCCTGACCGCCTCCCTGCTCTGGAACACGGTCAGCCTGACGGCGGTCGTGACGCTCTTCTGCGCCGTGATCGGCACCCTCGCCGCCTGGTTCGTCGAGCGCACCGACCTCCCCGGCCGCCGGATCTGGGCCGTCCTCGTCGTGATCCCCGTCGGCATCCCCGACTTCGTCACGAGCTTCGGCTGGAAGTCGATCTTCCCCTCGATCCACGGCTTCGGCGCCGCCGCCCTCGTGATGACGCTCGCCGTCTACCCGCTCGTCTACCTCCCGGTCGCCGCCAGCCTCCGCAACGCCGACCCCGCCCAGGAGGAGGTCGCCCGGAGCCTCGGCCTCGGACGCCTCCAGACGTTCTGGCGGGTGACCGTCGCCGGAGCCCGACTCGCGATCCTCGGCGGCTGCCTCCTCGTCGCCCTGGTCATGCTCTCCGAGTACGGGGCCTTCGAGATCCTCGGCTTCCGGACCTTCACGACCGAGATCTTCACCGAGTTCCTCGTCGGCTTCAACTCGCCCGCCGCCTGCGCCCTCTCCCTGGTCCTCGTCCTCCTCAGCCTGATCGTCCTCGCCGGCGAGGGCGTCTCCCGCGGCAAGGGCCGGGTCAGTCGCAGCGGGCCCCTCGCCGCCCGGATCGCCCACCGCCATCTCCTCGGTCGGGCCCGCCTCCCTGTCCTCGCCGGGTTCCTCGCGCTGATCGGACTCGCCCTCGGCATTCCGATCGGCGCGATCGTCTACCTCGTCCTCCGGGGCGGCCACTCGACCCTTCCCTCGGCGTCGATCCTCTCCGCCGCCGGCCACACCGCCCTCTACGCCGCCGCCGCCGGCCTCGTCGCCACGCTCGCCGCGCTCCCGGTCGCCCTCCTCTCGCTCCGCCACACCGGTCGCCTGCCCCAAGCCGTCGAGCGGAGCATCTACCTCGTCCTCGGCATCCCCGGCCTCGTGATCGCCCTCGCCCTCTCGTACTTCTCCGAGCGCTACGCCGCCGGTTTCCTCTACCAGAGCGCCACGATGCTGATCGGTGCCTACGCGCTGATGTTCCTCCCCCTCGCCCTGGTCGCCGTCCGCGCGTCCGTCGCCCAGGCGCCGCCCCGCCTCGAGGAGGTCGGTCGCTCGCTCGGCTGCTCCCGGCTCGAAGTCCTCCGGCGCGTCACGATTCCCCTGGTCGCTCCCGGGCTGGCCGCCGGCTTCTGCCTCGTCTTCCTCAGCGCCGTCACAGAGCTGACCGCCACGCTCGTGCTGATCCCGACCGGCGCCCAGACACTGGCCACCGAGTTCTGGGCATTCCAGACGAACCTCTCCTACAGCCAGGCGGCCCCCTACGCTGGACTGATGATCCTGATCGCCGCGATCCCCAGCTACGTCCTCGGCCGCTGGTTCGACCGCATGCCATCCCGCTCGGGGACGGCCGCGTGACCGAGCTCGTCGTCACCGGGCTGAACAAGTCCTTCGGCACCCAGGCCGTCCTCGAGGGCGTCGACCTGACCGTCCCCGCCGGGTCGCTCACCGCGATCCTCGGGCCGTCGGGAAGCGGCAAGACCACGCTCCTGCGGATCGTCGCCGGCTTCGAGCCGGCCGATTCGGGGACCGTCCGCCTGGGTGAGCGAACCGTCGACGGCGATCACCACGAACGGGTCCCGTCCGAGCAGCGGAACATCGGCTACGTCCCTCAGGAGGGGAGCCTCTTCCCCCACCTGACCGTCGCCAAGAACATCGGCTTCGGGCTGGCCCGCCGCGAACGCGACGGCCAGCGTGTCGACGAGCTGCTCGAGATGATCGGGATGTCCGGCCTCGGCCGCCGCTACCCACACCAGCTCTCCGGCGGCCAGCAGCAGCGGGTCGCGCTGGCCCGGGCACTCGCCGGCCGGCCCGGCCTGATCCTTCTCGACGAGCCGTTCTCCGGACTCGACGCCTCCCTGCGGACCAGCGTCCGGGCCGACGTCCACGCGCTCCTCCACCAGACCGAGACGACCGCCCTGCTCGTCACCCACGACCAGGACGAGGCCCTCTCGATGGCCGACCACGTCGCCGTGATCCGCCGCGGGACGATCTGCCAGCGCGACACACCCCAGGGGATGTACATCAATCCCGCCGACGCCGAGCTCGCCCGCTTCGTCGGCGAGGCGAACCTGATCCCCGGCGTCTTCGCCCCGACCTGGGTCAAGACCCCGTTCGGCAACCTGATGCTCCACGGCGCACTCAACGGAAGCGCCCGCCACGACCCGGACACCCCCGCTGTCGTCCTGATCCGCCCCGAGCAGGTCCGCCTCCAGCCGCCCGGCTCGGTCGGCCTCGGCCTTCCCGGCCGTGTGCTCGACTACCGCTACCACGGCCACGAGGCGATGATCCGGCTCGCGCCGGACGCCGGTCCCGACGACCTGGTCCTACTCGCCCGGGCGCCCGGCCGGATCGAGTTCCCCCCCGGAAGCTCGGTCTCGATCGTGATCCAGGGTCCGGTCGTCGCGTGGCCCGCCGCACCGGACGACGAGCTCGGCTGACGCTCCCCGGAGCGTGGCCGGCCGTCTAGTCGGTCAGTCCCGGGACGAGCCGGCCGGCCTGCTCGAGCGCATGGGTCGCCGCGCATCCGCCGAGCGCCCGGTAGGCCTCGAAGCGCTGGTCGAGATACAGCTGGTCGGCGGTCGAATCCTGCGGGAAATGGGGGTCGCGAGCGTGGTAGGCGACGACGTCGGCCGGGAGGTCCGCCGTCATCACCGCCCGCGCGAAATAGATCCGCCCCGGCGGAGCGTCAGGGTCCGGATAGGTCACACTTGCGGTCACGCAGTCCGCAGCCGCCAGGCCGGAAGTCGCGTCCGGCACGAGCGGCAACGTATCGACGCTGATCTTGACGTTCAGCTCGCTCCGCGCGAGCGATACCGCGTCGCCGAACGCATCGAGCCGGTCCTTGCTCGCATCGAAGACGTAGATCTCCGTGCACCCCCTTCGCAGCAGCTCGACGAGTCCGAGGTTCTCGTAGTGGCCGCCGTCGGTCACATACAGGAACGGCGCGTCGATCCGGTTGAGCCCGAGCAGCTCGAGCAGGAGGTATGACGGCCGCGGCCGTCGGAAGCGGACCACCCGGCCGTCGTCGAAGGTCCTGAGGTGTCGGGGATTCGGCACCCAGACGCCCAGCCTGACGTTGGCGATCGTCATCAGGAACCGCATCGGGCGTCGTGTCTGCTTGCCCATCGACGGCGAGATCGCCGCTCCCGACATCGCGACCGCGGCCGGCAGCGTGAAATAAGTCTTCTGTCGACGGTCGCAGGCCTCCTCGAACGCCCGCGTCTCCACCGCCCCGACCAGCGGGCCGCCCATCGCTCTCGCGCTGAACGTGAAGCTCGTGACCGACCGGCCCGGCGGCGTGGCCGCGCTGTCGGAGACGTTCGCCGCAGCGCAGACCACCAAGGTCGGCCACACCTTGGTGCCGTCGGCGTCCCTCGGGATCGCAGTCTCAGATAGCGGGAGCAGAAAGTTGTACGCCCGCTCCGCCGCGAACCCCGCCTCGTTGCTGGAGATCGCCGGCGGGACGCCCCCGTCGCGCCGCAGCCGCTTCAGTGCGAACGCCGACGACAGGCGGCGGCGATAGAACGAGTGCAGCGACCAGGTGTTCAGGTCGGCGAAGAAGTACACGATCCCGAACAGGCCGGCCGCCACCCCGAAGACGATCCAGCGCATGTAGGGATGCGCGAGCTGGAGCGTCTCCGAGATGACCAGCAGCACCAGGGAGAGCGCCAGGATCGGTCCTGCGATCGCGGCGATCAGATACGCGACGAGCCGCTGAAGTGTCTGACCGAGCCCCGTGTACCACTTCTTGGCGGCTTGCACATCCGACGCCAGCTTCGTGATCTTCAGCCAGTCGGCCCTGAACTGGAGGAGCAGGGCGCCGCCCACGGTCGCGATGCTGCCAAAGCCGACGCCGGCCACCTGCGCTGCGCCGGTGCCCTGTCCGGGCGACGGCTGGAGCCCGTCGGGCACCCGTGCTGCGGTCCCCCACGCCCGGAGCAGCGACAGCAGCAGCGGCATCCCGATCAACAGCACGGCGGCGCTCGCCGCGAACACCAGCACAGACTTGCCCAGCTTGTCGGCGACCTCCCGGTACCTCGTCGGCACGGAGTAGCCGACCATCGACACGCCTTCGGCGAACACGGCCAGCCCCGCGGCTCCGATGACGGTCAGGTACACCCAGGGCGAGATGACCAGCGGGGTGAAATCACACGTCCTGCCCCCACAGAGCGAGTACCGGCCGACATGAGCCGCGAGCGACGGGTAGAGCGCCCCGTACAGAAATGACAGGCCGACGCCGATCACCGTCAGAAAGAGGGCGAAGAACCCGAGGTTGATCAGCAGTCCGACGACGAGTCGGTGGGCCAGGACCATCTTGCCGGCGATCCCCGGAGCCATATACGAGCTTCGGTTGCGCAGATACTGCTCCTCCGGCGAGCCCGGGAAGAACGGCGGCCGCGCGCGGGTCACGGCCTCCGGGTCGGAGTCGTCCCACCCGTCGTGTCCCTGCTCCGGCCGCCCGCCGCCGGCCGTCCAGGTCTTTCGAACCATGCAGAAGGCCGACGCGATGTACGAGCCGCCCGAGACGGCGGCCAGGTAGCAGCTCTGCTCGAGCACCCCCTCGCGCTGGAGAACCTGAAGCGCTCCGAGGCTGAATGACGCCGAGCGAATGCCTCCGCCCGAGCAGGCGATCCCGATCTTCCCGGCTAGGGCCGGTTCCACGAGGCCCGTGTATGAGGGGAGCGGCTCCGCGCCCCAAACCGGGTGCCGATGGCGCTCCATCGCCCCGACCGAAAGGATGCCCGTGTCGTCGCAATTCTCGCCGGAGACCGAGACCACCCCCTCGTATCAGACACGTCCGAGCCTCACGCCGGATGCGGGCCCCAACGTGCTGTCGCTGATCACCCTACGCTGGCCCACTTGCGCGGTCAAGGTCAGCTGAGAGATCGGCCTTGCCGCGTGTTCGACGCGCGCCGCGCGAGTGCCGCGGCGCGTGTCGGTCGTTGCACTCGCTAGAGCTGGGCCCGGACGGCTCCGCCCGGGTACTTCGCGTTGTGGATGTTGACGTAGTACTTCTTCGGTGCTGCCACGATCTTCCCCAGCAGAGCCGGCGTTGCCGTCGTGCAACCGGACGGCTTGTACTTCCCGCCGAGTGGAATCACGACCGGCCCGGCAACGCCTGCGGCGCCCGCGTGGATGTGGGAGGCCGTAGGGCCGGTGACCCCGGTCACATGGAACGACCAGCAGAGCTGCTTGGTGGCCTTCTTGACAGTGATCGTCGCCGTCCCGCCCCCGTGCGGCGCACCCTTCGGAACTTCGACCGACCCGCTCATCTTGACCGTGAACGAGCTGGACGACTTCGCGGCGCCCTGCGCCACGGCAGCGCCGGTGCTGCCGATCGCGGCCACCAACAGTGGAACTGTGATTGCGCGTGCCCTCATGAAGCTCACCTCGAGATCGAATGGGAAGCGTTGCTGAACACGGACCGGCTCCCGCCTTCAACGGTCGGTCGGCCGACCTCGTAGCCAGGCAGGCTGGCCGCGTCGAGCGGTTCCGGAGCACCGTCTCCGTAGTCTCTCACGATCCCACCGCGCCGCCTCCACTGATCGGCGCTCGCTCCGCGCCGGGAGCGTCGGCTTCCGGACAGGCTTTCCGGGACGTCTGACATTCGTCGACTGACCGGACGCTCGGTTGGAGAATCCTGGCGACGGGTCTAAGATCGGCCGGACTTCCCAGAGACCTGTCAGGAGATCCATGACGGATTGGTGTCCCTTCGCAAAGCGCTCCGAACAGAAGTCGGCCGGACCATTCACAGGTGGTGGTCATAAGATCGTCCACCATTCGACCGACGGCCCGACCCCTGACGGCGCCATCCCGACCTTCGCCGCCAACCACGATTGGCCGCACTTCCTCGACGCCGTGGTCAACGGCACCTACGTCGTCTGGCAGTTCGTCCCCCTCAGCCAGGCATCGAGCTCCCTGCGCCACCCGGCTGGATCGGGTGAGACCAACCACGACAACTGCATCCAGATCGAGCACACCGGCTTCGCCGTGTCCTCCTCCGGCTGGTCTCCGGTCTACCTCCAGGGCATCGCCAGGCTCTGCCGGTGGATCGAGCAGAACTTCGCCGTGCCGTGCAAGGCGCCGTTCCCGTTCGGCGGGCAGGGCCATCTCCCCGCGCGCCTCGACTGGGCGGCCTGGCATGCCGCCTCCGGCCACCTCGGCCATCAGCACGTTCCCTTCAACGACCACACCGACCCCGGAGCGATGAACATCGCCGCCGTCCTCGGAGGCGACCATCCGCACCCTCCGCCCCCACCACATCCTCCTCATGCGACGCACCCTTTCCCGGGTGTGCTCAAGAACGGAGA
This sequence comes from Solirubrobacteraceae bacterium, assembly GCA_034664295.1. Lineage (GTDB taxonomy): Bacteria > Actinomycetota > Thermoleophilia > Solirubrobacterales > Solirubrobacteraceae > Palsa-513. Next base: position 45,433 of record JAXDHV010000003.1, on the reverse strand, counting down.
TCGTGGACCAGGCGTCAAGGAGCTCCAGCACGGACTGCACGACCTTCCCCACGGCCACTACGCCAGACTCGTCCCCGACGGAGACTTCGGTGCGATGACGGAGGTCGACGTCAAGCAGTTCCAGGCCAGCCACCACCTGACGGTCGACGGAGTCGTCGGTCCCTCCACCTGGGCGGCGATCTTTCCGGCGTAGCCGGGGGCAGACCGGCCGAAGTACACGGTCCCCGCGAACCAAGCCGCCGAGGTCTCGTTCGAGCTACCCGGGGCCGCCGAGCAGCTGGATGTGGTCAGCCTCGGCTGCCCCCGGGAACGGCCGGGTCAGCCCGTACTGGTTGAGCGTCGCCTCCGGCACGCCCTCGACGCCCGGCGTGTCAGACGCGCTGCCTCGGGTGTGCGGGTCGTCGGCGAAGCCGCCCACCTCCACCGAGTGGGACGGTGACCGGTATCCCGAGATCCCGATCAGGTGAAGACCCAGCGCCCTAGCGAGTGTGTTGAGGCGGGCGGCGAGCGTCGACTCGACGCCGACGCTGTAGTTGGTGCCCGCTGCCTGGAAGAAGCCCGAGCCCGCGCCGCCTCCCCCGCCCCCGGCCGCCGCCGTCAGCCCCGGGGCGCTCGCCACGGCCGAGTTGACGCTCGGCGTGAGTGACGCCAACTCGCTGACCAGCGCCAACCGTCGGTGGCTGATCGCCGATATCTCGGCGGTCTTCCTCGAGCGCGCACGCGCATAGACGAGCTGCCGGTTGACGACCGCCAGGCGGAGCTGGGCGATCTCGTCCCGCTGGATCAGCACCGAGTTGGCGGCCAGCTGCTGACGAGCCATCAGGCGGGCGAGCGTCTTCGTCTGGCTCAGCACGGCCACCGTCTCACTGTGGACCCGCGCGGTGACCGTCGCGTTCTGGTTGCTGACCAGCTTGAGGTCGTCCATCCGCTCGAGGAGATCGCTGAACCCGTGCGCATCGAGGACGACGGTCATCACGTTCGGCGGCGGTGTCTCGTAGGCCGCGACGAGCTGCGTGTCGAGGATCTTCCGGTCCCGCACCAGCCGCTTCTGGAGCCAGTCGAGCTTCGACCGCGCTCCTCCGAGCTGATTGCGGGTCGCCGAGAGCTGACCTGTCTCGTAGTCGACCGTCGACTGGACCGCGTTGAGGCGTGCCTGGAGCTCGCTCAGCCGACCGTTGAAGCTGGCGACCCTCCCGCTGTCGGCGTCGATCCCCGCCTGGAGAGCCTGCTCGTGGATCCGCGCGGCCTGGATCCTCTGGCTCAACGGACCGGGCGAGGCCGCCCCGGCGGACCCGCTCGCGACCGCGAGGGCCCCGAGGCCGAGCAGTGCGACGCAGCGAGTGCGTAGAGGAGAACAGTGCCCGCGAGTCATCAGTTTGACCAGGTTGCGACCGGCCGGCAACGGTCCGCCATTGCCCGCCTCGCGCCCGGCGGCCAACCTAACATGGCCCCGTCTCGAACCCCAGGATCTCCTTCCCATGCAGCGAGACTTGCAGGCCGCCGGGTCCGTCCACGCCACGCCCCGCGTAAGCTGCCAGGGTGCGGCCCTGGTCAACGTCGCGGTCCAGACGCGGCTTCCCCGGCCTGTTCGCGGGGCTCTGCCTCGCCCTCGCCCTGAGCTCCGCCGGCCAGTCCTCCTCGGCTGCGGCCGCCGTCCCCGCGAACACCGCCGTCACCCCGGCGGCCGCGTCCTCGGGCCCGCTCGGCGCCCGCGCGCTCGCCGCCGCCGCCCTCCTCCCGGCCGCCCCGATCCGCGCTCCGCGATCCGCGGCCGCCGACGCCGTCCTCGTCGCGCTCTTCCCGAGTGAGCTGTCTCCCCACCACGCGACCGTCGAGAGCGTTCTCGACCGCCTCGCCAACCACCCCCCGCTCGCGCTCGGCATGGCCAGCGCCACCCAGGCGATCTACGACCCCGTCCAAGCCCTGCTCGACATCAGCCAGGGCGCCCGCATCCAGATGAACCGCTATGACCCGTTGGCGCCGCCCGAGCTCGACCTGGACGTGGCCCGCCGCGGACCGTCGGTGATCGGCGGCTGGCCATCCGCAGTGTCCCGTGCCGAGACCGCTCCCGCGACCGCGCTGCCCGGTCTCCTGGCGGGATCGGTTCCCGGTGGCGCGGCCTTCGTCGGCCTGCTCGGTGGGCCATACGCCGGCATCCCGGCGGCCGCCACCTACTTTCGCGGGATCTCCTGGCGCCATCCCGGGGCGATCATCGCGGCCGATCGCTCCGGCGCCGTCCGCCAGGTCTCACTCGGTGACCCAGCCTCCCTTGTCCGGAGGACCGAGCGGGCCCTGCGCAGCCGCCATCTCGTCGTCGTCGAGCTCTCGGCCGGACAGGCCGGCGACGGCCAGCTCGGCGCGCTGCTCGCCGCCCGCCGGCCACGGGAGCTCGTCATCGCCCTCCAGAGCCCACCCCAGCTTCGTGGATCGCAGACGCTCTGGATCGGCGTAGCCGGCGCCGGCGTCGCCGGCAGCGGACGCATGGTGACCTCCGGCTCGACCCACGTCCCCGGCATGGTCGTGGCGACGGACGTCTCGGCGACCGTCCTCCGCGCCCTCGGGATTCCGATTCCCAGCCAGGTCCAAGGCCAGCCGATCACGACCGGCGGCTCACGCGACGTCGCGTACCTCAAGGCATTTCGCGGGCGGATCGGCGCAGTCAACGGTCGCCAGCTCCCCGCCCTCGAGAGCTTCCTCCTCGCCTGGGGCGTGCTGATCCTCCTGCTCGGCACCCTCGCCGATCGCCGCGGCCTCGCGAGCGGCATGCGGGCCGGCGGACTCGCCGCCCTCTGGCTCCCCAGTCTCGCCCTGCTCGCCGCCGCGCTCCGGCCGACCCGCCTGCTCGAGATCGCGATCCTCTCCGGTGGGTCGCTCGTCCTCGGCCTCGCCACCGATCGCCTGATCACCTGGCCCCGCGCTCCGGTCGTCCCGGCCGTCGTCGGCCTGTTCTCCTACGCGATCGACCTCGCCCGCGGCTCCCCCCTGATCGACACCTCCGTATTCGGACCGAGCCCGCTCGCCGGAGTCCGCTTCTACGGCGTCGACAACGACCTCGAGATCGCCTCGACCCTGCTGATCCTCGCCCTCGTCGCCGCTACCGTCCGCCGGCGCGACCGGTCGGTTCGCAACGCGTTGATCCTCGTCGCCGCTGGGTTCGCCGGCATCCTCGTCGTCAGCCCCGGCCGCCTCGGGGCCGACGTCGGCGGGATCTTCACGATCGGCGCCGGAGTCGGCGTCGCCGCCCTGATGATGCTTCCCCGGGTGACCTGGCGCTCGGTCGCGCTCGCCCTGATCGCCCCGGCCGTCGCCCTCGTCGGACTCGCCGGGATCGACATGGCGACCAAGGGCAACAGCGACTTCCTGCGCAACGTCGTCCAGGCTCCCAGCGGCGGCACCGTCTGGGACATCGTCCAGCGCCGCTACGAGGTCGCCTGGAGCATCCTCGGAGCCGGTGAGATCCCCCTGATGACCCTGATCGCCCTGCTCGGGGCCACCTACGCGATCCGTCACCGCCGGCGCGTCTTCGCCGCGGTCGCGCCCGACGCTCTCTGGCCGGCCTGCCTCGCCGGCGGTTTCGCCGCCGCCGTCTCGTGCGCCGTGTTCAACGACTCCGGCGTCTCCGAGCTGATCCTCGGGACCGGCGGCGTCGCCTGCCTCGCTGCGTATGTCCGCGCTCGTCCCGTTCCGCTCGTCCGTCCCGCGCCGCCGGGGACGAAGGCCCACGGGGGCGCTGGGGGTGCTGGAGGCGTCGGGGGGGCTGCGGGCGCTGGGGGCGCTGCGGGCGTCGGGGGCGTCGGGGGTGCCGGGGGCGATCGGGTCTTGGCGGGAGACTCGGGGGGTGCGGTCGCTGGTGGACCCGCGGTCGCCGACAGTGCCGCGGGCGCGAGAGGCGAGCCCGCTCCGGGGGCCGAAGAGACCGGCGCCGGTCCGCTACCCGCGGGGACTCCTGACCCGGTGGTTCACACCCGGCGGAGGCTCATCCCGAGCAGACGATCCTCGAATACTGGACGTCAAACTTCCCCTTGACCAGCTTGACCGTGTCCGTCCAGTGGCAGCGGGAGGCGCTCGATTGGGGCGTGAGCTGGATCGAGCACTTGAAGGCCAACCGGCCGTAGGGCCGGCAATTGCTGACGATCACCTTGTCGCCGCCGCTGATCGTCGCTCCCGCCTTGGCATCCTTCAGCGCCGCGGCGGCCGCCGTCGCCTTGGTCAGCTTCAGCGGCGCGACCGACGCCCCGACGGCGGCGGGGACGCTCGTCACGAGGAGGACGGCCGCGGTCGATGCGGAGGCGAGGATCTTGTGAGCGGAGGGCATCATCGGATTCAGTCGACCGCCCGTCGAACGAAGCCGCGCACGCCGAGCATCGTGAAGATTGCCAGAGCAGCGACGATGCCGACCCCGATCCAGACGGATCCGAGGTGGGGAACGCTCGTCAGAGAGGCTCGCATCCCCTCGCTGACATAGGTCAACGGGTTGAACAGCGTGATGATCTGGAACCACTCGAGGTGGCCTAGCGACGGCCACGGGTAGAAGGTCGCGCCGGTATAGATCAGGGGAGTCAGGACGATCGCGAAGGCCACGCTGATCCGGTTGGGCGGGACCGCCGTGCCGAGCACCAGGCCCATCGCCGCCCCGGCCAGGCCTCCGAGCACGAGGATCCCGGCGAACGCGACGACAGACGTCCCGCCGAGATCGATTCCCCCGGGGAGGATCACCGCTCCGAGCGGCAGGATCAGGATCCCCGAGATGATCCCTCGGACCGAGGCGATCATCATCTTCTGGACGGCGACCGCCCACGTCGGGAGCGGCGCGAGCAGACGGTCCTCGATCTCCTTGGTGAAGGAGAACTCGATGACCAGGGGGAGGGCGGTGTTCTGGAGCGCGGTCAGCACGACGGTCAGCGCGAGCACGCCGGGCATCAGCTGTATCCCGTAGGCCCCGCGGGCCTGGCCGATCTCCGGAAGGACACGGCCGAAGACGAAGAGCAGGAACATCGGCTGGAGGAGGGCTTGGGCGAGGAAGCCGACCGGCTCGTGGCGGACCGTCACCCACAGGTCTCGCTCGCACAGGGCGACGAATGCCCGGCTCTGGACGCCGAGCCTCATCGGACGGTCCGTCTGTCGGGGCTCATCGGAGGCCGTGGCCGGTCGTTGGCCGGAGAACGTGGCCGGGGCTCATCGGAGGCCGTGGTTGGGCGGTCATCGGAGGCCGTGGCGGGGCGCTCATCGGAGATCTCGGCCGGTCAGGTGGACGAAGACGTCCTCGAGCGTGCCCTCGATCCGCCGCATCTCGGCGAGTACCGGCCCGCCTGGCTCTCGGGTGACCGCCAGTGCCGTATCGGGAAGGCTTTCGCCGGCACCGTAGAGGCGGACCTGCCAACGACCGCCGCCGGCATCGGTCGAGGTCGCCCGCTCGACCTCCGGTCGGCGCTCGAATCGCTCGAGCGGATCGGTCTGGCTCTCGAGCAACAGCTCGAGACCGTGCTCGGCCGGCAGCAGCCGGCGCAGTCCGCGGGGGGTGTCGATGGCGATCACCTGTCCATGGTCCATGATCGCGATCCGGTCGCACAGGCGGTCGGCCTCGAGCATGTCGTGGGTCGTCAGGAGGAGGGTCGTCCCCAGGCCGCGGAGCTCGACGATCCGCTCCCACAGAAAGAGCCGGGACTGCGGATCGAGGCCGGTCGTCGGCTCGTCGAGGACGAGGAGCTTCGGCTGGTGCATCAGCGCCCGGGCGATCATCAGCCGCTGGGCCATGCCGCCGGAGTAACTGCGGACCTTGTCGGACTCCCGGCCGCCCAGGCCGAAGCGGTCCAGCAACTCGAGCGCCCGCTTACGTCGATCCCGGCGAGGCGAGCCGAAGTACGCGGCGTGGAAGGTCAGGTTCTCGAGTGCGGTCAGCGTCCTGTCCAGGTTGCTCAGCTGCGGCACGACTGCGATGATCTGCTTGACGGCGACCGGATCCTTGGTGACGTCGATCCCATCGACAAGGACCCGCCCGGCGGTGGGCTTGACCCGCGTCGTCATCGTCCCGATCGTCGTCGTCTTGCCGGCGCCGTTCGGACCGAGGAGGCCGAAGATCTCGCCCCGGGCGACCGCGAAGTCGACGCCGCCGACAGCCTCGGGACCATCCGGCGTGTAGCGTTTTCGAAGGCCCTCGACGCGGATCATGTCTCCTCGACCGTCGCCGTCGTCGATCTGCGTCACCATCGAAGCCTAGTCTCCCGGCAGGCCGGATCCTCGGCTGTCAGGCTGGTCTGGTGCGCCGTCCGCCGCTCCATCGCCGGTTGTTCGGCCGCCGGGTCCTCCGCCTCGGGTACCGGTTCGCCTCCGTGGCCGCCCACGGCTGGTGGGCGGCGTGGGGCTCCCACAACCGGGGAGCCAAGTGCATCCTCTTCAACGACGGCGAGCTCCTCCTCGTCCGCCACACCTACGGCGATCGACGGTCCTGGGACTTTCCCGGTGGCTTCGTCCGGCGGCACGAGGACCCACAGACGGCTGCCGCCCGGGAGCTGGGGGAGGAGCTCGGCGTCGAGCCCTCCGAGCTCTTCGAGCTCGGCTCGCTGGTCGTCGAGTTCGGGAGGCGGTCCGACACCGTCCACTATTTCTTCGCCCAGCTCCCCGATCGCCGGCTGGTCCCCGACGACATCGAGTTGGCCGAGGTCGGCTGGTTCGATCCGGCCGTCCTGCCGGCGCACCCGGGCGAGCACGTCGTCGGCGTACTCGAATGGCTCGACTCGCGCGAGCCGCTAGCATCGCTGGAAACCGATCCGGGGAGTCCCGCGAGGGGCTGAGAGGGCGCATCCGCGCCGACCCGCAGACCTGATCTGGATCATGCCAGCGAAGGAAGTGACACATGCCGCCTGAGCACCGCAGCGCATTCGCCAAGGACAGTGAGTGCCGGACGCAGATGCACCTCGCCCGGATGGGCACGATCTCCCCAGAGATGGAGCGGGTCGCCGAGCGGGAAGAGCTCCCGGCCGACCTGATCCGCGACGAGGTCGCCCGCGGGCGGATGATCATCCCGGCCAACGTCAAGCATGCGGCGCTCGACCCGATGGCGATCGGCCTAAAGGCGCGAGTCAAGATCAACTCGAACATCGGCAACTCGCCGACCTCGTCCGGGCTTGCCGAGGAGGTCGCCAAGCTGACGGTCTCCGAGAAGTGGGGTGCCGACACGGTGATGGACCTGTCGACCGGCAAGCGGATCGACGAGACTCGCGAGGCGATCATCGCTGCGGCGACCGTCCCGATCGGGACCGTCCCGATCTACCAGGCGCTCGAGTCGGTCAAGTCGATCGAGGACCTCTCGATCGACGGGCTGCTCGCCAACATCGAGCACCAGGCCAGGCAGGGGGTCGACTACATGACGATCCACGCCGGCCTCCGCCTCGAGCACCTTCCCCTCTGCCAGCACCGGGTCACCGGGATCGTCTCCCGCGGGGGCGGGGTCCTCGCCCGGTGGATGGTCGCCCACATGCGGGAGAACCCGCTGTATGAGTGCTACGACGAGATCCTCGAGATCTTCCGGCGCTACGACGTCTCGATCTCGTTGGGCGACGGTCTCCGCCCGGGATCGATCGCCGACGCGTCGGACGCGGCCCAGTTCGCCGAGCTGAAGACCTTGGGCGAACTGACCGAGCGAGCCTGGGAGCGCGACGTCCAGGTGATGGTCGAGGGTCCCGGACACATCCCGATCGACCAGCTCGAGATGAACGTCCGCAAGCAGCAGGAGCTCTGCCACGAGGCCCCGTTCTACACGCTCGGCCCCCTCGTCACCGACATCGCTCCCGGGTACGACCACATCACCTCGGCGATCGGCGCGGCGATCGTCGGCTGGCATGGGACCTCGATGCTCTGTTACGTGACCCCCAAGGAGCACCTGGGCCTCCCCAATGCCGACGACGTCAAGCAGGGGCTGATCGCCTATCGGATCGCCGCCCACGCGGCGGACCTCGCGCGGGGGAACCGGCGGGCTGCCAAGTGGGACCGGGCGTTGTCGGAGGCTCGGTTCTCGTTTGACTGGAACAAGCAGTTCGAGTTGGCCTTGGATCCCGAGACCGCCCGGGCGATGCACGACGAGACGCTGGCCGACGACTACTTCAAGACCGCTGAGTTCTGCTCGATGTGTGGGCCGAAGTACTGCCCGATGCACAACTTCAAGGACATCGACTGGGATGCTGTCAGGGATACGGTTGCCGAGCGCAAGAAGCAGCGGGAGCGGGCGGTCGTGTAGGGCGTTCCGGGGGGTCGGGGGTCGGGGGGCCGGGGGCCGGGGCCCGGGCCTGTCGGAGACCCCCGGAGGCGGGAAGCCTCTTTTGCCCGGGCGGATGGGCCGGGCAACTGATGTTGACGTGTGCGTGTGGGTGTTCGTGCGAAATGGTTGCCGGACTCCGGCAACTACTTTTTCACGGGACCTCATGTGCTCTCTTCTCCAAAGCCCGGCCGGCGAACTCCGGAAGTGAATCTCCCTCAGTTCCGAAGCGCCAGGATGCCTCCGACGAGCGCCGACCCCCCGGCGAGGACGATCGTCCCGAGCCGCGCGTTCGCCGGCAGGTCGCCGGCCGGCGCGACCAGGGTGGCCGTCAGATCGGCGAGATCGCCGATCGCGCAGAGGATCAACCAGGGTCGGGGGCTGCGACCGCGGACGTCTGCCATCAGCAGCCCCACCGCGAGCGACACGTCACGCCCGGCGAGACCTCGCACCCCGATCTGGCCTCCCGCGCCAGCGGCAGCATCCCTGCCGATCCAACCGCCGGCCACCTGCGCCGGCGCCAAGATCAGCCCGGCGCTGTAGGCGAGCCGGCCGACGGCGTAGAGCTTGGCGGCGCCCATGGCCGCCAATCGTAGCGACCGCTGCGCTACCCTCCGAGGACTGCGTCGCGGACGGGAGTGGATGCCTTGGGAGTCAGTTCCTTTGCGGCCTCCGGGGTGACGTTCGAGCGTGCCTGCCCGGGATGCGGGGCCGCCGCGCCGGAGATCGCGCGCTATTGCATGGCCTGCGGCGTGTGGCTCGACGCCGATGTCGCCTCGCCGTTGGCGGTTGGCGCGGAGGAGAGACGGACGGTCACGGTGATGTTCGCCGACCTCTCGGGATTCACGGCGGTCTCCGAGGAGCTCGACCCCGAGTTGCTGGGAGCCGTCGTCGGCGGGGCAATGCGCCGCTTGGCGGCCGAGGTACGCAGGTTCGGCGGGCGGGTCGACAAGTTCATCGGTGACAGCGTGATGGCCCTGTTCGGAGCTCCCGTCGCCCACGAGGACGATCCCGAGCGGGCGCTCCGCGCGGCCCTCGGGATGCAGGCAGCGATGCGGGAGATCAACGACGACTTCGGCGCCAGGCACGGGGCCAGCTTCGGGCTTCGCGTCGGCGTCAACACGGGCGAGGTCTTGGCCGGAACGGTCGGTGAGGCGTACACAGTGATCGGCGACGCCGTGAACACGGCTCAGCGCCTGCAGACGGCGGCCCGGCCGGGGACGATCACCGTCGGCCGGACGACGGTCGCGGCGACCCGGGGAGCGATCGCGTTCCGTGAGCTCGGGCCGCTCGTCCTGAAGGGCAAGGCAGAACCCGTCCCTGCCTGGGAGGTGCTCGGCCTGATCGAAGCGACTTCCGCCGCGGGGTCCGATGATGACGTCGAAGACGGGGCGCACCCCGGGCGGCCAGGTCCCCCCGGGACGTCGGGGCAAGCTGGAGCCGCCGGGACCGGTCAACCCCCCGGCGAGCAGGTCCTCGACGGTCGGCCGGGGTCCCCGCTGATCGGCCGCCGGATCGAGCTCGCACAACTGCAGCGCCTGGCGACAAACCTGACCCGGACCAGCACGAAGGCCATCCTTCGACCCGGCGCCGCCGCCGGGGTCGGCGCCGACGCGGGGGTGGGCGTGGACGCGAGCGCACCCGGACCCGGACCCGCAGCCAAAGGCTCCGCCGCCGCCGCCGCCGCAGGCCCAGCCGGCCCCGCCGCGCCGCCCGCAGTCAAAGGCTCGGGCCCCGGCGTACCCGCCTCGCCCCCCGCCCCTCAGGCCCCCGCCCCGCCCGCCCCAGCCGCCCCTCGGGCCCCCGTCCCCGCCCCCATGTCCCCCGCCCCCATATCCCCCGCCCCCCAGGCCCCCGCCCCCGCCGCCGGCCCGGCCCACCTGGCAACGATCGTGGGCCAGGCGGGAGTCGGCAAATCCCGCCTGCTGACCGAGCTCGCCCACTCGCTTGCCGCGACCCCCGGCGGCCCGCGGGTGCGCCGGGGACGGAGCCTGCCGTACGGAAACAACGTGGTCTTCTGGCCACTCGGCGAAGTTCTGCGGGCGGAGTGCGGGATCGTCGACGGGGACGGGTCGGATGCGGCGTGGGCGAAGCTGTCCTCCCGCCTCGCGGAGCTGCTGGGGGGCGAGCGGGGGGAGGCGCCGCTCGAGCCCGGCCAGCTGGCGCTGATTGGCCGGCTGCTGGGGGTCGAGGTGCCGGTCGAAGTGGAGTCGCCGTCGGGGGCGGACGCCCTGCGGATGCGGAACGCGTTCTTCGCGACGGTGCGGTCGATCGTGGACGGGATGGCCCGGGAGCGGCCGCTGGTCCTCGCGTGGGAGGACATTCACTGGGCCGACGAGGGGATGCTCGACCTGATCGAGTACCTGGCGAAGTCGCTGCGTGAGCCGGTCCTGCTGCTCTGCCTGGCCCGGGAGGATCTGCTCGAGCGCCGTCCGACGTGGGGTCTGGCGCGGCGGAACGCGACGACGATCTTCCTGGACCCGCTGGGCGGCGAGCAGACGATCGAGCTGGTCTCGGCGCTGGCCGGCGACCGGCACCCGCCTGAGCTGATCGCGACGGTCGCTGAGCGGGCGGGGGGGAACCCGCTGTTCGCCGAGGAGCTGGTGCGGCGGCTGGCCGAGGAGGGGCCGGACGCGGCGGCCGAGCTGCCGCACACGGTGCAGGCGCTGCTGGCGGCGCGGCTCGACTCGCTGGGGTCGCTCGAGCGGCGGGTCCTCGCTCATGCGGCGGTCGTCGGGCGGACCTTCTGGGCGGGGGCGCTGGCGGGGGTGAGCCGGGAGCCGGGCGAGGATCTCGACGCGGCGTTGAACGTGCTGCGGGAACGGGACCTGATCGTCTTGTGTGAGGGCAACCTGCTGGCAGGTGAGCCGGAGCTGGCGTTCAGGCACGTCCTGATCCGCGACGTGGCCTACCGGATGCTGCCGAAGGGCGTGAGGGCGCGCAAGCACTTCGAGGTGGGCCGGTTCATCGAGGAGCGGGCGGGCGAGCGGACCGACGAGGTGGTGGCTCTGCTTGCGGAGCACTTCGACCGGGCGGCGCAGCTCGGGGGGGAGGTCAAGCTGGCGGAGTCGGTGCTCGGCCAGTATCGGGCGCACGCGCTGCGCCACCTGGAGTCGGCCGGGGATGCGGCGCGGGTCTTCTACTCCAACGAGGAGGCCCTCGCGCGATACGAGTCGGCGAGGGGTTACGCGGATGGCGACGAGGGAGTGGCGACACGGATCGACGAGAAGCGCGGGGATGTCCTGGTCAGTCTGGGCCGCGTGGACGCGGCGATCGGGCTGTGGGAGGGAACGCTGGCCTACCACCGGGATCGGGATGACGCCGAACGGGTGGCCGGGCTGCACCGGAAGATCGGGGCGGCGCTGGCCCACAAGGGGCAGCGGCGGGAGGCGATCGCCCACCACCAGGAGGGGATCCGGCTGATCAGGGACGGGGCGCCGTCGAGGGTGCTGGTCGGCCTCTACCAGGAGGCGGCGTGGCTGTACATGCAGATGGGCGACAACATGCTGTCGATCTACTCGGCCGAGCGGGCGCTGGCGCTCGCCGAGCAGACGGGTGAGCCGGGGGTGGCGAGCCGGGCGCGGGGGATCTTCGGGCGGATCTTCGGGCGGATGGGGGAGACGGTGAAGGCGCGGGAGAACCTCGAGCAGGCGGTCGACCTGGCGCGCGAGGCCGACCGCAACGAGACCGTGCTGGCACTGCTGGCACTCGGCCACCACCTCGAGAGCGCGGAGGCGGAGTACGAGGAGGCGCGCCTGATCTACGCGGAGGGCCTGCAGCTGGCGCGGGAGATCGGCGAGGTTCCGGCACAGATCGAGCTGCTGGCGGGGCTCGGGCAGCTGGGGGTCTACGCGTGCGACTGGACGGCGGCCCGGGCTCACGCCGAAGCGGCGATCGCGCTGGCCGAGCGGGACGGCCTGAGTGGCAAGCTGTGCCTGCCGTATACGGTGCTCGCTCTCCTCCACTGGCGCGACGGCGACTGGGAGCGCTCGGAGTCGGGGCTGCGCCGGGCGCACGCGCTGGCGGCGGAGGTCGGGTCCTCGGATGCGGCGTTCAGCGCGCTCCACGGCCTGGCGTTGATGCTCTACGACCGGGGGGAGTCGGCGAGCGCGGACGCGGCCCTCGAGGCGGCGCTGAAGGTCTGCGAGCAGGCCGGCCTGGTCGCCCAGTCGATCGAGGCGCTGGCGGCGAGGGCGCTGGTGCTGAGTGCGGCGGGAATCGACGCAGCCGCGGGGGAGGCCGCCAGGGCGGCGGCGCAAGCCGCGGCCGAGCTCGACTATCCGGTCGGCCGGGCGGCAGCGCTCGAGGCCGCGGGGGTTGTCGGGGAGCTGCCGGCGGGACTCGAGCAACTCGAGGCGGCAAGCGAGGCGTGGGCGGTATTGGGTCGTCCCCTGGAGCACGCGCGGTGCCAGCTGGAGCTCGGCAGGAGGATCAGCGAGTCGGATGTCGGCCGGGGGACCGCGGTGCTCGTAGCGGCGGCGGATGAGTTCGAGCGACTTGGGGTCGCCCACGTGGCGGCGCGGACGCGGCGGTTCGCCGAGGGACTCGTGGCGTAGCCGGTCAGGCGGGGATCGCGAGCGGGAGGCTGAAGCGGACGCGGGTGCCGCCGGGCGCGTCGGCGACCCAGATCCTTCCGCCGTGGGCTTCGACGATCGCGCGGGAGATCGCCAGGCCGAGACCGGCGCTGCCGTCGGTCCGGGCGGCGCGGGAGGAGCCCTGGAAGAAGGCCTCGAAGACGCGTTCGCGTTCGGCGAGGGGGATCCCGGAGCCGGTGTCGGCGACCTCGATCTCGAGCTCGTCGTCGGTCGGCTGGGCGCGGACGGTGACGCTGCCATCGGCGGGGGTGTGGCGGATCGCGTTCTGGATCAGGTTGAAGAGGACGCGCTGGATCTGCTCGGGGTTGCCGCGGACGGGGAAGAGGTCGGGGGGGAGCTCGGCGCGGACGGCGACCGAGTGGGCGTCGGCCTCGGGGCGCATGGCATCGACGGTCTCGAGGACGAGCTCGTCGAGGGGAACCTGCTCGATCGCCCAGCGGACGTCGCCGGCCTGGAGGCGGGAGAGCTCGAAGAGGTCGTCGATCAGGGCGCTCAGCGCGGTGACGTGGATCGCGATCCGCGAGACGTACTCGAGGCGCGACTGGGGGTCGACGACCTCGTCGCGGAGGGCGTCGGCGAGCAGGCGCAGGGAGGTGATCGGGGTCCGGAGGTCGTGGGAGACGGCGGCGATCAGGTCGCGGTGGGCGGCCTCGACGGTGGTCCGGGCGCGCTCCTCGGTGGCGAGCCGGTCGACCATCCGCTCGACCTCGCTGGCGAGGCCGGCGAGCTCGTCGTCGCCGGCGACGTCGATCGAGATCTGGCGGGCGCCGTCACCGACTGCGGCGAGACCGGCGCGGACCTGGTCGACGTCGTGGAGGAGACGCCGTCCGAGGGCACGGGCGGCCCAGCCGCCGAGGAGGCCGGCGTAGATCGCGACGAGGGCGGTGTACGCGGCGTCGTGGCGGGAGACGAACATCAGTTCGACGAGCAGGCCGATCGCGAGGAGGAACTGGCCGATCGCGATCGTCCCGACGAGGGCGAGCTGGCGGCGGAGACCGCCGAAGCGACCGACGCGGCCGAGGGCGAGGGCGACGCCGCCGACGGTGAGAGCGCCGACGGGGGCGAGGATCATCAGCATGACGAGGGCGCCGTGGGTTCCGTCGACGACGACCGCGGCGACCGCGGCGGCGAGTGCGGCACCCAGGGCGAGGAGGAGCCCGCGGCGGGCGGACGCGCCGGTCGTCATGGGGCGAACCGGTAGCCGACGCCCCAGACGGTCTCGAGGAAGCGCGGCTGGGCGGGATCGGCCTCGATCTTGGCGCGGAGGCGGCGGACGTGGACGGTCACGGTGGACGTGTCGGTGTAGAAGGAGTACTGCCAGACGTGGTCCATCAGCTCGTTGCGGGTGAAGACGCGGCCGGGGCGCTGGGCGAGGAAGAGGAGGAGCTCGAACTCGCGCTGGGTGAGGGCGACCTCGACGCCGTCGACCGTGACCCGGCGAGCGCCGGGTTCGATGTGGAGTCCGTCGAAGTCGAGCGCCGGCCGGTCGTCTGCGCTCGTGTCGATCCGGCGCAGCACGGCGTCGGCACGGGCGACGAGCTCGAGGGGTGAGAACGGCTTGACGACGTAGTCGTCGGCACCCAACCGGAGGCCGACGACCCGGTCGGTCTCCGCGCCGCGGGCGGTCAGGAGGATGATCGCGATCCGGTCGCGGTCGCGGTCGCGAATCCGGCGCATGACCTCGAGCCCGTCGATCCCCGGGAGCATCAGGTCGAGGACGACGAGGTCCGGCCGGCGCTCGTCGACGGCGTCGAGGGCGGCTACGCCGTCTGATACCGAGCGGACCTCGTACCCGGCGCGGACGAGGTAGCGGGAGACGACCTCGGCGATCGTCGGCTCGTCGTCGACCACGAGGATCGAACCGCGGGCATGGCCGGACACGGTCACACAGGCCATTGTCACACCCGGCGCGCGGTATCCGGAGCCGGCCGGACGAGCGTTACGAGGCTCGTAAGGTCGGTGGCTACCAGATCGTGTCGAGCAGCAGTTCGGCGAGCAGCGCCTGGGCCGACAGGGCGCCGAGCACGAGGCGCAGCCGGCGGGGCGGGAGCTCGGTCGCGGCGGCGAGGCAGGCGAGCGGGACGAGGAACAGCCAGATCCGCTCGGTCTCGGCCTTGGTGTAGCCGAGCACCGAGGAGATCACGATCACGACGGCGAGGCCGACGGCCACGGGATCGCGGCGGCCGAGCGCGCGGAGGGCGAGCCACGCGACTGGGATCCCGAGGGCGACGAGGAAGGCGGCGGGCGAGCCGAAGAGCCAGAACCAGTACGGGCGGACGCCGGCGACCCCGCGGCGGTAGTCGGCGTCGATCGCGTGGATCGTGGCGATCGGGTCGAAGCCGGTCAGTAGGCGCATGAGGACGTAGAAGACGACGAAGGCGAGCGCGCAGGCAAGTCCGAGGCGGACCGCGGCTGCCCACTCGCGGCGGAGCGCCCGGAGGAGAAGGGCCCAGGCGCCGATCGCGAGCAGGGCGGGTGAGAAGAAGGAGGCGAGCGCAAGGGTGGGCGCTCCGAGGAGGCGGAACGCCGGGCGGGAGGCGAGCAGTGCGCAGGCGGCGGCGAGGGCGAGCGTCGCGTAGAGGGAGTCGGCCGAGCTGACGCCGATGATCAGGACGGCCGGCGAGAACCCGACCAGGAGGGTCGCGACCCGGGCGCGAGAGTCGTCGAGCAGCGACCGGCCGAGGACGTAGGTCAGCGGCACTGCCAGCGCTCCGACGCCGATCGTCAGGGCGGCCATCCCGGCCGGGCCGGTGATGCCGAGCAGGTGGAGCGTGAGCAGCATCCCCGGCGGATGACCCGACGGATGGGTCGGCAGGGTGGGGGCGATCTCGGCGAACCTCGAGAGGAAGGCGTGGACGCCGATTCTGAGGGCCGCGAGCGCCGGGAGGTATTCGTGGGGTGCCTCGGGGCTGCGGGCGAACACCGCGTCCCACTGGCCGGCCCCGCCCCTCGCCAGGCCGAGCACGAGACGGAGCGCGAGGCTCAGGGCGAAGGTCACCGCGGCGAACGTCGGCGGTGACCGGGGAAAATCGAGCAGCCGGGGTCCGAGGAGCAGGGCACCGACGGCGAACGCGACGACCGTGAGCGGGACCCAGGACGTCGCGCGGGGGTCGATGCCCGCCATGAACGGAGCGAGCC
This sequence comes from Solirubrobacteraceae bacterium, assembly GCA_034664295.1. Lineage (GTDB taxonomy): Bacteria > Actinomycetota > Thermoleophilia > Solirubrobacterales > Solirubrobacteraceae > Palsa-513. The sequence continues at coordinate 29,449 of JAXDHV010000003.1, read as the reverse complement.
CGGTCCCGAGCCGGTGGCCCGTGCTCCGGGCGATCAGCCCGACGGCGATCGTCGCGCCGACGGCCGCCGCGACGCTCCCCGGGAGGCGCCGGCTCGCCAGCGGAAGGGAGCGGCTGGGGGTTGCGGGGGAGCTCACAGCGATCGCCGACCATAGAGGCTCCGGGCCCGGGAATCGGAACGCGGGATTAATTGTCGGGTCAGCGCCTTGCGGATCCGGACGAGGCCCCAGATGATCGGTCTCAGATGTCGCTGGCTCCCATCCACCGGCCGCCGGGCCCCTTCCGGGCGGAGTTCTGGCGGAGCCCGCTGCGCGGGCCGTGGCTGAGCTCGCTGCTCGGGAGCGCGATGCTCCCGTTGTTCCTCCTCTGCATGGCGACCGGCTACCTCTCGCACGCGGCCTACGACCCGGGGATCGGGCACAACTCGGTCAACTCGGGCGGGATCGTCCCGTACTTCTTCCACTGGCCGACCCACCCGGCGTGGTTGTACGCGGCGACGCAGGGGACCCACATCGCTGCGGGCATCGCCCTGGCGCCGATCCTCCTGGGGAAGCTGTGGTCGGTGATCCCGAAGCTCTTCGAATGGCCGGGGATCCGGTCGCCGGCCCACGCGGTCGAGCGGGTCTCGATCGGCCTGCTCGTCGGCTCGAGCCTGTTCACGCTGGTCTCGGGCATCTTCAACAGCGAGATCTTCTACCCGTGGCGGTTCTCGTTCGTTCCTGTCCACTACTACGCGGCGATCCTCTTCACCGTCTCACTGGCCTTCCATGTGGCCGTCAAGTTCAACGTGATCCGAGAGGCCTTCGGCCAGCGGGGGGTGATCGCACCGCTACGCGAGTCGCTCGCCGAGACCGAGCCGGAGCCACCGGCTCACGAGACGACGGCTCCGAGCGCCCCGGCGGCGCCGACGATCTCCCGGCGCGGCTTCGTCGCAACGATCGGTGTCGCGTCGGTGGCCGTCGGCGTGAGCGCCGCGAGCCAGAGCATCGGGGGTCCGCTTCGCGAGCTGGCGATCTTCGCGCCCCGCGGCCGGGTGCCGGGCCGCGGGCCCAACGGCTTCCAGGTCAACAAGACGGCGGCGTCGGTCGGCGTCACGGCGGGGGAGACCGGCGCGGACTGGAGGCTACGGGTGGTCGGACCCGACGGCCGGTCGCTGATGTTCTCGCGGGAGCAGCTGCTCGCCCTTCCGCAGCGCACGCACGACCTGCCGATCGCCTGCGTCGAGGGGTGGTCGACGACCCAGCGGTGGACCGGCGTGCCGCTGGCGGCGCTTGCCGAGCTGATCGGGGCACCACCGGGCCACGAGGTCGCGGTCGGGTCGCTCCAGCAGCGGGGCGCCTTCCGCCAGGCGACGCTGGCGGCCAACCAGGCCGACGACGGCCGGTCGCTGCTCGCGCTGCAGGTCAACGGCGTCGACCTGTCGATCGACCACGGCTTTCCGGCCCGGCTGATCGTCCCTGCGCTGCCGGGGGTCCACTGCACGAAGTGGCTGTCGACCGTCGAGTTCACGGCCGTCCGATGAGCCTGTTTCGTGAGGGTCGCGGGGCAGGACCGCTCGACCGGCGGTTCCGCGACGGCTACGGAGCAGGGCCGCTCCACATGCTCAGCGGCCTGGCGGCGCTCGCCCTGTCGGGCTACGCGATCCTCGAGCTCTTCCACCGGGCCAAGCCGCTGGAGATCGCCGAGTGGCTGGTGGCGGCGATCGTGCTCCACGACGTCGTCCTGCTCCCCTTCTACTCGCTGCTCGGCGGTCTCACCCATCGGGGACTGGGGGTCGGGCAGGCCGGACGGGAGGAGCGCGTGGAGGCGCTCAACCACCTGCGGATCGCCGTCTTCTTCGTCGTCCTCCCCCTCTTCATCTGGGCGCCGCTGATCTTCGGCCTGGCGAGGACCCGGTACCTCCACAACACCGGCCAGACGACCGACATCTACCTCGGGCGGTGGCTGCTCTACAGCGGCGTGGTCTGCGTAGGCTCGGCACTCGCCTACGCCGTCCGGATCCGCCGGACCCACACCCGCCTTCGAGGCGATCCCGCTCCGATGCGCGAGCCTCCGCCGGACCCCGACCCGGCGCCAGACAGCTGAATCGCCAGGCGCATCAGCCACCACCCGCTGCGCCACGGGTGCAGCGCCTGCGGGGCTAGAGCCCCTCCTTGAGGATGATGATCAGCACGATCAGGGCGAATACTCCGAAGATGCCGCCGACGATCGCGACCTTGAGCAGGAAGAAGGCGACGGCGATCAGGACGATCAGGCCCAGCAGAATTCGTGCGTACGACAAAAGCACTCCTCGGGTTCAGGTCGCGGCCCACGACGCGTTGGACACGTATTTCTACCGGCTGGCGTCCCGCCGCGCGAACCGGCTCAGATCTCGCCCGCGCCTGCGCCGGCCGGGCGCGCACGACTCCTCGGACCCGCCGACCCGACCCGCAGGCAGCACCCAAGCTAGCGTCCGCGGGGGAGCCCGCCCGAGCGCAGCGAGTCAGCCGGCGCAGGCGCGGACGCAGGCTGCGCCCCGGACGCCAGATGCACGCCCATGTCCCGTATTGCCCGGAACGTCCCCACCGCGGTGCCCGTGACCTTCGACCGGCCTCCCCGACGCGGGTGGTAGGCAACCGGGACCTCCCGGATCGCCAGGCCCTCCCGCGATGCCCGTAGGACCATCTCCAGTGGCCAGCCGAACGCCCGGTCGCGGAGGTCGAGCCCGAGCAGCGCGTCCCGCCGGGCCGCTCGCATCGGACCGATGTCCCGCAGCCCCAGGCCCATCCGCCGGTTGACCTCGGCTGCCAGCACGCGATTTGCCAGCCGCGCGTGCCACGCCCACGCCCCGCTCGTCGGTTGCCGGGCTCCCAGGCACAGGCCGGCCGACCCGCCTGCCACCGGGTCACAGACCACCGGGAGATCCCCCGGATCGAGCGACCCGTCGCAGTCCATGAAGCACACGACTTCCGTCCTCGCCCCCACCAGGCCCGTGTAGCACGCCGCCCCGAAACCCCGCCGCGGCTCGAGCAGGACCCGTGCGCCGAGGTCTGCCGCGATCCTCCCGGACTCGTCGCTCGAGCCGTTGTCGACCACCACCGCCCGGTACCCGGGTGGCATGCGCGACAGAACCCATGGAAGTGACTCGGCCTCGTCGAGGACCGGCAGGATCACGTCGATCACGGCCCGGCCTAGCCGGTCGCGGCCGGCGATTCGCCGTCGTCGATCCGCAGCGGATCGTCGATGTCACGCGGGTGCGCCTCGAGCCACGCCCGGGCCGCGACCGCCGCCTCCCGGACGACGTCGCCATTGTCGGTCCCCTGAGCCGGCGCCTTGATCACCCGCAGATCGACCAGCCTCAGGATGACCGACTGAGTCGGGCTGGAAGCCCATTTCCACGGCTCCGGAATCCGGTCGCCCACACTCGCGTTCGCGACCCACTCGACGAGCGCCCGGTCGTACGGGGTGATCCGCTCCGGCCCCGGGCTCGGCCTCCCGGGCGTCTCGTGCGTTGGCGCGTCGTCGGAGGCCACCGCGACAGGATCTCACACGGCTAACGTTCGCCCCGTGATCCTCGTCACCGGCGGCGCCGGCTTCATCGGCTCGCACGTCGCAGACGCGCTCCTCGACCTCGGGCACCCCGTTCGGATCCTCGACTCCCTCCTCCCGGCCGCCCACCGCGGCGCCGCCCCTCACCTCGACCCCCGGGCCGAGTTCATGCATGGCGATGTCGGCGATCCCGATGCCCTCCAACGCGCGCTCCAAGGCGTGATCGGGATCTCCCACCAGGCGGCAATGGTCGGACTCGGCAGCGATTTCTCAGACGTCGCCGATTACGTGCGCCAGAACGACCTCGCCACGGCCGTCCTCCTGCAAACGCTCGCCGCCAATCGGTTTTCCGGGCGGCTCGTCCTCGCCAGCAGCATGGTCGTCTACGGCGAAGGGTCCTACCGATGCCCCCGCCACGGCCCACTCGCCGCCCCGCCGCGCGCCCCGGCTGACCTCGCCGCCCAGCGGTTCGACCCGCTCTGTCCCGACTGCGGCGACCCGCTCGATCCGACCCCCGTCTCCGAATCGGCCCGGCTCGACCCGCGGAACGTCTACGCCGCGACCAAGGTCCACCAGGAGCATCTCTGCTTCGCGTTCGCCCGCGAGACCGGCCTCCCGGTGACCGCGCTGCGATACCACAATGTCTACGGCCCGCGGATGCCCCGGGACACCCCCTATGCCGGGGTCGCCTCGATCTTTCGCAGCGAGCTCGCCGCCGGCCGACCGCCCCGGGTCTTCGAGGATGGCCGCCAGCTCCGCGATTTCGTGCACGTCCGCGACGTCGCCCGCGCCAACGTCGCCGCCCTCACTCTCGACGGCCCACCGACCGCCCCGTTCAACATCGCCAGCGGCCGCCCCCGGACCGTCGGTGAGATGGCGAGTGCCCTCGCTCGCGAAGCCGGCGCCCGCGCGCCCGCGCCGGTGACGACCGGCCAATACCGCTTGGGTGACGTCCGTCATGTCTTCGCCTCGCCCGCCCGGGCTGCCGCCGAGCTCGGCTTCGAGGCGACCGAGGACTTCAGCCTCGGCATGCGCGAGTTCGCCCGGGCGCCGCTCCGCGGGACACCCGAGCCCGCCTGACCGCCGCTCTACGCGGCTCGCCGGCGAGCGTTTCCCGTTCCGTAATGGGAACCCGCCCACCCGCCGCCTAGGCTGGTCGTCCGATGGGCTCGCTGATCGTGATCGCCAAGGCCCCGGTTCCCGGACTCGTCAAGACCCGCCTCTGTCCGCCGTGCACCCCTGCCGAGGCCGCCGGACTCGCCGAGGCCGCCCTCGCCGACACCCTCGCCTGCGTCCTCGCGACCCCCGTCGACCGGCGCGTCGTCGTCCTCGACGGGCAGCCCGGCGACTGGCTCCCCGACGGCTTCGAGGTCTACGCCCAGCGTGGCGATGGCCTCGACGAGCGGCTGGCCGCCGCCTTCTCGGACGTCGGCGGGTCCGCCCTGATCGTCGGGATGGACACCCCCCAGCTGACCTGCGAGCTCCTGCTCGACGGCCTCGACGCGCTCGCCGACCACGACGTCGACGCCGTCCTCGGCCCGGCGCTCGACGGCGGGTACTGGTGCATCGGCCTGCGCGAACCATCCGCCCAGGCCCTGCTCGGCGTTCCGATGAGCCTCCCCGAGACCTGCCAGCGCCAGCGCGAGCGGCTCGAGCAGCTCGGCCTCCGAGTGCGCGACCTCAGTCCCCTCCGAGACATCGACGGAATCGACGACGCCCGGCTGGTCGCCGCCGCGATCCCCGGCTCCCGGTTCGCCCGCGCCGTGGCGGCGCTCGCATGACCAACGTGCTCGAGCTCTACGCCCTCGGTCTGACCGGCGGCCGCGGCGAAGGCCGGGTGCGGGCGCGGACTCGCGACGGCGTCGGGTTGACGCTTCCCTACGAGCGGTGGCTCGGGCCCGTCGACACCGTCGACGAGGACCTCCTCTCCCGAGCCCGCGGCCCGGTGATCGACCTCGGGTGCGGCCCCGGCCGCCATCTGCACGCTCTCGCACGGCGGGGGATCTTCGCGCTCGGTGTCGACATCTCCCAGGCGGCCGTCACGCTCGCCCGGGACGGCGGCGCAAACGCGCTGGAGGCCTGCATCCTCGGCGAGCTTCCCGGCAGCGGAACCTGGCAGACGGCGCTTCTGCTCGACGGGAACATCGGGATCGGCGGCCGCCCGACCGAGCTCCTCGCGCGGATCGGCCGGCTGCTCGCGCCCGGCGGCATGCTGCTCGTCGAGCTCGAGGCGCGGCGACCCGAGCGGCGGGTGCTCGAGCTCCGCCTCGAGTCGCCGACTCGCGCGAGCGAGTGGTTTCCCTGGGCGATCGTCGCAGCTGAGGAGATCGCCGCGGTCGCCCGCCGCAGCGGTCTGTCGGTGGTCGGGACGTGGGAGCTCGGCGGCCGGGCGTTCGCTCGGCTCGAGCGGCCGCCGCCCAGCATCTTCTCGGGGGAGACGACCGTGCGAGGGGCTTTCACGGGAAATCGTCGATTGCCGCAATTCGGCGGTCTCGGCAGCGAAGACTCACGCGGCGTCGTGGCCGCGGGCGAGCGAGTAGCTCTCCGTCGCCGCAAGGCAGGCGACCACCAGCGCGACCACCCGGTCGGCCCACCACCAACCGAAGGCCTCGAAGAGCAGCAGCCCGACCAGAGCGAGTAGGCCGGTCGCCGCGCCGATCGCGCTGAGCGTGCTGTCCCCCCGGAGGGCACGACTCGCCAGGGCGGTCGCGGTCCGCCGTTTGAAGAAGGCCAGCGGCGTGAGCACGACGATCGCCAGGGCGGCCGCCGACAGGCTGAGCGGCGAGCTGCCCGGAAGCGATCCGCTCTCAAGCGCCCGGATCGACTCGATCGCCAGGACAAGGGCGATCAGACCGAGCGCGCCGGAGACGAGCGCCGTCGCGAGGGCCTCGACTCGCTCGGCGTGGACCGGCCGGCTCTGCTCGGCCCGGAATCTCCAGATCAGGACGATCGAGCCGGCGACGTCGGCCAGCACCCCGAGGCCGGTCCCGAGAACCCCGAGGCTCCCGTCGAGCAGACCGACCGTCACCGAGATCGCCCCGATGACCAGGCCAACGGCCACGGAGGCCGCCGACAGGCGAAGCGCCGTCGTGAGCAGAGCCCCCCGATCCGGGGCCACCCGCCCGGGGCCGGCCTCGGTCACCCGCTGCTCGACTCCCCGATGCCCTCGAGGATCAGCTCGCTGAAGAAGCGTGCGTGGAGCGATTGGAGGTCCAGTCCCGGCGACAGCTCGGATGTCACGGCCTCGATCGTGAAGACGACCTTCATGTAGAGGACGACGATCGGGTCGATCGCCATCCGGTGGGTCCGCGTCGCCGAGAGGAGGTCGACCTGGTAGCGGGCCATGATCTCCCGCCGTCCGGTCTCGGCTCTGTCGAGCTCGGAGAGAAACCGCTGGGTCAGCTCGACCATCGAGTCGGCGGCCGCGGCCACACTGGTCGTCGGAGACGGCTTGACCCACCGCAGGAACTCGCTGATCGCCGCGTCGACGTCACCGAAGAAGAGGTTCTTCGCGTAGAGCACCAGCGACTGCCGAACGGACTCCGGAAGCCGGCCGATGATCCCGAAATCGACGTAGCCGATCCGATCGTCCGGGAGGAGCATCAGGTTCGCGGGGTGGAGGTCACCGTGGAAGACCCCGACCGCGTACGCCTGGCTGAGGAAGTTCCAGACGACGTTCGTCGCTACCCGCTCGAGGTCGTAGCCGGCGGCGGTCAGTCGCCGGACCGTTTCCTCCCGATCCGCCCGGAGATCGCGGATCACGTCGGCCAAGAGGATGCCATCGAGGTGCTCGGCCGTCAGCACCCGCTTGGTCGTGTACTCGAGGTGGACGTCCGGGTTGTACTCGGTCTCCGGGTCGCGGACGTTCTCGCGCATCATCCGTGCGTTCGTCCCCTCGACCGAGTAGTCGAGCTCCTCGCGAGTCCACCGGGCCAGCTCGTCGATCACCTCACGGCTGCGTGTGCCGCCGAAGATCCGCGTCATGTCGACCAGGCGCGAGACTCGGTACATCAGCGAGATGTCGGTCGCGATCGAATGCTCGATTCCCGGCCGCTGCACCTTCACCGCCACCCGCTCGCCCGAATGGAGCCGCGCGTCATGGACCTGACCGATCGAAGCCGCGCCGAACGGCTCGCGCGCGAAGTACGAGAAGACCTCCTCCACCTCCTGGCCCAGCTCGCTCCTGATGATCGGCTCGACCTCGGAGTACGGGACCGGCTCGACCTGGTTGAGCAGGCTGAACAGCTCGTGGCAGTACGCAGCCGGGAGGAGATCGAACCGGAGAGCCAGCGTCTGGCCGAGCTTGACCCATGTCCCCCCGAGCTCTTCGAGCGCCCGGCGCAGGCGGACCGGGCCGGGCGTCGCCCGTCTGCGGGCCGGCACGATCAGCGGGAGCACGCCGGAGGTGAACACGACGCCGAGCAATTGAAGGACGCGCCGCAGGTCTCGCATGCCGCGCGAAGGCTATGTCACCGGCCGGCCCCAGTCGGGGATGAGGCCGTCGGTCGACAGCCCGCCGGCGAGCTCCCCGAGCGAGATGTCCTCCGGCGGGAGGATCAGATCCGAGGCCCCGAGGTGATCGTCGGGGAGCCGCATGCCCGCCTCGCGGACGAGTGACACGAGGCGACCGAGCTCGATCCCGAAGCGATCCTCGTCACCCGACTCCACAGCGTCCTCCAGGTCGTCATCGATCGCGTTCAACCGGACGAGGACGTCCTCGGCGACCTCGTACTGGCCGTCGCCGGAGATCCTGATGATCATCGGCCGCCTCCGCTCGGGTCGGCCCCCGCCGGCGGGCGGTCGAGCTTGGGTTGGTCAGCCGGCGAGAGCTCTGCCTTGAGCTTCGCGAGCTCGTCGTCGACCGCACTCGAGCTCGACAGTCGAGCCAGCTGGCGGTCGATGTCGTCCCCTCCGGACCCGAGCGCCGTCAGATCCTCGAAGGTCCCGGCGGCCTCCAACTCGGAGACGGCGTCCGCTCGAGCCCGCATGTTCTGGGTCTTGTCGATCGCCCGCTGCATCGCCAGCCCGACATCGGCCATCTCCTCGCCGACGCCCGTCGCCGCCTCGGAGATCCGCACCTGCGCCTCGGCTGCCGAGTACTGCGCCTTGATCGTCTCCTTCTTCGTCCGGAACGCCTCGATCTTGAGGCGAAGCTTCTGCTCTGAGTCGGTGAGCTTCTGCTGCTGGTCTGCCAGCTCGACGATCTGCTGGTCGAGCGACCCGACCTCCGTCTGGGCGACGTTCTTGCGCTCGAGCGCCATCCGCGCCAGATCCTCCCTGCCGGCGGTGATCGCCTGCTGCGCCTGGCCGGTCAGCTTCACGACGGTCTGCTGGAGCTGGGCCTCCTGCATCTGGAGGCGCTTCTTCGCAGTGACGATGTCCGCGAGCCCCCGCTTGACCTGCTGGAGGGATTCGAGTTGCTTCTGGTAGCTGTAGTCGAGCGTCTCGGCTGGATCCTCGGCCCGGTCGAGCAGCCTGCTGACCTTCGCCTTGATGAGGATCGAGAACCGTCCGAAGATTCCGGGCATCACATGCTCCTTTCCGCTGCGGAGTCTCGCATCTCCGCCATCTCGTGTCAGCCGCGTCGCATCGGCCCGGTTCACCCGCGTCGCATGAGCCGTCCGACGGCCGCCATCAGCTCGCCCGTGCGCTCGTCCTTGAGCTCGGGCGCTGCCCCGGTCACGCACTGGCGGGCGTGGTCGTCGAGCAGGCCGAGCGCGACCTTGTCCAGAGCCGCCTGGATCGCCGAGATCTGAGTGAGCACGTCGATGCAGTAGCGGTCGTTCTCGACCATCCCGTGCACCCCACGGATCTGCCCTTCGATCCGCCGCAGGCGTGTGAGCAGCTGGTCCTTGGTCGCCGTGTAGCCCCTCGATGTCGAGCCTTCTGCCATAACCCGGAATATAGCGCATACCCCCTGTGGGTATAATGGGATCATCTTGACCGGAGCCTCCAGATGAGTGGTCTGCCCTCGATCCTCTGGGACGGGCTGCGCGATTCCTTCCTGATGGCATGGGAGGTCTGGTGGGCTCTGGTGCTCGGCTTCGCGATCTCCGCGATCGTCCAGGCCTGGGTGCCGCGGGAGCGGATCGAGCGCGCCCTGAGCGGCAGCGGTCCCCGTCCGATCGCTCTGGCGACCGGTCTCGGAGCGGCGTCGTCTTCCTGCTCGTACGCGGCGATCGCGATCGCCAAGTCGCTGTTCGCCAAGGGGTCGAGCGCCGCGAGCGCGCTGGCCTTCCAGTTCGCCTCGACGAACCTCGTCTGGGAGCTCGGGCTCGTCCTCTGGGTCCTGCTCGGCTGGCAGTTCACGATCGCCGAGTACGTCGGCGGAGTCGTGATGATCCTTCTGATGACGCTCTTGCTGAGGCTCTTCGTCAGCCGGGAGCTCGAGGCGCAGGCCCGCGCTCACGCCCAGGCCGCCGACGCCGGGCATCACCACCACACGGCCGGCGAGCCCCTGACCTGGCGCCGGCGCCTGAGCAGCGCCCGCGGCTGGTCGGACGTCGCTCACAACTTCCGCGGCGACTGGCGGATGCTCTGGAAGGAGATCGTCGTCGGGTTCCTGCTGGCTGGATTCATCGCCCAGCTCGGCAACGGGTTCTTCGAATCGCTCTTCCTGAAGAGCGCTCCCCAGCCGTGGACGGCGGTCGAGAACGTGATCGTCGGACCGATCATCGCCGTGCTCAGCTTCGTCTGCTCAGTCGGGAACGTCCCGCTGGCCGCCGTCCTGTGGTCGGGCGGGATCAGCTTCGGCGGAGTGCTCGCGTTCCTGTTCGCCGACCTGATCGTCCTCCCGATCGTCGCGATCTACCGCAAGTACTACGGCAACGCGTTCGCCCTGCGGATCACCGCGCTGATGTTCGCCACGATGGTGATCGCCGCCCTGATCGTCGACGGCCTGTTCGGGGTCTTGGGCCTCGCACCGACGATCCGCCCGACCCGCGGTGCCATCTTCGGCCAGATCCAGATCGACTACAAGCTGTTCCTCAACCTGCTCGGTCTCGCCATCTTCCTCGTCCTGCTCTGGCTGACCAAGTCCCGCGGGGAGAGCGATCCTGGGTCCTGCCACCGGGGCCGGGAACCGTCAGCCCACCACGACCACCATCACGACCCGGCGATCCTGTGAGCGCCCGTGCACGTCTCGCGGCACGCCCGGCGCTCCTCGGCGCCTGCGCCGCCACGTTGATCGCCGGCTGTGGTTCCGGCCAGACGCCTCCCGGTGGTCCTGCGGTGATCGGGCCTCCCGTTGCCGGGCCGGCGACGACGACGCCCGCACCGGGCGCTGTCGGTGTGACACACCTTAGGGTCAAGCACGGCCGCCGGTTGACGGCGCCCCCGAAGAAGGTCCGGGGGGTACGCGAGGTCTCCGGGAAGGTCGGCCGCACGCCGGATCCACTCCCGTCGGGGGCGAGCACTCCCGCGATCTCGCCGGGGGCCCCATCCGACGCCCAGATCAAGGCCGAGCTCGCCCAGGCGGCGCAGGCGGGGATCACGCTGAGCCCGTGCACGAGCGTCCGGACGTGCAACCAGGGCGCGACGCTCTCGCTCGGGGCGACGGGGAACTGGGCGTTCCCGATCCAGCCGGTCACGGTGGTCCTCGCCCCGTCGACCTGGACCGTGGATCAGGGGATCGACATCTCGACCGTCGGAAACGCCTGCGGCAGCAGTGCCTACGAGGTCGCGATCACGTCCGGGACCGTCGTGCGGATCGGCATTCCCGGGTTCGGCCCCTACGCTCCGGTCATCCGAATCGACAGCGGCCCGTACGCCGGCTGGTTCGTCTACTACGGGCACGCCGCGCCGGCGCTCGTCGCCGTCGGCGCTCACGTCAAGGCCGGCCAGCCGATCGCCGCGGTCGGGTGCGGCATCGTCGGGATCTCCTCCGGCCCGCATCTCGAGATCGGGATGAGCCCCCCGGGCGGCGCCGACTGCTGCCCCGCGTTCGGCGCGACCGCTCAGACGGTCGGAAACCTCATGGTGGCGCTGCTTGCCCGCTCGCACTAGCGGCTGCCGGATGCGACGGCCTTGACACCGAGTCGGGGATCACAGCCCCTCCCGTGACGCCGGCGCGTATGCTGGCGGCACGCGTGGCGGCGCGAGGAAGCCGGTGTGAAACCGGCGCGGTCGCGCCACTGTAACCGGAGCCCCAGACGGTCACCCGGAAGCCAGACACTCCGCCGGCATGCGCTCTTTCCCACGACGGGACGCGTGATCCCGAGGAGGCAATCGAATGTCTGATGTCGTCGTCGAGCGGGGGGCCACCGGCCTGCCCATGCCGGTCGTATCGCCGCGCGAGCTCCTTCCCTACGCGGTGCTCGCCGGTGTCCTGATGCTCATGCTGCTGTATTTCGTGGGTGCCGAGGAGGGCGCGACATCGATCATCGGCGGGCATTACGTCCACGAGCTCGTTCACGACGCGCGGCACCTGCTCGGCTTCCCCTGCCACTGAGTCGGCCTCCGCCGGGCCTCGGTCGCCGCGGTCGGGTGGCCACGTGTCATCGCAGCGGCCGCCCCCCGGCTCGTAGATCCAGATCTTCGACGGAAGTGCGATCATCGCGCCGGTGCTAGGGGGCCGGTTCAAGGAGGGACTCGGGGCGTTCGTGCCGGGCGACGTCAGGCTCGCACTGGTTCGAGGTGAGCGGCTCCCAGACCGCGGACACGGTGCCGTGCTCGAGGCTGACGTCTCGAGCTTCACGCCATTGACCGAGGAGCTCGCCCGCAGACACGGGGCCCGCCGCGGAGCGGAAGAGGTCGCCGCCCTGTTGACGCGGGTCTACGGACCGCTCGTCGCCGAGGTCGACCGGTTCGCGGGCAGCGTCGTCGACTTCACCGGCGATGCCGTGTCGTGCTGCTTCCACGACGACGACGGCTCGCGCGCTCTTCGCTGCGGCCTGGCGATGCAGGCGGCGATGGTGGCACTGCGGACCGATGCCGCGGATTCACCGGCGCTCAAGGTTGCCGTGGCGACCGGTGCCCTGCGGAGATTCTCGTCCGGCGATCCGGCCATCCGTCGTCTCGAGGTCCTCGCCGGCCCCGCCGTCGATCGGCTGGCGGTCGTGTCGCTCCACGCCGGTCCCGGGGAGGTGCTCGCCGACGCGTCCACGGTGCGGGCGCTGGGGACCGCGATCGAGGTCGACGGCCGGCGCGGGGGCGACCGAGGATCTGCCGCGCGCGTCGTCGCCGTCCACGGGCCTCCTCCCGCTCCCGCCGGCGAGCCCCCCGAGATCGATGCAGAGCAGGCGCGTCATTGGCTTCACCCGTCGGTGCACGAACGCCTGCTCGAGAGCGGCGAGCAGGCGCTCGGCGATCTGCGCACGGTGGTGGCGCTGTTTGCCCGCTTCGGCGGGATCGACTACGCGGCCGAGGACGCCGGTCGCCGCCTCGACGAGTACACAAGCTTCGCCCAGCGGGTCCTCGAGGACTACGGCGGCACGCTGTTCCACGTCGCGATCGACGCCAAGGGCAGCTATCTGTGCGCGGGCTTCGGCGCGCCGATCGCCCACGATGACGATCCGCTGCGTGCGGCGGCCACCGCGCTCGTCCTACGTGAGCCGCCGCCGGCGGCGGGGAACGTCCAGGTCGGCGGAATCGGGCTCACACGCGGGCGGATGTACGCCGGGACCTACGGCGGCCGGACGCGCCGTACGTTCGGGGTTCAGGGGAGCAAGATGATCCTCGCGGCGCGCCTGATGGAGAACGCCGCTCCCGGGCAGGTCCTCCTCGAGGAGTCGCTCGCCGTGGACCTCGAGCAGCGCAACGAACTGCGCCGGCTCGCGCCCCGGACGATCAAGGGCCGCGGCGCCCCGGTCGAGGTCAGCGAGCTCCTCGGACCGAATCGACCGGCGCCGACGGTCGACGCCCCGCCTGACCTCGTCAACCGCACGAAGGAGCGCGACGTACTCGAAAATCGACTGCGCCGGCTCCGCGTGGGCGAGGGCGGCGTCGTCGTGATCGAGGGGGAGCCCGGCATCGGCAAGTCCCGTCTCGCTCACTTCCTCACCGATCGCGCCGCGGCCGAGGGCTTCGCGGTCCGCGGCGGGGCGGGCGACCCGATCGAGCGCGGCGCTCCCTACCACGGCTGGCACCAGGTCTTCGCCGGGACGGCCGGACCCCACCGGCGCTCCGACGACGCGAGCGCCGTGGGTGCGCGGATCCCTGAGGGACTGCGGGCGGCGCCAGGCGCGAGCGCGACAATCGACGATCGCGACATCACCGTGCTGCTGTCAGCGGTCATGCCGGTCGAGCTGCCCGACGGCCCCGTCACCGTGAGCCTTTCCGGCGAGGCCCGCGCAGAGGCGACGCGGGATCTGCTCGCCGACATGCTCGGCGAGCTCGCACGCGAGCGTCCCACGCTGGTCGTCCTCGAGGATGCCCACTGGCTCGACTCCGCGTCGCTGTCGCTCGCGCTGCGCCTCGCCAGCGCTCCCGGGCCCTTGCTGCTCGTGCTCGTTACACGGCCGATCCGCGAGTCCGGGCTTGCCGATCTGGGGCGGCTCGTCGCGATACCAGGATGCGAGCACCTCCGCGTCGGCCCGCTGCTCACAGCGGAGGCCGTCGAGCTCGGCGCGCGTGCGCTGGGTGCCATCGTCCCGCTCGGGCTCGCCGCCCTGATCGAGGCCAAAGCGGGCGGCAACCCGCTGTTCACACGCGAGCTCGCCTACGCGCTGCGAGATGCCGACCCACTCGACCAGCTCGCGAGGACCGCGGCAGCCGGCGGGGACCTGACTGCGGGCAACTCGCCGGACCGGGTCGAGACGGTCATCGCCAGTCGTGTCGACCGACTGCCGGCCGCTGCTCAGACGCTCCTGAAGGTCGGCAGCGTGCTCGGGCTCTCGTTCGCCGAAGACGCCCTGCTCGCGCTTGCCGGTCGCCGGGTGCTCGAGCAACGGACCCATCTCGAGGCGATCGACCTGCTCGCGCCGGCTTCGGCGGTCGCGCCCGGCACGCTGGTGTTCCGGCATGCCCTGATTCGCGATGTCGTGTACTCGCAGCTCCTCTACGCCCAGCGACGCGAACTTCATCAGCGAGCGGCCGAGTACTACGAACGAACTCGCCCGGCCGGCTCCACCCGGGCCGCCCTCGCCTACCACTGGGAGCAGGCGGCGATGCCCCACCGTGCCGTCGAGCACCTGATCGCGATTGGCGCCGACGCGCTCCGAGCGGGTGCCTTTCGCGAATGCCTCGACGCATACGAGCGGGCGCTCGCCCTCACGGTCGACCAGACGATGCCAGGACGACGGCCCGGGTGGCAGTGGTATGCCGCGCAGGCGTGCTATCGCCTCGGCGAGATCGACCGCAGTATCGAGTTCGGGGCAGCGGCGATCGCCGGTCTTGACCGACCGGTGCCGCCCGGCGGACCGGTCGCCGTCGGCATCGCCGCGACGGTGGAGGTGACCCGGCAGATCCTCCTGCACCGCACGCTGCCGAGGCTCCTCCCACGCGCCGCTCCGGCCGCCGAGCGGCACGACCTGCGATTGGCGGTCGAGACCCTCGCGATGATGGCCGAGGTCTACTACGTCGCCGCCGACACCGCCCGGTCGAGCTATGTCGCGGTCCGCGCGCTGAACCTCGCAGAGCGGCTCGGCCCTTGCGGTGAGCTCGCCGGCTGCTACGGAACGACCTGCGTGATCGCCGGCCTCGTCGGTGCCCACCGACTGGCGGAGCACTACGGCGAGCTCTCACGCCGCACGGCGGCCGGGCTCGACGACGGCTACTGGCGCGCCCTTTCGCTCCAGCAGCGCTGTCACTACCGCTCCGGCGTCGGACCGTACGGCGCGTTCAGCGAGCTCTACATCGCGGCGATCGCCCAGTACCGGCGGCTCGGGAACCGTCCCCGGCTGCGCGACACCGCGGGGATGGCGGGGATCGCCGACCACCTCTTCGGCCGACCGGAGGCGGCTGAGCTTCACCTCAACGAGCTGCTGGCAGCCGTGAAGCCGCAGGAGGCGACGCTGGGGGAGGGGTGGGCGCACCTCTGGCTGGGCATGGTTGCCCTCCGCCGTGGGGAAACCGACGAGACACTCGAGCGACTTCGCACCGTCAGCCGGCTGCGCGGAGATGATGTCGTGGATCTCGTCTCGGTCAACGTCCGCGCGATCTGTGCCCTCGCCAGCTGGCGCGCTGGTCAGGACTCCCAGGCGCGGGAGGAGGAGGCGGCGGCGCGGGCCGTGATCGATCGACTCGGCCGCCGACCGGGGGCGCACTTCGTGCTCGACGGCTACGCCGCGCTCGCCGAGCTCGCGCTCGCGCGGTGGGACGAGGCCCGATCACTCCTCGAACGCGCCCGGGCCCGCTGGGCGATCCGCGATGCCCTACGCAACCTGCGCGCATACACGCGGGTCTTCCCGATCGGTGAACCTGCCCGCTCGCTCTACGAAGGCGAACGAGCCTGGCGAACCGGTCGACCAGGCCGTGCCGAGGCCGCCTGGCGGCGTGCCCTCGCCTCGGCGCAGCGGCTCGACATGCGCCACGAGCTCGCCCTGGCTCACGCGGCGCTCGGCGATCACCTGGCCGACGATCGCGAGCGAGCCGAGCACGAGCAGCGGGGCGCCGTGCTCCTGACCCAGCTCGGAGCTCCGCTCGGGACCCGCGCGGTGACTCCCCGCCGGCCAGCTCCCGACTGAGCTCATCGGCTCGGTCGACGCGGCACTTGGCTGGCGATCCTGCGGAGGCTCTCGACCCGTTCCTGGTGCCTCGTCGGCCTCGTGCCGGCAGGGGATGCTCTCCGGTCGGTTCTCGTCGGCGTCCGTGATGAGAGGGCCCGGCGGAAGACCGCCGGGCCCAGTCCTCGACGAGTGTCAGTTGGTGTTCGCGCAGATCGCATACACCGCGAAGCTGGTGGAGGTCGCCGTCGAGTTGTTCACGAACGCGACCCACGAGTCGATCGGCGCGCCCCCAGCGCTGCTGCTCGAGTCGGGGAAGCTGCTGTTCAGGCTTGTGCCCGGTGCGGTGGAGCTGATGTCCGCGCCGCCGCCGATCGCCTTCTGGCCGCTCGGACACGTCACTGCACCGCCCGTCTGCTGGCCGGCCGGCGCGGGCACGTCGTCGCTTATCACCCGGGTGACGTTGGCCAGTCCGGTCGCGCCCGCGGCACCTGCAGCACCCGGGCCGCCGGCGGACCCCGCCGGTCCGGCGGGTCCGGCATTGCCGGCGGGTCCGACAGCCCCCGCCGGTCCCCGGGGCCCCCGCGGCCCGCGCAGGACCTTCGCCTTGGGCTTGGTGGCGGCCGCGTGCCCCGGGGTCGCAACGGAGGCCGCGTACCCCGTGCCGCCGAGGGCCACGAACAGCGCCGTACACGCCACGGCCATCGATGGCCCGCCGCGATTGGTGAGTCGAGTCATGCTGCACCTCCGATAGGTTTGTCTTCGATACGTGTCATCAGCGCAAGCCCGAGGCTGCGGCTGGGACAATCAGAATCGCAGCGGCGGCCGGCTCCGGACAGCCTCCCAAGGGGGCGCATACCACACCTCGTCCGCTTGACACCTCGATCGCACGGCCCGAACCGGTCAGGCACTGTGTGTGTCACCCGCCCGAAGTCACGCCGCCCGGTGGGTGCGGCGATGCGCCGGCGCGGCAACCTGGGCGGCCTGCCCGCAGAGGGTCTGCTCGACGTTGCGGTAGAGCGCCTCGGCTCGGTCGGCCGTGTCGGCGACCGCCGTGAAGCCGGTCCGCCCGAGCGAGTCCAGCGAGCTCAACATGTGGAAGGCGACCCCTACCTGCCCCATCCGGTCGAACCTGAGGTTGGCCTGGCCGCGGGCGAGCCCGAGCACGCCGGCGCGCCCGAGGGCGCGCAGCTGAGGCGCCTCCAGGTGGTCGGTGGCGACGTAATGGCGCCGCCCGCCAGCCCTCGTCACGAACGTACCGCTCGCCGCGTCGTAGGACCCGCCGGTCAGCGCGACAAGCGTCTGGAACGGGTGCGTGGTGCCGCCCTTGCGCAGGTTGATCTCGATCGCGTATGGCCGCCACCGCCCTTGGCCTTCCCGCGCGACGACGAAGTCGATCGCGAAGCGCCCGATCACCCCTGCGTCGGCGAGGTGCCGGCCGATCCGCAGGGCCAGCCTGCTGATCTCGGGAGCATAGGACTGCTCGGCTGGGAAGCGGCAGCCGAGGTAGCTCTGTCCGCGCCGTCCGCCGAGAATCTGGTCGTGCGTCGAGAGCAGCTCGAGGTCTCCAGCCGCAGTCACCTGGAGCTGGACGCTCGGGCTGTGGAGCTCGGATGCGGTGATCCGCTCCTCCACGATCCCGCCGCCGATCGTCAGCCTGGCCAGGTAGTCCGCCACGCTCACCCCATCTGCCTCGGGCGTCAGACGGGCCACCCGCCGGCCGATCGATTCCGCCTCCGCTGCCGCGCCCGGCGCCGGCAGGTCGCGCAGGTCGACGATCGCGTTCCCTTCGCCGGTGACGCCGTTGTTGCACTTCATCACGACCTCCCTCACGTCCGGCGCGACCGCGCGCAGCGCGACGATCGCCTCGACCGCGCTGGTCACGCTCGTCAGGTTCTCGACCCCGACGGGGTGGGGCACGCCGGCGGCCGCGAACAACGCCCGGCACCCGCTCTTGGTGCCGAAGTGGGCATGGCGGGGGTCGGCGCCGTAGAGGGGAGCGCCAAGGGCGACGGCCAGGTCGGCTTCGAGCCGGGTAGTGCTGTAGGGGATGATGTGGCAGACCTCGGGGGTCGCGATCGCCCGGCGGATCCGCTCCAGCAGGCGTGGCCGATCGAGGAGCTTCTCGCTCAGCGGGCGCTGCGTCAGGTCGCCCACGGCGACGAGCGTCAGACGCGAGCGGGCGTCGGCCCGGTGAGCCTGGGGGAGCAGGGAAAGGTGATAGTCGACGATCTCCGTGGCGATCGCCGTGGATGTCACATAGATCATGCTCAGTCCGGGGTCACGGAGCTCGAGAAGCGAGCAGAGCAGCCGCTCCTCGAGGGCCTGCGTCTCGGCCCAAGGCTCGTGCCACTTGTCGATCGTTCGCGACGGGACGACGACCACCGAGCGGCGCTCCCCCCGGCGCCCGGCCGCCTCGACCGCGGCAAGTCGCCCCTGGAGGTCGACGAAGCTGCTGGATATGGCGTGGGTCGTGGTCATCGGTGATGCCTCCGCGGGGCTTCGTCGGGGGTGGTTGACGAATATCCCTCCGGCGGGATGTCGCGCCCAGCCCCCCGAGGGTGTGACGATCACACCTGCAGGCCGTCACCGAGGGTGTGGAGCGGGCGCCCATGGGGGGCTACCGCCGCGCGCGGCGCGACCCCATGCTCATGAGGACCAAACGGGGCCCGCGATCGGAGGCAGAATGGTTCACGTCAGTAGGTCCATGGCAACCCCGCCGGGTCCAGCCGGTAAGGTCGGCGACGTGACGAACGTCACACATGAGACCTGGGCGCCGAGCGCGCGCGATGTCAAGGCGCTGATCGAGGCCGAGCGCGCCTCCCGGCCGTTCCTGCACTGGCGCGACGGAACCGGCGCTCAGCAGATCCTGATGCTGGCCGTCGACTGTCAACGGGTGACGATCGGTCGCCGCTTGCAGTCAGATGTCGAGCTCTCGTGGGATCGCGAGGTCTCTCGCGCCCACGCCCTCCTCGAGCCGGTCGGCGAGGCATGGACCCTCATCGACGACGGCCTCTCGCGCAACGGCTCGTTCGTCAACGGCAGCCGCGTCCACGGACGCCACCGCCTCCACAACCGCGACCGGATGTGCTTCGGCAACACCCACGTCGTCTTCCACGAGCCGATTGGCGCGGATGGGAGTGACTCGACGGCACGAGCGCCCGCGTCGCCCGCCTCGGCCCATCTCTCCGAGATGCAGCGCAAGGTGCTGCTCGCGCTGTGCCGGCCGGTGGTTCAAGCGACATCCTCGACCACCGCCACGAACCCTCAGATCGCCGAGGAGGTCTTCCTCAGCGTCGATGCGGTCAAGGCCCACCTGCGCGTGCTGTTCGATCGCTTCGGGGTTGGCGACCTGCCCCAGAACGAGAAGCGCGCCCGTCTGGCCGCCGTCGTTCTCGGTGCCGGCCTGCTCGCCCGGCGCGACTTCTGACGGCGCCGTGCCTGCTCCGCGCCGTCATCTTCGGCGCAGCGTGACTGTGGTCCACGCCCCCAGGCGGATGCGATCCCCATCGACGAGCGGCCGTCCGGCATCCGATCCAACTGGGGTCGGGTCGTCGTTGACCGTCGTTCCGTTCGTCGAGCCCAGGTCGCGCAGGGCGTAGGAGCCGTCCGCCTGGCGCTCGAGGAGCGCGTGCAGGTGCGAGATCCCCTGATCCTCGGGCGTCCCCGCGAGGTCTATCTCTGGGACGGATCCGCCTGGCCGCGGCCGGCTGCGGCCGATCTGGACCCGCGCGACCTCGAGGCGAAATGACCGCTCCGGATAAACATCGGGGAATGCAACGAGGTCGCTCGCCTGCCCCTCCGACCGGCGACGGTCGGCGCTCACCACCGCTTCCCATACAGCGCTCGGAGCCTCGAAGTCGTGGCCGCAGCCTTCGCAGAAGCGGTCGTCGCCCGAGCGCGACGCCGAGCAGCCGGGGCACGGGTCATGGCGAGTCGTCGTCGACGTGTCGACCTCGACCGCCCCGATCGGCGCTCCACACTGGTCGCAGTAGTCCGTCGTCGACGACGCGTGCCCGCTCGGGCAGCACGCGGTCATCCCGAACCGAGCCGCACGGTCTTCGTCGAGCGTGTGTCGAGGGCCATCTCGTCGGCCTCGGCGACGCCCGCGCGCAGGCGCACCGTCCCCGTGACGGGGTCGTCGATCTCGACCACGCCGGCCAGCAGCTTCATCGTCGACGCGTTGCCGCTCGCCGTCGCCAGCGCCACCGCTCGTCCGAGCTTGATCGTCGCCGTCTCACAGTCGCCCGCCTTGCGCGCCTCGAGCCCATCCTGGATCGCCTCGGCCAGCTCGGCCTGCCCGGTGTAGTGGGCGACTTCGCGGTTGATCTGAGTCGAACGCTGCTCATCCTCGGTCCAGATCGCCTTGACCAGCGCCTGCCCGCGAAGTTCGCCGTCCTCGATCAGGGTCACCCGCCCAGCCAGCATCTCATCCCCCAGACCACGGGCCGACACCCTGATCGCCAGGTGATAATCGCGCGACTCGTCACCCCAACTGCCGGTGGGATAGTCGACGCTCAGCTCGTCGACCGGCCGCCCACGGTGTGTCAGCTCCTCGATCGTCGGGGCGACCTGGCGCACCAAGGTGACCGTCGCCCCCCGGGGCGTCCACAGGCGCAGTGACACATTACCGGTCGCCCTGCCCATCGCCCGCTCGGTCAGTCTCCGAAAGTCATCCGCCAGACCGCGGGGATCGGCAACGATGTCGACGGTGCCAAGCAGCGTCTGGGCGATCCGGCGCAGTTCCCCCACCTCCCAGTCGGTCCCGACCCCGCGGCAGTCGCATTGGAAGCACCCCTCGACCGACGCGAGAGCCTCGTCGAGCTGCTCGGAGGTCTCGTGCTGATTGCGCCCGTCGGTCAGGAGGATCGCGTGGCGGGCCCCGGGCGGCGCCGACGCGAAGAGCTCGCCGGCGCGGCGCAGCCACGTTCCCATCGCCGTGCCTCCATCAACGCCCAGGCGCGAGACCGCCAGCCTCGCTGCGCTGCGCGTCGCGTCCGACCCGACGGCCATGCCGCCGTCCCGCGGATAGACGATCCGGGCATCGGTCGACCCGGAGATCACCGCGAACATCACGCCATCGCGGATGCAGTCGATCGCCGTGGCCGTCGCCAGGATGGCCGCGGAGAGCTTGGCGGAAGGAACCCCCATCGAGAGCGACGTGTCGAGGATCACGATCTCCGCCCCCGGCCGCGTCGATCCGCCGCCGCTGGAGGTCACAGTGACCACCGCGTTGACCTCCGTCCCGCCAGTCGGTAGGAACTCGTTCTGGTAGGTGTCGGCCGTGAAGTTGCTCATTGATGGCGCCTTCTCGCCGGGTCCTCGGGTTCGATGTCGATGACGGCAACCGTGATGTTGTCGCGCCCGCCCCGGGCGAGCGCCGTCTCGGTCAGTGACCGCGCGACGGCGGCAGGGCCCGCGGCCGCTGGCAGTGCGTCGACCAGTGCGGCCAGATCGGCCGCCCGGGGTGCGTAGTTCCACAGGCCGTCGGAGCACAGCATCAGGCGACCCGGATGTTCCGGTCGAAGTGTCACCACCTGGGGGGGGCGGGCGGGCGCGTCGGCCCCCACCCAGTGCGTGATCGCGTGGAAGCGTGAGTCGCGGGCGGCTTCGTCGGCCGTGATCGTGCCGGCGGCGACCTGCTCGGCGGCCCACGAGTCGTCGGTCGTCAACTGCCGGCACCCGTCTTCGGTGAGCCAGTAGGCCCGGCTGTCGCCGATCCAGCCGATCACGAGCTCGCCGTCGCGCCAGAGCGCCGAGACGAGCGTGCACGAAGGCATCGCACGGTCGACCTCCGGGCTCCACGGCACCAGCTCGACCGCGTCACCAGCAGCTCGGATCGCTCCGAGCGTGGCGACGATCGCGTCGCTCGACGGGTCGCCCGCCGCCAGAGCCAGCGCCCGGCCAGCCGCTCGGGCAGCGCCCTGGGCCGCCAGGTCGCCAGCGGTCGCCGAGGAGATCCCGTCGCAGACGACGGCGGCCCCATGCCGCTCGGCGACCACCTCGAGGTGGAAGGCGTCCTCGTTGCGTCGATGGACCAGCCCCTGATCGCTGACCGCGGCCGCCGCGCTCAGGTCCAGCTCGTCCCGATCCCCACGCGCGCGCCCCCGCAGGCCGCAGATCGTGCAGTAGCCATCTTCGTCCCGGGCGCCGGGCGCCGCCCCGCACGACGAACACGCGTCTCGGTCTGCCGGCGCCGATGTCGATTCCAAGGACGCGCCGCACTGCTCGCAGAATCGGTCCCCCGGTGCGTGTGGTGTCCCGCATCCGCCACACCCGGCGAACCCGATAGTTGCCCTGTCGCTCACGCCCAGGTCCTCGGACGCACGTGATTGGCCTGATCGACGAGGCGGTAGCGCTCGGCGCTGCTCGACGCGTAGCGGGCGAGCGCCCGATAGATGCGCTCAAGGCGGGCGCGCAGCGGCTGCTCTTCCAGGGGGCAGCCGAGCATCTCGGGCGGCGGCCCGCCTCCGGCAGGGGCGCCTGCGTGGGTGCTCGCCGCCAGTCCCGCCTCGAGCAGACCGGCAGCCAGGCGAAGCTCCTGTTCGCCCTCGAGTGCGAGCCCTTCGAGTCTCGCCCCGGCGGCGATCAGCTCCGCGACCGATGGTCTGCCGACCCCGCCGTCGCCGCTCAGGCATCGGATCGCGGCGATCTGGGCGTCGAGGTGGGCGCTCGAGCTGTCGGGCACACGGTCGAACGCCGTCAGCCCGCCGTCGCGATCACCGACCGCCAGGCGGCAACGCGCGAGACCGAACGCCGCGCTCGTGTAGCCAGGGTCCGTCCGCGAGACGATGTCGTACCACGCGGCCGCTTCAGCTGTCCGGCCCGCGTACTCACAAGCCACGCCGAGCGCGAGCTTCGAAGCGAACTCGCCCGGGAGGCTCCGGTAGACGGCGATGAAGTTCGCCTCGGCGTCGTCTGGCTCCCGGCGCGCGAGGGCGGCCACGCCCCGGTACCAGGCCGCGCGCCAGTCCCATGGATCTCGGCGATGAATCTCACCGAGCAGCAACTCGACCCCGTCCCAGTCGTCCATCTCGATCATCGTCGCCGCAAGGCGCAGATCCACCTCCACCGTGCGCTCCGGCGCCTCCCGAAGCTGGGCGATCAGATGACCAGGGCCGCCGGGCCGGAGCGTGGCAAGGAACCCGGCTGCCGGGTCGTCGCCCGCGACCTGCGGCCGGGGCAGGCGGCGCCAGTCGGGCTCCTCCGGGCGCCCACGTAGGGCATCGGTGAACAGCGTGCTCGGTCCGGGGACAGGCCGGCCCTGCTCGGTCGCCACCACCTCGCGGAGCACTCCATGGAGTTGTGCGGCCATCTCGTCGGCCGATTGGAAGCGGTCCTCGGCTGCCGCCGCGGTCGCCTTCGACAGGAAGCGGTAGAGCGAGTCGAAGCGCGCGAACAGCGCAATCGCGTCGGGTCCCGGGAGATCGAACTTGAAAGAACTCTGGTAGCCCGGGAAGTCGGTGCAGAGGATCGCGAGGGTCCGTCCCACCGTGAACAGGTCGGACGCGATCGACGGCCCCGCCGCGGCGATCTCCGGCGCCTGATAGCCGACCGTGCCGAACACGGCGGCCGGCGGCTCGTCGATCGGGTAGACGCCGCCCAGGTCGATCAGCTTCAACGAGTGCTGCGTCTGGATCACGTTGTCGACTTTGAAGTCGCAGAACAACAATCCGAGCTGATGGAGGTAGCCGAGCGCCGGCAGGATCTCCAGCATGTAGGCGATCGCCTGGGCCGCGGGCAGAGGATCCGGCTTCCCCCCGTTGGCCGCCCGCCGGGTCGCCAGGATCTGCTTGAGGCTGATCCCGCCGACATACTCCATGACGATGTAGCCCGATCCGTCATGCTCGACGAAGTTGAAGATCTTGACGACATTCGGGTGCTCCACCTCGGCCAGAAATCGCCGTTCGGCGAGCGCCGCAGCCATCGCGTCGGCATCGGTGGCGTTTAGGAGGCCCTTGAGCACGACCCACCGAGCCGAGACGTTGCGGTCCTTAGCGAGGTAGATCCAGCCCATCCCACCGTGGGCCAGGCAACCTGCCACCTCGTACTGGCCGCCGACGATGTCACCGGCGGCGAGCTTCGGCGCGAACGAGAACGGCGCCCCACATTTGCGGCAGAACCCCTCGCTCCGACCGGGCGTCCCGTCCCGCTGGCGGCCGACGGGTGCGTCACAGCGCGAGCAGAATCGCCTGCTCTCACCGACCGCAGGGTCGGCCATCACCGCACCCGACGGATCCCGGAAGGGCACAGACGGAATCTCCACGAGCCCGACGCCCAAGCGGCTGCGCCCGCTCGCGTGGGTCCGTGCCGTAGTCCCCGTCCTCCCTGAGGCTCGTGGCGCCCCGGAGGCTGCGGTCAGGCCGCTCGGCGGGGTGATCGCAGACGCGCTCGAAGTCTCGGTCGCGCGGGCCGCGGCGGGCGCCGGGGCTGCGGCTGGGGTTGGTGCCGGGGCTGGTGCCCGGGCTGGGGCTAGGGCTGGTCCCGAGGCTGGGGCCGGTGCCGGTGCCGGTGCCGGTGCCGGTGCCGGGGCAGGTGTCGGGGCGGGGCGACGCGGGGCCATCCCGCACACGTTGCAATAGCCGTCTGCGATCTCGCCGCCGCAGCCTGCCAGGGGGCAGTCGCTCATCGTTCTCTCCGTGGCATCGCCCGCGCCGGCACTGGTAGTGACAGGGCCGCCTGGCAGCGGTGAACGAGCTCGCCGACCACAACGAGATCGGTTGGAGCGGTATGGAGCTCGTGACGAGCTTGGGCGAAGACCTCGGCGAGCTCCGGATCCTCGATCAGGCCCAGACGACTGGCCTTGGCCTGATAGGCGTCGAGCAATCCGCGGAATTGGTTGC
Organism: Solirubrobacteraceae bacterium; assembly: GCA_034664295.1. Classification (GTDB taxonomy): domain Bacteria; phylum Actinomycetota; class Thermoleophilia; order Solirubrobacterales; family Solirubrobacteraceae; genus Palsa-513. The sequence continues at coordinate 4,477 of JAXDHV010000003.1, read as the reverse complement.
GCGCCTCGATCGGCTCGCGCAGGGCGCGCAGGGCGCGCCGGGCCTCGGCCAGCGACGCTCGCGCCTTGACCGTCCACGAATCGAGCGCGGTGCGCGCCTCAGGCCAGGCGCCGGCGTCAACCAGGGCGGCGACTTCCGCCAGCGCGGCCTCGAGCGGGCCGGGCCCCAGCGCGAGCGTGGGCCGCACCGCGACGGTCCCGGCGACCTTCACGATCAGCTCAGCGTCGGCCGTCTGGACCGCCCGGGCGAGCGTGCCGAGCTCCGTGATCGCGCGGCGGGCCAGCCCGAGCCGAGCCACGTGGTCACGGGCCAGCTCGGCCGTAGCCTCGAGATCGGCGCGGATCGCTTCGAGTGCCCGACCGAGCTCGTCGACCTGGTCGGATGCGATCGCGAGCGGGTCCTTCGCCAAAGCGTCGTCCAGCGTCGCGAGCTGCCTCCCCGCTTCCACGAGATCCCGGCGGGCGGTTTCACCCTGATCCGCGGCGCGCCGCTCGACTTCGGCCGACAGCCGCCGCACCGCCTCCACGCGCGGGGTCAGCGCCTCCCACGCCACACCGATCTCGACGACTGCGGCCCGGGCGATCTCGAAGCCGTCTGACATCCTCGCGAGGAGCTCGGTGGGCGAGCAGCGCCGGGTGATCTCGGCACCTCCGAGGAGGGTCCGCTCGGCGAGCGGCACCGTGGCGCTCGAGAGCTCGATCGAACGGCCGTCGAGCAGCTCGCGGAGCTCGCCGAGCTGCGAGCGACCAGGGCGGCGGACGACGCGCAGAGCGCGGGCTCGCTCGAGCACGGTGTCGAGCAGTCCGAGACCGTGCCAGAGCTCGGCCATTCTCGCGCTTGCGTTCGCCCACCGGGCCGCCGTCTCCCCGACGAGCGCGGCCCGCTCCAGCAGCTCGCGGTCCGGGTCGATCTCGAGCGCGACGAGGTTCTCTCGAATCCGCTCCGCCGCGAGACCGAGCTCGGCCAGGCGGGGATAGAGCAATTGCACGGTGGGTTCAGCCGGCATAGCGGGCGGTTGGGGGAGGGGGAGCCGGGCCGCCAAACCACTTGGTGTAGATCCGCCGCCAGGTGCCATCGACACGGAGGTGGGCCAGTACGCCGTTGATGAAGCGAACAAAGTCCGGGTGGGCCTTGCCGACCGCGATCCCGTACGGAGCGGGGCTCCGCGGGTCGGCCACGACCTGCGTGTACGGGTCCTGGGCGGCGAAGCCGCGGAGAATCGCGTCGTCGCTTGCGATCGCGCCGACCTTCCCCTCCTGGAGTGCGACCAGGCAGTCGGTGCGCTGGGCGACCGGGTAGGGGATCAGACCCCGGTGGTGGATGATGCTCTCGATCGAGGTCGAGCCGGTCGTGGCGCAGACTCGTTGACCGCGAAGAGCGCCGATGCTGCGGACGGGAGAGTCCGAGGGGACGAGGATCGACTGCTGGGCGGCCAGGTAGGGAGTCGAGAAGTCGACCGACTCGGCGCGCCGGCAGGTGATCGTGAAGGCATCGGCCACGAGGTCGACAGTCCCGTCCTGCAGCACCGCCGCCCGACGCGCAGTGGTGATCGCCCGGAACTCGATCGCGCCAGGGTCGCCGAAGATGGCTCGTGCGACCTCACGGAGAATGTCGATCTCGAAGCCCTTGAAGAGGTTGTCGCGCGGGTTGCGGTAGGCAAGCAGGAGTGTGTTCTGGTCAACGCCTGCCAGCAGCTGACCGTGCCGCGCGATCGTGGCCGCGAAGCTGCCGTGCGGCATCGCCCCGGGCGCGGGGAGCTTGGCCGGTGGGCGCAGGCTGGGCAGACAACTTGGACGCCCGGCCGGGGGCGCCGGGGTTACGGTCGTCACGGCGTGCGCCGAAAGCGCCGCCAGCGTGAGATGGAGGGCCCTGCTGGACGTGGTGCCGCAGCCGGCGAGGACCGCGCCGAGCAGTGCGAGGGTGAGGCGTTGGGTCGCTTTTCGGCTCATCGGTACTCGTTGATCCGTTGGCGCAGTCCGCTCAGGGCAAGGATCGCTGCGAGGGCGCTGAGCAGCGGAATCGCGATCGTGAGTCCACCCACCGCCGCGCCGGCCGCGCCGGCGTTTGAGACGAATCGGGTTTGGGAGGCGCCAATCTGTTGCTTGAGGTTGGCGCTGAGCCGATCAGCCGGGGATGATCCGCCGGCCGCGTGGCTGGCCTGCACGGCCTTGGCGAACTTGCCGCCGTTCACCAGCTCGACGATCTTGGCGTGCCGGGCGCGGTAGGCGCTGAGCGTCGGCGGCAGGATCTCGTTGGCGGCGGCCGTCCGGGTGCGCCGGGCCTGTGCGCTGAGCTCGCCGACCAGGCCACCGCCGCCAGGCCGGACGAGCGCGTGCATGATCGCGTCGAAGTCGTTGAACGGCTGAGGGTCGCCGCCGCGGGCGACCAGCGCCAGGCTCTCGTCGGCTTGGGCGCGGAAGGCGAGGATCTGGGTGGCCGAGAGCAACTCGACCGAGTCCGAGCCGTCGCGCTGGGCTCGTGTGAGAGCGTCCTGCTCACCGGTCAGACCGGCCAGCCCCCAGACGGCGATGACGGCGAGGACGCCGGTGGCTGCCAGGATCGGGACATTCAGGACCCGGCGGGTGATGCGGGCGAGATGGCGCTGGAGGAGGAACAGGAGCACGAACGCGGCGACGACGGCAGCCACGAACGCGAACAGCGGCGCCCCGGCCACGCCCGCCCGGTAGTCGTCGTTGAGTCGGGTGGCGGCCGACTCATACAGCTGACCGGCCGCAGGGAGGATGCGGGCGGACAGCAGGCCGGACGCCTGGCGCTGGTAGGCGGCGCCGACTGGGAAGTCCTGGCGATTGTTGGCTCGAGCGGCCTCGATCAGGCCGGTGTAGACAGGGAGCTGCTCGGTGATCGTGGCGACAGCCTGCCGGCTGGTCGCCGCACCCGACTGACGGCCGAGTCTCACGAGCTGCGCGGTGGCCGTGGCGATGTCCCGGACGTAGAGGGCTCGGCGGTCGGGCGGCTCGAGGCCGCCGGCGAGGAACGTCGTCGTCGCGGTCGCGTCGGCCTGGGACAGTGACGCGTACAGCTCGACGGCCCCCAGCAGGAGGGGCTCGGTCTGGTTGGCCACCGCCTTCGCCGCCCCCTCGCGGGCTCGCTCCGCCGTGAAGGTGATCGTGCCGAAGATCACGGCGCCGATCACCACTGCAGCCGAGATGAGCGTCAGTCGTCCGGGCGTCGAGGCCAGGCGCTCACGGATCCAAGCGAGCAGTCCCCGGGCCGCTTGGCGCATGGCGGCCGTGGCGCCGGCAAGCAGATTCGGGACGCCGACCACGGGGGGGAGGGACAGAGGCTCTTCCACAGGCTCATTCTCACCCGCGAGCCAAGGGCTGTGGGCTCACCATGGTGTCGCCCTCGACACCCCGCGTCCGTCACGAGACCCCGGCCCGAGCTTCGTGGCGATGACCAGGGGCGCGGACGCGGCGCAGATCCGCGTGCCGGAGGGTCGGAGGCGGTCGACGGCGGTCGTGATCGCGAGGGGTGGGCCGAGGGCGTCGGGCGCTACCGCGAGCATTCCGTTTTGGAGGCGCGCCGGCGTCGGCTTTTCGTCACGATACGGGGGCTCGGAGTTGAGCAGTTGACCGCCGAGCCTCGCCTAAGCTCCCGTTCGATACCGCCCAGGTGACAAGCGACTTGCGGCTGCTTCGGCGCTCATTGCGTCGTGGCTGCGACTGTGTCCTGTGAACGTCGGCTGGTTCGAGTCGCGGATGATCGAGCGCAACGGTCGACGTCGGCGGAGAGCGCTGAGGTCGAGACAGTTACCGCTCCCGGACTGCGTAGGTCAGGTGGGTCACCCGCTGCGTCGGCTCTGCGCGGACCGGCTCCAGGGCCACGCGGCCCGCGTCCACGCCCTCGAACAGGCGGGTTCCGGAGCCGAACAGCACGGGCGAGAGCGCGATCGTGAACTCGTCGATCAGGCCGGCGTTCACGTACTCCAGGATCGTTGCGCCGCCGCCCGCGATGCGGACGTCCCGGTCGCCGGCGGCCTCGCGGGCCTGGTCGAGCGCGGACTGGATGCCGTCGTTGACGAAGTGGAAGGTGGTCCCGCCCGGCCGCTCCCAGGGGCTCCGCTTCTCGTGGGTCACGACGAAGGCCGGCGTGTGGAACGGTGCCTCTTCCGGCCACATCTGCTCGCCGGCGTCGAACATGCGCTTGCCCATCACGCTCGCGCCGGTGCGCTCGAACGTCGCCCGCACAATGTCGTTGTCGCGCCCCTCCTCGCCGCCCTCGCCGAGCTTCAGGTTCTCCCGGAAGAACCGCAGCGGGAAGGCCCACCCCTGCAGTTCCATCCACTGCCGCCCCATCAGGTCGCCGAGGGACGCGGGCGCGATGAACCCGTCTAGTGACATGGACACACTGAAGAACACCCTTCCCGCCATCAGCCCACCGTGCCTTTCCGCGTGAGCTCGGTGAGGTAGGCGGCCAGGTTGCGCAAGGTCTGCTGACCGCCCACAATCGCGTGGTA
>JAXDHV010000060.1:0-14514 GCA_034664295.1 Solirubrobacteraceae bacterium | reverse complement strand
GTCGACGTGGTACTGGGTGGCGAGGTTGACGACGCTGGCGTGGCGGACGTCCTCGAACAGGGGCACGTCGCCGCCGATGTGGTGCTCGAAGAAGACGCCCTCGCGCAGTCCGGCCTCGGTCGTCTCGAGACTGTCGAAGCCGCCCACTTCGAGCACCGTCGCGACGACGACGGCGCCCGCCAGGATCAGGTCGCCGCGCGCCGACTTGATCCCCGGGACAGCTGAGCGTCCACCCGGGGGGAGGGCGGCGAGCTGCTCGACCAGGTCATCGAGAGCGGCCCGCGTGATGACCATCCCCTGGACGCCGATCGAAGGCAGGCCGGCAGCCCGCTGGGCCGCGGTGGCGAGATTCCGGACGGTGCCGCCGATCCCGACGAGGCGACGGCCCGCCCGGGTCAGCCAGTCGACCCGGTCCAGCGCGCCGGCGACATACGCCCGCAGCGCGTCGAGCTCGCGCCGCTTGGCCGGACGGTCGTCGGGGAGGAAGCGCTCGGTCATGCGCACCGCGCCGAGCGCGAACGATTCGGAGTCGCTGGCCAGACGGCCGTCGACGCGGACGAGCTGCATCGACCCGCCGCCGAGGTCGAGGACGCAGCCGTCGGCGATCGTCGTCGAGTTGACCGCCGCGAGATACCCGTAGTGGGCCTCCTCCTCGCGGGTCAGGACGCGGATCGCGAGCGTGCCGTCGAGCTCGGCCGGCGCGAGGAAGTCCTCGGCGTTCTCGGCGTCGCGGATCGCGCTGGTCGCGACCGCCTTGATCTGCTCGCCGGCCAGCCCGTTGGCGTGACAGAACTGGGCGAACACGTGGACCGTCGCCAGGGCGCGGCGGATCGGCTCCCGGCCGAGTGAGCCGGTCGCCGCGAGACCCTCGCCGATCCGGACCGGCTCGAAGATCTCGTCGGTCCGCTTCCACCAGCCGTCGCCGGCGGTGAAGACGACGAGGCGGAAGGTGTTCGACCCGAGGTCGATCACCGCGAGGCGCTCGGGCATGGCGTAAGGATCGCGCAAACGGCCTTCCTCGCGCCGCCCGCCCTGAGCCCGCGGCGCCGCGGACCTGCGCCGCGGCGTCAGGCGTCGCGGCGGCTGATCGCCACGCAGGCGATCACGAGGGTGACTGCGGCGTAGATGCAGAAGACGCCGAACCCGGACCACGGGCCGAGGTCGCCCGAACCGGTATGAACGGTGAAGACGTCGCGACCGGCGTTGAACGGCAGGTATGGGTTGATCGTGTTCTGCTGCGACGGGCTGAGCACCGCGGCCGAGAAGATCGGGAGGACGAAGAGCAGGCCGAACAGAGCGGAGATCGCCCCGGCGCTGGCGCGGATGATCGCGCCGAGGCCGAGGCCGAGCAGGCCGAGTACGGCGAGGTACAGACCGGCTCCGGCGACCGCGCGGAGGACCCCGGGATCCGAGATCGAAGCTTGGAGGTGACTGCCGGCGAACGCCGCCGGGTGCTGGCCGGCGAGGATCGCCTGGGAGACGAAGAACGCGGCGAAGCTCGCGATCTCGCCGACGACGAGGGCGGTCACGGCAAACACGACCCCCTTGGCCGCGAGCAGCATCTTTCGCTGGGGCACGGCGCCGAGCGTCGCCCGAATCATCCCGGTCCCGTACTCGCTGGTGATCACCAGCACGCCCAACACGCCGATCGCGATCTGCGCCAGGTTGACCCCGCCGAGGCTGAGCCGGGCGCCGTTGAACGTCGCGCGGTCGTCGAGGTGGAGGTGCCCGGGCACGACGACGGCGGTGATCGCCGCCAGGCCGACCGTCAGCACCAGCGCGACGAGCAACGTCCAGTAGGTCGAGCGAACCGACCGGAGCTTGGTGAACTCCGAGCGCAGGACGTTCGAGAACTCCGCCACGGGCCCGTAGGCCGCTTGGGGTGCGTTGGTGGCTTCCATTTTCAGACCTCAGCTCTCCGCCGGGACGAGGGCCGCGTGCGGGGCTCCGTCGTCGGTGCGGAAGTCGATCGAGTCCCGGGTGAGCTCCATGAATGTGTCCTCGAGCGACGCGGTGTGCGCGGAGAGCTCGTGCAGCGTCAGCCCGTTCGCGCCCGCGAGATCCCCAACCGCCTCGAGGCTTGCGCCGGTCACGCTGAGCGCTCCGTCGGGATCTCGCACGGCGGTGAGGCCCTTGGCCTTGAGCAGCCGGGCGAGCTGGTCGGCCGCCGGTGAGCGGACGCGAACGAAGTTGCCGGTCCCCCCCTTGAGGAACTCCGCGACGGTGGTCTCGGCGATCAGGCGGCCGCGGCCGATGATGATCAGCCGGTCGGCGGTGATCGACATCTCGCTCATCAGATGGCTCGAGACGAACACCGTGCGGCCCTGGCCGGCCAGCTTCTTGAGCAGGTTGCGGATCCACTGGACGCCCTCGGGGTCCAAGCCGTTGACCGGCTCGTCGAACATCAGGACCTTCGGGTCGCCGAGCAGGGCGGCCGCGATGCCCAGCCGCTGTCCCATGCCGAGCGAGAATCCCCCGGAGCGCTTGCGGGCGACCTCGCGAAGGCCGACGGTGTCGAGTACCTCGTCGACCCTGGTCCGCCGGATCCCGTTGCTCTGGGCGAGGCAGAGCAGATGGTTGTAGGCGCTGCGCCCGTCGTGGATCGCCTTCGCCTCGAGCAGGGCGCCGACCTCAAGCAGCGGCCGGCGGTATTCGACATACGGCCTGCCGTTGACCGTGACCGACCCGGCCGTGGGCGCGTCGAGCCCGAGGACCATGCGCATCGTCGTCGACTTGCCGGCCCCGTTCGGCCCGAGGAACCCCGTGACCTGACCGGCCGGAACCGTGAAGGAGAGGTCATCGACGGCGAGCTTGTCGCCGTAGCGCTTGGTCAGACCGAAGGCTTCGATCATCTGCGACCTTCCTGACTCGGTGACGGTACCTGCGCAAACGAGAGTAGGCAGCGATCCTGATGATTTCCTGAAGACCCGGCGACGCTACCCTCGGAGGCGGTGCCGAGCGAACACAGATTGACCCCGCCCGGCGGTCGCAGGCGCGCGAGCGGGGTGGCCTCGACGTCCAGGATCCGGGTCCGCCGGGCTGGAGTGCTGGGGGGGCTGGGGGTGCTTGCGATCGTCGTCCTCGTCCTCGCGCGGGGTGGCGGTCAACCGCCCCGGCTGCTCGCCGGCGGAGGTGGCGCCGGGGGAACCTACGACCCGCTCGCCTACGACCCGGCCGCCAGCAGCGGCTTCGAGGCGGCCGCGGCGGCCGGTGAGAGTCACCTGATCTACGCCAAGAGCCCCGGCGGTGCGAGCGCGGCCGCCGCGCGGACGGAGCGCTACGGCCCGCTGGCTGCCAAGGCGGCGCTCAGCGGCGCGGTCGATTCGTCGACGCTCGAGGCGATCGTGATGCTCGAGAGCGCCGGGCGCCCGGACGTGATCGCAGGCGCCGACCCGAGCGCGGCGGCCGGGCTGACCCAGATCGTCGCTGCGACGGCGACGCAACTGCTCGGGATGCACGTCGACCTTCCGGCCAGCCGGCGTCTCGGCGGGCAGATCGCGACGGCGATCGCCCGGGGGCAGACGGCCCGTGCGAGACGCCTCCAGGCTGAGCGCAGGCGGGTCGACGAGCGCTTCGATCCGGCGCTGGCGCTGGCGGGCACCGAGCGCTACCTGAAGATCGCGAATCAGGTCTTCGGCCGCGAGGATCTGGCGATCGAGTCCTACCACATGGGAATCGGCAACCTGGAGACGGCACTGCGGCGCTTCACGGCGACCAGCGGATCGGGAGACGGGATCGCGGCGCTGGTCAGGCAGAACGGTCTGAGCTACGCCAAGCTCTGCTTCGACTCGACGCCGCTCGACCACGCGTCGACCTACACGTGGCTGGCGAGTCTCGGCGACGACTCGTCGACCTACCTCTGGCGGATCAGAGCGGCCGCCGGGGTGCTCGCCCTGCATCGAAGCGATCCGGCCGGCCTCGCGGCGACCGCGAAGCTCCAGACCCGCGCGCCCTCGGCCGAGCTGGTGCTGCGCGAGCCCGGGACGACGACGTTCGCCACCGCAGGGGCCGTGACGGCGGCGGCGCGCAGCGGCGCGCTGGTGCGCCTGCCGAGCGGCACACAGGCCTCGACCCTCGGCCTCGGCGCGGACGGTGGCGGTCCGCGCTTTCTGCGGCCGGACGCGCTGGCCACCCTGCTCTACATGGCCGCGGCGGTCCGGGCGATCGTCGGGCCCGCGGCCGGCCAATCGCTTGACGTGACCGCGGCGACGACGCCGTCGGCGGCCCTGCGATCGACCGCGCGGGCAGGCCGCGGCCTGGCGAAGGCAGACCCCCTCGACGCGAGCGGATATGCCTTCGACATCGCGCGGACCTACGGGACCCCGGCCGAGGCCCAGGCCTTCCAGTTCGTGCTCGACCGCCTGAGCGCGCTGAACCTGATCGCATGGGACCGGGAGGGTCCGATCATCCACGTCGTGGTCGGGTCCGAAGCGGGCAGACTGGACGGTCTGCTCAAGCGGCTCCTGCCGGCCGCGTCAGCCGCTCAGCGGTGAAGGCGTAGCAGGAGGTGCGCCTGGCCGGCCTTGAGGCCGTCCTGCGCCCCGCTGGTGACACGGGCAGTCGCGGTCGAAACGCGGCCGCGGTAGCGATTGGGCAGGCGGATCGTCGCGCTCCAGCGACCGTGGAAGACCGCGGCCGCCTTGCGGACATGGACCGTCTGACCGCGGTAGGTCTCGTCGAGCTCGGTCTGCACCCGGCCGGTATAGGTCGTCGCGATCGAGCCGCTCAGCGTCAGCTGGGTCGCGCTCAGCGTGTGTGATGTGATGCGCAGGCCGGCGGCAACCGGCGGGCGAGGTCCGCCGGGCGGGCAGGGGTAGTCGGCGTCGAGGCCGCCGGCCGAGTACTGGGCGAGTGTGACCGGGCCGCCTGAGAACGACTTCGAGCAGTTGGCCTGGGCTTGCGCGAGCGTGCCGACGCCGGCGACCCAGTCGGGGGCGCTCGCCGAGAACTGCTGTGGGCTCGTCTGGGCACTGAGACCAGTGATCGCCTGCCATTGGAGCGGGGTCGAATAGAAGCCGATCGGTCCGCCGGCTCCGGAGGCCCGCAGGCCGCCGACGAAGCCCTGGATCGTGGCGACGTTGAGGGCTGCCCAGCTTGCCTCTTTGGCGGGCGTCGCCCAGCTCGCGAGGGTCTCGATGTCGAGCCACCAGGCCGCCGTGTTGGGCCCGGGGGCGGCTCCGGCGCCGGCGGCAGCGGCGCCAGCCGCACCGGCGGTCGCGAGCTGGTAGTCGTAGACGGCCCGCTCGACTCCGAAGAGGTAGCCGCACGCCGGGCTCCAGGTCCCGTCGCACGATCCGTACGGCGTCGTGACCGAAGCCGTTCCGTTGGCCGGCGACGGCCAGTCGGCCACGCTGTTGCCGGGGTCGGCGGCGTTCACGTAGAGCGAGGCCGGCGGTTGGGGCGGGCTGACCAGGCCGGGTGAGGCGGCGGCCCAGGCCAGCTCGGCCGGGAGGCAGGGGTTCGGGTTGTTGGCCAGGCCGCCGTTGACGCCGACGATCGCGAAGGACTGCCCGGCGGGGTAGGGCTTGCCGCAGAGGGGGAAGGAGACGTCGTAGCCGACCGGCGCGACGCTCTGGGCCCAGGCCGCGCCGGACGTCGCGAAAACCCCGAGGAGGGCAGCGGCGAGGAGTCCAAGCCGGCTGAGGCGTGCGGTGGGCCGGGGCACGCGCTAGAGGCGGTCGAGGAGCTCGCGCTTCTTGGCGTCGTGCTCGACCTGGTCGAGGACGCCCGCGACGAGCAGCTCGTGAAGTTGGAAGAGGGCCTCGGCGACGTGCTTTGGCGAGTTGAGGGAGATGTCGGCACCAGGGTCGTTGGGTGGGGCGGCGAGCGGGAGGATCCGGTCGGTCGGATAGGACGTGTGGCCGTCGAGCAGATCTTCAGCGGCGGAGGCCGGCTTGGCGGCGGCGGCGGCGGCGTTCGCGGTCTCGATCGCGCCGTTCGCGGTCTCTCGGGCGCCGTTCCCGGTCTCCGGGGCGCCAATCGCGCTATCTGGGGTGCCGTTCGCGGTGGCGGCATCGGCGGCGGCCTCGGCGTCAGCGGGCGGCTTGTCCTGGCCGGCACGGATCACGAGGTCGCGCAACCGGAAGGGAAGCTCGCTCAGCTTGGCCGTGTCGAGCTCGCGGGCCGCGGCCAGGGCGTCGTCCTTGATCACCCGGAGCTCGGGCATCAGGGGGCGCAGCCGATCCTCGGCGAGCGTCTCGATCTCCTGGATCTGGCCGAGCGCCTCGGCTGCGGCCTTGTTGCTGCGGATGATCGTCCGGAGCGCTCCGGCGAGGTCCTTCAGTGGTGTCTCGGGACGTTGGGGCATAGGTGAAGTGTGGCGGGTCGCGGTGAAGCGAGCCTCAATCGACCGAGGCCCACTCCGTTGAGACTAGCCTGGGAGCAGTCCAAAGCTGAACAGACGGTCATCTTCGAGGTGAAGGAGCGACGAATGGGACAGGCGCGGCTCGTCGGGATCAACCACGTCGCGCTCGAGGTCGGTGACATCGATCAGGCGCTGGCTTTCTACGGCCGGGTGCTGTCGTTCGAGCTCCGCGGGCGGGTCGGCTCGCGGATGGCGTTCATCGACGCCGGCGACCAGTTCATCGCCCTCTCGGCCGGCCGAACCCAGCCGCCCGACGACGCGCGGCACTTCGGCTTGGTCGTCGACGACGCCGCCGCCGTGACGACGTCGCTCGAGGAGGCCGGAGTCGAGATCCTCCCCGGCAGCGGACTCGACTTCCGCGATCCCTGGGGCAACCGGATCCAGGTCGTCCAGTACGACGAGATCCAGTTCATCAAGGCACCCGCCGTCCTCGCGGCGATCGGACTCGGCCGGCTCGGCAAGACCGACGAGGCCGCGGCGCAGTTGCGGGAAAAGGGGATTGTCGCCGGTCCGGCTGAGCGAGACGCCGTCCTACGCCGACGCCTGTAGCCGTCGGTCTGTGGTCCTGATCGGACAGGAATACCCACATGCGGGGCTGTCCCACAGCCACACGCGACGCTGTGCACCCGGAGAGCTCGCGCGTTGCGGCTGAGATCCATACGAAACAAGGGCGCCCGGTCCGCAGCTGCGGCTGTAGATCCGCCGCACGCTGCCTGCTACGGCGCCGCTCGCACCACCGCCCTCCACACTTGTGACATGTAGGCCATCCATACCGCGAGTGGTACGGGCTATTCGTGGCTGTGACGGGGTTCTCGGGCGGAGGGTGAGTCGCGTTCGTCGCCGTTCCGACGGCGTCTCACACCTACCTGACCGGCGCCGCTTGATTGTCTTCTCCCCCGGCGGTGGTCCGCCAGTGCTTCCGCCTCAGCTTGCCACGTCTCGGCGTTTGCCTGTCATCTAGGCGCCAAGGCGCGGTCATCGACGACAACGAGCCGTCAGCCGTCGCGCATCGAGTCGTCATCGCCCCGCCAGACTACGTCATCAACCGGCGCCTACTGACCGTCCGACCGTCGCCCTGCTGTCACCCGCACCCCGCGGTCCGGCGCGGTCACGGCCCTTCTTGCGGCAGTGCCGCCGACGCCTTCTTCCAGCTCGCCGTCGCGCCCGCCCGAGCGGCTCCCGGTAGGCCGTGGTCAGACCCGCCGAGCGACCCTGCCCACCGCCGGACGGCAGGAAGCGCATGGCCATCGTCGAGGCGCCAGCGCGGGGCCCCAGCGGCGAGGGGTGCCGAGGACCGTCTGTTGCCAACCTGGCGCCTCTTGTCTCGACGGGATTCGATGCCGCGACCGCCGCGAACTCGGACGGCACCGAAGCCAGTCGAGAAAGACCCGGCAAATAGCCGCGTGGCGCGCGCCGTCCATCGACCGGGCAGCTTATGGTGCTGACTGGACTTGAAGATGACCGACTCCAACCCGATACGCGCCAAAGGCCCGACCGACTATGACCTCGGCGGGATGCCCGACGAGGATTTCGAGCGCATGGTCGGACGTCTAGTTCTCCTTGAGTTCCCCGATGCCATTCCGACGTCCAAGACGAAGGACGGTGGCGCCGATGTCGCGCTCCCGAAGGTTGGCGGGGGCTACTCGCGGTGCTGGCAGGCGAAGCACTTCCGAGGCGCCGTCGACTGGCGGACGTGGCGGAAGTCGCTCGCCGACGCGCGTAAGCACTGGCGCCCCGACCGCTACACGTTCTGTATCCCGCGGGAGCTCACTGTCGGGGAGCAGAAGACGTTCGACCGGCACTTCTGCGGCCCAGATGTCGACATCGCGGTCGACCACTGGAACGGGGAGGCGCTCCAGGGTCGTCTCGTCGGCTCGCCCGAGGGACGGCGCGTCGCACGCACGTTCTTTGAGCACGTCGAACTCGACCGCGAGAGCATGAACCGCTCCATCGAGGTGGGCGGTCGCCTGGACACGCCTGAGGACGCGTTAGACCGCCTCGCGAACGTCGGCGACTTTCTCAAGGGCCAGGACGCCTACTTCTTCTATCCGGGTGCTACAACTGAAGTCGGCGGACCGGTCGCACCGATGGCTCCAGGCACCGTCATGAGCGTAATCCGGTGCGACGGAAGCGTGGCCAGTCGCATCGACATAGTGCCGCGAGACGCCGAGGCGATGGAGTTGTACGGCCCTACGTTCGTACTCCAGCCCACCGAGGGCGAAGAGGGTGAACGCGCAGCCGCACTGCTGCAAGCGGCGTTGGCGGAGGGGAGGGCGGTCGATATTGACGCCGGTATCGACATCATCTACACGCGTATGCCACCGGCCTACACGGACATGGTCGGTGAGCGTTTCTCCGGGCGCATCGAACTCGGCGCGCCCGAACTGGCGCAGCGCGTTATCCCTCCGTGGAGGGCTCGTCTTCGAGCCGTGACCGACGAGGGCGACGTATCGCTTGACGTCGTCCTAGCGTCGACGCCGGAGGTGCCGACCGGGTGGGCCGTGGCGCTGACCGGACAGTACGGCAGCCTGGGCGTGACCGCAATGCTCCGCCGCACCGCAACTGGCGTCGAGGTTCGTCTGAACTTCCGACACGCTCGCAACGAGGCGCCGGTTCGCGAGCAACTGGCCGCCCTGCGCTTCGTCAAGGCGATTAGCGGCGTTGGTGAAATTGTGGTCTCAAACCACGGCGGATTCGCGTGGCCGGAAATGCGCATCCCGAACCCAAGTGGGCCCTTTCCCACTGACAGCCAGCGCATGCTCGCCTTCCTGGAGGACGTGCGGACGGTCGAGGAATGGGCCGACATCGAGTGCTCGCTGCCGGAGACCGTGACCGGGCAAGCAGCATTGGAAGTGGCGACCGTGGCCGCCCGCGTTCGTAACGGCGGTCGGTCCGTCACATGGGCGCCGTTCACGATAACGCTCCCCGAAGAGAATGTGCCCCGGTTGCACGAGGCCGGGGCCTTCCGGGTGGAACAGACGCTTGCGCTCAGTCTGTTCGGCAACGTCGTGGACATGGGCTACTCGCGCCTCACAATTTCCGGCTACACCGTGACGTCCGAGGTCGCGAACCAAGGGCAGCCCGGGTACGTCGATGTCACCATCGGGCCTTCCTCCCCCGCCGGCGCGGAGCTCTTCGAAGAGTTGGTGAGGGAAGCAACTCCCGTTCAGCGACCGCCCGCGCCGCCGCGCAAGACCAAGGGCAATAAGGGTGGTCGTAGGAAGAAGTCGCGAAACAAGCGAAGGCGCTGAGCGGGCGGACCGGCCAAGGTCCGGGCACCGAGGCGCGGCTCGGCTCAATCGCTGCCCCCGTTGATGCGCACGCGGGGATTTCCGTCGTCCTGGGCGTCTGGCAGGCTCATGGGCATGCCTCTCGACCCCATCGTCTCCCTGTCTGTCGCGCTGGCCGAGGCGCCGGGTCGTTCGCGTTCTTCCTCGGCTCCGGCGTGTCCCGCGAAGCCGGCGTGCCGACCGGCGCCGAGGTCTTCTGGCTGGCCGTTGGCGACCTTTACCGACTCGTCATGAAGAGCGAGGACACGCCGACCGACGACAAGCTGCGGTCTTGGCTGGTCGAGACGGACCGCGGGGACCTCGGCTACTCCGGCATCCTTGAGCTGCTCGCACCCGACCCGGCGCCGCGGCGCGAGTATCTGGCGAAGCACTTCGAAGGCCGGGAGCCAGGCCCGACGCACGAGCTCCTAGCTGAGTTGGCGGTCCGCGGCGTAATCCGCGTCTTCGTCACGCCAAACTTCGACCGCCTCCTTGAACGGGCCCTTCAAGTCCGAGGCATCGAACCCATCGTCGTCACCTCCGACAGCGACCTGGTGGTTGCCCCCGGGCGCGAGCACGCCCGCTGCTACATCGTCAAGCCGCACGGCGACTACCTCCAGCACACAATCCGAAACACCCCATCTGAACTCGCTGAGCTGCCACCAGCAATAACCACGGAGCTGGAGGAGATATTCAGCCGCTACGGCGTGGTCGTCGTTGGCTACTCGGGCTCGGACGAAGCAATCGTGCGCGCGATGCGAGGCCGGCGCTCCCACTACGGCGTGTACTGGCTGGCTCGTGGCGAGCTCTCCGAACCCTCACGGACGCTCATCGAGGACCTGCGCGCGCGAGTAATCGTGCGCCCTGGCGCTGCGGAGTTCCTGGGTGACTTGGAGCGCCGGCTTGCCGTCTTCGAGGCCCACCCGACCGGCGACACGCCCATCACCGTGAACGACGAAGTCGTGCTGATGTTGCGTCGCGGCGACGGCGTCGGACTACGCGAGCTGCTGCGGCGCGAGCGGCGGCAATACGAGGACACGGTCCAAGCGCACGTCTACGGACTCCATGGCGGGCTCGGCGACGCCGAGGGCATCTTGGCTGTCCACGATGCCCTCGTGCCCGTGTTTGAGCGGCGCCTCGCGAGCCTCCTACCGTTGGCGCTCCACGACGCGGAGCTCCTCGCAGACGAGATGGAAAGCCTTGCCGGGTTCAGGTCGAGACAGGCTCCGCGTGAAGGCTCCCAGTTCTGGCCAGAACTCCTCGACTGGTGCGCCTGGTGGCTAGGAAACGTCGTTGCGACGATGCTCGTACAAGCAGGCCGCTTCGAGTCGCTGTCCGCCGTCTTCGCACCCCGCAAGCCGAACCTCAGCCGCACAGGCTTGGAGCCTTTGGTCATGTCCATCCCCGGGCAGGTCGGGCACAACATTGGCACCGTCGTCATGAAGAGTCTCAACGACCAGCAGTGGTACGCCCCAGCCTTGGAGGCGCTTCTGCGTCTGGTGCCGACGATGGCGCTGATACGAGAGCGCTACCCCGAGCTCGCAATCGACGGCAAGCCGCCAATCCGCCCTGCGTTGGAGTTCGATTTGCTTCAGAGCATCGCAATGCACCTCGCCGACGAGCGCGCCATTGGCCACTGGGCGATGTACGGGGCGATAGCGGACGCGTTTGCCCTGCGCGTGCATTCCGACGCGCGCCTGCGAAAGCGTCTGGCGGACGCCTTTGGACTCGATGTCAACGAGCTCGTCGAGAAAGCAGCTGATGCCCTCGACGCGGCCATCCCCGTTGGTCAGTTCGGCAACACAACCGCCGTCCATATCCTGCGCACTGGAAAAGGATGAGCGCCCCACTCTGGGCGCGAGGCGCGCCCACGTTGCCTAGCGAGATTCGACGGGATGGTTTTGCACCGTCGCCCGGCGCCAACCGCCACTGGGCGGTCCGGTCGTTTCGGGCGCCGTCCAGCGGCGCTCCTTGCACATGCAGTCCGCCGAGCCGTGTCCGCCCGACGGCCCGTGAGGCCCATAGGTTGCCTGGGCCCGGCGGCGCCTCCCGCGCTCTCGTCCTGCTCCGGCGCAAGCTCGACACCAACTACATCGCTGTGACCGACTCGCCCGACCAGGGGCAGCTCTTCCCCGAAGAGCCCTCATGAGCACCGGCGACATTGGCGAGAGCTTGGTCGGCGCGTACCTGCGCCACGTCGAGAAATGCTCCATCGTCACGTACAACAACTTCTTCGCCGAACGCCAAGGCGAAGTCGACGTAGTTGGCATCAAACCTGCGCTTCCCGGGCAGCGCCGCATCGCGTACATCTGCGAGGTCACAACCCACACCGGGGGAATGGCAAGGGTCCGCGGCAAACTCGCTACCCGCGATGTCATGCTCGCCAAACTGGAGCGACTTCGCGACTTCGCGGCGGAGACCTTCCCCGATGAGGAGCATCGCTACCAGTGGTGGAGCCCGTACGTCGCCGAGGGCGCGTTCACGCGGTTCTTCGCCGAGCTCGAAGAGGAATGGGAGCGGCAGGAGCGCAGCTTGGAGTTCGTCGTCAACGCCAAATACACAGCGCGCATCGACGAGCTCATCGACAACGCTCGCGGCAATTCCTCGACGACCAACGAGCCGGCTTACCGGCTGCTCCAAATCCTCACGCGGCTGCGTGGCACGAAGCCCCGGCTCTGAAGCGAGCGGCGCGGAAGCTACAACCGGTCTTCCAGTTCCGCCAACAGCGCCCGTGCGTCGTCTCTCATCAGCACGTAGGCGTCCTCGGCGGCGCCGAGCCCGCGGCGCGCAGAGCGGATGCCGCGCTGAATGTCGTTAGCCCTGTCAATCGTGCCGACCAGCTTCGCGAGCCGGTCGACGAGCATCGTGCGGTCGAGCGTGAGGTCGTCTCGCTCTGAGCCCATGGCGAGCGTGCGTGCCAGCTGGGCGCAGATTTCCAGCGTGAGGTCAGTGGCCGCGTCGGCGGCGTCCCAGACCATGATTATCCGCTGGCCCGGAAAGACGCGTAGAGACTTGCCGGCGAGCGGGGCCTGGGAGCGAGCTGCGAACACGAGCACCCCGACCTCGGCGTCCCGATTGAGCATCGCGGCGTCGAGCTGTGCCAGAGCCTTGTTCACGCTCATGCGAGACCGCGCCCAGTCCTTGGCCTCGAAGACGATGCGGATGTCGCGTCCGCCTGTGTCGCGCGGGTTGAGCGTGACGACGAAGTCCCCGACCTTTTCGTCGGCGATGCCCCTCGTTCCGCCCGTGTTCTCGACGATGTCCTCGTGGGGAGCGAAGCAGGCGTCCAGCGCCGGCGACAGGACATCCTCGAACAGAACGCCCTTTGCGGTCCCGCGCGTCTGGACAAGACGCACCGCCTCGATACGGGCGCTCTTGTCGTCGAGCGCCGACAGGAGCCGGGATACCTCAGCGGTAACGGCATCCATCGTCCCCTTGGCGGCCCCGTGCTGGAGCACCAAAGCGCCGACCTCCAACGCCTGCCTGACCACGAGCTCAAGGTCCCGACCCGCCGCGAGGACGTCCTGTGCAAGCACGGCCATCGCGCCGTCGACCGACAGGTTCCGGATGCGCAGCCGGTCATCTTCGAGCACGACCGGTGCGGCTGCCCGGATGGCTCGGACCGGTTCGGTGGCCATATGCCTCACGTATCGGCGGCGTTCCCCCGGAGCATGAATCAGGCGAACCCGGGAGGCGAACCCGGTGCCCGTCTGGCCGCCTTCTGGGCAGACAGACGCCAGTTTCGTGAGCATCGATACCGCGCCCTTCGATGGGATAGTCAGGCGCGCTCGGATTGCCTCGGCGCGGTGTCTTAATCCGGCGCTGGATGCCGCGACGCGCGATGCGACTCGAACGTATTGACTGTGGCCAGTGCTGCCGCCGTTGCCCGAGGAGGTCGAGGTTCAGCAGGACCTCGGACGCGTGCTCGGTCCCAACGGGCTTCCCGTGGGCACGGTGGCTCATCTGGTACTCGCCACCGACGGCTCGCGGTGGGTCGCCAAGGGCAAGCCGTTCGCCTCAACCCGTCCTTACGAGGCGGCCAATGAGCTCATTGCGTGGCGCCTAGCCAAGGCCCTGGGCCTTCCAGTCCTGGAAGCGGGTTTGCTGCGTTACGACGGGCACTTGTCCTTCGGCAGCCGCGAGATGCAGGCGGGTACTTTTGAACACCGTTTGACGCAGCAGCGCCTGCTTCAGTGCAGCAACCCAGCCGTGCTCCCATCTGTCGTCGTCTTTGACGTTTGGCTCGCCAACGTCGACCGCAACGTGGACAACCTGCTCCCTCGCAAGGCTCATGGAACCTCCAGTGCTTGGGAGCTGGTGCTGCTCGACCATGGGTCCACATTGGTTCACCCGCTCTTGAACATCGAAGAACTGTCCGCCAAGGCGGAAGCGCCGGCGAAGCTCTACGGGATGGGCGCCCTGCACGCGCTTTACGGCAAACGCGCCGACATGGAGCGTGCGATTTGTAGGGTCCAAGACATGAATGCGAACGACGTTGAGCGCTGCGTCCGCGAAGTGCCGACCGAGCTGCTCAGTCATGAGGACAAGGCTGTCGTGAGCCGCTTCCTCGTCGAGCGTAGGCGGCTTCTAAGCCTGAATCCACCGCGAGTCAGGGGCTTGGGGCCGTGGTTCTGTCCGGTGATGGAGTAAGAGTGACCTCCTGAGCAGGGCTTTTCCAGGCTGTGTGCGCAGCCGGGGCCAGGCGTCAGGAGGTCACCCTGATGGTTGATGATGCCGGGCCGTTCGGACTGGATGCCGTGAAGGCCGTTTTTGATGATGAGAAGGTCGTCTCGGACGCCGGAATTCTGCTGCTCGCGACGCTCGCCGGACGGCTGGGGATCGAGGGCGTCGTTGAGCGGATGGTGTGCCTTGACCGCTCGC
>JAXDHV010000058.1:0-3123 GCA_034664295.1 Solirubrobacteraceae bacterium | reverse complement strand
CACTACCGGGTCGTGGCCGCCAGTGCCGGCGGGACCGTGGTCGGCCGGGACGCGACGCTGGCCACGCCGAGGACACCGGCCCCGCTCGCCACCACGGGCGCCGCCAGCTCGGTGACCACGACGGGGGCGGTGCTCGGCGGCACCGTCAACCCGGAGGGGATTGCCACCAGCTACTACTTCCAGTACGGGCCGCGGGCGCTGAGCACGCGGACCCCGTCCGTCGCCGCCGGCGCGGGGACCGGCGCCGTCTCGGTGAGCATGCCCGTCGGCGGCCTCGTGCCGGGGACCACCTATCTCTACCGGCTGGTGGCGGTGGGCGCCGTCACCGCCGTCGGGGCGACGCGATCCTTCACGACGCCCAAGGTGCCGGCGCGGCTGTCCCTGACCGCCTCCCCCAACCCGGTGGGCGCGGGCGGGAGCGCGACCTTCAGCGGCGCGGTGTCCGGCACCGGCGTCGGCGTGCGGGCGGTGGCCCTGCAGACCAACCGCTACCCGTACACGAGCGGCTTTCGGACAGTCGGCAACCCGGAGCTGACGGGCCCGTCGGGCGCCTTCGCCTTCACGCTGCCCCGGCTCACGGCCAACACGATGGTCCGCGCCGTGACGGTCGGCGGCGCCCCGCCGCTGGCCAGCGTCGTCATCCTCGAGCGAGTGGTCGTCGGCGTCAGCGTGCACGTGCGCCGTCACGGCCGCTCGGCGCGCTTCTCCGGCCTCGTGGCCCCGGCGGGCACGCCCGTCGAGATCCGTATCCAGCGGCGAATCGGGCGCCGGTGGGTGACCGTCGCCCGCTTGGCGACCTACGCGACCCCGACGGGACAGACGGCCTACACGCGCGCGATCGGCCGAGCGCACCGCGGGCGCTACCGGGTGGTCGCGCACGTGCGCGACGGCTCGCTGGTCACCGGCCGCAGCCGCGTCGTGACGCTCCACTGAGGAGGCGTGAGCCGGGCTCCCCGGCCGGCCCGGCGCGCGGCGGCCCTGCGCCCTCGGGCCAGTCGAGGTCGAAGGCGGCGCGAATCGCTCGGGCCAGGTCGGCCTGCGGTCGTCGAGGAGGTTCGTCGAGGCGCGCGAGGTGAATCGGGCGCACTTCGGGAATCGAGCGACAGACCGGCGGAATACTCGGCCCGGCCGGCGAGCTCCGCATCGGGCCCGCCGCGGGCGAGGCTCTCGGCGACGTCGTCGGGCAGCCGCCGGGCGATCTGCTTGCTCATCGGAAACCAATCCGGGATCGGCCCGCGGCGCAGGCGACGGGCCGGCGTCGGATATCCTGCCCCGAGCGCCCTCTTAGCTCAGTTGGTAGAGCACTTCCATGGTAAGGAAGGGGTCTCCGGTTCGAGTCCGGAAGAGGGCTCTGGGACCAGGCGGCGCCGTTCCCCGTCCGAGCCGTCCGATCCGGCCGGTCGGACCGAGCTTGGTCACGCGGCACCACCGCCGCCAAGCACCGATTGCAGCTCGGTCAGCTGACGCTGCAGTCCGTCGCAGACCAGTTCGCAGAGGTCGAACACGGCGGGGTCGGCGACCGCGTAGCGCGCCAGGTTGCCATCACGCTCGCGGGTCACCAGGCCCGCGCGCAAGAGGACGCCGAGGTGCTTCGAAACGTTCTGTTGAGACCCTCCGGTTGCCTCCTGAAGCGCCTGCACGCTGGCTTCGCCGCTGCGCAGCCGATCGAGCAGCTTGATTCGCATCGGCTCGCTGAACACGCGAAAGCGGGCGGCCAAGAGCTCGGCCAAGGCATCGGGAAGTGGGTGGGGGAGCAGCGACGTCTGGCTCATGGGCGTCAACATACCACAACTGCATCGGCGTACGCGGTTACAACGGGACGCTACAGTGTGTTGAGAAGAGCGCTCAGACCACCGAACGACGGGCCGGGCACGACCCGACCAAGAGCCACGCCGTGAATGGTCCGAGTTCCGCCGAGCCCACCAGCTACGGTCCCACGGCCGCCGTGCGACCTCTACCACCACAGGAGCACCGATGATCTTCCGCCAGGTCACCCACGACGACTTGGGCTGCGCCTCGTACCTGATCGGCGACGAGCACGCCGGCCTGGCGGCCGTCGTCGACCCCCGCTTCGAGATCGACGAGTACCTCGAGCTCGCCCGCTACATGGGCGTGCGCATCGAGCACATCCTCGAGACTCACAACCACGCCGACCACGTCTCAGGGCACGGGCGCCTGGCCGCGGCGACCGGCGCGACGATCCACATCCACCGCGACGCCGACCCCGACTACGACCACGAGCCGTTCGAGGACGGCTGGGAGCTCGAGCTCGGCATGCTCCGCGTCCGCGCCCTCCACACCCCCGGCCACCGGCCCGAACACACGGCGTTCGCGCTGATCGACACCAACCGCAGCGACGAGCCGTGGGCCGTCCTCAGCGGCGACACGCTGTTCGTCGGCGACGTCGCTCGCCCCGACCTCGCCGTCGAGAAGTCCGACGGCGCGCGCGGGATCTTTCGCTCCCTCACCGAAAAGCTGTTGACACTCCCCGACCACTGCGAGGTCTGGCCCGGTCACCTGGGCGGGTCGATGTGCGGCGGACCCGGCATGGACATGAAGATCAGCTCCACGATCGGCTACGAACGAGCCAACAACCCGACCCTCCGGATCACCGCCGAGGACGAATTCGTCTCCCAGGCCCTCGCCAAGCTCGGGCCCCAGCCCCCCAACTTCCAGGCCATCGTCGACCTCAACCGCGGCCCGCTGCTGACCGATGGCGTCCAACTGCTCCCCCTCTCCCCCCGCCAGGTCGAGCAGGCGCGCGCCGCCGGTGCGCTCGTCGTCGACGTCCGCACCGACCTCCAGTTCGACGAGGCCCATATTCCCGGGTCCGTCTGCATCCCGATGCACTACGCCGGCTTCGGGTCGAAGCTCGCCTGGATCGCCGACCACCAGCACGACATAATCCTCGTCGGCCGCGACGACGAAGACGGACGCCACGCGGCGAAGCTCGCCACCGCGATCGGCATGCGCCGCCTTGCCGGATTCCTGGGCGGCGGAATGACCAGCTGGCGCCAGGAGAAATGGCCGACCGACATCACCGAGCGCATCGACGTCGAGGACCTGCCGGCCCGAATGAAGCAGGACAGCGACCTCCAGGTCCTCGACGTCCGCGACCAGCGC
>JAXDHV010000048.1:0-48613 GCA_034664295.1 Solirubrobacteraceae bacterium | reverse complement strand
GGCTGAGTGCGGGGCTCGAGGCGATGGACTCGGCCAGTGCAACATGCGAGCGCCGCTTGCGAACGCTGTTCGCGAACGCTGTTCGCGAACGTCGTCGGTCGTCGGTCGTCGTTGTTCACCGTGGCGCGCCTCGACTGGCCATCAGGTTCGAACCGGACCCGCCCCGACCGCCGACCCCGACCGCCGACCGATTCGATCCGCACGGACCCAGCCGAACCCAGGCCACCCTCCTCCCACGGCAATGCCCGTTTATTGACGAGACACGGCACTAGTTGGCAAGTCTTGCGCGTCGCGCTAGGGTTTGCGTGGCAAACCGATTTGGAGGTATCGAGATGGACCGCAAGGCGCTTGAGTCGACGGCCGGTAACTACCCCTACCTGCAGGGTCTCTGGGCGCTCCCGATGGGAATCGGGATCCCGCTTGCGGGCGTCACCAATCTGCAGGATCGACCTTCCGGCACCTGGTTCGTGGCGATCGTCGGGGCCTGCGTGGTGGTGTGCGCGGTGGCCTGCGTCGGGATCGCCCGGTACTACAGGGACAACTACGGGAAGGTCACGCCGACGAGAAGCCGCCAGATCAGGCATGCGGCGGCCGTCGTCGCGTGGGTGGCGACGCTGTTCGTCGGCGCGAACAAGTACCTGCTCTGGTCGCCGGACGGCCCGCTCTGCGTCTACGCGTCGGCGTTCGCCGCCGCGATGTTGGTCTACTACGCGATCCTCGTCGGCTTGCGCCGGCACCACGTCGTGATCTGGGGTGCTGTGCTCGCTGCGGGTCTGCTGCCGATCTGGGGCGGTCTCGGGGCCGACCGCGACGCCTTGGGGATGATTCCGCTCGGGGTCGCGCTGATCGCCTCGGGACTCCTCGACCAACGCCTGCTCGCGCGCAGCTTCGGCCATCCCACGGGCCCGAAGCTGGGAGCCGGCCATGTCGCCCGCTAGCGACGAGCTGCTGCTCGACCGTCTGATCCACGAGCCGGCTCGCCTGGCGATCATGACGGTGCTCTCATCGGTCAGCACCGCCGACTTCGTATTCCTGGCGCGGACGACCGGGCTGACCAACGGGAACCTCTCGAGCCACCTGACTAAGCTCGAGGATGCCGGTCTGGTGATGATCGAGAAGCGCTTCGTGCGCAAGAGGCCCAACACGAGCGTTGAGCTGACGCCCGAGGGCAAGGCGCGGATCGCGACCCACTGGGGTCAGCTCGACCGGCTGAGGACCCTCCCGGCGACGTCCCCCGAGGGGTAGCGCGGGCAGCACGGGGGAGGAAGAGAGGAACGATGGAGATCAAGCGGATCCACCCGTATGTCGAGGCGGCGGACCTCCAGGCCGCCCGCGACTTCTACGTCGGCATGTTCGGCCTGAACGTAGCGATGGAGGAGCCGGTCGTGGGCCTCGTCTCACGCCAGGTTCCCTCGGCGCAGCTGATCATCACGCCGCGAGGGACTGCGACGCCGCGGGTTGATTTCGGCATCGACGTGGGAGACGGGGCCGCGGTCGACGCCGCGCACGAGCGGGCGTCTGCGATGGGGATGCGGATCGTCTACCCGCTGACCAACGAGCCTTGGGGCGTCCGGCGGTTCTTCGTCGAGGATCCGGACGGCCACGTCGTCAATGTCCTCGCCCACCTCGAGCCGGAGGTGCCCTGAGGCGCGCGTCGGGTTCGCTGCGACGCTCGTCGGGAGGGAGTTGCGGGCGGCTGGGAGGCGGGCGTGCGAGCGGTCTGTTGCGTCGCGCTCAAGCGCCCAGGGTCGCCGCGTCGATCACGAACCGGTAGCGGACGTCGGATGCCATCACCCGCTCCCACGCCTCGTTGATGCGGTCGGCGGAGATCACCTCGATCTCGGCGCCGATCCCGTGCTCCGCGCAGAAATCGAGCATCTCCTGCGTCTCGCGGATCCCGCCGATCGTCGAGCCGGCGAACGACCGGCGCTGGAGCAGCAGCGAGAAGACGCCGACCGGCAGCGGCCCGGGGGGCGCCCCGACGTTGACCAGCGCGCCGTCGGTCGCCAGGAGGTCGAGGATCGCGGTGATGTCGATCACAGCGCTGACGGTGTTGACGATCAGGTCGAAGCGACCGGCGAGCTCCTCGAACGTCCGCGGGTCGCTGGTGGCGTAGTAGTGGTCGGCGCCGAGCTTGAGGCCGTCCTCGCGCTTGCGCAGCGACTGCGAGAGGACGGTGACCTCGGCGCCCATCGCGTGCGCGAGCTTGACGGCCATATGACCGAGGCCGCCGAGGCCCACCACTGCGACCTTGCTGCCCGGGCCGGCGCCCCAGTGGCGCAGGGGCGAGTACGTCGTGATGCCGGCGCACAGGAGCGGTGCGGCGACTTCGAGCGCCAGGCTGTCGGGAACTCGCACGACGAAGTCCTCGTCGACGATCACATGGGTCGAGTACCCACCGTGTGTGGTCGTCCCGTCACGGTCGCGTGAGCCGTAGGTCTGCGTGTTGCCGGGCAGGCAGTACTGCTCCTCGCCCTTCTGGCAGTTCTCGCAATCGCGGCACGAGTTCACCATGCACCCGACGCCGACGCGGTCGCCCGCGGCATGCCGCGTGACCTCGGCGCCGACCTCGGCGACGACGCCGGCGATCTCGTGACCGGGGACGGCCGGATAGGGCACCTCGCCCCACTCGCCCCGGCAGTGGTGGATGTCGGAGTGGCAGATCCCGCAGAACCGGATCTCGATCAGGACGTCGCGCGGGCCGACCGGGCGGCGCTCGATCTCGAGCGGGATGAGCGGCTCGGTCGGACTTGGGGCGCCGTAGGCGTGGGCCGTGCTCATGTGCAGATGCTACCGGCAGGACCTCAGAGCGCCGGGCGACGGGAGGTACCCGCGATGTCCTGGACATCAAGCGCGGGATCCGCGAGCCTGGCCGCCGTCCACAGACGATCCGATGGTTTCCCGCAGGGACGTCCCAGGGTCTCGACGCATAGTGGACCGACGGCAGGTAACGACAAAGAGGACGAACAAGCGATGACTCTCAAAAACTACATCTCGACCAGGCGGAAGCTGACTGCGTCGATCGCCGCCGGGGTCGCGGCGATCGGGCTCGCAACCGGCGGCTACACGATCGCCAACTCGGGTTCTGGCAGTAGCACGACGGCGGTGACGGTGGGCAAGGTCGTCCCGTTCCAGCGCGGTCAACCGACCCCGGCCACGCCGGTCGGTCAGGTCCCGGTGAACTTCAACCCCGGGACCGGCACGATCGTCACGGGGACGGCGGCGAACAAGGCCAAGGCCGCCGCGATGGCTGCCTACCCGGGCGCTACGGTGAACCGCGTGGTGCTGCTGGCCAACGGCGAGTACAGCGTCCACATGATCGGCGTCAACTGGCCGCACCACGTCTTCGTCAGCAGGAGCTTCAAGGTCGTCGGCGCCGAATAGGTGCGTCAGGCCCGCTCGTTGCGATACATCGCGAGTGCGTGCCTCCCGGCCGGGTGGGCCCGCAGCTCGTGGACGACCTCGGCCGCTGCGACCGGGAGCTCGTCGGTCGGGGGGAGCTCGACTCCGTACTCCGGCGGCATCAGGACGGCCGCCGAGAGTGCGGAGAACGTCAGGTCGGCGGCGGTGAAGCGCTCGCCGCAGAGGTACGGCCGCCCGTCCGACAGGCGGTCGGCGACCTCGTCGAAGACCACGCGGACCTCGGCGATCGACTGGTCGGAGGTCTCCTGGGTGATCTCCAGGTGCCGATCGATCCAGGCGTAGACGACCGGATAGAGGACGGGGAGCATGACGCGCTCGAAGGTCGGCACCCCGTGGGTCCCGTACCGGCTGGCGAGGTCGCTGCGCCGGCGGAGCAGGTGGTACATCCAGCGCCGGCCGTGCGGCCCGAGGCGATCGTCGTATTCGCGCTCGAGCTGGCGGATCTCGGCCGTCGCGTCCGGATCGTCGGGGTAGATCCGCCGGTCCGGCGGAGCGTGGGCGTCGGCGTAGTCGAGGATGTCCGCCGAATCAGACAGGACGCCGGCGTCGCAGATCAGAACCGGGACCGTCCTGCCGCCGCCGGCCCGACGAGCGGCGAACTGGTGGACGAACTGGACGTGGGCATGCTCGACGTAGCTGACGCCGGCCCGATCGAGAGCCCATCTCGCCTTCTCGCAGTAGTGGCTGATCGGGATCGTGACGAGGATCGTCTGGCCGGAGCGTTTCACGGCGGGCAACATACTCCGTGTGGAGCTCCGCCAACTCGAGTACTTCGTCGCCGTGGCTCGCCATGGCCAGTTCACCCGGGCGGCTGACGCCCTCTGGGTCACGCAGTCGGCGCTCTCCCAGCAGATCCGCCGCCTCGAGGCTGAGCTTGGCGTCGTCCTGCTGCGCCGAACGCCCCGTGGGGCCGAGCTGACACCGGCCGGTGAGGATCTTCTCGCCCGCGCCGAGGTCGCGCTCGCGGAGCTCGCTCGCGCCCGGGAGGAGCTCGACCGTCACGCGGGGGTCACCCGCGGTCGGGTGCGGGTGGCCGCG
Organism: Solirubrobacteraceae bacterium; assembly: GCA_034664295.1. Taxonomy (GTDB): domain Bacteria; phylum Actinomycetota; class Thermoleophilia; order Solirubrobacterales; family Solirubrobacteraceae; genus Palsa-513. The sequence goes on along the minus strand of JAXDHV010000048.1, from coordinate 44,152 downwards.
ACGACGATCGACACCCTCCGACTGCCGGCCGCGCTCGCGGCGTTCCATCGGGCGCACCCCGGCCTCCAGTTGGCACTTCGGCACGCGCCCGCGACCGAGGTCCTCGGGCTCGTGGTGACCGGCGGGGTCGACGTCGGGGTGGCCGGATCCCCGCATCGGGAGACGCCGGTCGGCCTGAGGGTCGACGAGCTCTCCGAGGAGGCGATGAGCGCGATGCTCCCACCCGACGACCCGCTGGCCGGCGGACCGCCGATCGGACTTGGCGATCTCAGCGGCCGCGCGTTCATCCTTCCCGAGCCGGGCAGCGGCCTCCGCGAAGCTGTGATCGCAGCCTGCGAAGAGGCGGGGTTCAGTCCGGTGCCGTTGTTCGAGATCTCCGATCCGACGACGGTGCGTCATCTGGTGCACGCCGGGCTCGGCGTCAGCGTCGTCCCGGCATCGTGGTTCGTGGCCTCGGGACCCGAGGTGGCCTCCGCGAGCCTGGAGGATCCGGCCCCTCGGCATCGCGTGAACGCCTTCACGGCGTCGGCCGGCCGCTCGCCGGCTGCCGAGCTGCTGGTCGGCGCCCTACACGCCGCGTTCGGCTAGCTCGCGCTCGAGCTTGGTCTTGGATCGGGCGCCCAGGAGTCGGAGAATCGGCTGGTTGTCGCGGAAGACGATGAAGGTCGGCATCGCGAGCACCTCGTAGGCGGCCGCAACTCGCTGGTGCGTCTCGACATCGAGCTGGGCCACCCGCAGCCCGGGACGCTCGGCGGCGATCTCGGCGAGGATCGGCTTCATCAATCGGCAGGGCGGACACCAGGCGGCGGTGAAGTCGACCAGCACCGGGCCGTCGGCTTCGAGGACGTCGGCCTGGAAGGAGTCGTCGGTGACGGCTTCGATCATGTTTGTAGTCATCGGATCAGGATCCTCGACCCGGCCGGGCCGAGCAAGTCGAATCCGTGATGAGCGCCATAAGGCGGTCGTCGTCCTCAGCCGAGGGCGTCGGCGACGCGGCGCAGGCCGTGCGCCTCACACAGGCCGCAGATCGTCTGCTTGGCTGCTGGGGCGTTGTACGGGAGCGCTTCCAGGGCGTGGAGGGCGAGCCTGAGGTCCTCGAGCCGAGCCGACGGCCGCTCCAACGCGAAACGGGCGAGCCACCTGGTCGCGGCCCGGTCGTAGCGCTCGTCGTCGTCAGCGCTCATCAGGACGACGATCGACAGGGCGTCGACGAGGTCGACCTGCGGCAGCTCGAGCGCGGCGGCGTGGACCTGATTGAGGTTCCCGGCCCGCAGGGCTCGGCGGAAGCGTCCGTAGGCTGATCCCTGGCTCGTCATACGAACACATGTTCGCATCCCCGTCAAGTCCCGCTCGGCCCGGCAGTGCGGGACCCGCCCGCGGCGCCTAGGCTGCACCGGGTGCCCGAGGACGCCGACGCAAGCCCCGCCGCAAGCGCCGGTGCGAGCGCCGCTGCGAGCGCCGCTGCCACCGGCAGGCATCACCTTGTCACGGCGCTCGCAGCCAACGGGGCATCGGCCGTGGTCAAGCTGGCCGCCTTCTTCGTCACGGGGGCGTCCGTCCTCCTCTCGGAGGGGCTCCATTCGGTGGCCGACTGCGGCAACCAGGCGGCTCTGCTGCTCGGCCACCGGCGCTCCTCGGCTTCCCCGTCGGCCCTCCATCCGCTCGGCCGCGGCCGGGCTCGCTACCTGTGGGCCTTCCTCGTGGCCGTCGTCGTCTTCGGCGGGAGCGCGGTCGGCTCGTTCATCGAGGCGACCCACCGCCTCCTCAACCCCGGGCACCACCCGCACGTCGGGGTGACGCTGGCGGCGCTCGCGTTCGCCGCCGTGATCGAGGGCGTGTCGTTCGGGTCGCTGGTCCGCGCGGCGAACGCCGGACGCCGGCCGGGCGAGCGGTGGTACGGCTTCATCTCCCGCAGCCGCGACCCCGACTTCCCGGTCCTGCTGATCGAGGACGTCTCCGACCTCGTCGGCCTCGCCGTCGCGCTGATCGGGACGGTCCTGGGTGAACTGACCGGAGCCGCTGTGCTCGACGCGGTGGCCAGCTACCTGATCGCGGGCCTGCTCGCCGCCAACGCGGTCTTCCTGGCCCGGGAGATGTCCTCCCTGGTGCTCGGGGAGGCGCCCGACGACGCGGTCGCCGAGGCCGTGCTCACGGCCGTCGCCGCCGACGACGAGCCGTGGCGGGCGTCGACTGTCCAGGCGGTTCATCTCGGCCCGGACGAGCTCCTGATCATCGTCGGACTCTCGCCGGGACCCGACCGAGGACCCGAGTGCGCCGGCGACGAATCGCTGGACGGGCTGCGGCGAGCCGGGCGGCGGGCGGCCGGCGCGGCGCCGATGCGCGCGCGCGTCCTCTTCGAGATCGACCCTCCGCCTCCACCACGCGCCCAGGAACCGTCCTGAACCCTGCGCCTGGTGACTTTCGGGCAGCCGTGGATATCCTCAGCGGCATGTCAGACGCCCCGGATCCCGCCCCGCGGCGCACGCCGCTGTTCGAGGCCCACCGGACAGCCGGAGCCCGACTGATCGATTTCGCGGGCTGGGAGATGCCGGTCCAGTACGGCGGGGTGATCGAGGAGCACCTGACGGTCCGGAGTGCGGCAGGTGTCTTCGACGTGTCGCACATGGGTGAGATCGAGAGCTCGGGCCCGGGGGCTGCGGACTTCCTCCAGCGGATCCTCTCCAACGACGTCTCGAAGCTCGGTGTCGGCGGCGCCCAGTACAGCGTGCTGTGCCGGGAGGACGGCGGGATCATCGACGACCTGTTCACCTACCGCCTGGAGCCGGACCGATTCCTCACGGTGACCAATGCGTCCAATCACGCGGCCGACCTCGCGTGGTTCGAGCGTCAGGCCGAAGGCTTTGATGTGGGAGTCGTCGATCGGATCGACGACTACGCGATGCTCGCGGTGCAGGGGCCGATCGCCCGGGAGATGGTCCAGGCGATCTCCGACGCTCCGCTCCCCGCCCGGATGACCGTCGGCCGGCGGGTCCTCGTGGGGCACGACACGCTCGTCTGCGGGACCGGCTACACCGGCGAGGACGGGGTCGAGCTGCTGATCGCCCCGGAGCATGTGGTCGAGATCTGGGACGAGCTGCTCCGGCGGGGCGTGCGCCCGGCTGGCCTCGGGGCGAGGGACACACTGCGGCTGGAGGTCTGCTATCCGCTCTACGGCAACGAGCTGAGCCTCGAGCGCGGGCCGATCGAGGCCGGGTTGGGCTGGTGCGCCAAGGAGGACACGGGTTTCATCGGGGCCGAGGAGGTCCGCCGGGTTCGGGCGGAGGGGCCGCGGGAGAAGCTCGTCCCGTTCAAGTTGACCGGGCCGGGCGTTCCACGACCGGGCTGCGCGGTGGTCGGAGGGGGCGAGGTCACGAGCGGGACGTACTCTCCGAGCCTCGAGATCGGCGTGGGGATGGCCTACGTCGAGCCCGACCGGGCGGCTCCGGGAACTCCGATCGCGATCGACGTCCGCGGTCGCGAGCGAGCCGCCGTCGTGGCCTCGAAGCCCCTGCTGACACGCGATTGAGTCGCTGGGCGACGTGCTCGGACGTGCTGGTGCACGGCGCCTGCCGTCGTGAGGGGTAGCGATGGCGGCGATCGGGTGATGGACCTCTCGCGGGCGGCGCTCCCGGGTCCGGACGCCGGAGCTCGGCCGCGGCGCCGATCGGGCTCGCGGGCGGCGGGCCGCTAGAATCCGTCCTCCCGGACAAAGCTCGGAGGAACGGACCACATGGCGCAGGAGACCTACCCGGCGGATCTGCTGTACCACGCCGAGCACGACTGGGCGCGGCTGGAGGACGACATCGCGACGCTCGGCATCACCTGGCACGCGCAGGATGCGCTGGGTGAGATCGTCTTCTTCGAGCCGCCGGCGCCGGGCACGCAGATCGCCGCGGGCGAGCCGTACACCGAGGTCGAATCGGTCAAGGCGGTCTCGGATGTGATCGCCCCGGTCTCGGGAGAGATCGTCGAGGTCAACGGGGATCTCGTCGACTCGCCGGAGGCGCTCAACGAAGATCCGTACGGGGCGGGTTGGATCGTCAAGATCCGAGTCAGCGATCCGTCGGAGCAGGACGCGCTGATGGACCACGAGACCTACGTCGCCTCCCTCGCGACGACCGCTTAGTGAGACATCTGATCAAGACGACCACCGGCCGCGGAGACGCGGCGTGAGTCGCTACACGGCGGTCACGCCTGATGACCTGGCGAGGATGCTCGCGACGATCGGGGTGGACTCGATCGACGAGCTGTTCTCGAGCATCCCGGCCGGGGTGCGCCTCGGACGGGAGTTGGCGCTGCCGGACGGGCTGAGCGAGAGCGAGGTCTACGCACACCTGCGGGAGCTGGCCGGACGGAATGTGTCAGCCGAGGATGAGGTGTGCTTCCTGGGTGGCGGGATGTATGACCACTACGTGCCGGCGATGATCGACATGCTGCTCGGGCGGTCGGAGTTCCTGACGCCGTACACACCGTACCAGCCGGAGGTGTCACAGGGCGGGTTGCAGGTGATGTTCGAGTTCCAGACTGCGATCTGCGAGCTGACCGGACTTGACGTGTCGAACGCGTCGGTCTACGAAGGTCCGTCGGCCCTGGCGGCGGCGGGCTATCTGGCGAAGCTGACCAACAAGCGTCGTCGGTTCGTGATCTCGCGGGGCGTTCACCCACACTCACGCGAGGCATTGCGGACACTGTCGGCCGGCTATGACATGGAAGTGGAGGAGGTTCCGCTGCGCGACGGGGTGACCGATCCCGAGGCGTGGGCGTCGGCGATCGACGAGACGGTCAGTGCGGTCTTCATTGGCCAGCCGAACTTCCTCGGCGCGGTCGAGGACGTCGCCGGACTGGCGGCGATCGCCCGCGAGCACGGCGCCCTCGTCGTGTGCTCGGCCGACCCGCTGACGCTCGGGATACTGGAGGCTCCCGGCGAGCAGGGAGTGGACGTCTGCGTGGGGGAGGGGCAGACACTCGGCAACCGTCTCGACTTCGGTGGACCGTCGTTCGGCTTTTTCGCTGCTCGTTCGGAGCACGTTCGGCGGATGCCAGGTCGGATCGCGGGCGAGACCGTCGATGCGGACGGCCGGCGCGGTTTCGTGCTGACGCTGCAGACTCGCGAGCAGCACATCCGGCGGGAGAAGGCGACTTCGAACATCTGCACGGCCCAGGCGCTCAACGCCCTGGCCGGGGTCGTCTACCTCTGCTGGCTCGGCCGGCGGGGCCTCGTCGAGCTGGGCGAGCTGATGGTCCAGCGGACGGCCTACGCCCGGGACGCGCTCTGCGCGATCGACGGGGTCGAGGCGATCCATTCGCAGCCGGTCGTGCGGGAGTTCGCGGTGTCGCTCGACGTCGACGGCCTCGACGGCGTGCTGCGTGTCCTCGACCGGTGCGCGGTCGAGGGCGTGAATCCGGGCTACCCACTTGGGCGGACCTACTCCGAGTACGCGAGCGGCCTGCTCGTGGCGATCACCGAGCAGCGCTCGCGGGCCGACATCGACCTCCTGGTCGGGGTCCTCGGCCGCGCGGTCGCGGCCGAGCGCGGCGCGGTCGGAGCGACGGCATGAGCGTTCAGAGCCGGCCGGGGTCGCACGAGACGGCGATGCAGCGCGATCGGGCGGAGACGATCTTCGCGAAGGGTGCGCCGGGGCGCAGGGCGTTCGTCGCGCCGGCGATCGACGTGCCGGTCCGTCCGCTCGACGAGCTGATCCCGGCTGGCATGCGCCGTGCGCGAGAGCCGCGGCTGCCGGAGGTCTCAGAGCCGGAGCTGGTGCGCCACTACGTCAACCTGTCGCGGCGGAACTTCGATCTCGACTCGGGCTTCTATCCGCTGGGGTCGTGCACGATGAAGCACAACCCCCGCCTCCACGAGCGAGTCGCCGCCCTGCCGGGCCACGCCCGCCTCCATCCGTTCCAGGAGCCGTCGCGGGCGCAGGGGGCGCTCGAGTTGATGTGGCGACTCGAGCGGGCGCTGAGCGAGATCGCCGGCCTGCCGCACGTCTCACTCCAGCCGAGCGCCGGTTCACACGGCGAGTTGGCGGGTGTGCTCCTGACGCGGGCCTACCACGACGCGCGGGGCGAGCACCGGACGAAGGTGCTGACTCCGGACACGGCCCACGGGACCAATCCGGCGACCGTGACGATGGCCGGCTATGACGTCGTCAAGGTCGGGATCGACGCCAACGGAGGAGTCGACATCGAGGATCTCCGGGCGAAGGCCGACACGGACGTCGCCTGCCTGATGCTGACCAACCCGAGCACGCTCGGCCTGTTCGACGAGAACATCGAGGAGATCGCGAAGATCGTCCACGACGTGGGGGCGACGCTCTACTACGACGGGGCCAACCTCAACGCGGTGATGGGCAAGTCGCGGCCGGGGGACATGGGCTTCGACATCGTCCACTTCAACCTCCACAAGACGTTCACCCAGCCGCACGGCGGCGGTGGCCCGGGGTCGGGCCCGATCGCCGTGTCCGACCGGGTCGAGCCGTTCCTGCCCCACCCCGTCATCGTCCGCCGGCGGGTGGGTGACGACGAGCAAAACGGTCAGGACCATCGTCACCCGGCCGATCCAGCCGACACGGGCTCCGAAATATTCGACCTGGACCACGACCGGCCGCAGTCGATCGGACGGCTGCGGGGCTTCCAGGGCAACTACGGGTGCTTCGTCCGCTCATACGCCTACATCTGCTCGTTGGGGGCGGCCGGCCTGCGTGACGTCTCGGAGGTCGCGGTCCTCAACGCCAACTACCTCCTCGCCCGGCTGGGCGAGCTCGGCGTGCTCGACCTGCTGACCCCGGCCTACGGGCGGGTCGACCACGTAAATGGCGGCGAAGACGTTGCCGAGAGTCCCGGCGCCCGGCGGAAGTGGGGCTGCATGCACGAGTTCGTCCTCTCGGGAGCGCCGATGAAGCGGGAGCTGAAGATCCGGACGCTCGACCTCGCGAAGCGCCTGCTCGACCACGGGGTCCACCCGCCGACGGTCTACTTCCCGCTGGTCGTCGAGGAGGCCCTCCTGATCGAGCCGACGGAGACCGAGACGCGGGAGACGCTCGACCGGTTCGCCGAGTCGCTCGCGGAGATCCTCCGCGAGGCTCGCGAGGACCCGGAGATCGCCCGGGGGGCGCCGTACACGACGCCGGTTCGCCGGCTGGACGAGGGCGCCGCGGCGAAGCGGCCGGTCCTGCGCGAGTCCCTGTAACGCGGGCGGCCCCGCTGGGCGGGCGACGAGCTCGCAGCGGACATCGGTGGCCTGGTCGGCCCGGGACCCGGAGTTTCACCGCGGACGCGGCAGTGCAAGCGCTTTGTTCGGTATGGGTGCGAAGGACCTCGGCCGTCTGCGGTGAGAAACATGACGCGCCGCTGGTAACCGAGTTCTCGATTTGGGGTAATTGATGATGTAGCACACAAACTCGACAGTGTGACGTCACCGGAGGTGGCGCAATGGAACTTCTCAGGCGTATGGAGCCGTTCTCACTTCTCATCATGTTCCTCGGAGCCCTCGACTGGGGGATCCTGGGTGTCTTCAACACGAACCTGTTCACACAGGTGTTCGGCAGCGGCGATCTGCTGACTGCTGCGTACACGGTGGTCGGCGCGGCAGCGCTGCTCGCACTGGCGCCGCTGATGGAGACGGTGCTCCACGTCGACATGCACCGGCCGCACGCCCACCGGGCGTAGTCGATGACCGCCCCGGGCCGGGCCCTCGGGAGGGCCCGGCCCGACCGGCGTAGGTAGAGTCGCCCCGATATCCACGATCCCGGAAATCATGGAGCGGGCCGGTCGGCCCGTCTTCTCATTCGAGTTCTTCCCGCCGAAGACGCCGGCCGGCACCGAGAACCTGAGCCGCGCGCTGGTCGATCTGCGGGAGCTGGCTCCCGACTTCGTCTCGGTGACCTACGGGGCGGGCGGGACTACGCGCGACACGACGATCGACGTCGTCGCGCACATCAAGCGGGATCTCGGCCTCGAGGTGATGGCGCACCTGACGTGCGTCAACGCGACGACCGAGGATGTTCGGGGGACGCTCGACCGGATGCGGGAGGTCGGCATCGACAACGTCCTGGCCCTCCGGGGCGATCCGCCACGCGGGCAGGAGCGGTGGACGAAGACCGACGGTGGTCTCGAGTTCTCACACGAGCTGGTCTCGATGATCCGCTCGGAGTACGACTTCTCGGTCGCCGGGGCGGCCTTCCCGGAGACGCACATCCACGCCGTCTCGCCGGAGGACGACCTCCGCCACCTGAAGACGAAGGTCGACCTGGGTGTCGAGGTCCTGATCACCCAGATGTTCTTCGACAACGCCTACTACTTCGACTTCGTCCGGCGGGCGCGTGAGATCGGAATCGAGGTGCCGATCATCCCCGGCGTGATGCCGATCCTCTCGCTCGACGGCATCAAGCGGATGACCGAGCTCTCGGCTGCCGACCTCCCCGAATCCCTCGAGACCGAGTTGACCCGCCGTCGGGACGACGAGCAGGCGGTCACCGAGCTGGGTGTCTCCTACGCGACGCTTCAGTGCGCCGACCTCCTCGCCGGGGGGGCGCCGGGGATCCACTTCATCACGCTGAACCGGTCCTCGGCGACCCGGGCGATCCTCAGCGCGCTGCGCCTGATGAAGCCGTGGGCGGGACTCGAGCGGCGGGCACCCGCCTGATTGGCTGGCCGCCGGTCGAGACTCGAGGGCGCTACCTGTCCTCGGCCACCTCTACCTCCGCGTCCGCCTCCGCGTTCGCCCCGGCCTTCGGCGGCGGCGGCGGCGGCGGCGGGACGAAGTCGACGTCGACGGTCTCGAAGCCCTTGTGGCGCTCGGTCTCCGCGTAGGAGGTGTAGCTGCGCTCGTCGGCGTGGGTCAGGCTGACGTTGTCGGTGAACGGCGTCAGCAGCGAACGCGGCCAGAGGCGCCGCTGGGAGACGACGTTGATCTCGGCGGCCATCACCGTGATCAGCGCGAGCAGATAGATCCAGGCGATCAGGCCGAGCACCGCCCCGAAGACGCCGTAGGCCTCCTGGGTGCCCTTGAGGCGGCTGACGTAGTAGGTCCCGATGAGCTGCACGACCTCCCACCCGAGGCCGGCGATGACCGCGCCGAGCCGCAGGCAGCGGGTCGGGATCTCGGAGGCCGTGAGGACGCGGAAGGCGAACATGAAGAGGCCGACGTTGGCCACGGCGACGACGAGGATGCCGACGATCTTCACGCCGGTCCCGATCGTCGCGCCGTAGCTGCCGGCGCCGGTCGTCAGGCCGGAGGCGATCGTCGTGATCAGGACGCCGACGCCCAGTGCGCCGAGCAGGATCAGGCTGCGCAGGCGCGACTTGAGCGGGTTGGGTCGCTCGTTGCGGGGGACCGCCCAGACCTTGTTGAAGGCGTGCTGGGTCGCCTGGGCGGCGCCGATGCTCCCGTAGAGGGTGCCGACGATGCCGATCGCGAGGCCGGTGTTGCTGCTGGCTGGAGCGTGGATCGAGCTCCGGAGGCTTGCCCCGACGACCGGGAACTGGGCGAGTGCGGAGTTGACGAGGCTGTCGCGGAGGTGGGCATCGCCGACCAGGACGAAGCCGAGGACGGTCAGGAGCAGCAGGAGGAGGGGAAAGATCGAGAGGAACCCGTAGTAGGTGATCAGGGCCGCGAGGTAGCCGCCCTGGTCGTCGGCGTACTTGTAGATGACAGCGATCGGAAAGCCCAGCCACCGGTGGGTCCGCTGGTAGCGATCGACCGCATCGATCAGGCGGTGGGGGCGCTTCGGGGCCTCGCGGGTCGTGCCGCCCGGCCCGCGCCCGTCGTCCTCTAGGGCTGCCACCCGTGCCCGCGATCAGGAGGCGTGGCCGGCGTCATGCGAGGCAGACTACCCGGGCCTCCGGCGCGCTACTCAGCGCCGCTGGCTCCCGGCCCCGCGCCCGCGACTACCCGCTCGACGCGGCCGTCCGACGGCGCTTCACCCCGGCCGCACTGGCGTGGTGAGCGGCGCGCCGAACAGTTGCCGCCTACATGGCCTCTACGCTGCCTGGGCCGCCTGCTCGGTCGGGCCGGCGAGGATCCTGTTCTCGGGGACGAACTTGCTCGCCGTGAACGTCGCGCCCTGGGGGTCGGTGATCACCGTCATCCTGACCCAGGGAGCGTCGAACGGGGCGGCGAGCACCTTGCCACCCAACTCCCACGCTCGCTTGGCCGTCGAGTCGGCGTCGTCGACCCCGAACGTCACGCCCCAGTGGGCGGGAACGTCGGTCTGGTCGTCGGCGAGTGGATTGAGTGCCGCGACGACGTCCTCGAAGCCATCCGGGGCATCGCTCTGCGCCATCCGCTCGCGAAGGCCGGGGTCGGTCTGCTCGAGGAAGTCACCGTAGGTCGGCAGCGTCCACATCTGGATGCCCCCGTCGAGACCGATCGTCTCCCATCCGAAGACTGCGCCGTAGAAGGCCCTCGCGCGTTCGGGGTCGCGCGTGCTCAGCGTGTTGAAGTTCACCGAGCCGGGCTCGTTGACGATCTGCGCGCCCTTGTGCTCGCCTGCCTCCCAGACGCAGAACACGGCGCCTTCGGGATCGGCGAGCACCGCCATCCGGCCGGCGCTCGTCACGTCGAAGGGCTCCTTCAGGATGCGTCCACCGGCCGCCATCACCGTGGTGGCGGTCTCGTCGGCGCTGTCCACCGCGACATAGGTGTTCCACATGGCGATCGGCGGCCGACCCTCCGGTTGCGACCCGACGGCGGCAACGTCGCCGCCGCGGAGGCGCGCGATCAGGTACGTCCCGGGGGAGCCGGGCGGCATCGCGTCGTCGAACTCCCAGCCGAACAGACGGCCATAGAACGAGGCGGCCGCCTCCGGATCGGGCTGGCTGGTGTCGACCCAGCACGGGACGCCGGGCAGGTATCCATCTCGCTCGAGCATTGGTGCGCCTTTCTGGCTTGTTGACATCCCCGCCGAGCCTACGAGCAGTTTAGGTCAGAATCCGTCCTAGATGAAATCGAGGATGAAGATCTGATGAGCGACACGTCGAGCCGACTCCTGGCAATGCTCTCGCTCCTCCAGGGGCGGCGCGACTGGCCGGGCGGCGAGCTCGCCGACCGGCTCGAGGTCTCCGGCCGGACGATTCGCCGGGACATCGACAGACTGCGGGGCCTCGGGTATCCGGTGGAGTCGATGACCGGCCCGGCCGGTGGATACCGGCTGCGCGCGGGCACCGCGATGCCGCCGCTCCTGCTCGACGACGACGAGGCGATCGCGATCGCCGTGGGTCTACGCGCGGCGGCCGGCGCGTCGGTGACCGGAATCGAGGAAACCGCTCTGCGTGCCCTCGTGAAGCTCGAGCAGGTCCTCCCGGGGCACCTCCGCCGGAGGGTCGCCGCCTTGAGTTCGGCGACGGTGACGCTTCCGGTCGGCGGGCCGACGGTCGACCCCCAGCACCTGAGCGTGATCGCGGCGGCCTGCCGCGACTCCGAGCGGCTTCGCTTCGCCTACAAGAGCCGCGGGGGGACCTCGACCAACCGTGAGGTCGAGCCGCTTTCGCTCGTCAACTCCGGCCGCCGCTGGTATCTCGTCGCCTGGGACATCCGACGTGAGGACTGGCGTACGTTTCGCGTCGACCGCCTGACCCGGCCGGCGTCGACCGGGATGCGCTTCGCCGCGCGGACGCTGCCGGCGAAGGACGCCGGCGCGTATGTCAAGCAGAGCATCTCCGGCGCACCGAACCGCTTCGAGGCGGTCGTCAGGCTCCACGCTCCGGCCGGCGAGTTGACCAGCCGTGTACCGCCGTACTGGGGCACGATCGAGCCGATCGACGCAGACACGTGTGAGTACAGAACCGGCGGCGACGACCTCCGGTGGCTCGGGCTGCGGATCGCGATGCTCGGCGTCGAGTTCGATGTGCGCGAGCCACCCGAACTGGTCGAGGAGCTCCGGGGGCTGGCATCCCGCCTCACGCGCGCCACCCGCTGAGCCCACGGTGCGCGGCTCTCCCGCGTTGCCGGCTCGGCGTCGGCCGTCGGCCGTCGGGCTTCGGCGAAGAATTCGGCAGGATGTCTTCGGCCCCCGGGGTCGACCTGGAGAGCGCCTGAATCCGGCAGCTGGCTTACCCTCCGACGGTGTCCTGGCTGGAGAAACGCACGTTCGCGGCGGTTGACCGTCTCGCGGACCGCGCGGCTCAGATCCTCGACGCGCACGTTGCGCCACTGACGGCACCGTCCGCAGGGCCGCGGGTTTTGCCTGCCGTCGATGACCCGGCGTACGCCAGGCAGGCCGAATACGCGGTCGGCCTGGGCATGCGGCGAACCTGGGTGACCCGTCGGAACGAGACGTTCACCTTCGTCGATGCCGACACCGTTCGCCGACGGATGAGTGTCGACTTCACGCTGCCGCCGACCAAGGCGCTTTCCGGGGGCGACATCGCCCTGGTGCCGCTGATGCTGCTTGCCAAGGGGGACCTCCGGAACCTTGACGTCCACAACGCCGCCGGGGAAGCGCTGCCGGTGTTGAGCACCGTGCAGAACGCGACGGTTTCTGTGCTGGGTCTCAAGGGGCTCCTCGAACGTCTCGTCGAGCACCTCCCGGCCGAGCATCCCGACCGCCTCGTCGACGACGGATCGCTGAGTGCGATCGCGTGCGCGCGCCCGCCGTACGAGGACATCACTGGCGCGCGCAAGGCGTTGGACCGGCAGCTTCGACACGCGGGGGACACCCGCCCGCGGATCGAGGGCTTCATCGGGGAGCTGGAGCGCTACTTCATGCTGCTCGTCCCGCTGGAGTACTGGGCGGGAGAGCGGCATGTCTGCAAGCTGTCCTACGACGCTGCCATCCAGCGGCAGCACGCGTCCGGCGGCGCCCGCTTCTACACGGGTGCCAACCACCTGCTCTCGTCGTTCGGCCTCGCCGGACGCGTCGAGTTCTTCGACAACCTGGCGGTCGGGCTCACCGAGAGCTACCACGCGGAGGCGGTCCCGCCCCGGGACACGTATATCGCCGAAGCGGCGCTGGCAGTCCGTCGGCCGGGAAAGCCCGCTGACGAGGTGCCGATCACCGACAGGCACGCCTTCCGACCACACCTTCGGGTGACCTCGAACCAGCGTGGGGACGAGGGCAAGCTCAGCCTGATCATCCACGCCCATCGCGGTGAGCTGCTGCTCCCGCTGGCGCTTTCCAGCCTGCTCATCACCGTCGCGCTCGGCTTTCTGCCGGTTCACGTCTACCGGGTCGACGGGGTGACGCTCGGTGCGCTGTTGCTGGTGCCGTTCGCCTTGTCGAGCTTCTATGTCCGCGCCCAGGAGAACAGCTACGTCACCTCCTTGCTGCGCGGCGTCCGGGTGCTCGCGTTGCTCCCGCTCCTGGCCGCCGTCTGGACGATCGGCCTCGTCGCGCTCGGGACGATCCCGCCTGAGGCCGGAGCTCGGCTCTCCGACCGCGCGCTGACCGACGTACGGGTTCCCTTCCTGGTTGCCGCCGGCCCAACCGCCCTCCTGTTGCTCGCTACCGTCTCCTCGGGAATCGGCCGGATCGCGAGGCCGATCATCCGCGCCCGGCAGGAGCGAGCCCGCGAGGCGGCCGGGAGACGATTCGAGGCGGCCCGGCAAATCCACGTTGAGCCGGCCCAGCGCCGCATCCAGGCGATCGGCCGGGCGCTCCTCGGGGCGGTCGTGGCGCTGGTGATCCTGGGTCTCGTGATCTGGGCTGGATGGTACGGGGCGTCTGAATGGTGGGACGCAGCCGTGCCGACCGCGCCGCCCGCTACGCTTCAACAACGTTGACTTCCCTGATCCGACTGATCTTCCCTAACTTCGATCCGGCTCCGACGGTCGAGAACTTCGGCGTGCGGACCTCCAAGGACGTCATTCCGGGCGCCGCCGACGATCGCGAGCTCGAAAAGCGGCTCGACGAGCTGCTCGACCGCCCGCGCGCCGCCGCAGCGTAACCGCCCGTCGCATCACGACTCGCGGTCGAATGCGACTGCGTCGATGCCGAGCGCTCGAAACTTCGATCCGGCGGCCTGCCGAGTAGCCTCCGACGCCGTGCGAATCTTCTCGGGGATCCAGCCGACAGGGCGCAAGCACCTCGGCAACTATGTCGGCGCGATTGCCGAGTTCGTGGCCGGTCAGGACCGGGGGGAGGCGATCTACTGCATCGTCGACCTCCACGCGATCACCGTGCCGTATGACCCGGCCGAGCTGCGGGCCCGCGTCCTCGACACGACGGCGATCCTCCTGGCCGCCGGCGTCGATCCGACCAGGTGCATCCTCTTTCGCCAGAGCGACGTCCCCGAGCACACCGAGCTGACTTGGCTGCTGTGCGCGGTGACGTCTCACGGTGACCTCAACCGGATGAATCAGTTTCGCGAGAAGTCGGCGGCCCAGCGGGAGCTCGTGTCCGCCGGCCTGTTCCTCTACCCGGTCCTCCAGGCGGCCGACGTTCTCGCCTACCGGGCCAACGAGGTGCCGGTCGGCGACGACCAGCGCCAGCACGTCGAGCTGATGCGGGACGTCGCGATCCGCTTCAACGCCCGCTTTCCGGACCCGGCCACAGGCGGGGAGGTGCTCGTCGTGCCCAGGCACCGGATTCCAGAGGTCGGCGCGCGGATCATGGACCTCCAGAACCCGGAGTCGAAGATGTCGACGACGAGCGGGAGCGTCGAGGGCACCGTCTACGTGCTCGAGGATCCGGCGGCGATCGAGAAGAAGTTCAAGCGGGCGGTGACCGACTCGGGCAGCGAGATCCGCCGGCAGGCCGACAAGCCGGGGATCAGCAACCTGATCGAGATCCTCGCGGCAATCCGTGGAGTCGGATCCGAGGCCGTCGAGCGGGAGTACTCGCAAGCCCGCTACGGCGAGTTCAAGGGGGTGGTGGCGTCGGCGGTGATCGACTATCTGGGGCCGGTCCGCACCCGCTACACCGAGCTGCGAGCCGACGAGGCAGGCCTTGAGGCGACGCTGACCGACGGTGCCGAGCGAGCCCGGGCGATCGCGTCGGAGACGGTCTCAGAGGTGCGCCGGGCGATGGGCGTCGGCCGGCCCCGGTAGCGTTGGCCGGGATGTTGCTGGCCGAGCTCGAGCTCGATCTGGAGGTCTTCAGCGGTCCGTTCGACCTGCTGCTGACGCTCGTCCTGCGCGATGTCGTCGACCTGCTCGAGCTCCAGCTGGCCGAGGTCGTCGTCGCCTACCTCGACCACCTCCAGGCCCGCGGGGAGCTGGATCTCGAGGCGGCGACCGAGTTCATCGTGCTGGTGGCCGCCCTCCTCGAGCTGAAGTCCCGGCTGATGCTGGCCGGCGACGACGAGGAGCTCCTCGAATTCGAGCCGGGCGAGGCGGCCGAGGAGCTGCTGGCGCGGATGCTCAAGGCCCGTCGCTACCGGGGGGCGGCCGCCTACCTCGAGGATCGCCTCGCTGACGAGCCGCAGGTGCGCTTCCGCCAGGCGGCTTTGCCCGTGAGTCTTCGCCGGCGATCGTTGGAGGAGGTGGATGGCGCGATCTGGAACCCCGCGTCGCTCGGGCGGGCGATCGGCGGCCTGCTGGCCGTGCCGGCCAAGCTCGACCTCCGGCACATCGGGGCGACCCGGGTCACCGTGGCCGAGCGCCTGGCCCACCTCCGGGGGCTCCTCAAGCGGGTGAGCGCCGTCGACTTCGACGAGGCCGTCCGCGGGGCCGACCGGATGACCGTGGCGATGACGGTCTTCGCCCTGCTCGAGCTCTACAAGCAGGGCGAGGCCGACTGGTCGCAGGATGAGCCGTTCAGTCAGATCACGATCCGCCCGGCGGCGATTGGGTGACCGAGGACCAGGAGAGTGAGCTCGCACGGGTCGTGGAGGCGCTCCTCTTCCTCTCGAGCGAGCCGGTCGGCTCCAGGGAGCTGAGCGAGGCGTGCGAGGAGCCGGTCGAGGCGGTCGAGCGGGCCTTGGACGACCTGCGCGAGCAGTACGCCGACGGCGTCCGCGGCCTGATCATCCGGGAGGTCGCCGGCGGCTTCACCCTCGCGAGCGACCCGATCGCCGAACCGGCGGCCCGGCGGCTGCTGGCCAAGCCGCGGCTGGCGGCGCTGACGCCGGCCCAGCTCGAGAGCCTCGCGATCGTCGCCTACCTCCAGCCGGTCTCCCGGCCGGAGATCGCCAGGATCCGTGGAGTCGATGCCGACTCGCCGGTCTCGAGCCTGCTCGACCGGGGCCTGATCGAGGAGAGCGGCCGGTCGCAGTTCGGGGCGGCCGTCTACCGGACGACGACGCTCTTCCTCAAGCTGTTCGGCCTCCAGTCGACCGACGGACTGCCCGAGGTGACCGAGTGGGACGCGAGCCCCGAGGAGATCGAGACGCTCCGCGACCGGCTGCTGCGAGCCGGTGAGGCGCGGGCTTCGGGCGCGCCGCGCGACGCCGGCGCCGGCTCGGATTCCGGCTGACCGATTTTCTACGGCCGCGGGCGCTCGCCGGCGACGCCCCCAAGTGGGCCCCGAGCGGCCCTTGTTGTTCGCGCAACTATCTGTTATTCTTATCCGTGGCGGCGTGGAAGACACTCCGCCGGCTCTTGGGACCGCCCTCCCTTTGGCAGACGTCCACGCCCCCCCCGCAGGGCCTGGACGCGAGTCGACGGCCGGGCTCCGCGCGAGCCGCGCCGCCACGACACGGCAGAAAGGCAAGACATGGCCAGGACAGCAACACCCAGCACAGGCCGCGTTCGCGGCGAACACGCGGCTCCCGCCGCGAAGCGGCCGCGGCGACCGAGTACGGCCACCGAGACGGCCCGCGCGGAGCGCCGGGCACAGAACGAGTCGACGACCGACTCACTCCAGGTATTCCTCAACCAGGCTTCCCGCTACGCCCTGCTCACAGGGCCCGAGGAGATCGAGCTTGCGAAGCGGATCGAGCGGGGCGATGTCGCCGCGAAGGACCGCCTGATCAACTCGAATCTCCGTCTCGTCGTCTCCCAGGCACGCCGCTACCAGGGGCTCGGGCTCTCGCTCGGGGACCTCGTCCAGGAGGGCACGCTCGGCCTGATCCGGGCAGCCGAGAAGTTCGACTGGCGCAAGGGCTTCAAGTTCTCGACGTACGCGACCCTCTGGATCCGCCAGAGCATCCAGCGAGGACTCGGCAACACCTCGCGGACGATCCGCCTTCCGGTTCACATCGAGCAGCGTGAGCGCCGGCTCGCGCGGGTCGAGCGTGAGCTGACGGCCAAGCTCTCACAGGATCCGACCGACGAGGAGGTCGCCGCGGCCGCGGAGATGACGGTCGCCGACGTCCTCGCCCTGCGGGACGCCCGCCGGGCGGTCACGAGCCTGGACGTGCCGATCGGTGAGGACTCCGAGAGCACGCTCGGCGACATCGTCGCCAGCGACGAGCCGGATCCCAGCGAGCAGGCGCAGACGACGGAGATGGAGCAGACCGTCCAGCAGGCGCTCCGCCGGCTGCCGGCACCCGAGCGGCGGATGGTGGAGTTGCGGTTCGGACTCAGCGACGGCCGCGCCCGGACGATCGAGGCGGCCAGCCGCGAGCTCGGACTCACCCGGGAGCGGGCTCGCCAGCTCGAGGAGGCCGCCCTGCGGAGCCTCAGCGACGAGCCGGCACTCGCCGGACTCCGCGAAGCCGCCTGACCCCGGTCGACCCGCGAAAGCGGGCGCAAGCACAGCTGAGCAACGAGTAACGCCCCGGGGCGCGCCATGCGGCGCGCCCCGGCCGCGTCCGGAATCCGTGGCACGGTGTTGCCGGCCGTGACACACTCCTCGCACCCGACCGGCGACGCGAGCGAGGACCAGATGAAGGACACCACCGTCACCAGACGCGCGACTTCGAGGAGACCTTCGGTGACACGCCTGCGGATGCTCGCGGCCGCGATCTCCGCAGGTCTGCTGGTCACACTCGGCGGGAGCGCCACGGCCGCAGCCGCGACGCTCGGCCCGGCGGGGCTCTTCCCGACGCCGGCGACGGCGTGCTCGACAGCCTTCTACAACGGCGACTCGCGACTCGGTCCGGCGCAGCTGGAGATGTTCGGACCGGTTGCGCCGATGCTCCTCGGCTACGACAGGTCTGCCGGTCTCACGCCGCAGCAGTTCATCGGGACCTACTGGGACCCGACGGCCGGCGGCGGCAGCGGCGGGTGGCGCTATCCGCCGGCCAGCGGCTATCTGCTCGTGAACGGCCAACCTTTGGAGTTCGTCCGGACCCTGAGGCCGGGGACCGAGCTCGACCGCTTCGGGAGCGAGTTCGGCGGGTTCCTCGCGCCTGAGGACACGCCCTACGCGATGCGCTCGCTGCCGCCCGCGAGCCTCGATGTGTTCGACGCGGCCTACGCCTGCAACTACCACCTCTACAAGGTGCTCAAGTCGTTCGCCGCCGACGAGGGCCTGATCGCGCCGGGCTTCGGCCAGCCGGGCTACGGCCTCCAGGTCCAGCTCGACGGCTCGCTCGTCCGGGGCGCGCCGAGTCAGCTGAGCGTGATCTGGATGATCGACAACGGGTACCTCGCCCGGGGGACCTGAAGGCGGAGCCGACCCGGGCGGAGCGGAACGGATTCGGGGGGTCTGGGGGTCGACGCCGACCTCCGGTCACGTTCGCGTCGCGGGGTCTCTGACCTGCCGGTGGATTGCCGGAGCCTTCGGCGGCGGTGCCGTCCGGCGTCCGCGGGGCCGGGGCGCGGTACGGTGGACGGAGCGCACGAGGCTGCCGGAATCCCGGGGCCGGCGACGCCGGACTGCGAGGAGTGGCGATGACACTGCCGGTCGAGGGGTACAAGCTCAGGCGGATCTCACCGAAGGCCTACGAGCATCCGGCCGACCGGGCGGCGACGGCCGCCCTGAAGGCGATCCCGTATCTCGACAAGGTCGTCCGCAAGCTGATCGAGCTCGGCTACGAGCGGGCGCTGCGCCAGGCGTACCTCGGATCGGCGGTCCGGCTTGGCGAGCAGCAGCTGCCGGACGTCTGGGCGGCTCACAATCGCGCGTACGCGACCCTCGACATCGAAGTCGTCCCCGACCTCTACCTGACGCAGTTCCCGATCGCCAACGCGATGACGATCGGGTCGGGGCGACCGATCGTCGTGGTCCAGTCGGCGATGGTCGAGTTGCTCGACGTCGAGCAGCTTCGCGCGGTCTTCGGCCACGAAGCCGGCCACGTCCTCTCTGACCACGTCCTGTACAGCACGGCCCTGATCATCCTCCTCCGCCTGACCTCGCTCCCCGGGATCCCGCTGCCGCTGTTTCCGCTTCGCCACGCCCTGCTCGAATGGTCGCGGGCGGCTGAGCTGACCTGTGACCGGGCGGCGGCCCTGGTGACCCGGGATCCGCTGAGTGTCTGTCGGGTGTTGATGACGATCGCCGCCGGCGCCGAGGCCTCCCGCTTGGATCTCGACGTCTTCATGACTCAGGGGCTCGAGTACCGGGAGAAGGGGTCGGGGCTCGAGCGGCTGTCGCGGTTGCTCCTCGACCTCAATCTGACCCATCCGATGCCGGTTCGCCGGGTCCACGCCCTGATGGAGTGGGTCAAGTCCGGGGAGTACGACCGGATCGTCGACGGGTCATACGTGACGCGCGACGATCCGGCCCGCCCGCGGGCCGAGGCGGCGGACGCGGCCTCCCACTATGCCGAGCGGTTCCGGGGGATCTTCCGGGAGGCCGGCGAGTCGATCAACGACGCCGGGCAGCAACTGACCGACTGGCTGCGGCGCCACGACGGGGGCGACGGGGATGGGGATGAGGCTTCGGGCGGCGGCGGCGGCGGGGGCGGGGGCCGGGGTGGCGCCGGGGCCGGCGGCGGGGCCGGGAGCGGGTCTGGGAGCGGGTCTGGGAGCGGCGGCGGGGCTGGGGGCGGGTCCGGGAGCGGGTCTGGGAGCGGGACCGGCGGGGCCGGGAGCGGGTCCGGCTCGCGCGGTTGAGTCCGCGGGCAACGCTGTCGGGTTGACCAGTTCTGTGGAGCTTGGCGTGGTTCTGCTGGCTGCGGACATCACCGTGGCGGCGGCCTTCATCGAGACGATCGGCAGGGTCGCCCGTTCGGCCTCGCCGTCTGCTGCGATCCTCGGACCTCAGGGGAAGAACCCGTCCGCACGTCTTCGAGTGGCGTCGCGGAAGTGGTGTCAGCGGCCGTGTGGCACACACGTGACTGTCTCGCGGAAAGTAGTTGCCGGAGTCCGGCAACTACCTTTCGGCACGAGCGCATCTCCACGCGTCTCCGCAGACGGCGCCAATCCGGCTACGTGAGCGAGGATCGCGCTGCCTACGCGGTCCCGCGGTCTCCGGCGAGGCGGATCAGGACGATCGCCCAGGTGCGGAAGGGTCGCCAGCGCTCGGCAAGGGCGGCGAACTCGTCGAGCGTCGGGGAGTGGTCGAATCCGTAGAAGCGCTGGGCGTGGGCGAGACCCTTCGCCTCGGGCACGCTCAGCATGGCGTCGGCGAAGCCCGCCGCCCGGAGGACGATCAGCCCGGCGTAGAAGGGGCCGATCCCGCGCAGGCGCTGGACCTCCTCGGTCGCCCGCGCGGGTCCGAGCTCGTGGAGTCGACCGACGTCGAGGTCGCCGTCGAGCGCGGCCTGGGCGATGCCGTGGAGACGGGCGACCTTCTCGTCGGGGAGGCCGGGTCCGGGACCGATCTTGAGGAGGTCCTCCGGCTGGGGGAAGGCGTCGAGCTGCTGGCCCGCGAGGGTGAAACCGACCCCGAGCTCGCGGGCGATCCGCCGCCTCGTGACCGCCGCCTGGGCGGCCGGGCGGCGGGCGGAGATCACCGACCAGGCAGCCGCTTCGTATGGAGAGTGGAAGAGGACCGGTCGCTGTCCGGGGTGCGCCCGTTGGAGGCGCCCGAGGATGGGATCGGCCTCGCCGAGAGCCAGGAACGCGGTGCCGTCATGGTCGAGGGAGAGGATCCTGGCGACCTGCCTGACCGCCGTCTGCGCCGGAGCCCCGGCGCGGAGGTCGAGCTCGAGCTCGAGCGGGCCGTCGGCTTCCGGCTGGCGGGCGACGACGCCGGCGTATCCCGAGCCGCCGTCGACCGGGAACGCCAGGCGCATCGTGCCGCTGTGGCTCTGTTGTTCTCGATCACCTGCTTCGTCATAGGCCTGCGGCCGTCCCTCGTTCGGTCCGAAGCCGAATCCGGCGGCAGCCCGGAGGGAGAACGGTCCCTGGGTATCGAGTTGGGCGCTCAGAGCGGGGGAATGCACGTCCGCGAACGATCCCACGCCGGCCGACGACCCGTCAAATCACCGGCCGGAACTCCCGGCCGACGTGCGCGTCCTTCCGTGCCGCTCGGCCGGCGAGCGCCGACGAGCCAGGGAAGCGCCCCGAACTCGCTGGCGAGCGCCGGTGCGAGGTGCTCAGCGGCGATGCTTGGCTGTGCGGATCGCCTTCTTGGTTGACTTGCACGCCCGAACCGCCTTCGCGCCCCGTTTGTGGCTCGTCCGGGCAAGGCGCCCTACCTTCACGCAGGCCGACTTCTTCGGGGTGGAAGCGGTCGCCGGCGTGGCATTCGGCGCTCCGGCCGTGTAGTTCCAGCTGAAGTCAGTGATGACATGCACGCTGTCGCCGGGGGGAACGGCATTCACTTCGGTCGCGCACGAGGCGTCCGAGTACACGTGCAACGTGCCGGTCCCCTGGTTGAGCATCGTGTGGGCGGCTCCGGGAAGCAGGCCGCACGATTGGTCGGGATTGTCGTAGTCGACCATCGGAATTCCGTCGATCAGGAATAGGACGACCGGCGCGATGTCCGGGGTCGGGCCGGTCAGGCTGACGCCCGCCTGGAGTCCACCGACGCCCGTGGTGAGGGCGACGGCAGGAGTCGCTTGGAAGTAGTTGGGGAGTGGGAGAGGGATGCTGACGCCGTAGTTGTCGACGTGGCCGCCGAAGCCGGGCAGGATCGGCGAGGGCGGTAGGAGCGCCGGAATCGTGCAGTCCGAGTCGACGTAGGTGATCACCGCGGCGTTGGTCTCGTTGTAGAGGTTGTGCGCGATCGGCGGGAGGGCGATACAGCCGGACGGGTGCTTGAAGACGATCATCGGTGTCGGCACGTCTGGTTGGAGCGGGCCTTTGGTCTGATCGTAGGGCAGCACCGCTACCTCTCCGACGACAGCGGAACTTGGCGTGGAGCCGACGGCCACGTTGAGGTCGGCCCCGCCGAGACCGAGTGACAGCGACGGCTGGGCCGTAGCAGGTGACGCAGGGCCGCCGAGCAGCGCGGCGCTCATCAGGACGACGAGGGGAGGAACCAGGCGTGTTCGCGGCTTCGGCATGATCGGCTTGTCCTTTGGCTTGATGACACACATGGCAGCGGGGCGGAGGGCACCTCTCCGAGCACGATCCTGTCGTTCGGTTTGGTTCGCCTTGCGCCCTCGGTGGCACCGCACACCGACCGTACACTTTTGGACAGCACCGTGTCGTGACGTTTCGCATGTGCCGTCGCTGGCGAGGACGTCCGGCGGCGGCGGGATGCCGTCGCCGGGTAGCGCGTGCGAGCGCAAGGCCGGCCGTGCGAGCGGCCGGGGGGCGGTGTGCGAGCGGCCGCCGGGTCGGGCGTGCGAGGATATTGCTGTGGACGAGGTGACCGTGTACGAGAAGCCGACGTGCTCGACCTGTCAACGGGTCATCGGCCTTCTCGCCGAACGGGGCATAGCCTTCCGGAGGGTCGACTACGCGCGGGAGATGTTGACTGTCGAGGAGCTGGCCGGTGTGCTGGCGAAGGCGGGCCTACGGCCGCGGGATGTCGTCCGGATGAAGGAGCCCGGTGCCGGCGAGCTTTCGCTCGATGACGACCAAGCGGTTCTCCGGGAGCTCGTCGCTCACCCGTCGCTGCTGGAGCGGCCGCTTGTCGAGAGCGGTGAGCGCGCTGTCCTGGCCAGGCCGCCTGAGCGGGTCCTGACACTGCTCGTTTGAGAAGAACTGGCCCCCGCTGCTCGCCCTGGCCCCCGCCTGCGCTCGCCCCTGGCCCCCTCCGCGCTCGCCCCTGGCCCCCGCCTCCGCTTGCCTCTGCCCCCCGCTCGCCCCGGCCCCGACGCTCGCCCCCCGCCCTGGCCCCCACCCGCCGCTCTCGCCTCC
The DNA here is from genome assembly GCA_034664295.1 of Solirubrobacteraceae bacterium. Taxonomy (GTDB): domain Bacteria; phylum Actinomycetota; class Thermoleophilia; order Solirubrobacterales; family Solirubrobacteraceae; genus Palsa-513. The sequence goes on along the minus strand of JAXDHV010000048.1, from coordinate 21,189 downwards.
CGCCGCTCTCGGCCCCCGCCCGCGGCCCCCCGCCCGCGGCCCCGCCGACGTGCCCCGTCCACGTGCCCCGCCGCCCGCTCCAATCCTGGTCGGGACGCGACGCGTGCCACCTACTGGGTCGCCTGGCCGGTCGGCCCGTCAGTCGCCACTTGGACCTCCCGCACGAGGTGGCTGTCGACGTCGTAGACGAATCCACGGACGACGTCGCGATGGAGGAGGAACGGCGACCGGCGGACTCGCAGCACGGACTGCCGGACATCGCCGTCGAGATCGGAGAACGACTCGATCGCAAAGGCCGGGGCGACGCCGGTCGCCTCTTGCAGTTCGGCCCGGAAGCCATCGTCGGTCAGCGACTGCATGCCGCAGTCGGTGTGGTGGATCAGCATCACCAGGCGGGTGCCGAGCCGCCGCTGGGAGATCGCCAGCGAGCGGATCATGTCGTCGGTGATCACTCCGCCGGCGTTTCGCAGGACGTGGGCCTCGCCGTATCGGAGTCCGAGCGCGGCGAAGACGTCGACCCGGGAGTCCATGCAGGTCACGATCGCCAGCCGGAGACTCGGCCGGACGTCGAGGTGGCGGACGGGGAGGGAGGCCGCGAACGCCTGGTTGTTGGCGACGAGCTCGTCGATCACATCCACGCAGAGACCTTAGGGCCTGCGCCGAGCGGACCGGTTCCCAAGCGACCGGCGTTCCGACACGCAGAGACAAAACAAGATGCAGTCTTGTTTTAGTAGTCTGGTCGCAGTCAGCGGAAAGGAGGGGATCTCGTATTGCGCGCGATCCGGGGCCGGCTGGGGTTGGTGGTCGGGCTTGTGCTCGCCGGACTGGCCGTGAGCGGCTGCGCGTCGAGCGGGACGACGCCGGCCACCTTCGGGAGCGGGAGCCCGGGGGCGATCGTGGCGGTCGGAGCGGAGAACGAGTACGCCGACGTGATCGGCCAGGTCGGCGGTCGATACGTGCGGGTCAGCGCGATCGAGAGCAACCCGAACACCGATCCCCATGCCTTCGAGGCGAGTCCGAGCGTCGCGCGGGTGATCGGGTCGGCGCGGTTGATCGTCCAGAACGGCCTGGGTTACGACAGGTTCATGAACAACGTGGAAGCGGCGACGTCGGGTTCGGGTCGCCGGGTGATCGACGTGCAGAAGCTGCTCGGCCTACCCGACTCCACGGCGAACCCGCACCTCTGGTATCGGCCGGAGACGATGCCGGTGGTCGCGGCCGCGGTGGCTCGCGGCCTCGCGGAGGTCCAGCCGGCCCATGCGGCGTATTTCACGGCCAACGCCGCCGCCTTCAAGCGGTCGCTGACCGGGTGGTCCGATGCACTGAAGGCCTTTGGCGAGCGGTACCCGAGGACGCCGGTGGCGACGACGGAGCCGGTCGGCGACTACATGCTCGCGGCTGCGGGAAGTGCCAACCTGAGCCCTGCGACGTTGGAGTCGGCAGTCATGAACGGGGTCGATCCGGCGCCGCAGGACGTGACTCGCGAGAGCGGGCTGCTCTCGGGACATCGGGTAAAGGTGTTCGTCTACAACCAGCAGGTGACCGACTCGCTGACGGCGGGATTCCTCGCTACGGCCCGCCGGTACGGCATCCCGGTCGTGGGGGTCTACGAGACGATGCCGACCCCGGGCTATGACTACCAGTCGTGGATGGTCGCGGAGGTGCGGGCGCTCGAGGCGGCAGTCGCGCACAGGGTCTCGACCGAGCGCCTCAGGTGATCGTGCGACGGACACGGGACGACCGGCGATGATCGGCCTGATCGGCCTGATCTTCGCCCGTGGGTTCTTCGCCGACAGCGGCGTCCAGGTCGCCCTTGCGGTGGGCGCGGGGGTCGCTGTGGTCGGGGGAGTCGTCGGCGTGTTCACCGTGATGCGTGGCCAGTCGTTCGCCGGCCACGCGATCGCCGACCTCGGGGCGACCGGGGGAGCCGCGGCAGTTCTGATCGGCGTCGGGCCGCTCTGGGGCTTCCTTGCGATCGGGATCGCCGCAGCCGGGACGATGGAGCTGATCGGCATCCAGCGGCCCCGGGGACGGGATCTGGCGACGGGGATCGTGCTGGGCGCCGGGCTCGGTCTGGCGGCGCTGTTCCTGTACCTGGATTCGACCTACCACAGCACGTCTGGCGCGACCGTGACGATCCTGTTCGGCTCCGTCTTCGCGATCAGCCCGTCGACGATCCCGATCGTGATCGTCCTCGGCCTGGTGGCGGTCGGCCTCGTCGGGGTGACCTACCGTCCGCTGCTGTTGAGCTCGATCAGCCCGGAGATCGCCGCGGCCCGTGGTCTGCGGGTGCGGGTGATCGGGATGGCGTTCCTGCTCGCCCTGGCGATCGCGGTGTCGCTCGCGGCGGTCACGATCGGGGCCATTCTGAGCACGGCGCTCCTCGTCGGCCCGGCGGCGGCGGCGTTGCGGCTGACCAAGCGGCCGGGGGTCGCGATTCTCACGGCGAGCGCGATCGGACTCGGGGCGACCTGGCTCGGCATCGTCCTGGCCTACGACAGCTACGACTGGCCTCCCGTCGGTCACGGCTGGCCGGTGAGCTTCTTCGTGGTGGTCGCCGTATTCGTCTCCTACCTGCTGGCCGGCCTCCCCACCCGCTTTCGGCGGGTCAGGAGAGCCGGCCTCGCCTGAGCCTCTTCCTCTCCTGCGGACGCGTCCGTGGTCTCCTGAGGAACCTCCGTCCGTCCCCGCCTGCAGAACGCCTCAGAGTGCCAGGCGATCGCTGGCGGCCTCGCCGGCGTGGAGGGCGACTTGTTCGGACTCGAGCGCGACGGAGAAGCCGTGGGCGCCGGAGCGGAGGATGGCGGCCTCGGTACGCTCGAGCAGGGCGGCCGCCATCAGGGTTTCGTCATCGAGCCGGAGCGCTCGGACGAGGACGAGCCCGGCGGCGATCTCGTAGACCACGGACTCATAGGAGCGGGCGAGGGCGACCGCGATCTCGGCTTCGCGGCGACCGCCGGGAAGGTCGCCGAGGGTCAATGTGGCCGCGGCGAGGTGGGCGTGGGCGACTGGCTCGAGCATCCGTCCGGCGTGGTGCTCCTGGACGACCGCGAGGGTTCGGCGGGCGCTGGACGCGGCGAGGACGGGGTGGCCCTCGACGAGCTCGAGAGCCGAGCGGCAGGAGTAGGAGAGGGCGAGTGAGAGCCCGTCGCCTGCGCGCTCTGCGACGTCGACGGCGCGGGCGGCGGCAACCGCTGCGCGGTCCATCTGGCCGAGCGCGCAGAGGACGCTGCTGAGATGGGCCGAAGACCAGCACACGACCTCCAGGCTGGTGTCGTCCTCGGCCTGGGTGACGGCGGCCCGGAAGCGGTCGCGGGCGGCCGGGTGATCGCCCATGTACATGAGGGCGAGTCCCTGGCTGTAGTCGCTCCAGGCGAGCGGGGAGTCGAGGGCGAGCCCGGCGCCGGCGTCGGGATGTTCGCGGGCGTCGGCGTTCATCGCCTGTCCGACCGCGAGGGCTTCGGCGAGCCGTCCGCGATGGATCAGGGCGAGCTGGAGCGGGGCCCGCGTGGTCTGGAGGATCCCGAGGTCGCCGGCGCGGCGGCCGAGCTCGACGGCCTCCTGGGAGAGCTCGAGGAAGCTCCGGCCGTGCCCAGAGAATCCGAGGACGGCGGCGTAGTTGCCGACGGCGAGTGCTTCGGCGCCTAGGCTGCCGGTCCGGGTGGCGAGGTCCCGGGCTTGGGTGTAGAGCGCTGCGACCTCGTCTGTTCCGGCGCCGAGTCGCCAGGAGAGCGTGAGGCTGCGCAGCGAAGCCGTCATCGCCAGGCGGACGACCTGCTCGTCGGGCTCGAGCACAGCGGTCAGCCGGCTGACCTCGCGCCAGTGGGCGAGGGCGGTGGCGGGATGGCTGAGACCGACCCAGCCGGCGGCGCGGGCGTTCCAGTGGGCAGCCGGCCTGAGCTGGCCGGCGGCCTCGAGGTGGTAGGCGATCAGAGCGGCCTGCTCGTTGAGGAACTCCGATTGGAGAACGTCGATCGTGGCCTGGGCGACGAGGGCGTGGAGTCTGCGGCGGTCGGCGCTCAGCAGCGACGAGTTGGCGACCTCGCGGGTCAGGGCGTGGCGGAAGCTGCAGAGCCCGGCGTCGAGCCGGTCGACGAGGGCGGCCGAGCAGAGCGCGGCAAGCGAGGACTCGAGCGACTCGGGGTCGCCGCCGGCGACGACGCCGAGGAGGACCGGATCGAACTCGCGGCCGATCACCGCGGCGGTCTGGAGGACCCGCTTGTCGGTGTCTGGGAGCCGGTCGATGCGAGCGGCGAGAACGCTTTCGACGCTGGGCGGGAGACTCGTCGGGAGCGGGGCCACCCGCCGGTAGTCGCCGGGCGTCCCGTCGATCGTCCCCTGCTCGACGAGGTTGCGGACGAGCTCTTCGATGAAGAAGGGGTTGCCCTCGCTGTTGCGCTGGACCTGGGCGGTCAGGTCCTCGAGCGAGGGGTCCGTGCCGAGCCGCTCGTGGACGAGCCGTTGGCTCGATTGGTCGTTGAGGGGCGTGAGCGTGATTGCCCGGCAATGGCCGGCTGCGAGGCGGCTGCTGGCATAGCCGGTGCGGTGGGTGATCACGAGCAGCGTCCGCGTTCGGGCGACTGCGTCGATCAGCTCGTCGAGAAACTGCTGGCTGGCATCGTCCATCCAGTGGACGTCCTCGATCAGCTGGACTGCGGGCTCGAGCTCGCTGCGCGCGTGCACCATGTCGCGGATCAGCGCGATCACACGTGTCCGGCGGGCGTCGGGGTCGATCTGAAGGGGGGGTTGGCCGGGGGCGGTGAGGCCCATGAAGTCACACATCAGGTCGGTCCGCTCGGCGATCTGGGGACCCAGCCTGGCGAGTGAGCGGGCAATCTGGTCGCGGGCTCGTCCGGGCGGGGTTTCGCTGTCGATCCCGAAGAGCGACCGCAGGAGCTCGAGGATCGGTCCGAGTGGCCGCATTCGGCCGAGGGCGGTGACGCTGGCGCGGAGCACCATGATCTCGCGGGCGTGGCAGCGGTCGAGGAACTCCCGGCAGAGCCGGGTCTTGCCGACGCCGGGGTCGCCGATCAGCTCGAGAACCTGGCCGTCACCGCGTAGCGCACCGGTGAGCGCGTCCTCGAGCTGGGCGAGCTCGGTCTCGCGGCCGACGAATGCTGACCATTCGCGGCGGCGGGGAGTTTCGTGGCTGGTGCGGGCTCGGGCGAGACCCTGGAGTGCGAACACGCGGACGGGGCGCTGGGTGCCCTTGATCTGGGCGGGGGGAAACTCCTCGAGTGCGAACTCTCCCTCGACGAGGAGGGCCGTGCGCTCGGCGAGATAGACGCAGCCGGGCGTGGCGAGCGCCTGGATGCGTTGGGCGAGGCCGACGGTGTGGCCGATCACCTCGGGGGCCCCGCCGCGTCCGGTGAGATGGCCGACGACGACCTCGCCGGAGTTGATGCCCATGCGCACGCGGAAGCCGGCTGTGTGGCTGTGGGCGAGGACGTCGCCGAGACGCTCGAGCGCCCCGCGCAGCTGGAGCGCGGCGAGGCACGCCCTGCGGGCGTGATCCTCGGTCGCCCGGCGGGCGCCGAAGAGGACGAGGGCGCCGTCGCCGGTGAACTTGTCAACGATGCCGCCGAAGGGTTCGACGGTCTGTTCGATGGTCGTGAGGAAGTCGTCGACGAGGGTGGCCCAGCTGTCGGACGCGAGATCTTCGGAGAGGTCCATTGATCCGACGACGTCGACGAAGAGGACGGTGATCAGCTTGCGCTCGCCGCGGAGGCCGCCTTCAGCGTCGGCTAGGCGCGCCGAGCCGGCGGAGTCGGGCTGCCCGTCGTCTGGAGATGCGCGGGCGCCGGGAGACGCGGCGCCGCATACAGGGCAGGTCGGGAGATCGTCGGGGTGCGACTGGCCGCACGCTCGGCACCTCATGTTCCGTCAAGCCCCGATCGCCGTCGAGTTCCGATCACCGTGCTTCGTCCCGTGGAGTATGGCCGACCGCGGGTCGACCGGCAGACCAGGTTAGGTTGATCGAAGGCGCGGCCGGTCGCCGGAGGTGACCTATCGTGTGGGACCACGGCCTGCGAGAAGGGAAGCTGACGATGAAAGCTGTTCGGTTCGGTGAGTATGGGGGTCCCGAAGTGCTGAGGGTCGACGATGTCGAGGAGCCGCATGCGGCAGCCGGCCAGATCCGCGTGGCGGTCCGTGGGGCCGGTGTCAACCCGGTCGACTGGAAGATCCGCAGCGGCGCGATGGCAGGCTTCATGCCGGTCGAGTTCCCGCGGATCGTCGGCAGCGACGCGGCGGGAGTCGTGGACGAAACCGGCGAGGGCGTGAGCGGGGTGAGCGTCGGCGACGAGGTGTTCGGGAGTGCGGTCGGCGGGGCGACGGCGGAGTACGCGGTGCTCGATCATTGGGCGACGAAGCCGGGCGGGCTGAGCTGGGCGGAGGCGGCGGGCCTCCCGGTGGCGGTCGAGACGGCGCTGCGGGTCCTGAAGCTGCTGGGGTGCAAGGAGGGGCAGACGCTGATCATCAACGGAGCGGCCGGCGGAGTCGGGATCGCGGGGATCCAGTTCGCCAGGGAGCGGGGTGCCCGTGTGATCGGGACGGCGAGCGAGCGCAATCACGAGTTCCTGCGGGAGCTGGGCGCCGAGCCGACGACCTATGGGGACGGCCTTGTCGAGCGGGTCCGGGAGCTTTCGCCTGAGGGGGTCGACATCGCGTTCGACGCGGCTGGCCACGGGGCGTTTCCGGCGCTCGTCGAACTGACCGGGAGCCCGGACAACGTCGTCACGATCGCGGACTTCGCGGCAGCGGAGCAGGGTGTACGGGTGTCGCCTGGTGCTGAGGGCCGGTCGTGGGAGGCACTCGGGCAGGCGGCGGAGCTTCTCGAGGCGGGGCGTTTCACGATGCCGGTCGCACGGACGGTCGCCTTCTCGCAAGCGGCCGAGGCCCACCGGCTGAGCGAGGATGGACACGTTCGAGGGAAGTTGGTTCTCGTTCCGGACTCGCTCGTGGATGACTGAGTCGGGCGAAGGGGGCGAGCAGGCCGTCGGTGGTCCGGACGGGACGGACGCCGGCCCGGTGGGGTGGTGTGTCTGTGGCCAGAAGGTGACGATCGAGGGAGCGCAGGAGATCACGCTGCCGAACGGCCGCGACGGGTGGGAGGGCCGCTGCCCGGAGTGCGGGGCTCCGTTGTTTGCTATTCGCCGCAAGCCGAAGGCGACCTGAGGACGCGGAGGCGGGCCGCGACGTAGGCCTCTCCCGGACGGGCGGCTAGGACGGCTGGGTGACCGCTGGGGGTGTTGCGGGGGCGACGGCCGTGAGGGCCTCGGTGCGGCGGTAGAGGACGACGATCGTCGCGGCCGTCGCGGCGAGGCCGCCGACGAACATCCAGGAGAGCGGGTTGCCGTGGTCGAAGTCGCTCCAGGCGCGGGCGGCGCCGATCAGCATCAGGAAGCTTGCGAGGATGAAGGTCTGGAGGAGGATTCGCCAGGTCGACCAGCGCTCGTCTCGTGAGAGGAGCAGGGCGCCGCTGGCGACCTGGATCGTGAAGGACGCGAGGACGCGGGCGGTCAGCGGCGTGAGGTGCCAGGGCCAGATTCCGATCGCGACGGAGGGTGCGATGTAGAACACGGCGCCGGCGGTGATCGCGCCGAGGCCGAAGGCGCGAGCGGCCAGCAGCACGGCGGGGGGAAGGCGGGCGTCGTTGGGGTCAGGACGGCGGGGGTCGGTGCGCTCGTTGCGCAGCCAGAGGAGGAAGACCAGCAGGGGGGAGAGGATGTAAACGATTACCCAGCCGTAGAACATGAAGGCGCCGACGAAGGGGGCGTTACCGTGGTTGAAGCGGTCCCATCCGAGGAGGGTGGCTCCGAGCATGAAGAGAGCGAAGATCGCGGCGGAGAGGACCCCTGCGGAGACGTGGTGCCAGTTGCGCGCGCGGAAGGCGCGGGCGAAGAAGTAGGCGCCGGCGGCGTATCCGGAGCCCATGAAGATCGGTGTCATCTCGGGCTTGATCGTCCAGGCCCAGGCGTCGGCGGTCTCGGTGGGCATCCACCAGAGGATCACGAAGGCGGGAATCAGGATCGCGAAGACGGCGAGGCTGACCCAGTGGGTCGCGGGCAGGATGCCATCGTTGCGACGCATCGACCCCTCCACGGCGCGGCTCCCCGTTGACGCGGACTTCACATCGATCGTAGCGCCGGCCGGGGGCGGTGGCAAGACGGCTTTGCTGCGATGCTCGAGGTGTGATCGGCTTGCGTCAGCGGACTGTGTCGGCGAGGCCGTTCATGACGGCGCGGTGGGAGAACCTGCTCGTCGTGACCTATGGAGTGGCGGACGAGGTGGTGGGGCGACACCTTCCCCGTGGACTCGAGGTCGACCGCCTGGGCGGGGAGGCGCGGGTCAGCTTCGTGGCCTTCGACTTCGCGCGGACGCGGGTCTACGGCGTGGCGATCCCGGGTCATGTGAACTTCCCGGAGATCAACCTGCGCTTCTATGTGCGGTCGGGAGCCGACCGGGGGATCGTCTTCGTGCGCGAGTTCGTCCCCCGCCTGGGGGTCGTCGTGGGAGCCCGGGTGCGGTACAACGAGCCGTACGTGAGGATCCCGATGACGAGCGACGTCGGTCCGGCCGAGGGGAAGCCGGGGCGCCTGCGGGTCAGGCACGTGTTCGGGCAGCCGCGGTCGAGCGTGACGGCGGAGGTGGATGGGTCGGGCGTCGAGCCGGCGGAGGGGTCCGACGGCCGGTGGTTGACCCACCAGTCGTTCGGCTTTGGCCAGACGCGGGGGGGCGAGCTGCGTCAGTATCGGGTCGAGCACCCGGTGTGGGCGCTCCACGAGGTTCACGACGTGGACCTCGACATCGACTTTGCGGGCCTGTACGGGGCGGAGTGGGCGTTTCTGAGGGGGGCGACCCCGAGCCATGTGACGTTCGCCGCGGGGTCGGAGGTTGCGGTCTTCCCGCCGGGGGCTTGAACATCGCGTCAGGCGGCGCGGGCGGCGAGCTGTCCGCAGGCTGCATTGATCTCGCGGCCGCGGGTCAGGCGGACGGTCACCGGAAGGCCGTGGGCGGCGAGGACCGAGCGGAACGCGGCGATCGCCTCGCGGCCGGAGCCCTGATAGGCGGAATCGGTCGGGTTGTAGGGGATCAGGTTGACCTTGAAGACGCGGGGGTCGAGCAGGTCGCGGAGGGCGGTGGCGTGGGTGGAGCGGTCGTTGACGCCGGCGAGCATCACGTACTCGACGAAGACCTTCATCCGCTTGGCGTCGTGCCAGCGGTGGCAGGCGGCGAGGACGTCGGTGAGGGGGAAGCGGTCGTTCACGGGCATCAGCCGGGAGCGGAGGTCGTCGTCGGGGGCGTGGAGTGAGAAGGCGAGTCGGATCGGCATCGGCTCGGCGATCATCGCGTCGATCCCGGGAATCCAGCCGACCGTGGAGATCGTCGTGCGGCGGGGGGTGATGCCGATGTCGGGGAGGCGGCGGCAGGCGGCGAGGACGTTGGCGACGTTGAGGAGGGGCTCACCCATACCCATGAAGACGAGGTGGTCGACCGGCTCGATGCGGCGGAAGTGGAGCGCCTGGTCGAGGATCTCGGAGGTCTTCAGGTTGCGGGCGAAGCGCATCTGGCCGGTGGCGCAGAACGTGCAGGTCAGGGGGCAGCCGGACTGGGAGGAGACGCAGAGGGATCGGCGGCCGTCACCGAAGCGCATCAGGACGGCTTCGACGGACTTGCCGTCGGCTGTGCGGAGGAGTGCCTTCTCGGTGCCGTCGTCGGCGTTCGACCGGGCGGCGAGGGTGAGGGTCGAGAAGGGGACGTGAACGGCCAGGTGGGCGCGGAGGGCGGCCGGAAGGTTCGTCATCGCCTCGTAGGAGCGGGCGCCGCCAGCCATCCACTTCCAGATCTGCCCGGCCCGGTAGGGGGCCTCGCCGAGATCGCGGAGGGTGGCGTCGAGCAGGTCCGAGTCCATCTGCCTATGGTTGCAGCCGTGCGACTCGGCAAGTACCTCGCCCACGCGGGCGTCGCGTCACGACGGGCGGCGGAGGTGATCATCCGTGACGGACGGGTCACCGTCGACGGGGTCACGAAGCTCGATCCGGCGGTGGACGTCGGCGGCTACGAGGCCGTCACGCTCGACGGACGGCTGCTGAGCGGGCCGGAGTCGCACGTCGTCCACGTCGTCCACAAGCCGGCCGGGGTGGTCTCGACCGCGAGCGATCCCCAGGGCCGGCGGACGGTGATCGGGCTGGTCGAGTCCGGCGGGAACCGTCTGTACCCGGTGGGACGCCTCGACGTCGACACGACGGGTCTGATCCTCCTGACGAATGACGGAGAGCTGGCGAACCTGCTGATGCATCCGCGCTACGAGGTGCAGAAGACGTACCGGGCGACGGTCGCCGGGGGTCCGGTGAGCGGTCGGGCGCTGCGTGCCCTGCGGATGGGCGTCGTGCTCGAGGATGGCCCGACCGCGCCGGCGGGTGTCCGTCTGCTCGCTCCGGGGGTGATCGAGCTTCGGATCGGCGAGGGGCGCAAGCGCCAGGTCCGGCGGATGTGCGAGGCGGTCGGTCACCGGGTGATCGCCCTCCAACGGGTCGCCTACGGGCCGCTCGAGCTCGGGACGCTGGGTGTGGGGGAGCATCGCCGGCTCGAGGAGTTCGAGATCGAGCTGCTCAGGGCGGCCGCGGTGCAGACCGGCTGATCTTCGCCGGCTGATCTTTCTCGCACGGGCGGGTCGGGCCTGCCGGTAACCTCAGCCGGCGATGTGCCGACGCCTGATCGCGAGCCTCACCTCCCCCGCGGTCGGGGCCGAGCCCCGATGAGCGCGCGGCTGTTCGCGCTGCGGGGGGCGACGAGCGTGGCAAGCAACGACGCGGCGGCGATCCTCGAGGCGACCGAGGAGCTGATGACCGAGCTGCGGTCGCGGAACTCGTTGGTTCCGGGGGATGTCGTCAGCTGCATCTTCACGGCAACCAACGACCTCGACGCGGAGTTCCCGGCCGTCGCCGCGCGGAAGATCGGCTTCGAGCGGGTGCCGCTCCTGTGCGCCCGGGAGATCGACGTCCCGGGGTCGCTGCCGCGGGTGATCCGCGTGCTGATCCACCACTACGCGCCGGAGGGTCACGTGGCGCGTCACGTCTATCTGGGAGAGGCCCGCAGCCTGCGGGCTGACCTCGACTCGGCACAATAGGGGGATCGTGGGACTCGAATTCTCCGCAGCGCTCGGACGCATCCCCGTGTATCCGGCGGCCAAGGGCTACGCGTGGACGGGGCCGCTGGTCCGGCTGGCGAGCAACGAGTCGCCGTATCCGCCGCTGCCGGAGGTCGTCGACGCGATCAAGGGGGTCCTGGACGGGCTGAACCGGTATCCGGATCCATCCAACGGCGCCCTGCGCCGGCGATTGTCGGAGCGCTACGGGGTCCCGGCCGAGCGGATCGCGATCGGCAACGGGTCGTGCGACATCCTGCTCGCTGCGGGCGAGGCGCTCCTCGAACCCGGAGCGGAAGTGGTCTACGCGTGGCCGTCGTTCTCGGTCTATCCCCATATCGGGGCCGCGGCGGGAGCGAGGGCGGTCGAGGTGTCGCTGGATTCGGACGAGCGCCACGACCTGGGGGCGATGGCGGCGGAGATCACGGTGGCGACGCGGCTGGTGATCATCTGCAACCCGAACAACCCGACCAGCACGGCGATCGACCTCGCGTCGATCGCGGAGTTCCTGGCGGGAGTGCCCGAGCGGGTCTGCGTGATCCTCGACGAGGCGTACTGCGAGTTCAACCTGCTCGACGACCCGGACAGCTCGATCGATCTGCTGGAGCGTCATCCGAACCTCGTGCTGCTGCGGACGTTCTCGAAGGTCCACGGGCTGTGTGGACTGCGGGTCGGGTACGCGCTCTGCGGGTCGCGGGAGCTTCCGGACGCGGTCAACAAGGTGCGCCAGCCGTTCTTCTGCAATGCGGCGGCCCAGGCGGCCGCGGTCGCGGCGCTCGGCCGCCAGGATGCGGTGACGCAGCGGGTCGAGCGGACGGTGATGGCTCGGGTCGAGCTCTACGAGGGTCTCTCGGGTCTGGGGCTCTACCCGGCCGAGTCGCAGGCGAACTTCTGCTGGTTCTCGGTCGGTGAGGGGCGCGACGAGACGGCGATCGTCGATGGCCTCGCCAAACAGGGAGTGCTCGTGCGGGCGGGCGCTTCCCTGGGTAAGGAGGGGGCGGTCCGGGTTACCTACGGGACGCCGATCGAGAACGCGAGGTTCCTCGAGGTGCTCGGCGGTCTGCTGAGCTGAGCGGTCGGGAGGACCTTTTGTGCGGGGGGGGCGATTCGGCGCCGCTGAGTTTCCGGATGGACGCGAGGGAGCGCGTGTGCGACACTTTGTGGCAGCGATGAGCCGGCCGACCCACTCAGCCATGACGGACCGCGGCGCCTTCGGCGTCGAGCTGAACGGTGGCTATCGCAGCTACGGGTCCTGGCGATTTAGCTAGGCGCTCGGACCCGCGCTCGCGTCAGGCGATGCGCGCCGGCTCGAATGTGAGGTCCTCCCGGTCGGACCGAGCGCCACTCCAACGCAGCTGGGCTTCGACGCCCGCTCTCCGACCACCAATTAGGCTCCAGGCTGCACTGGAAAAAGGAACCGGCAGATGATGATTGTCATGAAACCTGATGCGACCGAGGATGAGATCGGCGCAATCATCGATCGTATAGAGGGGTCGGGCGCGCGCGCCCACGTCTCGCAGGGCGATGAGGTCACGGTGATCGGGGCGGTCGGCGATCGCGAGCACGTGGCCCGGCTCGAGCTCGAGGGGGCGCCGGGGGTGGCGCAGGTCGTGCCGATCCTCAAGCCGTACAAGCTCGCGTCCCACCAGCTCCGCGACGCGTCGGTGCTCGAGATCGGCGGGCGGAAGATCGGCGGGGAGAACTTCGCGCTGATCGCCGGGCCGTGCACGGTCGAGTCGCGCGACCTCCTGCTGAGCACGGCGCAGGTCGTCAAGGATTCGGGGGCGGCGATGCTCCGGGGGGGCGCGTACAAGCCGCGGACCTCACCGTACGCTTTCCAGGGGCTCGGACAGGAGGGACTTCGCCTGCTCGCCGAGGCCAAGGAGATGACGGGGATGCCGATCGTCACCGAGCTGATGGATGTACGTGACATGGAGGCCGTGCTCGAGGTCGCCGACGTGATCCAGGTCGGGGCGCGGAACATGCAGAACTACACGCTGCTTTCGGAGGTCGGCCGCAGCGGCTGCGCGGTGCTGCTCAAGCGGGGTCTGTCGGCGACGCTCGAGGAGCTGCTGATGGCGGCGGAGTACATCCTCAAGGAGGGCAACGAGCGGGTGATGCTCTGCGAGCGGGGGATCCGGACGTTCGAGACGGCTTACCGGTTCACGCTCGATTTGATGGCGATCCCGGTCCTCAAGGAGCTCTCGCATCTTCCGGTCGTCGTCGACCCGAGCCACGCGGCGGGCCGGCGGGACCTCGTCCTGCCGCTTTCGCTGGCGGCGGCCGCGGCCGGGGCCGACGGCATCATCGTCGAGGTCCACCCGGATCCCGAGCAGGCGATCTGCGACGGGCCGCAGGCTCTGCGGTCGTCGGATTTTCCGGACTTCGCCGCGCAGGTCGAGCGGGCGACGGCGCTCGCCGGCAAGGCGTTCACCGCGACCGTCTAGTGGAAGCCGGCCGATCCGCGATCCGGACGTCGTAGGTGCGCGTCGCCGTGGTCGGCGTCGGCCTGATCGGCGGGTCGATCGGGATGGCCGCGCGGGAGCGCCTCGGCGCGAGGGTGAGCGGCTTCGATCCTGACCCGGCGGTGCTCGAGGCGGCGCTCGCGCACGGGGCGATCGACGAGGCGGCGGATAGCCCGCCGGAGGCGGTGGGCGGCGCCGACCTGGTCTTCGTGGCCGCGCCCGTGGGGGTGCTCACGGCGGCGATCGAGGAGGTTCTCCGGCACGCCGAATCCGACTGCGGGGTGACCGATGTCGGATCGACCAAGCGGCGGATCGTGGCGGGGGCGAGCGACCAGAGGTTCATCGGGGGTCACCCGCTGGCGGGTGCCGAGACCTCGGGCGTGGAGCACGCCCGAGCGGACCTCTTCGACGGGGCGATCTGGTATTTGACGCCGCACGCGAGGACATCGGGCGTCCTCTACGAGCGCCTCCACCGGGCGATCGCGGGGCTCGGGGCACAACCGACGGCGATCGACGCGGAGATCCACGACCGGGTGATGGCGACGGTCTCCCATCTCCCGCATGTCCTCGCCAACGTGCTCGTCGCGCAGGCGGCGCGGGCCCTGGTGGATCCGGCGAGCCCGGATCAGGCCGAGCGGGTGCCGGCGACGGGGCCGAGCTTTCGCGACGCGACGCGGGTGGCGGGTGCCAACGAAGCGATCTGGCCGGACATCTACCTTTCGAATCGGGACGCCCTGCTGAGCGCGGTCGAGGACACGATCTCCCGCTTGGAGCACGTCCGGCGGGCGCTGACCGAGGCGGATCGGGGGGCGATCGTGGCGTGGAACGCGGCGGCGCGGGCGGACCGCGACGCGCTGCTGGGGGCGGGTCTGGCGGGTGGTATGGTCCACGAGCTCCGCGTGGCGGTGCCGAACCGGCCGGGTGTGCTCGCGGAGATCGCGCTGACGCTGGGGCGGGAGGGGGTCAACATCGTCGACATGGCACTCTCGCCGTCGGCGGCCGACGGCCAGGGGGTCGTTGCGCTGTGGTTCCGCGGGCAGGAGCAGGCCGACCGGGCGATCGAGCTGATCGGGGCGCTCTCGATGCCGGTCGTGCGGGCGTGAGCGGTTCGGGCGAGCGGGCTTCGGTCGGTCGATGACGAACGTTCGCTTCGAGCCGGCCGGAGCGCTGCGGGGGGAGCTGACGGCGCCGGCCGACAAGTCGATCTCGCATCGAGCGGCGCTGCTCGGGGCGATCTCGGGGGAGGCGGTTGAGGTCGAGAACTACCTCCATGCGGCTGACACGGACTCGACGCTGGCTGCGGTGCGGCGGCTCGGCGCGGTCGTCGAAATCGAGCCGGCGCGGGACGGCGGGCGGGGTCGTCTGCGGATCCGGGGGGTCGGGCTCCACGGCCCGGGCGAGTGCGACGGGCCGATCGACGTGGGGAACGCGGGGACGCTGATGCGCCTCCTGCCGGGGTGGCTCGCCGGGCAGGACGGCCGGAGCTGGACGCTCGACGGGGACGCTTCGATCCGCCGGCGGCCGGTCGACCGGATCGCCGAGCCGCTGCGGGCGATGGGAGCGACGTTGACGGCGCGCGAGGGTCGGTTCGCGCCTTTCGTGGTGACGGGGGCGCCGTTGCATGGGATCGCCTACGACCTGCCGGTCGCGAGCGCGCAGGTCAAGTCGTGCATCCTGCTCGCGGCGATCGCCGCGGAGGGGGAGACGACATTGACCGAGCCGGCGCCGAGCCGCGACCACACCGAGCGGATGCTCTTGGCCGGGGGGGTGGGGGTGGGCCGTGACGCGGGGGGCCTCCACGTCCGGGGCGGCGAGCCTCTGAGGCTCTCGCGGATCCGCGTGCCCGGCGATCTGTCGTCGGCGGCGTTCGCGATCGCCGCGGCGGTCCTCGTGCCGGGGTCGCGGGTGATCGTCCGGGGCGTCGGGGTCAACTGGACGCGGACGGGCTTTCTGCGGATCCTCGGGCGGATGGGTGCGAGCGTGGTGGGGGAGCTCGAGGAGCCGGACGTGCCGCTGGGGGCCGGGGAGCCGATCGAGGATCTCGAGGTCGTTCACGGGCGGCTGGTGGGAACCGTGGTCGAGGCGGCGGAGGTCCCGTTGGCGATCGACGAGCTCCCGCTGGTCGGGCTGGTCGGCTGCTTTGCCGAAGGCGAGACGATCGTGCGGGGGGCGGGGGAGCTTCGCCTCAAGGAATCGGACCGCATCGCGACGGTCGTCGACGGTCTGCGGGGGCTGGGCGGGCAGATCGAGGCGACTGAGGACGGGTTCGTCGTCCGCGGGACGGGCGGACTGCGGGGCGGCCGCCTGGAGGCTCACGGGGATCATCGCCTGGCGATGATGGGCGCGGTCGCGGGTCTGGCTTCGCGGGAGGGTGTCGAGGTGATCGGGATGGACGCGGCGGCGGTCTCCTACCCTGGGTTCGCGCGAGATGTCGCGCGGTTGGTGGGTTGATGCTGGTCGCGATCGACGGACCGGCCGGAGCCGGCAAGTCGACGGTCGCGCGGGCGGCGGCGGCGGCGCTGGGGTTCACCTACCTCGACACGGGGGCGATGTACCGGTGCGTGGGTCTGCTGTGGACACGCGAGCCGACGCGGGCTGCCGGTGAGATCGCGTCGTCGGTCGAGATCGAGCTGGGCGACCGGGTCCTGGTGGACGGGGAGGACGTCACCGAGGCGATTCGCTCGCCGGAGGCCTCGGCGGCGGCCTCGCGGGTGGCCGCCGATCCGGAGGTTCGGGAGGCGATGGTGGGCCTCCAGCGGGAGCTGATCCGGTCGGGCGACTGGGTCGCCGAGGGGCGGGACATCGCGACGGTGGTGGCGCCGGACGCGGAGGTCAAGATCTTCCTGACGGCGAGCGACGAGGTCCGAGCGGAGCGACGGGCGCGGGAGTTGGGGGTCGACGTTGCCGGGGTTCTGGCCGAGCAGCGGGAGCGCGACGGCCGCGATCGGGAGCGAGCGCATTCGCCGCTGATCGCCGCGACGGATTCGATTCTGCTGGACACGGGCGGGCTGGATCTGGAGGCGGTCGTCGACCGTGTGGTCGGCCTGGCGCGTGATCACCGACGGGCTTGATCTGACGAGTCTGCTCATACTGGACGTATGAACATCACCTTGTACGGAGGATTCCAGTGAAGGTCGCCGTACTCGGCTACCCGAATGTCGGCAAGTCGTCACTCGTCAATCGTCTGTCGGGAACGCGGGAGGCGGTGGTCCACGCGCGGCCGGGGGTGACGCGGGATCGCAACGAGCTCGACTGCGACTGGAACGGCCGGACGTTCACGCTGATCGACACGGGGGGGATCGATCTGACAGACGAGGATCCGCTGGCCGGGTCGATCCGCGAGCAGGCCGTCGCCGGCCTGGCGGACGCCGAGGTCGCCCTGCTTGTGGTCGACGCGCGGGCGGGCGTGCGGCCGGGGGACGAGGAGCTCGCGGACCTCCTGCGGCGGTCGGGCAAGCCGGTGATCGTGACGGCGAACAAGTGCGACTCGGTCGGTGACCTGCCGCTGGCGGCGGAGTTCTATGGTCTTGGCCTGGGCGAGCCGCAGCCGGTGTCGGCGGCGCAGGGGCTGGGGACCGGGGACCTGCTGGATCGACTGGTCGCGCTGCTTCCGGAGGACGATCTCGAACGGGATGCCGGGGTCGTGCGGCTGGCGGTGATCGGCCGGCCGAATGTCGGGAAGTCGTCGCTGGTGAACCGCTTCGTCGGGGCCGAGCGGGTGATCGTCTCGCCGATCGCGGGGACGACGCGCGATGCGATCGACCTGCCTTTGAAGATCGGCGACCGGGATGTGATCCTGGTCGACACGGCGGGGATGCGCCGGCAGTCGAAGGTCAACGAGTCGGTCGAGTACTACACGACGCTCCGCTCCCAGCGGGCGGCCGAGCGGGCGGACGTGGCGCTGGTGATCTGCGACGCGACGGACGGGATCACGGCGCAGGACCTGAGGATCGGGGAGCTGGCGATGAAGGCCGGCTGCGCGACGGCGATCGTGCTCAACAAGTGGGACCTTGCGCCGGAGACCTTCGACCTCGAGTACGAGCGGGGCCGGGTCGCGCGGAAGCTGCGGCTGCGACCGCGGGTGCTGACGACTAGCGCGAAGACGGCCCGGAACATCGGTCGCCTGCTCGACGAGGCGCTGACGCTGGCCGACAGGATGAATCAGCGGATCCCGACGCCCGACCTGAACCGCTTCCTCGCCGAGTGCGTCGAGGCCCGCCAGCCGCCGGCGAAGCAGGGCCACCGGCTGAAGCTGATCTACATGGCCCAGATCGGCGAGCGGCCGCCGCGCTTCGCGATCCAGATCAACTCGAGGGACCGTGTGACCAAGGACTACGCGTACTTCATCGAGAACCGGATGCGAGCGCGGTACGGGCTCGACGGGGTGCCCCTGGTGATCGACTTCGTCGAGCGGGGCAACCGCCGGGCGGGTGCCCGGGACCGGCCGGAGACGGCTCGCCACTGAGACGGGCTAGAGGAACGGGGCGAAGCCGAGGGCGGCGGCCTGTTCGTTGGTGACGATCTCACGGCCCATCGGGAGCAGGGAGACTCCGATCAGCTTGAAGTTTGCGAGGCCGAGCGGGATCCCGATGATCGTCAGACAGAGGGCGACGCCGGTGAAGAGGTGGGCGAGGGCGAGCCACCAGCCGCAGAAGATCAACCAGATGACGTTGCCGATGCCGGACGCGACGCCGGCATCCGGCCGGGGGATGGCGGTCCGCCCGAACGGCCAGAGGGCGTAGAGGCCGATCCGGGCGGCGGCGATCCCGAAGGGGATGGTGACGATGAAGACGAAGCAGATCACCGCCGCGACGAAGTAGCCGATCGCCATCCAGAGGCCGGCGAAGAGCAGCCAGATGATGTTGAGAGCGAGGCGCATGGCGAGGACCGGGGTCCGGGGCGCGAGCACGGCGATCCTACGGGCATCTGACCGGGATCGCGGCTGCCCCGTCAGGATGATGACCGAAAATGAGCACCGTGCGGAACCTCGTCAACCTGAACGCCGTCGGCAAGGGCTACGCCAGCCGATCGGTGCTGAGCGATGTCACGCTGGGCATCGCGGCGGGGGAGCGGATCGGGGTGGTCGGTCGCAACGGCGAGGGCAAGTCGACCCTGCTGCGGCTGATCGCCGGCCTCGAGACCCCGGATCGTGGGGTTCTCACGCGGACGGGTGGTTTGAGCGCTGGGATGCTGACCCAGGGCGACGATCTCGGCGAGAGCCACACGATCGGGGAGGTTCTGGTCGGCGGTCGTCCGGAGCACGAGTGGGCGGCCGACGGGGCTCTGCGGTCGGTCCTCGGGGGGCTGCTCGGGGGTGTCGGAATGAACCGCTTCGACGATGGTCCACGGACGGTGATCGGACCGCTGTCGGGCGGCGAGCGTCGACGGATCGCATTGGCCCGGCTGCTGCTCGACGGGCCGGAGCTGCTCCTGCTCGACGAGCCGACCAACCACCTCGATGTCGAGGCCATCGCATGGCTGGCGGGGTACCTGGGCGGCCGGCGGGCGGCGATGCTCGTCGTGACCCACGATCGGTGGTTCCTCGACGCGGTGTGCACGGCGACGTGGGAGGTGGCCGATGAGGTCATCCACCGGTACGAGGGCGGGTACGCGGCGTACGTGCTCGCGCGGGCCGAGCGCGATCGCCAGGAGGTGGCGAGGAGCGACCGGCGGCGCCAGCTGGTGCGCAAGGAGCTCGCCTGGCTGCGACGGGGACCGCCGGCGAGGACGGCGAAGCCGAAGTTCAGGATCGAGGCGGCGAACGCGCTGATCGCCGACGAGCCGGAGGTTCGTGATCGGACCGAGCTGCTGCGGTTCGCGACGGCGCGACTGGGCGACAAGGTGCTCGAGGCCGTCGAGGTGTCGCTGGCGTACGGCGAGCGCCGGATCCTCCACCGCGTGACCTGGCGGCTGGGTCCGGGCGACCGGGTCGGGCTGGTCGGGGTCAACGGATCGGGGAAGACCAGCCTCCTGAGGCTGCTGGCCGGCGAGCTCCCGCCGAGCGCCGGGCGCGTGGAGCGGGGGGCGACCGTGAGGCTGGCCCACCTGTCGCAGGACACGGCGGAGATCCCGGGTGGCCTGCGGGTGCTCGAGTCGCTCGAGGAGGTTCGCCGTCACGCGGTGCTGAGCGATGGGCAGGAGATCACGGCCGGGATGCTGTGCGACCGGTTCGGGTTCCGCGGCGACAAGGCGCGGACTCTCGTCAGCGACCTCTCGGGCGGCGAGCGCCGCCGGCTCCAGCTGATGCGCCTGCTGATGGGGGAGCCGAATGTCCTGCTGCTCGACGAGCCGACCAACGACCTCGACATCGACACGCTGACGGCGCTCGAGGATTTGCTCGACGGGTGGCCGGGGACGCTGGTCGTGGTCAGCCACGACCGGTACTTCGTCGAGCGGGTCTGCGACGACGTCTTCGCCCTGACCGATTCGGCCGGAATCCGGCACCTGGCCGGAGGGATCGACGAGTACGTCGAGCTGCTACGGCGATCGATGTCGGTCAACGCGGCGCCGGCACCGCTCCAGAAGGAGGCTTCTGCCGGCGGAACCGCCCGAGCGGCCCGCAAGGAGGTCCAGCGTCTCGAGCGGGCACTCGACCGGGTGGCCGGGCGGGCAAGTGCACTGGAGGGCGAGATGGCGGCCAACGCGACCGACCACGCTCGGCTCGGCGAGCTGCAAGCCGAGCTCGACGCGCTCGTGAGCGAGCGTGAGCTGCTCGAGATGACGTGGCTCGAGACCGCCGAGTCGCTGGAACCCTGACCGGCGGGAAACGGGTGGCTCAGCGGTCTTCGGGCAGGCGCCGGTCGAGCAGGCCGACCTCGAAGGAGGACTTCTCCGGGGAGATGCTTGCCGGACTCCGGCAACTACTTTTCGAGCGGGTCACACACAACTCGCCGGTTCACGTCTCGCCGAGTGCCTCAGGTGGCACGGCCGTCACGATGGAGCTCGCGCGACAGGTCCACCTGAGTCTCGGTGAAGACGCCTACTTCTTTCGGGAGTTCTCGATGTACTCGGCGAGTCGCTTGGCGACCGGCTTGGCCGCGGCGATCACCTGGCGAGTCGTCCGGTCGAGGACCGCGATAACCGACGCCGCGCCGGACGGAGCGGACTGGCTCGCGTGGTCGTGCGCGTCCTGGCCATGTCCGGCGTGGCCGTTGCCCTCGCCGCTGTGGCCATCGGCATCTCCTGCGTGGCCGTTCCCGCTGCTCGACTCGTCTGCCGCCGCCGCCGGCTCCTCATCTGCGGCTGCCGCCGGCTCATCCGCCGGTGCCTCCCCGATCGGGAGCGGCTCCACTACGCCCAAGATCGGCTCGCCGGCCTCGGGGACTGACGCCGCGTCCGCCGCGCTCGGCCCTGCGGGCGCGTCGTCGCTCGTCGGCTGGTCGTTGCCCGCCGGCGCGCTCGCGCTCGTCGGCTGCTCGTACCCGGGCTGCTTGACGATGCGGATGTAGGGCTTGGGGGTTTCCCATCCGTCGGGGTACTTTGCGGTGGCTTCGTCGTTTGAGACGCTGCCGGCGATGATGACGTCGTCGCCGGGTTGCCATTGGGCGGGGGTGGCGACCTTGTGCTTGGCGGTGA
>JAXDHV010000012.1:0-147167 GCA_034664295.1 Solirubrobacteraceae bacterium | reverse complement strand
CCGCCCGCCCCTCGCTCCCCCGCCCGCGCCCCCGGCCGCGCCCCCGCTCGCCCGGCCCCGCCGCGCGCCCGCCCGCCCTCAGGCGGGCGTCGAGGCCGACTCGGCCATCACCGTCTCGCCGGCGGCCTTCATCCAGACGTTCTGGTCGCGGCCCGGCCCGACCCCGACCAGGACGATCGGGACGCCGATGAAGTCCTCGATGAACGCGAGGTAGTCGCGCGCGGCCTGCGGAAGGTCCTCCTCGGTCCGGCAGTCGCCGATGTCCTCGCTCCAGCCCTCGAGCGCCTGGAACTCGCCGGTCGCGTGGTGGAGGACCGACTGGTGGTAGGGGAAGTGGTCGAACTCGGCGCCTTCGAGCCCCCGGTAACGGGTGCAGACCATGACCTCGTCGAAGCCCGACAGGACGTCGAGCTTGGTGATCGCCAGCGCGGTCAGCGTGTTCAGGCGGGCGGCGTAGCGCAGCGCGACCAAGTCGAGCCACCCGCACCGGCGTGGCCGGCCGGTCGTCGTCCCGAACTCGTGTCCCTTCGCCCGGAGCTCCTCGCCGACCTCGTCGTCGAGTTCGGTCGGGAACGGCCCGGACCCGACGCGGGTCGTGTAGGCCTTGCAGATCCCCCAGATCTCGTCGATGTCCTTCGGCCCGACGCCCGACCCGGTGCACGCGGCACCGGCGCAGGGGTTCGAAGACGTCACGAAGGGATAGGTCCCGTGGTCGATGTCGAGCATCGCGCCCTGGGCGCCTTCGAAGAGCACGTTGCGCCCGGCCCCGAGCAGGTCCCAGGCCAGACGGGTCGTGTCGGCGATGTGGCGCTCGAGCTGGTGGCCGTAGGTCAGGTACTGCTCGGTCATCGCGTGGAGGTCGAGGGACGGGTCCTTGGCCCACGGTCGCAGCGACAGCCGCTTGGGCTCGAGCGCGGCGGAGATCTTCTTCTTGAGGATCTTCTCGTCGAGCAGGTCCTGGACGCGGATCCCGAGGCGGGCGGCCTTGTCGGCGTAGCACGGGCCGATTCCCCGCTTCGTGGTCCCGATCTGGAGCTTCCCGAGCCGGGCCTCGCCGGCCGTGTCGAGAAACAGGTGGTAGGGCATTATCAGGTGGGCGTTGGCCGAGATCCGCAGCCCCGAGACGTCGATCCGGCGCTCTCTGAGCCCGGCGATCTCGTCGATCAGGACGCCCGGGTCGACGACCACCCCGTTGCCGATGATGCACCGCTTGCCCGGATAGAGGATGCCCGACGGGATCAGGTGGAACTTCCACTCGACGTCCCCGCGGACGATCGTATGGCCGGCGTTGTTGCCGCCCTGGAAACGGATCACGGCGTCGACCTGCTCGGCGAGCAGATCGGTGATCTTCCCCTTGCCTTCATCGCCCCACTGGGCACCGACGATCACGATTCCGGGCATACCCGGCAAAGTCTACGTGGACGGGTCGCGAGCTCGGATCCTCGCGCCCCGCCGGCCGCCCGCCCCCGCGCCCCGCCGGCCGGCCGCCCCCGCGCTGCCCGCGCCCCGCCGGCGGGCCCGCCCCGCACGACCCGAGCCCGCCGCCCGGCCCGCCCGCCCCGCACGGCCGGCGCCCCCTAGACGGAGTACGTCTTGCGGCGGGCGTCGGTCCCGTAGAACGGCAGCGGCTCGCCGCACATCCCCTCGAGCCGGGAGACGATCCGCTCGCCGACCTGGGCTGTGAGGGCCTCGAGGTCGAGATTCGAGGTGACAAGCGTGGCCCGCTGCTCCTCATAGCGGGTGTTGACGATGCAGTAGAGCTGCTCGAGCACCCACTCGGTCCGCCGCTCGGCGCCGAGGTCGTCGATGTGGAGGAGGTCGACCTGGGCGAGGCGGTCGAGGAAGTCGAGCATCCCGCCGCCGTCGATCGACTCGCGGATCACGCTGAGCAGGCGGGGGCAGGAGTAGATCGCAACGGTGTGGCCGGCGTCGATCGCGGCCTTCGAGACGATCATCGCGAGCGCCGTCTTGCCGGTCCCGTAGCTCCCGGTCAGCCAGAGGCCGCGGCCCTTCTGGATGTTGGCGTCGAGCTCGCGGACATAGGAGCGGACCTCGCGGACCTGGGCCGGGCAGTTGCGCTCGATGTCGATCACGTCGGAGTGCTCGAAGGAGATCTCCCGGTAGAGCTTGGGGATCTGACCCTCGAGACGGCGGGCGCGGGTCTTCGCGAGACGGGCGGGGCGGCAGCGGCAGGGGGTCGACGTGCGGGTCTCCTCGTCGACGAGAAAGCCGCTCCCGTCGCAGAGGTCGAAGCTGCAGCGCTCGCCGGTCATCGTGCTACTTCTCGGCGGCCTTGCCGTTCGTGCCCGACGCCTTCTTGTCCTTGTCGGCCTTCCGCGAGCGGCCGAGCAGCTTCATGTGGGTGTCGGCGACCGACCCGGCGGCCTGCAGCCAGGCGCTCATCTGGCGCGAGACCTCGGCGCCCGGCGTCTCGACCGTCCCGTGGATCAGGCCGGCGATCAGCTCGTCGAAGCGCTCGCCGTCTGAGATCAGCCGGGTGATCCGGTCCTTGGCCTCGGGGATCTCCTGGCTGAGGGGGAGCGAGAGGTTCTTCAGGACGTCGAGGATCTCGCGGATGTTCTGGCCGGTCTCAGAGAGGGCGAGGTCGTCACCGGTGACCTCCCGGTCGCAGCCGCAGTAACACGTCTCAGCCATGACCACACTCTATTGCGCTGGTAGTTTCACCGGCGTGGCGGGCGACGATCTCAGGGCTCCTCGGTCGGGGCTCGCCCGCCTGCTCGGGTGGCCGGCACGCCGGCTGCTAGACCCGCGGGTCCGGTGGACGGCGGCGATCGTCAACGAGCACGTGACCGACCGGGCGGCCGAGCTCCACGGCCACATGGAGCGCCTCGAGGCCGAGCACCGGGCGATCAACGAGCGGATCGCCGTCCTGCGCTACCGGGAGCTCGTCGCCGGGGGCCACGGCCGGGTCGAGGAGCTCACGGCCGAGCTCGGGCTGTTCCTCAACTGGGTCGAGGGGCACGAGGGGTACGCGGCGCAGTCGGAGCTCTGGTTCAACCCGCCGGTCGCACTCGACTACCGGCCGCCGGGGGTGAGGGTCCGCCACGTCAACGAGCGGGTCGTCGAGCAGCCGTTCGTATTCGCCGGGCTGGCCGGCCTGCGTCCGGGGGCGCGGGTGCTCGACGTCGGAGGGAGCGAGAGCACGGTCGGTCTGAGCCTGGCGTCGCTGGGCTATGAGGTGTGTGTCGTCGACCCCCGCGGGTACCCGCTGACCCATCCGGGCCTGCGGGCGGAAGCCTGCCGCCTGGACGAGCTCGACGCCGAGCTGACCGGGTTCGACGCGGCCGTCGTGCTGTCGGCGGTCGAGCACTTCGGCCTGGGGGCCTACCCCGGCTCGGGCGAGGCCGAGCGGCGGGATATCGCTGCTCTTTCGGAGCTCGGCCGGAGGGTGCGGCCGGGTGGGCTCCTAGTCCTCACGACCCCGTTCGGCCAGGCCGGGGTCGACGACTTCGAGCGGGTCTACGACGCGCCCGGACTCGACGAGCTGCTCGCCGGCTGGGAGGTGCAGCGGGCGACCGGCGCCTGGCGGGTGGACGAGCTGACCTGGGTCGCCGGGCGGCTGGAGGAGCCGCGGGGCGAGCGGGGGGTGGCCCTCGTGATCGCCCGCAACCCGGGCGGGGCGGGCGGCGTCGCCCGGGTCGGGAGGGCCTACGAGCCGGCCGCGCGGCTCGACCCAGAAGCCCTCGGGCCGGATCCGATCGCCGCGCTGGGGCGGTGGGTCGACGAAGCCGTGTCGGCGGGCGCGCCGAGCCCGAACGCGATGCTCCTGGCGAGTGTGGACGCCGACGGCCAGCCCCACGCCCGGTACGTCCTCCTCCGCGGGCTGGGAGCCGACGGGCTGCGGTTCTTCACAAACCAGGAGAGCCCCAAGGCGAGCCAGGTCGAGTCGTCCGGGCGGGCGGCGGCGACCTTCGGCTGGCACGAGAGCCATCGCCAGGTCCGTATCACCGGGCGGGTCAGCCGGCTGTCGGCCGAGGACAACGACGCGTACTTCGCCTCACGACCGCGGTCGACCCAGATCGGCAGCTGGGCGTCTGACCAGAGCCGGCCGCTCGAGTCGCGGGGGGTCCTCGACGAGCGGGTCTCAGCCCTCGCCGAGCGCTTCGCGGACGCCGAGGTGCCCCGGCCGCCCCACTGGGGCGGCTACGTCCTGCGGCCGGCGGCGATCGAGTTCTGGCAGGGCCAGCCGGACCGCCTGCACGACCGGATCCGCTTCACCTCAGATGGGCAATCCGGATGGACGGTCGAGCGCCTGCAGCCGTAGGTCGAAGGCGGCGGTCGGCGGGCGGGCGTCGTCGACCGAGGAGCTCTCAGCCGCGTGGTAGCGTCCCGCGCGTGATTGGCGAGCGGATCTCGATCGAGAATGCCCGGCAGCTGGTGCTCGACCAGGTCGTCCCGGTCTGCGCCGAGGAGGTCGGCCTCGACGACGCGCTCGGGCGGGTCCTGGCGGAGGATGCGACGGCGCCGAACGACGTTCCGCCGTTCGCGTCGTCGTCGATGGACGGGTACGCCCTGCTGTCGGCCGACACCCAGGACCCGCCGGTCGAGTTGAGGATCATCGGCGAGTCGCGGGCCGGCACGCCGACCGACGTCCGCGTCGAGCCTGGAACGGCGATCCGGATCTCGACGGGCGCGCCCGTGCCCGCCGGGGCCGACGCGATCGTCCGTCAGGAGCTGACCCGAGCCGGGGAGGAGACGGTCACGGTGAACGAGGCCGTCCGGGTTGGCAACGACGTCCGCTTCGCGGGCGAGGACATCGCGTCGGGGACCGTCATCCTGCGGGCGGGGACGCTGGTCGGCTCGCCGGAGATCGGCGTGCTCGCGTCGGTCAACATCCCCCGGCCGCGGGTCGCCCGCCGGCCGCGGGTCGCCCTGATCGGGACCGGCGACGAGCTCGTCGAGCCCGGCCGGGAGCTCGAGCCCGGCGAGATCCGCGATTCGAACGGACCGGCCCTGACGGCGGCGGTGCGGACCGCCGGGGGGGAGGTCTGCCTGCGCGAGCGGGTCGGCGACGACCGGCAGGCGACGATCGCAAAACTCGGGGCGGCGATGGACGGCGTCGACATCCTGATCACGTGCGGCGGGGTCTCGGTCGGCCCGCACGACCACGTCCGTCCGGCGCTCGAGGCGCTTGGCGCTCGCGAGGTGATCGCGCGTGTCAGCCTCAAGCCGGGCGGCCAGGTCTGCTTCTACGTCGCCCGCGACGGGACCCTCGTCTTCGCCCTCCCCGGCAACCCCGGGTCGGCCCTGACCGCCTTTCGTGTGCTCGTCGTCCCCGCCCTCTACGCCCTCCAGGGGCGCAGCTACAAGCAGAACACCGTCCGTGGCATCGCCGGGGCCGACCTCCCGGGGACGATCGGCCGGGCGACGGTCGTACGGTGCAACGCCGAGATGCAGGACGACGGGTGGCACGTGACGCCGAACGGGGCCCAGGGATCGCACATCCTGACGTCGATGCTCGGCCTCCCGGCCCTCGCCCTCGTGCCCGAGGATCGCGAGCTGATCCCCGCCGGCGAGGCCGTCGACATCGAGTTCGTCGGCTGAGCGCCGACCCCGACCGGGCGGCGCCGTCGACTCCCGACCCGGGGCTCCCGGAGTCGCGTCCGCCGGGCGACCCGCCTCTTCAGTCGTCGCGTCAGCCGGGTGACCCGCCCGTCCAGTCGTCGCGTCCGCCGGGCGACCCGCCGCTCGAGCCGTCGCGTCCGCCGGGCGACCCGCCGCTCGTGCCGTCGCGTCCGCCGGGCGACCCGCCTCTTCAGTCGTCGCGTCAGCCGGGCGACCCGCCGCTCGCGCCGTCGCGTCCGCCGGAGGACCCGGCACCCCGGGTCGTCGTCTTCCGTCTGAGCACGCTGCTGGCGATCGCCGCCGTCGTGCTAGGCGTCCTCGTCGCCGTGGCCCTCGTGCTGCTCGCCCGGTCGGCTCTCGTCCTGATCGCGATCGCCCTGTTCCTCGCCGTCGCGCTCAACCCGGCGGTCGAGTTCTTCCAGCGCCGCGGCCTCGGCCGGGGGACGGCGGTCGGCGCCGTCTACGTGATCGCCCTGCTCGTCTTCGTCCTCGCCGGACTCGTCCTGATCCCGCCGCTCGTCGATCAGATCACGAAGTTCATCCAGTCGCTCCCGCACGTCGTCTCGGACCTGACCAAGGGGCGGGG
Organism: Solirubrobacteraceae bacterium; assembly: GCA_034664295.1. Classification (GTDB taxonomy): domain Bacteria; phylum Actinomycetota; class Thermoleophilia; order Solirubrobacterales; family Solirubrobacteraceae; genus Palsa-513. The sequence goes on along the minus strand of JAXDHV010000012.1, from coordinate 140,995 downwards.
GCCGCTCGGCTTCCTCGAGCGCAAGTACCACGTCGTCGAGAAGGTCCAGAACGCGACGAAGGGCGTCAGCGCGAGCAGGCTGACCGGCGACGCGGCTCCGGCCCTGAGCATCCTCAAGGGCCTCGCGACCAGCCTGGTCGGCGTCTTCGTGATCGCCTTCATGACGCTCTTCATGCTGCTCGAGGGCCCCGAGTGGCGCGAGCGGATCACCGGTGCCCTGCCCCGCGACCGGCGTGCCCAGGTGCAGCGGATCGGCTCGGGCGTCTACCGGTCGGTCTCGGGATTCGTCACCGGCAACCTGATCGCCAGCCTGATCGCCGGCGTCTACGCCGCGGTGATCCTCCTGATCGCGGGTGTCCCGTACGCCCTCCCGCTCGCGCTGTTCGTCGTCTTCATCGAGCTGATCCCCTACATCGGCCCGCTCGTCGTGACCCTCCTCCTCTCGCTGATCGCCGTCACCAACGGCCTCGTCACCGGCCTCGTCGTGTTCGGCCTGCTCAGCGTCTACCACCTCGTCGAGGGACACACGCTCCGGCCGCTGATCTACGGCCACGCCCTCGAGCTCTCGCCCCTCTCGATCATCGCGGCGATCCTGATCGGCACGGAGGTCGCCGGGATCCTCGGGGCGCTCGCGGCGATTCCCGTCGCCGGGTCGATCCAGGTGATCCTCACCGAGCTGCTCGACGCCCGTCGCGAGAGCGCCGGCCTCGCAGAGCCGTCCCCGAGCCCCGACGGATGAACGGAGGTAGTCTTGGCCGGTGGGCCCGTCGACCGTCCGGTCACGCAGGCGGATGCGGCTTCGTCTCGGCGTGCCGTTGGCCGGCGCCGTCGCGATCGTCCTGCTCGGCCTCAGCGGCCTCAGCGGCGTCGCGGCCCGGTCCAAGCCGGGGGGGAAGGTCGTCGTCACCGGGCACGTGTGCCGCGGCGGCGCTCCCAAGCCGGTCGTGCTGACCAACCTGCCGACCGCGCCCGACCAGTCGCTGCTGGCGATCCTCGGCGTGCTCCGCCGCCCCCAGGTCCCGACCGACATCCCGCCGCCGTCAACGTTGCGAGACCCCGCCCTCCAGGGCGTCGAGGTCGCCTACGAACGGCTGCTGGCGAGGACCGACCACGGTGAGCGCTTCTTTCTGATCCCGGCCTTCTTCGCCCCGCCGGCGATCCCGACCACCTGCAAGCCGCCATTCACGCCGCAGGAGCTCCACCAGCAGCAGGCCCTCCAACAGCAGGTCGCGCTGCATCCGCACTTCCTGCTCTTCTTAACCGAGCTGACGGCCGCCGGCGCGCAGGCCGGCGGAGGCGGCGCGGCTTCGACTGCTGCCCAGATCCTCGCCGGCGGCGCTCAGAGCTCGTCGTTCGGCAGCGGCGGGCCGGCGGGCCGATACGAGACGCAATCGGGCACGATCGACGGTCTCGTGCCCGACGGCGTCGCCAGCGTCGAGTTCGTCTATCGCCACCGCCCGCCGCGAACGCTGGCCGTGACCGGCAACTTCTTCGAGCTGAGCGTCAGCGGCAGGGTCAGGCGGCCGAAGCTCGCCCGCTCGCCGAGCGGTCTCCCGGTGCCGCGGCTCCCGCAGTTCCCCCCGACCTCCGGACCGCTCGCGCCGATCGCGCCGGTCGCGATCGTCTGGCACGACGCGCACGGCGCCGTGATCAAGTCGATCCGCCAGCCGGCCTACTGCGCGCCCAGGCGCGGCAAATCGCTCGACCGGTGCCTCGGAACCCTGCTACGACGAGTTGGCGGGCCACCAGCCTCCGGTTGAGCGCCCGCACGCCGAGGACCTCACCTGGCCGCCCGCAGTCCGCCCGCTCCACCGCCGGGTGCCGCACCCGCCGACGACCGCTCCGAAAGAACCCCTCAGATCTCCCCGTCCGAGGCATCGCCGCCAGCACGTCCGGGACCCGCCCGGTCGCGGCGGAGGATCGCCAGCAGCTCCTCGTATGGTCCGGCGAGGTACGCGTCGTCCCCGGCCGCGAGCCGGGTGTCCCGGCGCGGCGGGTGCTCCAGCTCGTTCGGCTCCCCCGCCCGCGCGATCGCGACCACGCGAATTCCGGCCGAGAGGTCCGACATCGAGAGGTTCTCGAGACCCCCGCCCCGGCCGATCCGCAGCCGGGCGACGAGAAACGGCCGGTTGCCGACGTAGAAGCTGAAGACGACATCGAGCCCGAGCGCCGCCCCGACGAACCACGGCGCCGCGATCGCCGCGGTCGACCAGACGTGGCGGAAGTCGAAGCTCTGCTCCAGACGCCGGCCGAGCTGGCGGTCGAAGACCCGCAGGATGACCGGCACCTGCGACCAGCGCGGACCGAGGCGGTCGCGAACGGCCAGACCTGTCTCGATGTTCGTCAGGTCGTCCGACGTCAGGATCGCGACCGATCCCGCCCGGGCGAGGTTCGCCGCCTCGAGCGCCGTCCCCCGGGTCGCGTCCCCGAGGACGAGTGGGACCCCCCGCCGGCGGATCTCGGCGACGTACGTGTTGGTCTCGTCCCGCTCGATCACGACGACCTCCCGCCCCCGCTGGAGCAGCCCGTCGAGGACCTTCATGCCGACCGCCCCGAGCCCAACCATCACCGTGTGGCCGCGCATCCCCGGGATCTGAGCCTGACCGAGCGACTGGGCGATCCGCCGGGTGACGAGGGCGTTGGTGAGCAACGCGAAGAGCGTCGTGACGAGCGTCGTCCCCGCGACGATCAGACCGATCCCGAAGGCCTCGACGAGGCCGGACTGGTTGGAGAACGAAAAATCTCCGAAGCCGACCGTCGCGACCGTCTCGACGGTGAAGTAGATCGCGTCGATCACCGGCAGGCGGCCGTGGCCGGGGGTCTGGTAGGCGAGGTGGAGGACCAGCGTCGACACCACGAGCAGACCCAGCCCGAGCAGGAGGGCGATCCGCAGGGGCCGGTCGACCTCGGCCGCGATCCTCGCCAAGAAGCCGCCCACTCGGGCGAGCGCCCGCGCCCCGGCGTCCTGGAGCTCGACCCCGGCCCCCGACCGCGGCGCCAGGTCGGCCGCGTCGAGTTCGGCCTCGGTTCCGAGCAGCGTCACCCGGTCGCCGGCCTCGACGGGGAGATCGCGCCCCGGACAGACGACCAGCTCGTCGTCTGACTTCCTGATCACCCCGAGCGGCGCGAGGCTCCCGAACAGCTCTCGGAGGCTGGCCGCCCGGGGAGCCGTGACCTCCGTCGTGACGAAGCGGGTCGACCCAAGGACGATGTCGTGGGCCCTGCGGCCGACGCACGCCTCGATCACCGACGGGGCGAACAGCGCGCCGACATCGAGGACCGTCGCCGCCCCGGTGACCTCCTCGACGGCGTGGGCCACGGCCGGGTTGTCGAGGTGGGCGACCACCCGGACGTCCGGCCGCAGATCGCGGACCAGGAGGACCGTCTCGAGCGTCCGGAGGTCGCTCGTCTCGGTCACGACGACCGCCAGCGCCCCGGCGATCCCGGCGTCGACGAGCGGCTCACCGAGGTTGCCCCCCCGCGCCAGCGTCGGAACCCCCCAGCCGCGGGCCAGCCTCGCGAACGACTTGTCGACCGTGTCGTCGACCACGACGACCCGGGCTCCGGCCACGTGGAACTGCTCGACCGCCCGCCGGCCGATCTGGTGGAGGCCGCACACGATCACGTGACCCACCCACTCCCGTGGGGCGTCCGGGGGGACCGGGCCGTCCGGGTCGACCGGGCCGTCCGGGGCGACCGGGGCGACCGGGCCGACGGGGCCGACCGGGCCGGGGGCGTCGGGCCCGGGCTCGGAATCCTCGAGCGTGCCGGACACGCCCGACATCCTCGCACCCGCGGCCGACCCGAGCCGTGGACCGTCCGGCCGAAGAGTCCGGACACCTGGTCGGGGCGGTAGGCTCGCGCGGTGCTCGAGTTGGTCGACCTCAGTCGACGCTACGGCGACGTCGTCGCCCTCGACGAGCTTGCCTTCACCGTCACACCCGGTCAGGTCTTCGGCTTTCTCGGGCCCAACGGCGCCGGCAAGACGACGGCGATGCGGGCGATCTTCGGGCTGGTCTCGCTCGACGGCGGCTCTGTCGCCTGGCACGGTCGGCCGGTCGGCCCGTCGCAGCGGCGGGGGTTCGGCTACATGCCCGAGGAGCGCGGCCTCTATCCGGGGATGGCGATCCTCGACCAGCTGGTCTTTCTCGGCCGCCTCCACGGGTTGACACCGGCCGCCGCCCGTGGGGCCGCTCTGCTCTGGACCGAGCGCCTCGGCCTGGGCGACCGACGGGCGGACAAGCTCGAGTCGCTGTCACTCGGCAACCAGCAGCGCGTCCAGCTGGCCGCGTCGCTCGTCCACTCGCCCGACCTACTCGTCCTCGACGAGCCGTTCTCCGGCCTCGACCCGGTCGCCGTCGACGCGTTCTCGGCGATCCTCTCCGAGCAGGCGGCCTCCGGGGCGACGGTGCTCTTCTCCAGCCACCAGCTCGACCTCGTCGAGCACCTCTGCGAGAGCGTCGCGATCGTCGATCACGGGCGTCTCGTCGTCGAAGGGCGGGTCGACGAGCTCGCCCGGTCGGGTCCGCCCCGACTCGAGGTCAGGGTCGCCGGTCGGCCGGGGGCGCTCGAGCGGGCGGTGGCCGGCGTTGCCGGCGTCGAGCGGATCGACCCGGGTCGGGAGGGTGGGGGCGTGACGTTGACGCTCGCCCGGGCGGCCGACACCCAGGCGGTCCTCGACGCCGCGCGGACGGCCGGACGGCTCGAGCACTTCAGCTTCGCCCACCGCCGGCTCTCCGAGGTCTTTCGCGACGCGATCGGCCGGCCGTCCGCCGAGGGCGCGGGATGAGGCTCTGGTGGCCGAATGCCTGGTTGATCGCCCGCCGGGAGATCGCCGAGCGCTCGCGGGCGAAGTCGTTGTGGATCACAACCGCGATCATGATCCTCGGGGTCGCCGCCGCGGTCATCGTCCCGACGATCATCGGTCATCACCAGAGCACCGAGAAGGTCGGCCTGGTCGGAGCGGCCGGTCCGTCCCTGCGCCAGGCGGTCACGGCGGCCGGGCGGGTGACCGGCGATCGGGTCGAGCTCCGCGCCGTTGCGAGCGTCGCGGTCGCCCGGACCGAGCTCAAGTCCGGAGCGTTGAGCGTGGCGATCGTCGACGGGCGGGAGATCCTGATCAAGAAGGAGCCGGTCTCCGGCTCGACCTCGTCTGAGTCGACCTTCGCCGGGGCGGTGGCCGAGCTCGCAGGGCTCGTCGCCAAGCTCTCGCCCGCCGCGGCCCAGACGGCCCTCGCCGAGGGGATCGCGATTCCCGTCCGCGGTCTCGAGGGGGCCCCCAAGAGCCTTACTAGCCGGTTCACCGGGCTGGGCGTCGCCCTTGTGATCTACATCGTGATCTTCTTCTACGGCATGCGGATCACCCAGTCGGTCGGCGAGGAGAAGACCAGCCGGGTCGTCGAGGTCCTGCTCGCGACGGTCGCGCCGACGCAGCTCCTGATGGGCAAGGTGATCGGCTTCGCGGCGATCGCCTTCGCCCAGATCCTCGCGGTCGCCGCTACCTTCGGGATCTGCGGGGTCACGGTCGGGTCGAACGCCGTCCACGGTACGGCCGGCGGCGTCGTCCTGATCGGCGTCCTCTGGCTGGTCCTCGGGTTCGCGCTCTACTGCTCGGCGTTCGCCGCCGCCGGATCCCTGATCACCCGGCAGTCGGATGCCGCGAACGCCGCGTTCCCCCTCTTCATCCCCCTGATCCTCGCCTACTCGCTCGCCAACGGCGTCCTCTTCAACGGGTCGAACTCCTTCTACGACGTACTCGGCTATGTCCCGTGGACGGCCCCGGTCGCGATGCCGACGCTATTTGCGATCGGCGCCGTCTCCGCCTGGCAGGTGGCCGCCTCGGCTGTCCTCTGCGTGCTCGCGACCCTCCTCACTGCCCGCCTCGCCGGCGTCGTCTACGCCCGCTCGGTGATGCAGACCGGCGCCCGCGTCAAGCTCAGGCAGGTCCTGCGGGCCGACGCCGGCCGCGGCTGAGCGGGACCGGAGGCCGCCGGGGCGGCGGGGCCGGTGGGGCCGGCGGGGGCCGGTGGGGCCGGCGGGGGCCGGTGGGGCGGTGGGGCCGCTGGGGCGGTGGGGCGCCGTGGCCGGTGGGGGCCGGCGGGGGCCGGTGGGGCGCCGTGGCCGGCGGGGGCCGGCGGGGGCCGGTGGGGCGCCGTGGCCGGCGGGGCGGCGGCGTATTGTCCGAGGCATGACCACATCACCGCTGTCGCTGATCGAGTTTCCGGCCGACGACCATGAACGAGCGAGACGCTTCTGGTCGGGGCTGCTGGACATCGAGCTCGAGCAACGAGGGACGGGTGAGGGAAGCGGCTGGCAGACGCGCTCCGGCGGAGCTGAGATCGGGATCCACGAACGGGGGATCGGGCCGGGGGACACGTTCTCGCTGCCGTACTTTGCCGTCGCCGATGTCGCCGCGTCGGTCGAGCGGGTCAGGGAGCTCGGCGGGAGCGTGGTCCATCCGGGCGAGCAGTGGGCGATCTGCCGGGATTCGGAAGGGACCCCGTTCGCGCTTGCACGCGAGGGGTGACGGCCTCCGGCTGGAGGTCGACCGACTCCTCACGGCCGGGCGGTGAGGGAGATGACGCTCTGAGCGGGCGCCGGGCGCGGCCGGATGGCGTCGGGGGGCCGGCCTCGTGGCTAGCCGAACCGCTCGCCGCTCGTGTAGTTCATGAAGCGGGGGTACTCGGGCTGGAAGGTCAGCGTGACGGTCCCGAGGGCGCCGTTGCGGTGCTTGGAGATGATCAGGTCGGCCTCGCCGGGGCGCTCTGAGTCGTCGGGGTTGTAGTAGTCGTCGCGGTAGATGAAGACGACGAGGTCGGCGTCCTGCTCGACGGCTCCCGACTCCCGGAGGTCCGAGAGGAGCGGTCGCTTGTCCTGGCGCTGCTCGACTCCCCGGTTGAGCTGGGAGAGGGCGATCACCGGAACTTCGAGTTCGCGGGCCAGGAGCTTGAGGCCCCGCGACATCTGGCCGATCACCTCCGAGCGGTTCTCGCTCCGAGACTCGGCCCGCAGGAGCTGGAGGTAGTCGACGATCACCATCCCGAGGCCCTCCTCGTGCTGGGAGTGGAGGCGGCGGGTCTTCGCCCTGATCTCGAGCAGGCCGATGTCCGAGGAGTCGTCGACCCACAGCGGGGCTCCGGCCAGCCGCTGGCTGGCCTTGATGATCTTCGGCCAGCGGTCCTCGCCGACGCGCCCCTTGCGGAGCTCGTCGCCCTTGATCCGCGCCTGGGAGGCGATGAACCGCTGGGCGAGCTCGGCCTCTGACATCTCGAGTGAGAACAGGGCGACCGGCTTGCCGTACTCGATCGCGGCGTTCTCGGCGATGTTCGTCACCAGGCAGCTCTTGCCCATCGACGGTCGGGCGGCGAGGACGATCAGGTTGCCCGGCTGGAAGCCGCCGGTGATCGCGTCGAGGTCGCGGAAGCCCGAGCCTGTTCCGGTCAGGGTGGTCTCCTCGAGCGAGAGCTTGTGGAGCTTGTCGAGCTCGTCGTCGAGGACCCTGCCGATCTGGCGGAAGTCCTGCTTGCTGTCGCCGTGGGCGACCTCGAGGACGGCCTTCTCGGCCTGCTCGACGATCTCCCGGGCCCCCTCGCGCTGGTCGAGGACGCTCGTCTGGATCGCGTAGGTCGCGCCGAGGAGGCGGCGCATGAGGGCCGCGTCGCGGACGATCTGCGCGTAATGGCGGAGGTTGGCGACGTTCGGGACGGTGCTCGCCAGCACGTCGACCGCCTCGGACCCGCCGGCCTCCTCGAGCTTTCCGGTCCGCCGGAGCTGCTCTGAGACCGTCAGGAGGTCGATCGGCTCGCTCTGCTCGTAGAGCTCGAGCATCGCCGTGTAGATCACGCTGTGGCGGTCGCGGTAGAAATCCTCCGGCCGGAGGGCCTCCTCGATCACGAGGGAGTACATTGTCCGCTCGGAGAGGAGGATCGCCCCGAGCACCGACTGCTCGGCCTCGATGTTGTGCGGTGGCGTCATGCCCTGCGGCGTCCGGCCCGGTCCACCGGCGGCTGACGTGGCGGCGGCGCTTCCGTTGCGGGGGCGCGGGACGATTGGGATCTGAGTGCTCATCGGATCCCCGATCCTAGGTCGCCTCCTGGCTCACCGAGGGGGAGTTGCCGCAATCTGCGCATGAATGAAAGGATGGCGCGTCGACCGGATGACCCCGGGTCCAGGCTCCCGGCGGCCCGGTCCTCGTAGTCTTCGGCCGGTGAGCTCGGCAGCCCGCCTCTACGTCGTCCGCCATGGCCAGACCGACCGCTCGGCCCGGATGATCTACTCCGGACGGGCCGACATCCCGCTCACCGCGACCGGGTCCGAGCAGGCTCGGCTGGCGGCCGAGGAGCTCGCGCAGGCAGGCGTCGACGCGATCTACTCGAGCCCGCTGATCCGCGCCCAGGAGACCGGCCGGGCGATCGCGGCGGCTACCGGCGCCCCGCTGCGGGTCGAGCCCCGCCTGATCGAAGTCGACTACGGGCCGATCGAGGGCCTCGACCGCCAAGCGGCGCGTGAGCGCTTCGGTCCGCTGTTCGAGGCCTGGAGGGAGGATCCCTACGGCTCGCCCCTCCCCGGCATGGAGCCGCTCGGCGAGGCGCTCCTGCGGGCCCGAACCGCGACCGCCGAGGCGATCGCCGCCCACGACTGCCCGGTGCTCGTCGGCCACCAGGGCATCCTCCGGCTCGTGCTGGTCGCGCTCGGTGAGATCGAGCCCGGCGACTACTTCTCGACCCGGCTTGACGAGGCCCGGCCGGTCGAGATCCTCGATCCGGCCGTGACCGACGCCGGGCCGGCCTGAGGCTCGGGGCGGGCCGAGCGGGCCGGACTTCTCCCGGGCGGGCCGGACCACCGAGCGCCCGGGTGGGTCAGCGACTGGCGGTTACGATCGTCTTGATCGTGGCGGTCACGCCGTCGGCGATCTCGACGACGACCATGTGAGTGCCGACGTTCTTGATCGGCTCCTCGAGGTGGACCTTGCGCTTGTCGATTCGCAGGCCCCGGGCCTCACGGATCGCGTCGGCGATGTCCTGGTTGGTAACCGAGCCGAACAGCCGGCCGTCGTCGCCGGCCTGCTGGGTGATCGTGAGCACGGTCTTCGAGAGGAGGGCGGCATCCTCGCCGGCCCGCGCCAGGGCCGCGCGCTGTGCCCGCTCGGCGGCGGCTGAGCGCTGGGCGGCCGCCGCGATCGAACCGGCCGTGGCCGGCTGGGCGAGCTTGCGGGGGATCAGGAAGTTCCGGAGGTAGCCCTTCGAGACGTCGATGACCTGGCCGCGCTGACCGAGCGCCTCGACGTCGGCAAGCAGGATCGCCTGGGGCATCAGCGCTCACGGTCGCCGCGATCGCGACGACCCCCACGCTCTGGTGTCTCCTGAGCGCCCTCGTTCACGTACGGCAGCAGCGCGAGCTCGCGAGCCCGCTTCACGGCGCGGGCGATCTGGCTCTGGTGGCGCCTGCAGGCCCCGGTGATCCGCCGCGAGCGGATCTTCCCCTTCTCGGAGATGAACTTCCGCAGACCGACGACGTCCTTGTAGTCGACCTGCTCGATCTTCTCGCGGCAATGGTTGCAGGGCTTGCGCCGGCCGCTCCCGGGCCCGCCCTTCTTGTCACGCCTGCGGGCCGGCTTGGCCCGTCCACCACGGCTCTTTGCCATCTGATCCTTCGCAGTCTCTAGAACGGAATATCGTCGTCGCCTACGCCCGCGCCCACACTGCTCGGAGCCGTTTGGAAGTCCCGATCATCGACCGGAACGTCGCTCCTGGCGCTGGCGCCCATCCCGGAAGTCCCGAAGCCGTTGCCCTGGGCAACGTCGTCGCGACCGCCCAGGAACTGGACGGAATCGGCAATGATATCGACTGACTGGCGCTTCTGCCCCTCCTCGCCCCACTCGCGCCACTCGAGGCGTCCCTGGATGGCGACCGGCCGGCCCTTGCTGAGGAAGCGGGCGCACGCCTCGCCCTGGGCACCCCAGACCGTCACGTCGAAGAAGTTGGGCTTCTCCTCCCACTCGCCGGCCCCATTCTTGCGTTGCGTGTTGACCGCGACGCGCAGGCTGCATACCGACGATCCGCTCGGCAGGGATCGGAGTTCCGGATCTCGGGTCAGATTGCCTGTGATCGCTACGACGTTGAGATTCCTGGCCATATGGTGCTCCTTTCGATTCCACCCCGCGGGGGTGGCGCTTTCGCTCGGATCGGGTCTGCACGCACTGTAGAGCGGCGTCCGGCCGGTACGCCGCGTCTGCCCGCGTTTTGCGGGAAACGGCTGACGTCGAGCAGGCCTCGGGATTTCGTCGACCCAAGGGCTTGGGAAACGCGACATCCTTCCGCAGAAATGCTTGCCGGAGTCCGGCAAGCACTTTTCGGAGAGACACCCCACACGCATCCAACCCCGAAGACGGGCGCACGGCCTTCCGGCCGCGAGACCTGCCGAAACCATCCGGGGGGGCGACTAAGAACTACGCGGTTAGGCGTGCGTGGGTGCCGCGGACCGCGCCGACGATGCCGGCTCGGAAGCCGGCGGGCGGGGTGCGTCGGGAGTCCCGGGCGCGAGCTTGATGATCCGGTGGCGGACGACGCCGTCGGTGATCCGCAGCGTCCGGCCGAGCGCAGCCAGGAGGTCGGGTGTCGCGTGGAACTGCAGCAGGTGGTACTCGGCCTGCTTGCGGTGCTCGATCTCGTAGGTCATCGCCCGCGTGCCCCAGTCGTGGTAGCCGATCAGGGTTCCTCCGGCTTCGACGGCCGCCCGCGTGTCGGCGACGATCTTCGCTCGAACCTCGTCGGTCGCCGACAGATCGAGCATCAGGATCAGGTCATATGTGGGGGGAGTCGAGGACAAGCGACGGCGGACTATACAGACGCGCGCCCGAAATCCGGGCGACCCGGTCCCACGCCGGCGCGACTCGCACCGCCGTTCGGCGGCATCCGGCAGGCCAACCGCCAGCTCCCGACAGCCGGTCTGCCCAAGGCCTCGTCTGCCCAGCACCGGACGGCCCAATCCGGCCCTGCCCCGACGGCCGGCCCGCCCCGACGGCCGGCCAGCCCCGACGGCCGGCCAGCCCCAACGCCGGGCCAGCCCCAACGCCCGGCCAGCCCCAACGCCGGGCCAGCCCCGACTCCCGCCGGACCCCGGCCCCCGGCCCCACGGCCCCCGGCGGACCCCGCCCCCCGGCCCCCGACCCCCCGACCAGCAGACCCTGGTCAGCCGGCGCGCCGGACGAGCCGTCGCTCGCCCAGCCCGGCGAGGTCGATCTCGTCGAGCGTCGTGACGACGATGTCGGCGTCGGCGCCCGCCAGCGCGGCTTCGTCATCGGCCCGCGCGACGCCCAGGCCACCGAACCCGCCGGCCTTGGCGGCCTGGATCCCGGAGACGGCATCCTCGATCACGAAGGCGTCGGCCGGGTCGAAGCCGAGCTCGCTGGAAGCGGCCAGGAAGATGTCGGGGGCGGGCTTGCCGTGGTCGAAGTGGCGGCCGGAGGTGTCGGCGTCAAACGCTGCCAGCAGGGTCAGGCCGGGCTCGATCCAACCGTAGTCGAGCCCTTCCTCCTGCGCGAACGTGTCGAGGCGGATCTGGCGGAGGAAGAGGCCGGCGTTCTTCGAGGAGGAGGCCGCTGCAACGCGAATTCCGGCGTCCTTGACGGCGAGCAGGAAGCGGAGGGCGTCGGGGTAGGCGGAGAACTTGCCGGCCTCGATCAGGTCGACGACCATCTCCTGCTTGCGATCGGCATACAGCTTGACGCGGGCGCCGTCGGGGTCGGGAACGTGGAAGTGCTCGAGCGCGGCGCGGGCGCCGTCCATCCGCGGCTTGCCCGAGAGGACCTGCTGGTAGACCTCGGGGGTGAAGGCGTCGGGGGTCCAGGTCGACTGGCCGCGGATGTCTGCCCACTCGTGCTCCATCAGCTCGGTGAACGTGTCGCGCCAGGCGGCCTCGTGCGGCGAGTCGACGAGCACGCCGTCGACATCGAAGATCGCCCCGCGGAACCCGCCGGGCACGGTCATTGGGCACCGACGGGGTGGACGCCGCGATCGGGAAGGTCGGTCGCTGCGAGCTTGAACGTGCACCGCTCTCCGGGACCGAGCTCGCGTATGTCGTCGCCGATCCCGACCCTGATCGGCCGGCTGAAGCCACCGGTGATCACGACCGTGAGCTCGCCGTCGCCGACCGACACGCGGATCGGCGTCCCGTGGACCTGCATCGGAAACGAGAGGCCCTGGAGCCGGTCGGCGAGGATCGGTTGGAAGTAGAGGACGCCGCGCCGGACCTGGGCGCCGGTGTAGGCGCGCTGCATCAGGTCGAGCGTCCCGGCCATCACGCCGAGGTGGATGCCCTCCTTGGTGGTACCGCCCTGGATGTCTCCGACGTCGCTCTCGAGCGCGATCAGGAAGCGCTCCCAGGAGTGCTCGGGCTCGATCGGGGCGAGTACGCCGGCGTGGGCGACGTAGCTGAGCGTCGAGCCGTGGGAGGTCCGCTCGTCGTAGTAGTCGATGTTCCGGCGGGTGCTGCCCGAGTCCCACGCGTATCCCAGGCGGGCGAGCAGGTGCGCGATCTCGGGGGGGGTGAAGAGGAAGAAGAGCAGGACGGTGTCGGCCTGCTTGGCGAGCTTGTAGCGGTCGGGGTGGTCGTCCTCGGCCCGGAGGATCCGGTCGAGGCGCTGGATGTTGCCGTGGGTCTCCCGGTAGGCGTCCCAGTCGAGCTCGCAGAGGTCCTCGTAGCCCTCGAACTGGCTGATGATGCCGTCGCCGTGGAAGGGGACGAACATCTTGCGGCTCATCTCCCCCCAGCGGACGATCTCGTCGTCGGTCAGCCCGATCTTCGCCCGCAGGGTGTCGCGGCGGCGCTCGCTGAGCAGACCGAGGACGACCTGGGCCTGCTCACAGATCCAGGCGACCATGACGTTGGTGTAGGCGTTGTTGCGCAGGCCGGGCTCCTCGGCCCCGGGGTACTTCTCGTGAAACTCGTCGGGGCCCATCACCCCCCAGATCTCGTAGCGGTCGCGCTCGGGGTTGTAGTGGGCGATCGAGCCCCAGAAGCGGGCGATCTCGAGCATGATCTCGGCGCCGTGGTCGCGCAGGAAGTCGAGGTCGTCGGTCGCCTCGTGGTAATGCCAGACGTTGTAGAAGATCGCCGCGTTGACGTGGCGCTGGCGGTGGCTGAGGTCCTCGTCCCACTGGCCTGAGAGGGGGTTGAGGTGGACGATCTGGGTCTCCTCGCTCCCGTCGCTCCCGCTCTGCCAGGGGAACATCGCACCGGTGTAGCCGGCTTCGCGGGCGGCCGCGCGGGCCTCGCCAAGGCGCCGGTAGCGGTACATCAGAAGCTCGCGGGTGATCTCCGGGAGACGTGAGGTGAGGTAGCGGAAGACATAGAGCTCGTCCCAGAAGACGTGGCCGCGGTAGGCCTCGCCGTTGAGGCCGCGGGCGGGGACTCCGGCGTCGTGGTTGGTCGTGTGGAGCGAGCAGACCTGGAGGATGTGGGAGATGTGGAGGCGAAGGAGCTGCTGGACGCGCTCGTTGCCCGGGAGGTAGATGTCGCTCGAGCGCCAGAGCTCGTCCCAGGCCCGGGTGTGGCGCTGGAGGGCCTCGTCGAAGCTCGGGTAGCGGCGGACGGAGATGCCGGCGTTGGTCAGCGGCTCGTTGATCGCGCGGTCGCGGGAGGTGTAGAAGGAGACGAGCTTCTCGACCCGGACGGGGCCCCCCTGGTCGACCTCGAAGCCGAGGACCTGCTGGATGTAGTCCTCCATCTGGTAGAGCGACCGGCTGACCGATCGCTCGCCCGCGCCGTCGAAGACACACGTCCGGGCGGCCTCGGCGATGTAGATGTTCGACTGGCGGGTCTCGACCTGGAGGGCGATCACGTCGGGGCCGAAGGTCCGCGGGGAGACGGGGTCGAGATGGCGGCCTTCGAGCTGGTTGTAGCGGGCGACCCCGCCGTTGGTGACGCGCCCGTCGAGGGCCGAGACGACCTCGACGGGACCGGACCAGTTGAGGGCGGTGATCGTCCATTCGATCGCGGCCTGGTGGGAGTGGGCCATGCTCGTGAAGCGCCTGCTGCGCAGCTCGGTCTCGCGGCCGCCGCGGTCGCGGAAGCGCAGCCGGCGGCTGACCATCGCCGTGCCGATGTCGTACTCGTGCCGGTAGTCGAGGAGCTCGACGTTGTCGAAGCGGATCGCGTCCTCGCCGGCGATCTTGAGCTTGAGGACGAGCCAGTTCGGGAGGTTGACGAGATCCTCGTTGAGGACGGGTCGACCGCCCATGATCGTCGTCTCGCGGTTGTAGAGGCCGTGGGCGTAGGTGCCCGGGTAGTGGACGTCGTCGGCGTCCTCCCATTCGGCGGCCCCGCGGGTGGCGAAGTAGCCGTTCCCGGTCGACGTGAGCGCTTCCCGCAGTCCCTCGGCGGCGGGATCGAAGTCGTCGTAGGCCAGCGGCCGCTCATCCACCTGACCGACCCTAGCGCACCGGGCTCGCGACGATCACACGATGCCCAAAGAATGTACAAATCGCCTGCCGGTGCTGACTATTTCCGGCGTCGGACCGCGCCCCGCCGGCCCGCCCGGGTCATACGGGGAGGCCGAGCCTGAAGGTCGTCAGGCCGGGCTCGGACTCGACCTCGAGGCGGGCGCGCATGCGCTCGGCGAGCTCGCGGGCGATCGCCAGGCCGAGGCCGGATCCCTGGACGCCGTCGGAGGTGAAGAACGGGTCGAAGATCCGCTCGGTCGAGTCGTCGGGAATGCCCTGGCCGTGGTCTGCGACGGCGAGCCAGGCTCCCTCGGGGTGGTGGTGTCGGGCGGCGGTGACGACGATCGGCGTTCCGGGCGTCGTGTGGGTGATCGCGTTGTCGATCAGGATCCGCAGGACCTGGGCGACCCGCTCGGGGTCGCAGGTCGCGCGGACGGGCTCGGATCCGACGCGGAGCTCGAGGTTCGAGCCGTGGGCGGCGAGCGCGGGTATGAACTCGCCGGTCACGGCTCGGGCGAGCATCCCAAGGTCGGTCGGCGTCGGGTCGATCTCGACGGATCCGGCCTCGAGCCGCGAAAGATCGAGCAGGCCGGTCGCGAGCTTGCCGAGGCGGTCGACCTGGGCGCGGACCTGGCCGACGAAGGCCCGCCTGGTCTCCTCGTCGAGCTCTTCGTCCTGGATCAGTTCGAGGAAGCCGCCGAGTGAGAAGATCGGCGTTCGGAGCTCGTGCGAGGCGGTCGCGATGAACCGCTTGCGGGCGATCTCGAGCTCCTGGAGCTGGTGTCGCATCTCGTCGAGGGCTGCCGCGAGCTGGCCGAGCTCGTCCTTGGAGTCGATCCGGAAGCTCCCGCTGAAGTCTCCGGAGGCGACCCGGCGGGCGGCCTGCTCGAGCCGTTTGACCCTGATGCTGAGCGCGCGGGCGACGAGCGTGCCGGCCAGCAGGGCGAAGGCGAGGGCGACGAGGCCGGCGATCAGGACGCGCCGGCGGATCAGCGCGACGTTCTCGAGGACGTCGTCGAGCCGGACGCTGAAGAGGGCGACCTCGACGACGCGTCCGTCGAACTCGATCGGAACGGCGACGACGCCGATCCGGCCGCTCGACCCGGGCAGGGTTCCACCGATCGGCTGGTCGCGGCGGGCGGCCGTCAGGGCGAGCGGCATCGTCCCCGGGGCCTGGTGGAGGGCGCCGGAGTCGCCGATCGGATAGGCGCTCAGACCGGCGGTGCCCGAGCTGATCCCGAGCAGGGTGAGATGGGCGCCGGTCCGGTCGGCGGCATCCCTGACGGCGCTGGCGACACCGGATTTGTCGATCGCCGAGCCGACGGTCCGCGTGAGGGCTGGACGGGCGGCGATCGCCAGGCCTTCGAGATTGCGGACCTTCTGGCCGCGGAGGATCGACTCGAGCGACGGGGTCACGTAGAGGTAGACGCCGCCGATCGCGGCGACGGTGATCGCGAAGAACAGCAGGGCTAGGCGATTGCGGATCGATCGGGTCAGCGCGAGGCGGGAGCGCCCGGCCGCGGAGGCGCGCCGGAGCGCGCCGAGCGGGCCGCGGGTCTGCGGCGGCGGCGGGGGGAGGGCGTCGAAGGGCGCCGTGCCCACTCAGTGCTCGCTGTCGTCGCGGAAGCGGTAGCCGACGCCGCGGACCGTGAAGATGTACTCGGGCTCCTTGGGGTCGGTTTCGAGCTTCTCGCGGAGATGGCGGATGTGGACGTCGATCGTCCGGGGGTCGCGGTAGTCGGAGTCGCCCCAGATCCGCTCGAGGAGGGCCTCGCGGGTGAAGACCCGCCCGGGGTCGCGGGCCATCGCCCCGAGCAGCTCGAACTCGACGTAGGTCGTTGCGACGACGTGCCCGCGGATGCGAACCGACCGCTTGGACCAGTCGAGCGACAGCTCGCCGGCCTCGAGCGGCGGACTGTCGACGGCGCCGGCGGGCGGGGCGGGGGCGCTGAGCGTCGCGCGGCGCAGGACGGCGCGGACGCGGCTGCGGAACTCGCGCATCGAGAACGGCTTGGTGATGTAGTCGTCGGCGCCGAGCTCGAGGCCGAGGACCTTGTCGATCTCCTCGGCCTTGGCGGTCAGCATGATGATCGGGACGGTGCTGATCGCCCGGAGGCGGCGGCAGGCTTCGAGGCCGTCGACGCGGGGCATCATCACGTCGAGGACGACAAGGTCGAACTCGGTCTCGGCAAAGCGCTCGAGGGCCTCGGCTCCGTCGACTGCGCGGACGACCTCGTGCCCGTCCTTGCGGAGGGGGTAGGAGAGCAGGGTGAGGATCGACTGCTCGTCGTCGACGAGGAGGATCCTTGTGGCTCGGTCGACCATCTGGCTCGCAGTGAACGGTCGCAGATCGCGGCAGGGACGCGGTCGGGTGCACTCTGGGTCGGTTGGGCTGGCCGGTCGCGGAGGGTGCGCCGGTGGGCGGGTGCGCGGTCGCACCGGGCGGCGGGCAGGCCGGCGCGGTGGAGGGGCCGGGCGGCCGGCTCGGACGGCGGGGCCGGATCACTACGCTGCGCGCGTGGTCGATCTGCGGCTCTACCGGATGGCGTTCCTGCCCTTCGCGCTCGCGATCGTGTACGTCGCGTTCTCGCTTGGGACGTGGCCGGCGGGGCTGGGCACGACGCTGCCGCCGACGGCGTTCGACGGGACCGCGGCGAGCGCGACGGTCAGGGCGCTCGGGGCGGCCTATCCGGACCGGCGCCCGGGGTCGGCGGGCGATCAGCGGCTGGCGGCCCACATGGCCGGGGTCTTCAGGAGCGACGGGTTCGCGACGACGACGAGCACGTTCACGGGCGACACGGTGAGCGGACGCCGGCGGCTCGAGACGGTGGTCGCGTCGCGGCAGGGGGCCAAGAGCCCGAGCATCGTGATCGTCGCCCATCGCGACAGCGCGCGGGCGGGGTCGCCGGCCGAGCTGTCGGGGACGGCGGCCCTGGTCGAGTTGGCGCACGTCTTCTCGGAGACGACGACCCACCGGGGGCTGACGTTCGTCTCGACGAGCGGGGGAAGCGGCGGGGCGGCGGGGGCGGCCGACCTGGCGGCCCGGCTCCCACTGCCGGTCGACGCGGTGATCGTGCTCGGCGATCTCGGGGGATCTCGGTCGAGCAGGCCGTATGTGGTGCCGTGGTCGGACGGGTCGCAGGTCGCGCCGATCGGGCTGCGTCGGACCCTCGAGGCGGCACTCCACGGTCAGCTGGGTCGCAGTCCGGGTGGGACGGCGGTCTCAGACCAGCTCGCGCGCCTGGTCTTTCCGCTGACCGTCGGCGAGCAGGGTCCGTTCGGCGCGCGTGGGATACCGGCGGTCCTGATCCAGCAGAGCGGGGAGGTGGGCCCGAGGGCGGGCGATCCGCTCGCGGCGAGCCCGGCGCGCTTCCAGGAGTTCGGCCGGGGCGTTCTCGCGGCGATCGACGCGCTCGACAACGGTCCGACGATCCCTGCGCCGACGCGGGACCTGCTGTTCGGGCACCTCGTGCTCCAGGCGTCGTCGGTCAGGCTGCTCGTCTTCCTGGCGATCCTGCCGGCGCTCGTCGCGGCGGTCGATGCGCTGGCGCGGGCCCGGCGGCGTCGGGCGTCGGTCGGCGGGTCGCTCGCGTGGTTGATCGCGGCGGCCGTGCCGTTCTGGCTGGCGGCGATCTTCGCCGTGCTGCTCGGTCGGACGGGCCTGCTCGCGGCGGCGCCGACGGGTCCGGTGACCTCCCGCCAGCTGCCGTCGGGGGTCGCTGGGACGATCGCCCTGATCAGCGTCGGGCTGGTCTTCGCGCTGGCCTGGCTGCTGCGGGCGCCGCTGGCCCGGCGGCTGGCGCCGGCGGGGTCGCCGAGCGACGCGGGGGCGCCGGTCGCGCTGATCCTCGTCGCGTGCGCGATCGCCCTGGTCGTCTGGCTGTTCAACCCGTATGCGGCGCTCCTGACGCTCGGGCCGCTGCACCTCTGGCTGTTCGCGACGATGCTCGAGCGCCCGCCGCCGAAGGCGCTCTCGGTGGCGCTGGTCGGCGTCTCCCTGCTGCCGGTCGCCTTCCTGATCGTCCTCGACTGCGCCCGCCTGGACCTGGGGCCCCACGCTTTCGCCTGGACCGGTCTGCTGATGGTCGCGGGGGCGCACATCGGGCTGGGCTCGCTCGTCCTCTGGAGCCTGTCGGGGGGCTGCGTGGTCGCGGCCTTCGCGATCGCGGTGACCCGGGCGCGGGAGCATTGGGAGGAGCCGGCGCCGATCACGGTCCGGGGACCGGTCTCCTACGCCGGGCCGGGCTCCCTCGGGGGCACGGATTCGGCGCTGCGCCGCTAGCACGGGCGAGCGGAGTCACAGGCGCCGCGTCGCCAGCGGGGAGCACCCGTCTGCGAGACGTCGGTCCTCAGTCGACGGCGTGCTGGTAGCCGGAGAGCTCGACCGGACCGGTCGGGCCGTCGAGGCGGGCGCCGTGGAGCGAGCCGGCGCGGGCGCGGCCGATCCACGTCAACCGGGGGACGGCCTGCTCGGCGGCGAGACGGTCGGCCGGGGCGACGCAGAAGCACAGCTCGTAGTCCTCGCCGCCGGCGGCGGCGAGCTCCGCGGGGTCGAGCCCGAGCTCGTCGGCGACGGTCTGGACGCCGCGCTCGAGGGGGACCGACGCGAGGTCGATCTCGAGCAGCAGGCCGCTGGCGTCGCCGATCAGGGCGGCGTCGCCGGCCAGGCCGTCGGAGAGATCGATCATCGCGTGGGCTCCGAGGCGGCCGAGCGCGCGGCCTTCGACAAGGCGCGGCCAGGGGCGGGTGTGGCGGTCGACCAGGGAGCCGGCGTGGCGACCGCCGCCGGCGCGCCCGTCGAGGATCGCGAGGCCGGCGGCCGAGCCGCCGAGGGGGCCGCTGACGCCGACGAGGTCCCCGTCGCGGGCACCGTCGCGGCCGACCAGCTCGGCCTCGTCGTCTGCCCAGCCGACGACCGTCACCGAGACGACGGGGGTCGGGGAGGCGACGATGTCGCCGCCGGCGATTGTCGTCTCGGTCGCGCTGGCGAGCCGCTCGGCGCCCTCGATCAGCTCGAGCGCGCCGGCCGAGTCGAGCGCTCCGCCGAGCGCGAGCGAGAAGTAGGCCTCCCCGGGGGCGGCGCCCATCGCCGCGAGATCCGAGAGCGCGGCGGCGAGCGCCCGGTGGCCGATCTCGGCCGGGCGGGAGCGGGAGAGCAGGAAGTGGACGCCCTCGACCATCGTGTCGACGGAGACGACGGCGAGCTGACGGGCGCGGACGACTGCCGCGTCGTCTCCGATCCAGCGGACGGTGCGGGGACCGCGGCGGGCGAGCGCGCGGGTGATCGCCGAGATCAGGGCGCGCTCAGAGCGCGAGCCCTCCACGGCCGGGCGGCTCAGCGGTGGCGGTAGACGATGCGGGCGCGATCGAGGTCATAGGGCGAGAGCTCGCAGCGAACCCGATCGCCCGGGAGGATCCTGATGCGAAAGCGGCGCATCTTGCCGGCCACATGACCGAGCACGACATGCTCGTTGTCGAGCTTCACACGGAACATCGCGTTGGGGAGGGCCTCGATGACCTCGCCCTCGAACTCGACCTTGTCTTCCTTTGCCACGTTTGGATCCTCGCATACCCCGCGCCGCAGCGCTGCTGGTGGCCGCCCGGGTCGGGCCGCCTGTCAGGCCCACGGTAGCAACCGGGCGTCGCGCCCAGCCGCTACGCGCGCTCGCGCGGGCGGCCGGGATGCCTCGGGAGGCGAGATCGGTCGGGCTCGAGTCGCTCTGCGGCCAGGGAAGCGAGGGCCGCGCGGTCCTAATGCGTGGTCGGCGCGGCGACGCCCCCGCCGACCCCGGCTCCGGTCCCGCCCCCACCGCCGGTCCCGGTCGCCGTGCCTGGTCTGACCGGCACGACCTGCCCGCCGGCGGCCGCGCCCCCGCCGTTGTTGGCCCCACCCGTCGCGTTGCCGTTGGCCTGACCCTGGGTTCCCGTCCGGGCAGGTGTCGTCGGACCCGGCGTCTGCGTCCCGGATCCGGGGGCGAACCCTCTGCCGGTCCGGGAGTTCGGGATCAGCGGGGTGGTCGACGTGTAGTTCCCGGCGCTGCCGGTGCCGCCGCCGCCGCTCGAGACGTGGCTCAGCTTGCCGGTGAAGGGCCTGAAGACGAGGGACTGCTTGGGCGCCGGGAACGGTGTGCAGTGGGTGCCGACGACGGGGAGCATGTAGTCGTGCCACATCTGGGCGGGGAGGTAGCCGCCCTGCTGGGGTTGTCCGTGGACGTCGGTCATCGCGATGTTCTTGTTCGGATACCCCATCCAGACGATCGTGGCGTAGTCGGGGGTGTAGCCGTCGAGCCACGCGTCGTAGAGGTTGCTGGTCGTGCCCGTCTTGGCTGCGGTCGGGCAGTTCACGGCCGAGGCGGTCGCGGTTCCGCGGAGCACGTTCTGCTCGAGGATGTTCGTCTCCTCGGCGGCGACCCCGTCGGTCACGGCCTGGACGCGGTTGTCGTTGCTCCAGCTCGAGTCGACCGTCCCGTCGGGGAAGACGACCTTCTTGATCACGGTCTGCGTGTTGCGGAAGCCGCCGTCGGCGAGCGTCGCGTAGACGTTGGCCATCTCGAGCGGGGAGACGCCGTCGGTCAGGCCGCCGAGGGCCTCGGCCGGATAGCTGTCGAGCTTGGTGGTGACGCCGAGGCGGTAGGCCATCCGCGTGATGTTCGGCTCGCCGATGTCGGCGGCGAGCTGGGCGAAGACCGTGTTGTCGGAGGTCACCGTCGCCTGGACGAGGTTGATCGAGCCCTGGGCCTCTCCACCGAAGGTCTTCACCCCGTAGGTCGGGTTGGTGGCCAGCCAGCCGGGGAAGAGCTCGTGCGAGTCGTAGTAGGTGCTGTTCGGGTCGATGCCCTCGTTGAGGGCCTCGGCCAGGTCGATCGCCTTGAAGGTCGAGCCCGGCTGACGGCGGCCCTCGGTCGCGAGGTTGTACTGCGTCTGCCCGTAGGGCGTCGACTGCGCCATCGCCAGGACCTGGCCGTTGTGCGGGTTCTCGGTGACGATCGCCGCGGCCGGGTCGCCCGGCTGGTTGAGCACCTGGGCCATCGCCTTCTGGGCCTGGCGCTGGAGGTTGAGGTTGAGCGTCGTGGTGACCTTCAGGCCGCCCTGGAGCACGGTGTTGGCGCCGTACTTGGCGATCAGCTGCTGCTGGACGTAGTTGAAGAAGAAGTTCTGGCTCGTCGGCGCGTACCTACCGCGCTTGAGGCCGAGTGGGGCCGAATCGGCGTAGGCCTGCTGGGCGAGCGTGATGTATCCGAGCTGCGCCATCTTCGAGAGCACCTCGGTCCGTCGCCTGCGGGCGGCGGTCGGATCGTTGAAGGGGTTGTACTGCGACGGGGCCTGCGGCAGCCCGGCGAGCAGGGCCGCCTGCGGGAGGCTCAGCTGCTTGGCGGTCTTGTCGAAGAAGATCCGGGCGGCCGCCTGGACCCCGAGGGCGTTCTGGCCGCCGACTGCGCCGTAGGGGACGGCGTTGAGGTACTCGGTGAGGATGTAGTCCTTGTTGTGCATCTTCTCCAGCCGCTCGGCGAGGACCGCCTCCTTGATCTTGCGCTTGAGCGAGCGCTCGTCGACCCCGCGGTAGAGGTTGCGGACCAGCTGCATGGTGATCGTCGAGCCGCCCTGGAGCGTCCTGCCGGAGGTCAGGTCGGTCATCGCGGCGCGGATGATTCCCTGGAAGTCGACGCCGTGGTGCTGGTAGAAGCGCTGGTCCTCGATCGCGACCGTCGCCTCCTTGAGGATCGAGGGGATCTGCGACGAGGGAATCGGGGTGCGGAGCTTGTCGGAGAGGATCGTGCCGAGCGACGTGCCGTTGGCCGCGTAGACGGTCGAGTTGGCGCCGTCGGAGATCGGCTTGAGCTGGCTGAGCGCGGGGACGTTGTTGGCGACCGAGACGACGTATCCGAGGACGACGCCGACGGCGACGATCAGCGTCCCGAACAGCGCGGCGACCCCGATCAGGATCAGACGGGCCGGGTCGCTGCTGTGGCGCCTGCGACGGCGCTGTCGGTCACGGGCGGTCATCTTGCTGGCGCGGCGCCGGGGAGGCGGACGGCGAGGAGACGGAATTCTCTCACACGCCGAAACTCTGGCCGGCATTGTGCAGCGGCCGGTCGTGAGATCATCGGAGCGGTCCGATGGAGTCGTCCGCCACCGACCTTCCGGCGGCCTGGCCGCTGAAGGCGCCGCTCGTGGCCCGCCTGCGCGCCGACGTCGGCCTGCGCCGGGCGGCCGCTGCCCTGACGGGGATGCTGGGGATCGTCCTCGGCGCCGGCATCGGCGCATATCTGCTGCTCGGAGCGGTCCCCCACGGCGGCTTCGACCCGCCGGGGATCGTCGATCATCTGGGCGGGCTCGGGGACGCGCTGGCCGCGCCGTTCGCCCGGTGGGACTCCGTCTGGTACCTGACGATCGCCCGCGACGGATACACGCCCGGACCGAGCCCGGCGTTCTTCCCGCTCTACCCGCTGCTCGTGGCCGCCGTCGGGTCGGTCGGCCCCGGCCTCCTCGCGGGCGGGGTGCTCGTCTCGGTCGCCGCGATGCTCGTCGCCCTGCGCCTGCTCTGGCGGCTGACCGACCTCGAGCTGGGCGCGGCCGCGCCGGGGGTCGCCGACCTGGCCGTGCTGGTGGCCGCGCTGGGTCCGATGGCGTTCTTCTTCAGCGCCGTCTACAGCGAGTCCGTGTTCCTGGCGCTGACGCTGGGAGCGTTTCTGTGCGGCCGCCAGGAACGCTGGGCGTGGGCCGGGCTGCTCGGGGGGCTGGCCGCGGCGACACGGTCCTCGGGACTCCTCGTGGTCGTCGGGCTCGTCGCGCTCTGGCTCGAGCAGCGCCATCCGGCGAGCCGGTTGGCCCGCTGGCCGCCGGGCCGAGCCGTGCCGGCGTGGGGCCTCGCGCCAGCGCCCGAACCCGAACCCGTGCCCGCGCCCGAACCCGTGCCCGTGCCCGCGGCTGCGCCCGAACCCGTGCCCGCGCCTGCGCCCGAACCCGTGCCCGCGCCTGCGCCCGAACCCGAGGCCGCGCCCGAACCCGAGGCCGCGCCCGAACCCGCGTCCGTCCGCAAGCTGCTCTGGGTGGGCCTGGTCCCGGCCGGACTGCTCGCCTACCTCGGTTGGCTCGGGCTGCTCGGCCTCGACCCGCTCGCGCCGTTCTCCTCCCAGGCGGAGTGGTTTCGACACTTCACGGGCCCGCTCGCCGGCGTCCTCGACGGTGGCCGGGCGGCGCTCGCGGGCGCCCGCCAGCTGCTGTCGGGGCAGACGCACACCGTCTACTACCCGTCGGCCGGCGGCGACCCGATGATCGTCGGATGGCACAACGTGATGCTGTTCGGCTTTCTCGTCGGGACGCTCCCCCTCCTGATCGGGGCGCTCCGCCGGCTGCCGCTGGCATACGGCGTCTATGGCCTGCTGGCAACCTGCCTGGCCGTGTCGTTTCCCGTCGCGACCGAGCCCCTGACGTCCGTCCCGCGCTATCTCGTGGTGCTCTTCCCGCTGCCGATGGCATTCGCCCTGTGGATCTCCCGCCATCCCCGTCTGCGCCTGCCGGTGCTCGCGGCGAGCGCGGTCTCGCTGGCGGGGTTCACGGAGCTGTTCGCGACCTGGCACTGGATCGCGTGAGCGGCCGGATGCCTCGATGGATCGCGTGAGCGGCCAAATGCCTCGAGTCAGACGCCCCGCGCGATGTCCACGCGGGTGACTTCCGCAGACCAGGCTCCGCCGCGGGCGGTCCTGCTCGACGCGCTCGGGACGTTGATCGGGATCGAGCCGCCGTGGCAGCCGTTCGTCGCGCTCCTCGAAGAGCGCCACGCGATCTCGATCACGACCGAGGAGGCGCTCGGCGCACTCGCGGCCGAGATGAGCTACTACCGAAGTCACTGCCTTGCGGCCGGCGACGCGGCGTCGCTGGCCGACCTGCGGGCCGCGTGCTCGGACGTCGTGGCCGCTGCACTCGGGGGCCCGGTCGCCCGGCTCGAGCGCGCGGCCCTGACGCGGGCGCTGCTCGACGCGCTGCGCTTTGCCGCCTACCCGGACGTCGCGCCGGCGCTGGCAGCGCTGCGGCGGCGGGGTGTCCACCTCGTCGTTCTCAGCAACTGGGACATCTCGCTGCACGACGCTCTCGCCTCGTCGGGCCTCACCGGACTTCTCGACGGGGTGGTCTGCTCGGCGGAGCACGGTGAGGCGAAGCCGGCCCCGGGGATCTTCGCGGCGGCCGTCGAGCTCGCCGGCGTGCCGGCCGGACGGGCGATCCATGTGGGCGACAGCTACGAGGAGGACGTGCTCGGCGCGCGGGCGGCTGGAATCGAGCCGGTCCTGCTCTCGCGGCGCTCCGGCGCCGGCGGCCTGATCGGGGCGCAGAGCTCCGGGCCCGTGCCCGACGTCCGGACGATCTCGAGCCTCGCCGAGCTGAGCGAGCCCTAACCTCCGCTGATGGGTCTCGCCAGCTACGCACGAGCGCCGGCCGGCGGCGTCGCCGAGCCGGCGGACGGCTGGCGTCCGGTCTACGCGCCGCTCGCGCTGCTCACCGGCTTCGGCGCGTCGGTCTTCGGGGGAGCGTTCGTCTCGCTGCTCGCGGCCCTTGGTGGGGCGAGCCTGAAGCATCCGCCGTCGGCCGTCGAGCTCTTGGCGACCCTCCTCCAGGACCTCCTCTTCGTGGGCGCGGCGATCTTCTTCGCCGCTCGGATCGTCGCTCCGCGTCCGGATCACTTCGGGCTGCGCCCGACCCCGATCGGGCGGGCGCTGCTCCTGATGGCGGGCGCGTACGCGGCGTTCGCCGTCTTCACCGCCGTCTGGCAGGCGCTCTTTCGTCTCAACAACAAGGAGGACATCCTCCAGAAGCTCGGCGTCGACAAGGGCGCGCTCAGCCTGATCGTGGTCATCGCCCTGACCTGCGTGGTCGCCCCGATCTGCGAGGAGTTCTTCTTCCGCGGCTTCTTCTTTCCGACGCTCTCCAACTGGCGGGGCCCGTGGCCGGCGGCCATCCTGACGGGCGTCGTGTTCGGCGCGATCCACATCGGATCGGCCCCGATCGGCGATCTCGTGCCGCTCGCGTTCTTCGGCATCGCCCTCTGCCTGGTGAGGTGGTGGTCGGGCTCGCTCTACCCGTGCATCGCCCTCCACGCGGTCAACAACTCCGTGGCGTTCGGGCTCAGCGAGCACTGGCGCGGCTCGATCGCGTTGCTCCTCGTCGCCGTCGGACTGGCGATCGCGGCGGCGCTGCTCTCGGTTGCCCGCATCCTTCCGGCTCAATAGGCTCGTTGAGTGCGCCGCACCGCAAGCAGGTTCTCGCCGCTGATCGTCGTCCTCGCCGCGATCGTCTTCGTGGCCCCCGCCTGGGCGCAGGCGCCGACCGGTGCTGGTCTCCCGACCGCGGCCGGCCCGACGGGACCTGCGGCGGCCCCCTCGGATACGACGCTCGCGCCGATCAGGATCCACTTCCAGCTGGAGAGCCGGGCAGGAATCCCGGTCAGCGCGGTGATCACGGCGGGAGCGCTCCGCGTCGCCGGGACCGTGACGCCGTACGTCGCCGGACAGAGCCTGTTCGTGCGGACCTTCAGGGGCCGGCGAAAGCTCGAGACGCGGCGTGTCGAGGTGACCAACGCCGGCAACGGGATCGGCCACTTCGCGGCGCTGATCGCCGTCGGCGGACGGGCCGCGTCGGTCACGGTCGCCGTCTCGCACCCGGCGACGAACCTCCAGGCGGGCCTCGACGCCGCGCCGCGGAGC
The DNA here is from genome assembly GCA_034664295.1 of Solirubrobacteraceae bacterium. Taxonomy (GTDB): domain Bacteria; phylum Actinomycetota; class Thermoleophilia; order Solirubrobacterales; family Solirubrobacteraceae; genus Palsa-513. The sequence goes on along the minus strand of JAXDHV010000012.1, from coordinate 114,855 downwards.
CTGCCGGTGGTCGTCCCGTCGATCGCGCCGGGCCAGCGCAGCGCGGTCGTCCGGCTGCTCCAGCAGGGCCTCGCCGGCCTCCACTACGCGGTTCCCAGCTCGGGGGTCTTCGACGACTCGACCCGCCGCGCGGTGATCGCCTTTCGGAAGCTGACCAACGAGGTCCGCTCAGACCAGGCCAACCGCCGGGTCTTCACGCTGCTGGACGCCGGCTTCGGCGCGTTCAAGGTCCGCTTTCCGAACCAGGGGGCGCACTTCGAGGGAGATCTGACCCACCAGGTGCTGGCCGAGGTGCTGGCCGGGGGGAAGGTCCGCCGGATCTACGAGATGAGCTCGGGCAAGCCGTCGACGCCGACCGTGATCGGGACCTTCCAGATCTACGCGAAGACGATCGGGATCAACCAGAAGGGCATGGTCGACGCCAACTACTTCATCCGCGGGTATGCGATCCACGGGTATGCAGACGTCCCGATCTACCCGGCGTCGCACGGTTGCCTGCGGATCCCCGTGCCCGACGCGGCGGCTGTCTACAGCTGGGCGCAGTACGGTCAGCCGGTCGACGTCTACTACCGCAACGGCGGCGGCAGCCACCACGTCAGCGCGAACGCCGGGCCTTGAGGCCTGCCGGGACGCGCTGCTCGGATGACCCGCCGATCCTCGGCAGGCAGAAGCTCTAGAAGCGGGGGAGGACCTTGTCGCCCGACCCGGCCGCGAACGCCGGCCGGCGGGTGAGACCGACGGCGCGGGCGAGGGCTCCGAGACCGACGCCGTAGATCAGCAGCCCGAGGGTGAGCTCGAAGCCGCGCGATCCCCAGGAGTCGATTGGACCGGGGGCCCAGGAGTTGAACGGGCTGGTGAGGTCCCGGGCGGCCGAGTCGACGGTCCCGCGCAAGCCGGACTTCGCACCCACGCCGCGGATCGGTGGCCCGACCGTCTGGTTGCCGGCCGCGGCCACCTGGGCCTGAGCCTGGTTGGACGCGCCGCCGGCCTGGTCGATGGCGAACAACGCGAAGCTGGCCAGCAGCACGAGGCTGGCGGCAATGGCGAGTGTCCTCAGGATCGTCGAGACCATGTGGTCATTTCGGCAGAACCGCCTTGCGGCATGAGCCCGAATACGCTTTCGTCCAGATGCCGTCCAGCCCACCAGCATTCGAGCCGTCCGGGCATGCCCGGGAGACGCTGATCGGCGAGCTGCGCGAGCACGCGCTCGTGATCGGGGACGTCGTCCTGACGAGCGGTGCGACGGCGTCCTACTACGTCGACGCCAAGCGGGCGATCCTCCGCCCGGCGGGCTTCGCCGCGCTCGGGGAGCTGGTCGCCGCCTACGCGGCCGAGTGGGGGGCGACCGCGCTCGGCGGCCTCACGCTGGGCGCCGATCCCGTCGCCTTCGCGGGACTCGCGGCAGGCGCTCGGTGCAACGCGTTCCTGATCCGCAAGGAGGCCAAGGCCCACGGGCTCCAACGGCGGATCGAGGGGCCGCCGCTCGGTCCCGACGACCGCTGCCTCGTCGTCGAGGACGTCGTCACGACCGGCGGCTCGACACTCGTCGCGATCGAGGTTCTGAAGGACGCGGGCCACGAGATCTGCGGCGTGATCAGCGTGCTCGACCGGCTTGCCGGAGGCGGCGAGGCGATCGAGACGGCCGCCGGCCGGCCGTACGTCGCCCTGACCACGATCGACGACATCTATCCCGACCGGGTGCGCTAGCCGCGAGCTCCGAGCGCACCCCCGGCGACGGCGCCGCCAACGAGCGGCGAACGAGGTTGCCGTCGCGCCGCGAGCTGACGGCCGATCGCCAACGAGCGGTTGGCGGCGTCGGTCAGCGGTAGACGCTGTAGACGATCCGTCCGTTCGAGCTCCACGTCGCAACCGCGCCGAACGACGGCATCCCCGTCAGCGAGGGCGCGCCGCCCTGGATCCGGCCTGAGAGCGTCCGCACAGGCCCGAGGATCCCGCCAGGAGCGATCCGTATCACGTGGACGACGCCGCCGGCCGACCACCCGACGAACGCCCCGCTGGTGTCGGTGGCGAGCGTCGGCGGGGACGTCACGGAGGCCGAGGCCAGGGTGATCGGCCCCGCCAGCGGCGCCCCACCCGGGCCGAGCCGCAGGAGCCGCAGCGCGCCGCTGGGAGCCCCCGTGGCGAGCGACGGGAGGTAGGCGACGAGGATCTCCTCTGCCGAGTCCGCGGTGAGCGCCACCGCCCGAGCGTGCTCGCCGGCCGGGGCGATCTCGACCGGTGTCGAGAACACACCCCCCCGCGGACGGACCGCCGCGATCAGCTTCCCTCCGTCTGACCAGACGGCAGCGACCCCGCCGCTCGCGGTGCTCGTGCTGATCGGCTGGCCGGCTTCGGGTGCGGCCGCGACCACCGTCGAGTGACCGAAGTCGCCCGCCCCGGCCGGTCGCTCGGTGTCGAGGATCTGCGCGCCGTCGCTCGACACGGCGACCTCGGTCCCCGCTCCGTCGTACGCGGCGACGGGCCCGAAGATCGGGGCACCCGGGAGCCTCGCCGGACTCGCGAAGCCGGCGCTCGTGACGTCCGCAAGCTGACTGAAGGTCCGCCGGCTCCATCCGAGGGCTACCGTCTCGAAGGACGCTGGGCTGTGGATGAAGGTCGGCGAGTAGGCGCTCTCGCCTCCCGCGCTGAGCGCGGCCGTCGGGCCGGGCTTGACGGCCGGCGAGACGATCACCCCACGGATCCGGTGGTTGCGGTCGAGGTAGCGCCGCCAGGCGACGGCCAGTGTCCCCCGATGATCGAGGAAGGCGAGCGCCGGGCTGTCGAGGAGATGCGGGGACGAGTCGAGGACCAGGGCCGGCCCCGCGAGTCCCTTCGACGGCGTCCCCTCGCGAAGCTCGGCCCGATTCTGACCGCCGAGCTGGCGAACCCAGGCGATCGCGAGGCGGTTGCCGCCGCCGACGCTCGCCGCCGGCGCGAAGGAGCTGCCGGCCGCGGTTGCCGCCCGCGTCGCACTCCAGCCCGCGGCGGCGGCGCCCGCCGGCCCACCGAGCGCGACAGCCGCCGACCCGCCGATCGCAAGCGCCGCGCCGGCCGCGCCTGCCAGCCGCCGCAGACTCCCGGGATCTCTCCGATCCCCCACGAGTTCGCCTCCGAGCATCGCCCCACACTAGCCGGCAGGAGCCGCCGGCTGGAAATCCTCCGTCCGGCGCCGTAGCCTCACGGCGTGGACCCCTCCCGCCAGCAGCTCTCGATCGCCCTCCTGGGGGTCCTCGTCGGCGGGACGGCCGGCGCGATCTTCGGCGTCGCGATCGGGACCACGAGCAATCCGACGGGGATCACGACACAGATCGAAACCGTCGTCCGCACGCAGAACCTCACCAAGACGCAGCTGCTCCCGGTTGCGACCACGCCCCCCCCGACCGTCGTCACCGGGCCCGTCGACACCGTCCCGCCGATCGTCGCGCCGAACGTCACACCGCCGGGCTTCGGGACGACCACGACGTCGGCGACGCCCACCACGAGCACGCCGACCGGCTCGGTCAACCAGAACGACGTCCAGCCGGCCGATCCGGCGAACCCACCGCCGACGTTCTGCGACACCCACGTCTGTGGGCCGAGCTTCGCCAAGGGCGACGGCCCGGCCGTCGAATGTGCCAACGGGGTCTGGACGCGGCAGGGCGGCGAGACCGTGACCTGCTCGACCGACGGCGGGCTCGGCAAGGCGAGCGGCGGGCCGTAGCGGCGCTCGCGAATGCCCGCCTCGCGGAGCTGACCCTCCGCGACGAGAGCAACCTCCGGCGACGGTTCGAGCGAACCGCCGCAGGCAGCGACGATCCCGCAGCCGACGAGCGCCTCGAGGCGGAGCTCCGGCTCGCCGAGGCTCGGGTCGCCCGGCGCAGGGCCGCCGTCCCGGTCGTCACCTACCCGCCCGAGCTGCCGGTCACCGCCCGCCGCGACGACCTGCTCGCGGCGATCGCAGACCATCAGGTCGTGATCGTCGCCGGTGAGACCGGCTCGGGAAAGACGACGCAGCTGCCGAAGCTCTGCCTCGAGCTCGGTCGGGGCGTTCGCGGCCAGATCGCCCACACCCAGCCGCGGCGTCTGGCCGCCCGGGCGGCGGCCGAGCGGATCGCCGACGAGCTCGGTCTCGAGCTCGGTGGGGCGATCGGCTACGCCGTGCGCTTCAGCGACCGCTCGACCGACGAGACGCTCGTGCGCCTCGTCACCGACGGACTTCTCCTCGCCGAGGTCCAGCGCGACCGCCAGCTCCTGCGCTACGACACGATCATCGTCGACGAGGCTCACGAGCGGAGCCTCAACATCGACTTCCTGCTCGGCTACCTCGGCCGGCTCTTTCCCCGCCGGCCCGACCTCAAGCTGATCATCGCCTCGGCGACGATCGACGCCGAGCGCTTCAGCCGGCACTTCGGCGGCGCTCCGGTGATCGAGGTCTCCGGACGGACATACCCCGTCGAGGTCCGCTACCGCCCGCTCGCCGGAGCCCTGCCCCCCGCAGCGGAAGCCCGCCGGGACGGCGAATCCTCAGAAGCCGAGGTTGCCGAGGCCGCCGAGGCTGAGGCGAGCGACCCGATCGAGGCGATCGGCGACGCCGTGGTCGAGCTGCTTCGCGACGGCCCGGGCGACGTCCTCGTCTTCCAGAGCGGTGAGCGGGAGATCCGCGACACGGCGGAGGTCCTGACCGGCCGGCTCGGCCCGAAGGTCGAGGTCCTCCCGCTGTATGCCCGCCTCTCGCACGCCGAGCAGCGCCGCGTCTTCGCCCCCCACCGGGGTCGGCGGGTCGTGCTCGCGACGAACGTCGCCGAGACCTCCCTGACGGTACCGGGAATCGGTTCGGTGGTCGACCCGGGAACCGCCCGGATCAGCCGCTTCAGTGGTCGCCTGAAGGTCCAGCGCCTGCCGATCGAGGCGATCTCCAAGGCGTCGGCCGACCAGCGCAAGGGCCGCTGCGGGCGGACGTCTGACGGGATCTGCATCCGCCTCTACTCAGAGCAGGACTTCACCCAGCGGCCGGACTTCACCGAGCCCGAGATCCTCCGCACGAGCCTCGCGTCGGTGCTCCTCCAGATGGCCTCGCTCGGCCTCGGCGAGGTCGAGGACTTCGGCTTCATCGATCCGCCCGACCGCCGGCAGGTCCGCGACGGGATCAACCTGCTCGAGGAGCTCGGCGCCTTCGATCGGGCTGCGAAGGATCCGCGCCGGCGGTTGACCCCGCTCGGCCGGCGCCTCGCCCAGCTTCCGGTCGACCCCCGTCTCGGGCGGATGGTGATCGAGGCCGACCGCCTCCACTGCGCCGAGGAGGTGATCGTGATCGCCGCGGCCCTCTCGATCCAGGAGGTGCGCGAGCGGCCGGCCGAGCAACGGGAGGCAGCTGATGCCCAGCACGCTCTGCGCGCCGACCCGGGCTCCGACTTCCTCTCCTATCTGAACCTCTGGAACCATCTACGCGATCAGCGCGACGCGCTCTCGGGAAGTCAGTTTCGCAAGCGCTGCCGGGCCGAGTTCCTCCACTACCTGCGGGTCCGCGAGTGGCAGGACCTCGTCTCCCAGCTCCGTCAGGCCGCCCGCTCGGCCGGCGTCACCCTCAACCAGTCGCCGGGCGACGCCCAGCACGTCCACCTCGCGCTGCTCAGCGGCCTGCTCTCGCAGATCGGCATGCGGAACGTCTCCCGCCGCGACTACGACGGCGCCCGGGGCGCGCGGTTCGCGATCTTCCCGGGGTCGGTCCTCGCCCGCCGCCCGCCGCCATGGGTGATGGTCGCCGAGCTCGTCGAGACGAGCCGGCTGTGGGGACGGACGGCCGCCGGGATCGCACCCGAGTGGGTCGAGCCGCTCGCGGGGCCGCTGCTCAAGCGGACCTACGACGATCCGCACTGGGAGAAGCGCCGGGCGGCGGTCGTCGCGACCGAGCGGGCGACGCTCTACGGGCTGGCGATCGTCGCGCACCGGAAGGTCTCCTACCACCGCATCGACCCGGTCCTCTCGCGCGAGCAGTTCATCCGCCGGGCCCTGATCGACGGCGACTGGGACGCCCCCCACGAATTCCTGCGCCACAACAGCGACCTGATCGCCGAGGTCGACGAGCTCGAGCACCGGGTCCGCCGCCGGGACATCCTCGTCTCAGACGACGTCCTCTTCGACTTCTACGACGCCCGGATCCCGGCCGACATCGTGTCGGGCGCCCACTTCGAGGGGTGGTGGTCGCGCCAGCGGGGGTCGGCCCGCCACTCACTCGACTTCACCCGCGAGCTGCTGGTCGGTCCCGACGGTGCCGACGCGCTCGACCCGAGAGCCCGTCCCGAGCACTGGCGGGCCGGCGACCACGTCCTCCCGCTGACCTATCGCTTCGAGCCGGGAGCCCCCGACGACGGGGTGAGCGTCGACATCCCGCTCGCTGCGCTCGCAGGGCTCCGGCCCGACGGCTTCGACTGGCTCGTCCCGGCGCTGCGCGAGGAGCTCGTGATCGCCCTGATCCGTTCGCTCCCGAAGGACCTCCGCCGGCCGCTGGTCCCGGTTCCGGCGCTCGCGGCCGAGATCGTCGCCAACCTCAAGCCCCGACACGGGCCGCTGCGCGAGGCCGTGGCCGGAGAGCTCGAGCGCCTGCGGGGTGTCCGCGTGCCTCCGGCGGCGTGGGACTCAGACCGGCTGCCGGCGCACCTGCGGATGACGTTTCGCGTGCTCGACGACCGGGGCGAGCTGCTCGCCCGTGACACCGACCTCGAGCGGCTCCGCGACGGTCTGCGCCCGCGTCTGCTCGCCGCCCTGGCGCAGGCGACGGTCGGCCTCGAGCGCCACGGGATGCGCCGCGCCGAGTTCGGGACGCTCCCCCGAACGGTGGCCCTCCCTGGCAGCGGGGATGCCGTCCGCGCGTATCCGTCGTTGATCGACGAGGGCGACGCCGTCGGGATCCTCGCCCTCGAGACCGAGCACGCCCAGCGGTGGGCGATGCGAGCCGGCACCCGCCGCCTCCTGGCACTGACGATCCCCTCGCCGGGGCGGGCGGCGCGGCGGAGCCTCAGCGGGCCGGCGACGTTGACCCTGGCCGGAGCCCCCCACGGCAGCCTCTCGGCGGTCCTCGAGGACGTGATCGGGGCGGCGATCGACAGCCTGGTGGAGGAGGCCGGCGGCCCGGCCTGGAACGAGGCCGATTTCGTGGTGCTGCGCGACCGGGTCGCGGCCGGCCTGCCCACGGCGACCGCCGCGGTCCTCGGCCGGGTCGTCGCGATCCTCGCGGCCCGAAGCGCCGTCCACCGCCGGCTCGAAGCCCTCTCCGCCGACCCCCTGCTCGCACCGGCGCGGATCGACGTCGCGACCCAGCTCGGCTCGCTCGTCTACGCGGGCTTCGCGACGGCGACCGGGGCCGGGCGGCTCGAGGACGTCGGGCGCTACATCGAGGCGGCCGTCCGCCGGCTCGACCGGCTTCCCGACGGGCGCGCTCAGGACACAGACCGGATGCGCGTCATCGGAGAGCTCGAGGCCGAGCTGCGCGCGCGGATCGACGCGCAGCCGACCGGAAGCCCGCCGGTCCCCGCGCTGGACGAGGTCGCCTGGATGATCCAGGAGCTCCGGGTCTCGAGCTTCGCCCAGGGGCTGGGCGTCCGGGGTCACGTGTCGGCCAAGCGGATCAGGCGAAGGCTCGCCGAGGGGTGAGAACGTTCAGGGGACCGCTCGGACGCTGGGCTGAGGAGTGGTGGGCCCAGCGTCCGCAGCGCGGTCATCGACGGAGCGACCTACAGGCCGAGTCCGCCGAGCCCGCCGAGCCCGCCTACGGGGAGCAGGCCGACGACGTGTGAGACGAGGGCGAGGACGGTCGTGATGATGGACATGTGATGTATCTCCTAAGATCGGTTTCACACCGTGTTAGGTGTGACGGTGGGCGGATGTGCGGTGATGGTCTGTCAACGACACATCTCCATCCGGGCGGGAGTCCGGCCGCCGATCGGTGGACGTTTGACCCAGGTGTCTCGGTATGCCATAGGCCTGGAGAGGAGTAGCGTGCAGCCGGTGCCGAGCACGAAGACACGCGACGCCCCGCCCGCCGGGCCGGCGGAGGGCGTCCGGGCCGAGGGGCTGACGAAGTCGTTCAAGGCGCCCCACACCGTGGTCCGCGCGGTGCGGGGGATCGACCTGACGATCCCGGTCGGCCAGACCCTGGCGCTGCTCGGACCCAACGGGGCCGGCAAGTCGACGACGATCGACATGATGCTCGGGCTGACCTCGCCGGACTCGGGGACCGTCTCGGTGCTCGGTGGAACGCCGGCCGCGGCGGTCGACGCCGGTCTGGTGGCCGCGATGCTCCAGGCGGGCGCCCTGATTCGCGACGTGAGGGTTCGCGAGCTCGTCGGCATGGTCGCGGCGCTCTACCCCCGGCCGATGGCCGTCGGAGAGGTCCTCGAGCTGGTCGGCATCGGCGAGATCGCCGAGCGGAAGACCCAGAAGCTCTCGGGCGGTCAGACCCAGCGGGTCCGCCTGGCCGTGGCGCTGGTCGCCGACCCGGAGCTCCTGATCCTCGACGAGCCGACCGTCGCGATGGATGTCGAGGGCCGCCGCGGCTTCTGGGCGGCGATGCGGACGTTCACCGCGCGGGGGAGGACCGTGATCTTCGCGACCCACTACCTCGAGGAGGCCGATGACAACGCCGACCGGATCGTCCTGATGGCTCACGGCCGGCTCGTCGCCGACGGCGCGCCGACCGAGATCAAGGCCCGCGTCGGGAGGCGGACGATCCGCGCGACGCTGCCCGACGTCCCGCCCGAGCGGCTGCTAGAGCTCGCCGGGGTCGCCGGCGCCGAGCGCCGCGGCGTGACGGTCTCCTTGAGCTGCACCGATTCGGATGCCGCGATCCGCGCCCTCCTGGGCAGCTATCCGCCGGCGCGTGACATCGAGATCACGGGCGCCGACCTCGAGCAGGCCTTCCTCGAGCTGACGGGCGACGACGACATCGCGGACTCCGGGGCGATCGGGTGACCGCGCTCGCGTACACCCGCTTCGAGTTCTTCCGGATGTTCCGCAACGCCCGCTTCCTGCTCTTCTCGATCGGCTTTCCGCTGATCATCTTCTACGCAACCGCGCTCCCAAACCGCAACGTTCGCAGCTTCAACGGGTCGGGCATCTCGTTCCCGCTCTACTACATGGTCGGCCTGGCCTCGTTCGGGACGATGGCCGCGATGATCGCGACGGGCGCGCGGATCGCCAGCGAGCGGACGACCGGGTGGACCCGGCAGCTGCGGATCACGCCGCTGACGACGCGCGCCTACTTCCGGGCGAAGGTCCTGACGGCATACGCGACCTCGCTGCTGACGATCGTCCTGCTCTACCTCGCCGGCGTCTCGCTCGGCGTCTCGATGTCGGGGAGCGACTGGCTGGGGATGACCGGGCTGATCCTGATCGCCCTGCTGCCGTTCGCCGCGATGGGGATCCTCCTCGGACACCTCCTGACGACCGACTCGATGGGCCCGGCGATCGGCGGCGGGACGTCCCTGTTCGCGTTCCTCGGGGGCACGTGGTTTCCGCTCGCAAGCCATGGGTTCGTCCACGACCTCGGCCAGCTGCTGCCGTCCTACTGGCTCGTCCAGGCCGCCCACCTCCCGGCCGGCGGGCATCCCTGGCACGCGATGGCCTGGATCGTGATCGGCGTCTGGACGGCCGTCCTCACCGTGTTGGCCGGGTATGCCTATCGGCGGGACACCAAGCGGGTGTAGTCGAGCGCGCAGTCGGACGCAAGTCCGGTTCGCGTCCCTCGGTACGCGCAGTCGATCTCGCCGAAGGCGTCAGACCCTGCTCCTCCACGGCGAGCTCGCCAAAAGCCGAGCCGACGCGCCTTCGCTACCGGCTGTTGCGCGTCGCGGCACGGCTCGCGCTGCACGCCCGCCAGGCCCGGCTGCGCCTCCAAGCCAGCTGGCCTTGGGGCGGGCCGCGCTCGCCGCCGCATACACCAGACGCGAAACCATCCCGAACCCACCCGGCTGACCCCCCGGCCGGCACTCCTCACCACCAGCTTCCGTCCCGGGCCAACCGGCCACGACCACTGTTGCCCGAACCGCGCAGTCCCCGGACAGTGCCAGGGCGACACACCACCCAATACGCGCCGCGAAGGCTCCGCACCGAGCACAGATCCGGTAATCAGCCGTCCGCCGCCGCCCGCGCCATCTCGAGAGGCTTACTGCACGCGGCGGGCTAGCTTGACATGCCGGTAGCCCGGTGGTACACCTGCCGCTATACGGTGGTCGGACGGAGCGGCTTGCTGGCTGGGAGCCCCAGAGAGATGGTTCGTGGCGAACAGGCGGCGATCGCGTTGGGTGAGGATGGTTGTGGTCGCCCTCGCCGCGCTCGGCACGGGAGTGCTGGCCGGCCCGGCGCAGGCCACTCCGCAGAGCAGCACGGCCGTCGGCATCATCGCGGGTCGCGGGGTATCCGACGGTGGGACGCTGCCCACGTCGGGCACGGTTGCCGGTTCGGCTGCCGATGATTTCGCGAAGTTCGTCTTCACGACGCTCGACACAAGCTCGATCGACTCGGCGACGCTGGCTACCTACGACACGGTCGTGCTCAACCAGGTCTTCACGGCCGACCTTTCAACTGCTCAGAAGAAAGTCCTCACTGACTATGTCGTTCCTGGCGGCAAGCTGATCATTCACGATGCCGACGGGACGACCGGGAACGACTACTCGTGGCTGCCGGTGCCCGCCCGTACAGGGCAGTCCTGCTTGAATTGTGGCAACACCAACGGCGACGCACAGGTCACTGAGAACAACCACCTGGTCAGCAGCGATCCGAACTCGCCGTTCTACGTGAATGTCGCCGAGTTGCCAGACAACACCGACGCGATCGGGGATGCCAACGCGCTCAAAACCAACGATTCGCGCTGGATCGTCGACATGAGGGCGACGAACGACAACAACGTGAACGGCTACGTCGACGCCTATGCCAGCGTCGGTGGCTTGATCATTTTCAACGGCCTCGACACCGACCAGATCGGCAGCACGCTACCTTCCGGCAACGACTGGTTGGCAAAGCTCTGGTACCAGGAGCTCGCACAGCCGTGGGATCCCGACAACCTCCCGCACTCGACGCCAGCGGTCGGCGGAGCTGGAGGACCCGTCCCGGGCTGCGGAAGAGAGAGCGTGAAGATCGGCGTCGTTGGGGTGTGCGCCGAGACGATCAGTGGCACGGGTTCTCAACTCGAGGCGACCGGAAACGTGACGCTCGACGGCGGCGTTTCGGTCGGCGACGGGCCGATCGAGATTGACGAGACGACGAAACGGATCTCGACGAACAGCCCGGCGCCGACCAGCCTGATGCGCCCGGGCGGACCCGCGTCAATTGGCACCTTCGGCTTCGTGATCGACGGAAACGCGGTCACTGACTCTACATCCGGTCTGGGCGGCCTCGCCCGTGTCACGCTGAGCTCCGCGGGCTTCGGGCCGCTCGGGACTCTCCGCATCGGCGGCCTGCCGTTCACACTCCCGGCCAGCGACGGCGCGACGCTCTACCTCGACGGGCAGAACGGCGGCGGGCTGATCGGCGCGGGCCAGATCCAGGTTCCATTTCTCGGCGGGCTCGCGCCGGCCGGGTCCGCCAGCCTGGGCTTTTACGCGACGACCCCGAGATTGGTCAGCGTCCTCGGCGCCGGCCTCCAGCTTGGCAAGGTTGAGTTCGGCAAGGGGTGGTCGTTCGACGGTCTGACGCTTTCATACCAGCAGCCGAGCGACACCTGGACGGCGTCGGGTGGTTTGACTGTGCCGTTCGCGTCGCTGAAAGCCTCAGGCAGCTTGATCGCCGGTCGCCTGGACTCGATCAGCTTGAACGTCGGCAACCAGACGGTGCCGCTCGCGGACTCGGGCTTCTTCTTCACCGACTTCGGCGGAAGCGCAGACGGACTGGTCGCCGGTCCGCTTCGCCTGGCTGCAAACACCGCCGGCTTCTGGGGTGTGCCCAAAGCACCGGTCGAGCCGTTCTACCTCGAGAACGTCAAGTTCACGGTGGACTTCTCCGGGTCAGCGAGCCTCGACGGATCGGTCAAGTTCGTGCTCAAGGACAAGAGTCCGCTGACGGGGAACCTGCACCTCAAGCTTGGCGTCAATCCGTTCCGGGCCACCGGTAGTGTTGTCGTCGACGGAAAGTTGCCGACGATCGCCTTGCACGTTGCGGCCGGCGCCGGGTTCAACGCCCACCACTTCACGCTCGACGGCCAAGGCTCGCTCAAGGTCCAGCTGTACTCAGGCAGCGGAGAGGAGGTCATCTCCGACGCGGGTATCGGCGCAAGCGGCGTCCTCTGTGCTCATTTCGCGATCGCCACCGCGTGCCAGTCAATGGGGTTTGCTCTGACATGGGCGAAGGTCCACCAACTCCTCGGCGGTGACCTCGGAGCGCTCGGCGGCATCCTCGGCGGGGACCCCCAGCACCTCGTGACCGTGCACGCCTCCGCCGTCGGCACGCCGAGCGCCCTGCAGGTCCCTCGTGGCAGAAGCCTGCTGACGCTCACGTTCACCAGTCCATCCGGTCCTCCCCAGGTCGAGTTGGTCGACCCCCAAGGCAAGGTCTACAGCTCGGCCCACCCACCCAACAACATGCTCGTCGGTACGCAGCCGGAGTTTGGCTTGACCTCGGTCGCGATCCTCCGGCCCCTCGCCGGCACGTGGCATGTTCGCACCATCACCAAGGGACCAGTCCAACTGCAAGCGCAGACGATCCACCCCACCCACCTAATTCGCACGAGCCCGATTGCACCGATCAGCTCGTCCAGCCACCCGCTCGGTGCACGTCAGGTTGTGACGCTCGCCTGGAATTCGACGGGCCTGCCTGCTGGCATTCGGGTAACGATTGTGGACAGCGCGCATGCTGGGCAGATCAGCTCGGGACGGGCGCTCGCGACACGGACCGGACCATCGGGGAGCCTTCGCGTCGGCGTGAACCGGCTTAGCCGCGGCGGCAATTACTTCGCGCTCGTGGCGAGCATCAACGGCGTGCCGTTCCAGCGAGTCGCGTTCCGTGGCGCCGCCTGGCGTCGCTGACGTTTGTCGGCTACTTCCCGAGAGGAAGCCGCTGATACGGAGGGCCGGTGCCTGGCGAGTTGTCTGGGGGTTGCTACCTCCGGGCGAACGGGGCACCCTCGACATGCACGCCGTGAGTTGGGCACCGCAGGCGTCTGAGCGTCGCACGAACCTCCAGGGCCAGACACCGAGATCGAGGTGGCGCCAGACCGATGCGTGAACCTGGGTGTTCTCGACCCAGCGCGTTGAATACGAACAGCTCGGGCAGATCAGGCGCCGGCGGCGCAACGCGACACGCACGAGAACGCGGTCCGGTTCGAACGCGACGCCGCGGACCCATATATGCCAGAACGCCGCGGTCGGCACCGACGGGCCGTTTCCGCCGAGGTTGCACGACCTCAGGCACACGATGGCCGTCAAAACAAGACGCTGCTCGGTCGGTACCTAGAGGATCGGCGGGGCCAGGGTGAGTCCGGCGACGCCGGTCGCGAAGGCGGCCCTGGCGGACGCGGAGCTCTCGATCCGCCAGTCGGTTTCCTTGACGTAGTTGAACCAGCAGAACCCGCGGATCGCCGGGTCGGCGTGGAGCGCGGCGAAGAAGCCGTTGATCCACGCAACCTTGCTGCCCCCGGCCTCGGAGCTCGCCATCTCGTTGATCATCAGCGGCTTGGTCGAGAAGGCGTGGAGCTCGGTGTACGTGGGGTCGAACATCTGGCTGAACGTCAGCCAACCGCCCATCGCGACGTCGGTCCCCCCGTTGTACACGTCGACCCCGTCCCAGTCGACGTACGAGTTCCCAGGGTAGAGACCGGCCAGCGGAGTCGAACCGGTGTAGTCACGGTTGACGCTCCAGATCCAACTGACATTGCGGGCGCCGGCACTGACCACGACATCGTGCACGTGACGCCACGCTCGAACGAAGTCGCCCGTCCGATTTCCGTTGACTTTCTCCCCCCAGGGGTACCAGTTTCCGTTCATCTCGTGTGCGAAGCGGACGAACAGCGGATGACCCCAGGCAGCCGCGGCCGTGGCCCAGGAACGGATGTAGCTGTCGTAGGCGCCGGCGGTTATTCGCGCCAGGGCGTAGCGCGGCTGGTTGACGGTGACCAGGCGGCTGTCCCACGGCTCCCAGGTGACGACCGGAGTGGCTCCCACCGCGCGGATCGCGTTCGCCGTGTACGTGTCGAAACCGGTCGTCCAGTCGCGGAAGTACTCCACCAACGCAACCGGGTGCCCGGCGTCGGCGGCGAACTGGCTGACGTCGGGCGTCACGGACGGCGTCGCCACCCCCAGCCAGGTGGTTCCGGCGGGTGGAGCGAGGATCGTTGCCTGGGCCGGGGCCGAACTCAGGCCGAGCAGGGCGGCAACAACGACACCTACCAAAAATCCCCCGTGCCGGCGCACGGATCGATCCTAGCCTATCTGGGCGTGGCAATTCTCGGGGTGGACGAACGTCCCACGGAGCTGTCCGCGGTGGTGAGTGATGGGCTGCGTCAGCTCGACGGCGGGTACGTCGGGCACGAGTCTCCGGCGGCGAGTTTCGGCCGGCTCTCGGCCCCCCAGCAGCGGGATGCTCGGTAGCTAACGACGCGCGGAGCGACAAGGCCGGCCAAGGCGCGCCGGCCGCGGGAGCGGCACGATCGCCGCGGTGGACGCCTCCAGGCACGCCGCCGCGACGTCCCGGGCACCTGCATCGAGGGCGGGCGCCGGCCACGCGTCGCCGGCTGTCCGGCCGCAGTCCTATGGTTGCCGGGTCTGTGGGTCTGAATGTCGATTCCGGCTGAGTTGGGGATGAGCGTGCTCGGGAGTTACGGTGAATAGGTCGGCACGATGCTCGCGGATCATCGGGCGCCCTGGACTTGCCGCGGCGGTTGGTCTTGTGGTGGGGCTCGCCTCGGTTGCATCGATCAGCCCGGCGGGCGCCGCCGGTCTGCGTCTGCTCGGCGTCGGGGTCGGCATCGGCGGCGCGGCCGGGTCGGTCGTCCCGAGCTGCCCTGGCAAGCCGTGCGTCGTCGTCACGGCGGCGACCGGCTTCCAGGCGGCGGTCGCCGGGCACCACAGCGCGATGACGGTCGGCCGGCCGGGGCGTGTGACGAGTTGGAGGATCGTGCTCGCCGCGCCCAGCGCCGCGCAGGTCGCGTATTTCGATCAGCTCACGCACGGGCCTGCGCGGGCCGGACTTGTCGTGCTCCGGCACGCCGTCGACTACGGCTTCCGCCTGATCGACGCGAGCCCGCTGGTGATGCTCGCGCCGTTCTTCGGGCGGACGATGACGTTCGACCTCGACCGTCCGCTTCCCGTCAGGACCGGCGACATCCTCGCCCTCACCGTGCCGACGTGGGCGCCGGCGCTCGCCACCGGTCTCGACCAGGACACGGGGTGGAGGGCCAGCCGCTCGCGGAGCGCCTGCAACGACGTCATCACCCCGACCGCGCAGCTCGCCTTCGGCGCGCTGACCCAGTACGAGTGCGTGTACACGACGGTTCGCCTCGCGTACGGCGCGACCGTCACAGACGCTCCCGCCACCGTCTCCCCGCCGGCGCCCACCTACCTGCTCCAGCAGACCTCCGATGCCGCGCCGCCTGCGCCGTCCGCGCCGCCCGCGTAGTTCTCCCGGGGGCGCTCGCGCGGCGGGCGCCGTCTGCGGAGGTGCCTCGGTACGCCCCCGCCAGGAATCGAACCTGGATTTGCCGCTTAGGAGGCGGCCGTCTTATCCGTTGGACTACGAGGGCAGCCGGGGCATTCTGACGGCTTGGGGATCGGCTCGAGCGCCGCGCCGCGCTCCGCCGCCGGTCGCTGCGGCCCACCGGCCCGATCCAGCAGCGCTCGACCGGGGTTGTGTGACCATCGTCACACAACGCGGATCCACCGCGGCGTACAGTCGAGCCATTGCGTCAATCCGGCTCTGCGGGGCGCTCCGCGGGCCGGGCCACGGGCGGGTCGCGGAGGAGGAGGGGCGGATGAGCGCCGGGAGGCGGTCGAGATGGGTGCGGTTCAAGGAGCGGGTCGTGCTGATGATCGCTGCCGTGTTGGGCGCGACCGGGTTGCGAAGACCGGGCAGGCGGGATCCGGGTGGGTTGGCGCGATCAGGCGACGGTGAGCCCGATGGGGAGAGCGTGAACGACCTCCAACTGCCGGGAATGGACGAGGGGCTGCGGAAGTACGTGGACGCCGGGGAGCGCTGGGACGCAATGCACGAGCCTCGTCGGACCAAGCGGCGCTTCGTGATCTTCGGCTCGCGTCCCGGTCCGCTGCCGTCGTTCACCGGGCTGGTCGAGCCGGCCGCGCCCGGAAAGGTCGGAGTCTGCTGCTCGGGCGGCGGCATTCGCTCGGCTGCATTCAACCTTGGCGCCCTCCAAGAGCTCCAGGAGAGCAGCGAGCTCCAGAGGGCGGCGTATCTCGCGGCGGTCTCCGGCGGGGCGTACATCGCCGCCGCCTTTTCGATGGTGGCCAAGGTCTGGCCGGGGACCGGGCGCCCCGACCATGTGGATGACGACGGGTACGACGATTCGGATCCGCTCCTGCTCGCGCGGTGCAAGCCGTTCTCCCCGGGATCGCCGGAGGAGCAGTACCTGCGCAACCGCAGCTCATACATGGCGCCCGACGGCAACAGCAAGGTCTTCCTGGCCTATCGGATCGTCCTCGGGCTGCTCTTCAACCTGGTCTTCCTCTCGCTTCCGTTGATCGTCCTGGGGCTTGTCGTCGGCGAATTTCTCTTTCGCCCGAACCTGCAGGGGATCGTCCACGGCTGCCAGTCGCAGCGCGGATCAACCGATCCGGGCTGCGCCAAGCACATCCTCTTCAACCACATCCTGTTGTGGTGGTGGGTGGCTCCTGCGGGCGTCCTCGGGCTGAGCTTCGGCCTCGCCGCGTGGAGCATGCTCCGGAGAACCAGCGCTCGCCGCGAGCAGTTCCTCGAGACCTGGTCGGTCCGCCTTCTCCAATTCGGCCTCGGGCTGGGTTTCGTGCTCGTCGCGGTTCCGGCGATCCTCGAAGGCCTCCATCGTGGAAAATCGCCGTACGCGACGGCCGGCTACGGAGCGGCCGGCGGCGCCGGGGGCCTCGCCGCCCTGGTCGCCGGGGTGGTCGGCCTGCTCAGACAGGGGTTCGCCACGCCGAAGAAGGCGCTCGAGGAGCTCACCGCCGCGCAGAAGCGACTCCGAGGACTGAGCGCGAAGCTGCGCCTGGTCGTGGCGTACTTCGCCGGTGCGGTGATCGGCCCGCTCCTGCTGGCGGGCGTGTTCGTCGCCGCCGTCGACGTCGCGCTCGTGAACTCCGTCCGCGGGGTCAACCGGGGAGTGGTCGCCGGCGCCGCGGGGGCCACGGTGCTCTTCGCGGTGCTCTACGTCCTGGCCGATCTGACGAGCTGGTCGCTGCATCCGTACTACAAGCGACGCCTGAGCAGCGCGTTCGCGCTCAAGCGGATCCACTCGAACGACCTGACCCGGGCCGAACGTGATCGGTTCGAAGCCGATCCCCCCAGGGAGCCTCCGGATCCAGAGGCCATCGGCATTGCGATCGAGCGCGATTTCGACACGCTCGTCAAGCTCTCGGCAACCGCGGTGACAGGGCGGCCCTGGCCGACGCTGCTCGTCTGCGCCGCCGCCAACGTGTCCGACACCGGCGCCACTCCACCCGGCCGCCACGTGACCAGCTTCACCTTCAGCCCGCACACGATCGGCGGGCCGCTCGTCGGCGCGACGTCGACGGCCGACTTCGAGGACAGGTGGACCGAGAAGGAAGGCTGGGCGAAGCGTCTCCGCGAGGCTTGGACAAGGCTCGTCAAGCGCAAGGCCGGCGACGCAGGCAAGAACGACGCTCCGCGGGTGCCGCGTACGCGCAGTCGAACCAACGACTTCTCGCTGCCGGCCGCCGTGGCGATGTCGGGGGCGGCGATCTCGCCGTCGATGGGCAAGATCACGCGCCGATCGTTCACGTTCCTGCTCGCCCTCGCGAACATCCGGCTCGGCGTCTGGGTCCCGAATCCCCGCTTCGTCATGGGCGCGAAGAGCCTCGGCCGCTTTGGGCGACCGCGGCCGGTGTATCTGCTCAAGGAGCTGCTCGGCCGCAACCACGTCGGGGACAGATACCTGTACGTGACCGACGGCGGGCACTACGAGAATCTCGGGCTGGTCGAGCTGCTGCGGCGGGGCTGCACGGAGATCTACTGTTTCGACGCCAGCGGCGGAGAGGGCTTCGAGAACCTCGGCGATGCCGTGGCGCTTGCTCGCAGCGAGCTTGGCGTCCACATCCCGATCGATCCGGGCATCCTGTTCCCGGACGGCGTGACCGACCTTGCGGAGACCAATGCGGTGCGCGTCGACTTCAACTACCCGGCCGAGCGGGCCGGGGAAAAGGGGGAGCCGGCGATCCTCGTCTACGCCCGCAACGTCCTGACGGCGGGAGCACCGTGGGACGCGCAGGCCTACCACAGGATCGACCCGAACTTCCCGCATGACAGCACGTCCGACCAGCTCTACACCGACCAGAAGTTCGAGGGCTACCGGGTCCTGGGTGAGCTCGCCGCAGGACGCGCCGTGAAGCTGATGCGCCGAGCTTGACTCTCCAGTCGGTGGAGGCCCGAAGATGTCGGGATGGCCGGAGCAGAAGACCTCTACACGATCGGTGAGCTCGCCCGGCGGAGCGGGACCTCGGTCCGGACGATCCGCTTCTACTCAGACACCGGTCTCGTCCCGCCGGCCGGCCGCTCGGAGGCCGGCTACCGGCTCTACGACGACGACGGAGTCGCACGGCTCGATCTGATCGGCACTCTCCGGGCGCTCGACATCGACCTCGCGACAACCCGTCGGGTGCTCGCCCGGGAGGCCGAGCTCGGCGACGTCCTGCGGGCTCATGCGGCCGCGCTCGACGCGCAGATCCGGGTTCTCCGCCTCCGCCGGGCGGTGCTCGGATCGATCGCCCGGCGAAAATCCAACCCAAGGGAGATCAAGCTCATGCACAACCTCGCCCAGCTCACGGCAGACGAGCGCCAGCGGATCGTCGACGACTTCCTCGACCACGTCTTCGACGGCCTCGACGTCGATCCGGCGCTCGTCGCCAGGATGCGCTCGGCCCGCCCGGCCCTTCCCGAGGACCCGACGCCCGACCAGGTCGACGCGTGGATCGAGCTGGCCGGCCTCGTCGCAGACCCGGCATTTCGAGCCCGCGTCCGGCGGATGTCCGAGCACCACGACGCCGAGTCGCAGGGTCACCACGGACCGACCGACTCGGCCGCCGCCCAGCAGAACGCCGCGCTCGTCGTGGAGCGAGCCGGCGGCGCCGTCGCCGCCGGCGTGGATCCGAGCTCACCCGACGCGGAGCCGATCGTCGCCGAGCTGGTCGCGGCGTTCGCCCGGGCCAACGGCTCGGCCGACGATCCCCAGACGCGGGTCTGGCTGGCCGAGACGATCGAGACGTTCGCCGACGCCCGGGTCAACCGCTACTGGGAGCTCCTCGGGACGATCAACGGCTGGCCCGACCGGCCGAGCGCCGCACCGGCCTGGGAGTGGCTGCTCGCGGCCCTTCGCTCGGCGTCGGTCGGCTGACTCCCCGGTGGACCCGGCGGGCCTCCGCAGCTGCCTGCTGCCGCCCGGGCGCCTCAGTCGAGGTAGCTGACGAGCGCGGCCGTCTCCCGCCGGGCCGGCGGCTTCTGCTCCTGGCGGAGCGGGCCGAGGTGGATCAGGCCGAGTGAGATCTCGTCCTCGCCGATCCCGAGCGCCGCCCGGCCGCCCTTTGATCCGAGGACGGCCGGCGTGCGCCAGTAGCCGGCCAGCCCGCGGGCGTGGGCGGCGAGCAGGACGATGTAGATCGCCGCCGACGCCGCGCAGATGTCCTCGAGTCGCTGGTCGACCGGCCCGGTCTGGACGACGGTCGCAGCGACGAGGGTCGGCGCCCGGTCGAGCTTGTCCCCGTCGGCCGGTCCGCCGGCCTCCTTCAGCGCAGCGAGCGACTCGCGGCCGACGACGCGGAAGCGCCACGGCTCGGTCAGGTGGTGGTTCGGCGCCCACCGGGCGAGCTCGAACAGCTCGTCGAGGGTCTCCCGGTCGACCGGTTCACGCCCGTAGACCTTGTGCGTCCGCCGCCCGCGGATCGCCGCGTCGACCGTCGCGCGGTCGAGCGCCCCGGCGTCGAGCACCCGGCTGGGAACCGCCCCGGCGTCGAGCGCCCGGCTGGGAACCGCCGCGGCGTCGGTCATTCGTAGAGCGACTCGCGGGCGAGGCGGTCGCCGTCGTCTGAGTAGAGGTGGACCTCGAGCAGCTCGCCGGCATAGTCGTCGGGGGCCAGGAGGGTGAACCGGCGGTCCTCCAGCGGGCACTCGTCGACGCTGACCCCGCCGAGCTCGGCGGTCGCGATCGCCCCGCCGGCGACGAGCGACCGGCCCCAGACGAGCGTCATCGACGCGACGTCGTCGCCGATCCCGTGCCAGGCGCCGATCACCTCGTCGGAGAGGTCGAGCTCCCAGTCGGGGTTCTGCTCGGCGGTCTGCTCGGTGAAGTCCGCGTGCCCGGCGAAGTCGGTCGGCTCGTCGAGGGGGTCGAGGGCCGCGACGAAGACGATGTATCCGTAGACCTCCATCCCGCTGGCAGTTCTCGCGGCCGCGGGGACGTAGGTCCGCCCGTGCCAGGTTCGATCCGGGTAGAAGACGATCTCCCCGGGCTCGCCGGCGTCGTCTGCGACGGCGAGGGCGGCGGCGAGGAACTCGCGCTCGAGGCGCTCGCGCCACTGGCCCTCGGGGATCCCGTGGTGGGGCGGCTCGGCCGCGTAGCGGGGGACGAGGTGGCGGGCGGGCGGCATCGGCGGAGCCTATTGGACGGGGCCGGCGCTCAGACCTCGAGCATCAGGGTGACCGGCCCGTCGTTGACCAGCTCGACCGCCATCCGCGCGCCGAAGACGCCCCGCCGGGCGCCGAGCGCGTCGCAGAATCGCTCGAATAGGGGCCGGGCGAGCTCGGACGGGGCGGCCTGCGTGAAGCTCGGGCGGTTGCCGCGCCGGGTGTCGGCGTAGAGGGTGAACTGACTGATGCAGAGAACGTCGCGGTCGCCGAGCGGGGCGTTCATCTGTCCGCTTCCGTCTTCGAATACGCGCAGCAGGCGGACCTTCTCAGCAAGGCGGTCTGACCGCGGAGCATCGTCGTCGGCGCTCACACCGACGAGGACGAGGAGTCCCGGGCCGATCGCTGCGACCTCGTGGCCGTCGACGGCGACCGACGCGCGGCTGACCCGCTGGACGAGGGCGCGCATCAGGCGCCGCCGGGGTGTCGGCCGATCAGCTTCATGCGTCACGCAGGGCGGCGGCCGCCCGCTCGGGGGCGACCGGGTTGAGGCCGACTCCGGCGCCGAGCTCGAGGCCGGCGACCCCGGCGAGGCGGGGGAGGATGTCGATCCGCCAGCAGAAGTGGTCCGATCCGCGGGGAGCCGTGCGGATCCAGAGGTTCAGCGGCGGACTCCCCCCGAAGAGCCGCGAGAGGCGGCGCAGGCCGTCGTGGAGGAGGCCTGCACCGGTCGGCCCGTCGGCCTCGAAGCGGGGACGGGGCTTGCGGGGGACGAGCATCAGCTGGTAGGGGAGCTGGGAGGCGTACGGGGCGATCAGGACGGCCTCGTCGTCGATCGCGACGATCCGCTCCCGCCGGCGGACCTCCTCTTGGAGGAGGTCGGCGAGGAGGCTCTGGCCCATCGTCCGGGTCGCGTAGGCCCCGGCCCGCTCGCGCTCGCGGGCGATCTGGGCGGGGACGAAGTCGAGGGCGAAGAGCTGGGCGTGTGTGTGGAGCAGGGATGCGCCGGCCTCGTGACCCTCGTTGACGATCAGGTGGACGCAGGCCGCCCGGTGGTGGTGGAGGATCCGCTCGCGCCAGGCGTCGAGCGCCACCGCGACCTGGTCTGCGTCGAGCTCGGCGAGCGACCCGACGGACGCCGGAGCGTTGACGATCACCTCGTGGGAGCCGGTCGCCGCGACCGCGGTGAAGAGGTCAGGGGTCGCGTCGGGCTCGGGGGTCGGGCTCGCGCGCTCGAGGGCGGGATAGCGGTTGGGGACGACCCGAACCCGCCAGCCCGGCCCGTCGGCCGGCCCGCCGCCCGGTCGGACGGCGTAGAGCTCTGGCGGTGTGAGGGCCTCGTTGCCCTCTGCGAACGGGTCGCTCGACGGGTCGATCGCGTCGACCGGCGCGGTCTGGAACTCGGCACCCGGGCGGTCGGCCCGGTCGGTCGCGATGATCGTCCGCCGGCCGGAGAGCGGATCGACGCGGACCTCGGGCACCGACGTAATGTAGTCCGCACCCCGAGAGCGGGCGATCCCGCCGGGCTACTACGGCGGCGGCCCGGCTACATCAGGTTTGGCGTGTGGAGGTCGGAGAGGTGCTGGGCACTACGCAGGCCGAACCCGGCGGCCTGCAGCCGGCGGACGCGGTTGACCTCCATCGTGTGCATGAGCTCGCGCACGGCGGCCGCCCCGCTCGAGAGCTCGGCGGGCTGCAGCGATCCGGCGGCCATCACGGTCAGGCCTTCGCTGAGCAGGGGGCTGAGGCCCGACAGATCGGTCAGCTTTGTCGCGCGGCGCTCGGCGGCGGCGAGGAGCACGGCCTCCTGGGCGCGATCGGCGGCGATCCGCCGGCGGACGTGGGAGATCCCGAAATGGACGTGGCGGACCTCGTCGCGGTGCGCGAGGGCTGCGGCCGCGCGGGTCGCGGCGTCGGGCGCGTGTCGCTGCACGAAGCGCAGCAGGTCGAGGAAGGTGCCTTCGCCGAGTACGTTCAGCAGCAGCGCCGCGCCGCTGAAGTCCGGCTCCTCGAGCAGCGTGTGGAGGGAGAGCTCGGTCGACGCGAGCGCGTAGCTCGGCTGACCGCCGATCAGCGATCGCTTGGTGAAGACCTCGATGTGGCGGGCCTCGTCGTGCACGTGGCCGGCCAGCCACATCAGCATCTCGTGGTAGCGGGGGTTGATGTTCGCGATGAACGCGGCCGGCACGTAGAGCGCGGCGTATTCGTTCTGGGCGATGAACGTCATCACCTGGGAGACGGCCCGCTCCATGAAGTCGGGGAGCCCGCGGGCGGCCTCCCAGGGGATGTCTCGCGAGGCGTCCCATTGCCCGGCCGAGGCCTGCTCGGCGAGCTCGGCGACGTCATCGGCCCAGATCGCGTCGCGCTCGTTGAGCGTCCAGCGAAAGGTCGGTCCTCCGAGCTCGGCGCTCGCGCCGAGCGGGGCGAATCCAGAGGCCGCGTCTGCGCGGGCGGGCAAGTCGCCCGGGGTCCGGAGGTCCGCCGTGTGCAGCTCGCCGCCACGCAGCGGCGGCCCTGCCGTCCTCTGGGGCAGCCGGTCGGCGAGCACGCGGGCGAACGGCCCGCGCTCGATCTCGACGCCGTAGGGCCCGCCGGGCGGCGTGTCCTCCCCGACGGCCCGGTGGCCCGCGAGCCGCGCCCAGCCGTGGAGCTCGAGCGCCGTCGAGCGCGATGTCGTGAGGACCTCGATGCGCTCGCCCGCCGCGATGCCCTCGAAGGCGGCGGCGAGCAGGACCTCGAGCCCGCCGCCGAGCTCGAGCCCCTCGGTTTCCAGGCGCCTCACGCCCCCGGCGATCGGTCGGCCATCGCCTCCGCCAGCGCCCGGTAGTCCGAGCGATCGCCCGGCAGCCAGCGTTTCACGCCCTCCAGCGTCATCGCCTGGCGCACGCGCGGATCGTCGTAGCTCATCGCCAGGAGCGCCGCCTGCCACCGCTGCGCGAGGTCTTCGTCGAGCGACGGGAGGGCCGTGAAGTTGCAGTGGTAGTAGGTCGGGCTGCGCCATGCCACCTCGAGGCCCGCGGCCGCCGGGACGAGCTCGGCGCGGAAGGCGGCGAGCGTGGTCTCGCCGATCGCGCCGGCGTCCGCCCTGCCCTCGGACACCGCGCGGATCACGCGAAGCTCCGAGTCCCCGGTATCCCCGTGCTTGCCGAGGTCGGTGTCGAAGCGCACCAGCTCGCACTCGGAGGCCGCGTCGAGACCCTGGTCGGCGAGGTAGTGCAGCGGGAGGATCGCCGCGTGTCCCGAGTCGCGACTGCCGAGCGCCAGGCGCCGGCCGGCGAGGCTGCGGACTGCGTCGAACGCCTCGCCCCGCCGGGTCACGATCACCGTCGCGAACTCGGCGTCGACGTCGCGCATGCCGAGGATGCGACCTTCGGCGCCGAGCTTCTGCTCGAGCGCGACGAACGCCGTGTTGGTATGCCAGCCGATCTCGACATCCCCGTCGATCACCGCCGCGACCAGGCGCTCGTAGTTCGAGTAGAGGATGTAGTCGGTCGCGACCCCCTCACGCTCGAAGTGCTCGAGGAACGTCTCCCAGATCGTGACGATGCGCGGGTGGTAGGCGACCGCGCCCACCCGCACGTCGGGGTCCCGGCGGCTCACGGGACCGGGAGGCCGGCGAGCGCCTTGCCGGTCCAGTTGCGAAGGACGCCGTTGGTGGGCGCCATCACCGCGCCCGCCCGCGCGTCGCGCAGGTGACGCTCGATCGGCATCGCGCGTGAGTAGCCCTGGCCGCCGCACACCTCGAGCGCCGTCTGGGTGACAGAGACCGCCGCCTCCGTGGCGATCACCTTGGCCTCCATCAGGGCGACCAGCGCGCCCTCGTCCCCGGCGTCGGCCAGCCGCGCTGCGTCATGCACCACCAGTCGCGCAGCTCGCGTGCTCATGTCCATGTCGGCCAGGGCGTGCTGGATCGACTGGATCTCGGCGAGCGACCCACCGCCGGCGTAGCGCCGTGTCGAGGAGTGCTCCACGGCCGCGGCCAGCGCCGCGGCGGCGATCCCGACGTTGACGGCGGCCAGGCCGGCGAGGAAGAACGGAGCGACGGCCGTGAAGACGAGCGCCTGCCCGGCGCCCGAGCCGCCGATCCGCGAGGCGACGTCCACGAGGCAGTCGAACTCCGCGGCGACGCTGGAGTTGCCGGTCATCCCGAGGCCGTCCCATCGGCCTTCGAAGCGGATCCCGTCCGTAGCCTCGACGGCATAGCAGTCGAGGCCTTCGCCGTCGTGCGTGCTGCGCACCAGGACGAGGTAGATGTCGGCGTGCCCACCGGAGGTCACGAAGCTCTTGCGCCCGCGGATCCGGACCCCGGCGTCCCCGAGCTCGGCGCTCAGCTCCGGCGCGTAGAAGTGCGCGCCGGTTCCCCGCTCGCTGAAGGCCAGCGTCCCGAGCTTGCGGCCGGCCGCGATCGCCTCGAGGTACTCGCGGGCGCGCTCGCCCCCGCCGAGTGCGATCGTCGCGGCCGCGACGGAGTGCATCAGGAACACCATCGCCGACGACGCGCACGCGCTGCCGAGCGCCTCGCACGCGCCGGCGAGCTCGGTGATCGCGCCGCCGGCACCTCCGAACGCCTCGGGAACCAGCAGGCCAAACGCTCCGCGCTCGGCCAGGGCCCGCATCGACGATTCGGGAAAGGCTCGGTCGCGGTCGACGGCCGCGGCCAGCGGCGCTATCGCCTCGCGCGCGACCTCGCAGACGTCCTCGACCAGCGCAACTGTCGCTGATGACATGAACAACGCTCCTCGGAGATTGCAGAATGGGCTCTCCGCCCACACGGGGCGGCCGATGTCGAACGTCCTCAGCGAGATCTCATCCGGCTCACCCCCTCCCGTCCTGACCGAGCGTGCATGTCGGGCATCCTAGGTCAGGCCAACCCGTGGCGAGCGCCACACGGCGGACGCGGCTGGTACTGAAGCGATCCTGACGGCCATCGTGGTCTTCGGCCGGCGGCTACCTCGGCGCGACGCTGCTCGGCCGGGCCCGCGCGAGGAGCCGGGTTCGGGCACTGTCCCGCATCCTCGCGCTCGCCGTCTACGCGATCGCTTCCGGCGTCCTGAGCTGCTAGCCGCCGATTGCCGACATCGAGCGGGCCGGCTGGATGAAGCCGGGCTCGCCGACGTGATGCTTGAGCTCCTTCTTCCAGACCGCCGCCCGGATGATCTCCTCGATCACCTCGTCGCTCTCGCCGTCGCGCATCGGCCCTCGGAGGTCGGTCTCGTTGAGCGAGAACAGGCACGTCCGGAGCTTCCCGTCAGCGGTCAGCCGGATCCGGTTGCAGTCGCCGCAGAACGGCTCGGAGACCGGGTTGATGAACCCGACCCGGCCCTTCCCGTCGGCGAACCTGTAGGTCCGCGCCGTCGCCGAGCGCTCCCGCGGCTCGCGCTCGAGCGGGTAGACCGCGTGGATCAGGTCGCGGATCTCCGCCCCCGTCAGCACCGCGTCGGCCTTCCAGCTGCGGTCGCCGTCGAGCGGCATGAACTCGATGAAGCGGACCTCGTAGGGCTGCTCGCGCGCGAACCGCGCGAACGGCAGGACCTCGAGCTCGGTGAAGTCCCTGATCGCCACCGCGTTGACCTTGATCGGGTGGGCCTCGGGATACTTGGCGAGCACCTCGAGCCCCCGCAGGACCTGCGGCAGCGAGTCGCGCCGCGTCTGCTGGAAGAAGCGGTCGCGCTGGAGCGAGTCGATCGACACGTTGAAGCGGTTGACCCCCGCCCTCACGAGGGCCTCGGCGTGGCGCTCGAGCAGGTAGCCGTTCGTCGTCAGCGAGATCTCCTCGAGCTCCTCGACGCCCGCCAGCATCGCCACCAGGCGGGGCAGGTCCTTGCGGACCGTCGGCTCGCCGCCCGTCAGCCGGACCTCGCTCACGCCCATCGGCGCCATGATCTGCACGAGCCGCTCGATCTCCTCGAACGTCAATAGGTCCGCTCGCTCGAGCCACGGCAGGCCCTCGGCCGGCATGCAGTACTGGCAGCGGAAGTTGCACCGGTCGATCACCGAGATCCGCAGATCCCCGATCGGTCGACCATGTCCGTCTCTGAGTAGTTCGGCCACGACTTCCTATGCGTAGGCAGGAGTGATCCGGATCACTGGTACCCGAGAACTCGCTTTCAGACTCTCGGTTGCGGTCTCGTCCGGCGGTTGCCGACGGGCCGGGTCGGCGGAGTATGTGCGGTCTGAGGCTAGGATGACGTGCGACGGTGGAATTGAGGGTCCAACCAACGGATGTGGCGGCCAGCCGATCGGCTTCCGATCGGATGATGACCGACGAGCGCCTGATGGCGCTCGTTCAGCGTAATGACCCGCACGCCTTCGAAGTCCTCTACGACCGCCACTCGACCCAGGTCTTCTGGCTGGCGATGCGGATCCTCGAGGATCGCGGCCTCGCGGCCGACGCCGCCCAGGAGGCCTTCATCGCCCTCTGGCGCAGCCGCGCGAGCTACGAGCCGGGCCGCGGCCGGGTCAAGTGGTGGCTCCAGTCGATCGTCCGCAACCGCGCGATCGACCTCCGCCGCCGCGACCGGGACATCGTCCTGCGGACCGACGACGGCCTCGAGCTCAACCCGTCCGCGGACTGCACCGAGGACGAGGTGGTCGCCCTCACCGAGCAGCAGGAGCTCCACGTCCTCCTCGAGACCCTTCCCTCCGAGCAGCGCCAGGTCATCGAGCTCGCGTACTTCGCCGGCCTCACCCACGCCGAGATCACCCAGCAGCTCGGGATCCCCCTGGGGACGATCAAGGGCCGCATCCGGCTGGCCCTCGAGAAGCTGCGGGCAGCCCTGCCCGACGGCCACACGCCGCTCTGCGGCTAGCCGCCCGAGGGCCAGACACCTCTCTGCGGTTAGCCGATCCCTCTGGCGAGCGCGCGTGGCCAGAAATCCAGCCCAACGACCACCGATCGCTCACGCGCCCGCGTGGGCGGTCGCGTCCGCGAGTAGCTGACCGACGCTCCGGTAAGGCCCCAGGTGCGTGAAGGCGAGCTTCCCCGACCTGTCGTAGAACTGCGTCGTCGGGTAGTAGGCGCCCGCCTTCAGCGAGAACGCCACCCGCGCGCTGGGGTCGACGTAGCTCGGGTAGGTGACCGGGAACCTCCGCACGAACGCCGCCGCCCGCCCCGGGTCGTCGGAGACGTCCAGGCCGACCACCGCGACCCGCCGGCCGAGGCGTAGCGCCGCCTGTTGGAGGACCGGGAACTCCGTCCTGCACGGCCCGCACCACGACCCCCACTGGTTGACGATCACCGGGTAACCGGCGAGCGAGGAGAGGACCGCCCGGAACTTCGCCGGTGTCGTCGCGACCAGTCGGTTGGCCTGCGCGTGGAGGCGGGCCAGCGGCGCCGGTGACCCCGCGAACGCCGCGCGGATCTCCTTTGCGGTCGGTGCCCGACTCACGACGGCGGTCCCGCACCCGGAGATCGACGAGGCTCCGATGAGGGTGGCGATCAGCAGAACCCGGCGCATCTCGAGGGCGCAGAGTTTCACACGCCGCCGGTTGCGGTATCCTAAAGGCGTAACGCGAGTCCGCCGTCAGACGGACTCGCCGCTCTAAGCGAAGTCGGTGTACTCGAGTCGCGCGAAATCTCGCCCGCGACTCCGCCTCAGGAAGTTCGGAGTCTCTCCATGGCTGATTCCACCTCACTGGCCGTTGCGGCCCCCCCGCGTTCCGCAGAGATCTCTCGCGCGGAGAAGTTCACCCACGAACGATTCCTCCACGAAGGCGAGGATCCCGCCGTCGCGCTGGCCCCCCACGCGCCTCGCGGACGTGCTCTCGAGGTCGCCCTCGCCGAGATCGCCGACGGCCTCAAGGAGCCGTCGACCGCCTGGCGGCGGGAGTTCTCCCTCCTGCTCGGGCTCGAGCGCGTCCTCTCAGACGACGAGCCGAAGCTGGTCGACGGGACGGTCCTCTCCGCACACCAGGTCGACGCCCTCTCCGGGACGCTGACCGCCCTCCTCGCCGAGGCCCAGTCCCGGGCCTTCGTCAACGGGAACGGCACCCGGGCGATCGACCCCGACCTGCTCGCCCAGGCGTCGATCCTCGGGGTCGAGATCGACGAGATCACGCTGACCGACGACGACGTCAGCGGACCCGAGCCAGACGACGAGGACGAGGACGACGACGACGACGACGAGTTCGCGCCGGCGGTCGCCGACGACGACGAGGACGAGGACGACGACGACGACGTCACCGCCGAGCTCGAGGCCGAGCTCGACCGCGCCGAGCTCGAGGCGCCGCCTGATGACTGGGACGAGGAGGACGACTCCTCAGCGCTCGACGGCGAGGACCAGCTCCCCGAGCAGGCCGAGGATCCCAACGCCGCCAAGCGCTTCTGGTTCGAGCACGCGACCGGCGCCGGCAAGACGGTCGCCGCGCTCGGCTTCGTCGAGGCCTCCCGCACCGGCGGCGTCCTGATCCTCACCCACCGCCGCAACCTCGTCGACCAGTTCCACGGCGAGCTCCGCGACCGCGGCTACGCCAAGCGGATCTGCCCGGCCCTGCTCGCCGGTCAGGACCGCGGCGACGGGCCTGTGACGGTCGAGACCTACCAGTGGTTCGTCCGCAACGCCGGGAACATCTCAAGCGCCTACACGATCGTGATCTGCGACGAGGCGCACACCGCCCTGGGCGAGAAGACGAGTGCCGCGATCCGCGCGTGGACCGGTCCGATCTTCGTCGGCATGACCGCGACCGGCGCGCTGATCGCCCGCCACGTGACCGATCTCTTCCCGACCCAGACGTCCCGCTTCGACCTCGCGCAGGCCGCCCGCCGTGGCGTGATCTCTCCCCTTCGGTGCGTTCGCATCCCCCCGGGGACCGGCGTCCGCACGATCGCCAAGGTCCCCTTGCGGCGGGGCGAGGTCGACACCGAGTTCGACCAGGAGATGCTCGCCGAGCTGCTCGACCAGCAGCCGTTCAACGTCGCGATGGCCGACCTCTACAAGACCCGCTTCAACGGCGTGCCGGGCGTCGTGTACGCCGCCGGCGTCCGCCACGCCTTCAACCTCGCCGAGGCTTTCCGCGAGGCCGGGCTCAAGGCGATGGCCGTGTCCGGCGAGACCAAGAAGCGCGAGCTCGCGTCGATCCTCGCCCGGTACGAGAACGGCGAGATCGACGTCCTGATCAACGCCCAGCTCCTCGCCGAGGGCTGGAACAGCCCCCGGGCGACCGTCTGCATCCACCTCGCCCCGACCGCGTCCAAGCGGATCTACCAGCAGCGGGTCGGACGGGTCACCCGCCGCCATCCCGGCAAGGAGGCCGGCCTCGTCGTCGACTTCGTCCACCCGGCGACCAAGCACGACGACCCGGTCGTCACCCTCCACTCGCTGCTCGACCGCGACGTCTACCGCGGCGGGGCGATCGTCGTCGGTCCGGTCCGCCGGGGACGTGGCCGGCGGGTCCGCGTCGAGCGCCGCGTCCTCCCGGTCTGCGCCGAGCCCGACCGGCGGACCGAGGTCTTCGAGCGGGAGCTCTGGCGGATCGCCGTCGAGCACCTCGACTACGTCGACCAGCACGGCTGGGCCGCACTGGCCGGCGCCCGCGTCCAGCCCCACGGGTGGCGCCGGGCGCGAGCGATGCTCCACTTCGACCGGACCGGTGAGCTCCGCCGCCGGTTCCTGTCGACCGCCGTCCAGCGCAACCCCAACGCCCAGCTCCGCCTCAAGGCGCTGGCCGAGATCGCCGCGATCCGCGACGCCGAGGCGTTCGACCTGGCGATCGAGGAGATGGGCAACTGGGCGCGCGAAGAGCGCCGCGAGGGCACGAAGATCATGCTCCAGGCGATGGTCGACAAGCGGATCGGCCGCCGCGACCAGGCGAACGCCTGGATCTGGCGGATGGCCGAGTACACCCGCGACGTCCACGAGGAGTACGCGGCCCAGCGCTGGCCCGAGACCAAGCGCCTCCTCGGCCTGCTCGTCAACTCGTCGGGCGCCGCCCACGCCCGCAACGCCCGCCGCCTCGTCCAGGCGATCCGCAAGCAGGACCGCCGCTTGGCCGCCGCCCTCCTCGCGGCCGCGCTCGCCCACACGCCCGAGGCCGAGGAGGTCCTCCGGGGGGCCCGCACGCGGATGGCCCGCAAGCCGCCGGCCCTCGCCCGCGAGCTCCTGCGGAACTTCCCCAAGCGCCGGGCACGGGGCAAGCGCCGCCGCCGGCGGGGGGCCAATGGATCTGACGGTCAGGTGCCGGTCGGACTGAACGAGCACGCCGTCGACGCGAACCTCAACGGGAGCAGGGCCGCCGCCGGCGAGACGGACGGTCGGCCGTCGGCCGACGCCCAGGTTCATGCGCGTGTCGCCGGGGATTCCGTCGGCCGCGGCGGCGGCGATCGATCGGATGGACGGGGCTCGTCCGGGGACAACGACGGTCAGGCCCAGCCGCAGGGCCGCGGCCGTGGGACCCGGCGCGGGGCACGCCGCGGCGCTTCCGGTCGCCTGGCCGGCTCTGCCGACTCTGCCGGCTCGCGCCCAGACGGCGCCCGGGCCGCCGGGGCTTCCGGGGTTTCCGAGGCTCCCGGGGTCTCCGAGGCTTCCGTGGTTCCCGAGGCTCCCGGGGCTTCAAGGGGTTCCGAGACGCCCGAGGTCTCCGGAAGTTCCGGAGTTTCCGGGGTGGCCGGGGCATCCCGAGTGCGCGACGGCTCACCGGCCGGACCACCGACCGAGGCCGAGCAGCAGGCCGTCGTGAAGCCGCGGGTCCTCGTGCCGGCCTTTGCCCCCGCGCCTGCGCCGGCCCCGACGGGAATGCGGGTCCGCGCGCCGGCCGCCGCACGGACGGCGGACACGTCGCCCGCAGATCCCCGGCAGCCCGACGGCGCAATGCCCGAGGTGTTGTCCCGGCGTCCCCGCCGGTCGACCGGGCGGAAGACCACGGTGGGGCCACCGCCGGCCGTCGAGGCCGCGGACCACGCCGACTCGGGCAGCGCCGCTCAGCCGGCCGCGGTTCCCGGGAGCGCCCCGGCTGCCCGCAAGGCGGGTACCACGAGGAAGCGGGCCGTCAAGGCCGTCGAGCCGGCAGCCAAGCCGGCGCAGGAGACTGCCGCGGACGAGGCGACCGCGGACGAGGCCGCCGCCAAGCCCGCCGCCAAGCCCGCCGGGAGGAAGTCGTTGCCCGCGAGGAAGCCGACCGTCACGGCGGGCGCGGAGAAGCCGGCGACCACGCCGGTCGGCAAGACCGCGGCTGCAAAGCCCGCCGCGAAGAAGGCTACGGTCGACCCCCCGGGGGAGGGGAAGAATGCTGCGACCAAGCCTGCGGCGACGAAGGCTGCGGCCAAGCCCGCGGCGACGAAGGCTGCGGCCAAGCCCGCGGCGAAGAAGCCGACCGCGAGCGCGGCGCGGAGCCGGGCCAAGGCCGCGCCGGCGGCCGACGCGTTGGAGACGGCCGCCGCGACGAAGGGAACAGGCGAGGTTGCGGTCAAGAAGCCGCGTGTCCGCGCCGCCCGCAAGCCCGTCGAGCCCACCGCCGGCTGAGGCACCCCCCCGCCGGATCAGGCGGCGTCCACCCCCGGATCAGGCAGCGTTCCACGGCCGGCTGAAGCGCCCGGCGGGGTGCAGAAATCCTCTCCCACGGGCGACTGGCTTGCCCCTAGGATGAGCCTCGACCGGTCAAACGGTCCACTCGAGGTCGACCCCCCGGGCGTCGACCGGTACTCGCCCAGACAGACAGGGAGCAGGCACCGTGAGATTGCCGAAGCAGACCACCGCCGTCGGCGTGGCGTTGACGGGTGGGCTCGTCCTGGTCGTGGCCGCAGCCCTCCAGCTCGCCTTCGTCGGTTCGTATGTCGGGGCCCTCCACAACCCGATGTCCCACAGCGTCCCGGTCGATCTCGTCGCGCCGTACACGATCGCCCCGGCCCTGACCAAGAGCCTCGACGCGCTGCCGGGAAGGCCGCTCGAGATGCACAAGGCGGTCTCGTCGATCACCGCCCGGGCCGACGTGCTGGCGCGTCGCGCCTACGGGTACTTCGCCCCCCACTCCAAGGGCCGGGACACCCTGATCGTGGCGAGCGCGGCCAACAACGCGACGGCCGTCGCCCTCCAGAGGATCTTCGACGGCGTCGAGACCGCCCGCCACCGGCCGGCTCCCCGCGTCGTCGACCTCGCTCCGCTCCCGCCGAGTGACACCAACGGCCTGTCGGGCTTCTACGCGGTCGTCGCCTGGATGATCGGCGGCTACCTCGGCGCGACCCTGCTCGGCCTGGTCGGCAGGCCCCGCGCGAGGAGCCGGGCTCGGGCACTGTCCCGCATCCTCGCGCTCGCCGTCTACGCGATCGCCTCCGGCGTCCTCAGCGTCCTCCTCCTCGACCAGGGGATCGGCGTCCTCGGCGGCCACTTCGAGGATCTCTGCGGCGTAGCCGCCCTCTCGATCTTCGCGGCCGGGGCCGCCACCGCCGGGTTCCAGGCGCTGCTCGGGATGGCCGGCACCGCGGTCGCCGTCGTCGTCTTCGTCGTGCTCGGGAACCCCAGCTCCGGTGGCCCCTACGCCCGCGATCTGCTGCCCGAGTTCTGGCGCGTGATCGGCGGGTACCTGCCGCCCGGGGCTGCCGTCGACCTCGTCCGCGACGTCCTCTACTTCGGCTCCGCAGACGTCCAGACGCCGCTCATCGTGTTAGGTGCCTGGGCGGCCGGCGGCACGATCCTCGCGCTCGTGCTCGGCGGCCGGCGGGTCAGCGCTCGAGCGGCCGAGGGCGAGGCGGCCGCCGGCATGGCCGCCGCCTGACGGGTCCGTGCCCGTGTCTCCACACGAGCGCAGTGCTCTCGATGGCGTTGTGGCCGCGCGACCACGCCCGGCCGGGCGCAGCCAGACGACGCGAGCGCAACGCCCCCCGCGCGGAGCACCAGCGCATCGCCCTCATGGCCACCAAATGACCGCGCTACCGGCGGTCGGGCGAGGGGACGTGGATCACGTGCAGGCCGTCGATGCCGGCGAAGTCGGTTGGGTTGCACGTGTACAGCGGGAGATCGGCGGCCAGGGCGGTCGCGGCGATCATCGCGTCGTACGTCCGGGCCGCGGGCTTGCGTCCAGCGCGGCGCAGTGATGCTGCAACCTGTCCGAACGCGCGAGCCGCGGCTGCATCGAAGGGAAGCGGATCGAAGTCGGCTTCGGCCTGCTGGAGGTGGGCCTGTCGGGCGGCGCGCTCGGCCTCATCGCGAGCGACGAGCGGACCGACCGACAGCTCGGCGAGCGTGATCGCTGTGATCACGGGCTCGGCCGGAAGGAGCGCGGCGTCGCCGATTCGCGTCAGCTCGATCACCGTCGACGTGTCCAGGATGCCGCGCGCGTGCGGCACCGCCGTGCTCATATGCGCGCGTCGAGGGTCTCGTCGATGTCGGCGCGCAGAAGAACCGGATCGATGGGGGGCAGGCGGCGCCAGCGCTCGAGCAACACCGCAGCGCCCAGGGGACCCGGCGACACCTGGCGCAGCTGCGCGACGGCCTTGCCGGCTCGCGTGATCGTGATCGCCTCCCCACGCGCGGCGCGGTCGACCACATCGCCACCGTGATTTCGCAACTCACGGATGCTGACTTCAGCCATACGGCAACCGTATCACGCGTGATACGTCGAGACAGTCAAAGCGTTCGAGGAGGGCACGATGAGCGTCTTCTCTCCCCAGTAGCACGCGATGTGGTTGTTGTTGTAGGCGGGGATCTCGATGTAGCCGGCGGATGCGAAGAGCGCCCGGCTGTGGTGCTGACCGGGTCCGGCGTCGAGGCGCAGCCGCTCGTAGCCGGCGTCGCCGGCGGCCGCCTCGAGCGCTTCCAGCAGGGCGCGCCCGACGCCGCGGCTGCGGGCGTCGGGGACGACGTACATTCGCTTGATCTCGCACACCCGGTCCTCGAGGCGTCGCAAGCCGCCGCACGCGATCGCCCGCCCGCTCTCGCAGCCGAGAAGGAACGCGCCGTGCGGTGAGGCCAACTCCCCGGGCGTCGTCACCGATCCCGGGCGCGCCGCGCGCCCCGGGTAGATCGAGTTTAAATGCGCGATCAGCTCGATCAGGAGCTCGCGGCCCGGCGACTGGTCGCAGCGACCCGGACGGAAACTGACCGTCAATCTGGCCATCGCAAGGGCCTGGCGGTCAGCGAGCTCGGGGAAGCGGGCGCTTTCACTGGTTCAGATTCTCGGCCGTCGCGTGTAGAAAAAGGCCGAGGACTGACCCCGATTCTGATCATCAGGTCGTCGGGCGGCAGTGCGGCTCGTGGAGTTGGAGTCGTGCCCGTCACAGCCGAGAGCTTAGGCCCGGCGGCTCGGATCGCCTCCCGCGGCGATTCGACGCCACGCTCGGCGGCGGCAGCCTCACCGGACGGGCAGCAACTTGCCTGCGATCGCGCCGGCCCCTACCGCCTCGACCCGTTCGTGGACGAAGCTCAGCTTCTCGATCACGGTCGGCGCCAGCGTGAACGGGTAGAGGTCGCCCCGGCCCATGCTCCGGTTGACGGCATTCAGCGCGTAGGTCAGCGGCAGCCAGTCGCCGATCAGCGTCGCGAACGACGGACGCTCGGGCTCGAGTGCCGGGGCCGCCACGAGCCCGGGGTCGGCGGCCTCCCGCGGACCTGCAACGAACAGCCTGAAGGCGGCGGCCGTCTGGAGGGTGTCGCGGATGTGGAGGTAGTGGGCGAACGTCTCGGCCCAGTCCTCCCACGGGTGCATCGTCGCGTACGCGCTGACGTGCTGCTCGAGCCAATCCCCCGGCGCGCCGTGTGCATAGTGGCGCTCGAGCGCCGCCGAATAGTCGGCCCGGTCGTCGCCGAAGAGCTCCCGGCACCGTTCGAGCGGGTCCCCACCGACCCGCTCGACGAGCATCGGCCAGACGAAATGGCCGACCTCGTGGCGGAAGTGTCCGAGCAGGGTCCGGTACGGCTCGCCCAGCTCGGCCCGTCGCTGCTCCCGCCGGGCGTCGTCGGATTCGGCCAGGTCGATCGTGATCAGCCCGTCCGCGTGGCCGGTCGTGACCGGGCCGGCCCGGCTCGTCAGGAGATCGAAGGCGAGGCCGTCGGCCTCGACCGGCAGGCCGAGGTCGAGCAGCTGGAAGAGCAGCCGCCGCTTGGCCGCCTCGGCTGCCGCGAACTGCTCGATGCCCTCGGCGTCGCGGTCGGCCGGTCTCGTCCGCGTCAGGCGGCAGCTGCGACACAGGGGACCCGGATCGTCGGGCGCGAGCATCCAGTTGCAGTGGGCCCGGCCGGCGTTCGCGCACTGGACGAGCCCGACCCACTCAGGGTGCTCCGGGTCCCGCGCAACGAGGTCGAGCAGCCAGGGGGCGAAGCCGAGCGGCGTCGAGCACCGCAGGCACAGGCTGTTCTCGAAGAACACGAGCTGGCCGCAGTGGCCGCATGTGAAGGCGAGCATCCCAGACGACCTACCGCGGACCCTCGAAGTCCGACGCGGGAACCCCGGCCACGTCGAGGGGGTCGAGTGTGTGTGCCGTGGAAAGTAGTTGCCGGAGTCCGGCAACTAGTTTTTCTGAAGACTCCTCGCCCTCCCTTGGAAACCGCCCGCCCCTCATCACAGGGTCATCCTGCCAGGGCCGTCACGTCGACGACGACCTCCAACCGCTCGGTCGCCCCCTCGGTGTAGATCACGCCGCTGACCGGCGGCACGTCTGAGTAGTCGCGACCGAACGCCGTGACGACGTATCGGTTGCTGACCAGCTGGTCGTTGGTCGGGTCGAACTCAAGCCACCCGGATCCCGGGACCAACACGGCGAGCCAGGCGTGCGACGCGTCGGCCCCCCGGAGCTTCGGCCTTCCGGCCGGCGGATCGGTCTCCAGGTAGCCGCTGACATACCGGGCCGGCAGCCCGATCGACCGCAGGCACGCGATCGCCAGGTGGGCGAAGTCCTGGCAGACGCCCTCCCGCGTCGAAAGGACCTCGTCGACCGGCGTCGTGACCGATGTCGCCCCCGGCTTGTAGGCGAACTCCGTGTGGATTCGATGAGTCAGATCGCAGACCGCCCCGAGCAGGTCCCGACCCTCAGTAAACGACCTGCTGGCGAACTCCGCGAACTTCGGTGACCCGGCGACCAGCGGCGAGTCCAAGGCGAACTGAATGGCGTCGACCCGCTCGGCGCACGCGGAGCTCCCCAGCGCCGCCCGGACCTCCTCCCACGCGCGCCGGCACCCCGCCGAGCGCCCGGCACCCCGCGGGTCCACCTCGACGACGCTCGTCGCCGTCACGCTCAGCCTCCGGTGGGGCTCGTGGATCGCCATGAAGGAGACCCTGTTGCCGAAGAAGTCGACCCGCTCGGCGTAGTCCTCCGGCTCGGGGACGATCACCACGCCAGCCGACCGGCACCGCTGTCCCGGGAATTCCCGCGGGAGGACGTGGAGCTGGCCGTAGCTGTGGGAGACGTCCGACTCGTACTCGTACTCGGTCCGGTGGGTCACCTCGTAAACGAGCGTCCCGCCCCCGGCGGTCCCGCCCCCCGCCGTCTCGCCCCCCGCCGTTTCGCCCCCCGCAGTCTCGCCCCCCGCGGTCTCGCCCCCCGCGGCCCGCACCGCCGCCATCAGCCGGCCGCCCCCCCGCCGCCGGGCCGCGTGTCGGCGGCCCCGACGAGCGACCGCTGGGGCATGAGATGGAGGAAGTGGCTGCGGTCGACCGCGACCGCCGTCGCCCGGAGCTTGTCGTGGAGCTCGGCCAGGAAGGCGTCGAGGCTCGGCCGGTGCCCCTGGCCGTCCTCGCTCGCCAGGGCCGCCGTGTCGGCCAGGCGGACGCAGGTCGACGCCTCGAGTAGGAGCCGCTGCTCCTCGCGCAGCCGGCTCCCCGTCGGCCCGCCCGGAATCGCGTCGAGATCCTCGGTCAGCTGGGCGAGCGCGAACGCCAGCGACCGGGGGTTGCCCTCGTCGAGCAGGAGGATGTCAAGGAGGGTCTCGAGCTGGCCGTGGGACCGGTAGCGCCGCCGGTAGGTGATGATGCTCTCGGCCGCCGTCAGGACCGACTCCAGCAGCAGGCTGTCGGTCGCCGTCCCCCGGGCGTCGGTCACCGTCGCCCGCAGCAGCCCCAGCAGCTGCTGGGCGCGCTCGATCCGCCGGCCGGCGTCCATGAAGCGCCAGCCGAGGTCGCGGACCATGCTCTCGGCCCCCAGGCCGCCGAGCGCCAGGAGGCTCTGCATGACCTGTTGGAGCGCCCCCTGGACCGCCATCTGCGGATCGTCGATGCGACCGCCGAGCTCGAGCAGCTCCTTGTCGAGGGTCCCGATCACCAGCCAGGTATCGCCGGAGAGCTGGTCGCGGACGGCGTGCGCCGAGCCGAGCAAGGCGCGGACGCAGTGGGCGAGCGTCCCCGCCCGCGTGTGGTCGACGACCAGGGCCAGGAGCTCCCGACCGGGCGCCTCAAGCCGGCCGGCCGCGCCATCGCCGATGAAGCCGGGATAGCCGCCGGTGATCCGCGTCAGGGCGACCAGCAGAGCTTCGAAGGACTCGATTCCGGGCGAGTTGACGCTCCCCTGGAAGTCGTTGCGCCGGTCGAAGGCCGCCCGCAGCAGCCGGGTCACGGCCTCGGCCCGCTCGGAGTAGCGCCCCAGCCACCAGAGGTTCTCGGCGACCCGCGACGGAATCGACGCCATCGGGTCGATCCCCTCGACCGCCGGACCGTCCTCGAGCCAGAACCCGGTCAGCCGCTCGGGCTCGGAAGCCAGCACCCAGGTGTCCTTGCTGATCGCCCCGGCCTGACTCGAGAGCCGGACGCTCGACCCGTCCGGTGCGACCCGGGTCAGCCCGCCGGGCATCACGGTGTAGGAGTCGCCCCGGGGCACCGCGAACGCCCGCAGGACGCTGCGGCGGGGTTCGAGGCCACGATCGGTCACCGTCGGCGTGAAGGTCATCGCGAGCGATTCCTGGCCGACCCACTCCGACGGCCGAGCTTCGATGGCGCGTCGCAGGTCCCCGAGCTCCGCTCCGGAACACTCCCATCCGAGGACCGAGCTCGTTCCTGCCCGCCGGCAGACCGGGCGCAACACGAGCTCGTCGAGCTTGGAGAGGACCTCCCGCCGTCCGTCGTCGTCCCCGCACCACCAGGTTTCCACGCTCGGCAGCCGGAGCGGTCCGCTGAGGAAGTGCTCGCAGAGGCCCGGGAGGAAGGCCATCAGGGCGGGGTTCTCGAGGACGCTCGACCCGAGCGTGTTGACGACCGACACCGTCCCCGCCCGTGCCGCCTGGGCGAGGCCGGCGACGCCGAGCCGGGAGTCGCCCTTCAGCTCGAGCGGATCGCAGAACCACGCGTCGACCCGCCGGAGGATCACGTGGACCGGCTCGAGCCGGCCGAGCGACCGCATCCAGACGCCCCCGGCACGGACCGTCAGATCGGCTCCCTCGACGAGCGGATAGCCGAGCGTCGAGGCGAGGAAGGCATGCTCGAAGGCCGTCTCGTTCCACGGGCCCGGCGTCAGGACGACGATCCGGGGATCCTCGACATCCCGGGGCGCGACGTTCTGGAGGGCGACCCGCAGAGCCCGGAGGAACGGCGCCAGACGGTGGACCTGGGAGTCGCGGTAGAGGGTCGGGAAGACCCGCGAGACGACCGCGCGGGCCTCGAGCGCGTAGCCGAAGCCCGACGGCGACTGCGTCCGGTCCGACAGCGCCCGCGGCTGGCCGCCGGAGTCCCGGCCGATGTCGACGGCGTAGCTGAAGAGCTGCTGGGCTCCCGGCAGGCGAACCTGATCGGCCTGGCGGAGGAACCCGTCGTGGCCGAAGACGATCTCCGGGGGGATCAGCCCGAGGCGGAGGAGCTCGCGCTCGCCGTAGAGATCCTCGAGCACGAGGTTGAGGAGCTCGGCCCGCTCGATCACCCCCGTCTCGATCGCCTCCCAGTCGCGGCTGGAGACGACCGTCGGGACCGGGTCGAGCAGCCAGCTCTGGCCCGGCCGCGACTCGTCCCCGTAGGAGTTGTAGACGACCCCGTCCTGGTCGATCAGCCGGGCGGCCTCCTCCCGACGGCGGAGCAGCTCGGTCGGCCCGAGCT
The DNA here is from genome assembly GCA_034664295.1 of Solirubrobacteraceae bacterium. GTDB lineage: Bacteria > Actinomycetota > Thermoleophilia > Solirubrobacterales > Solirubrobacteraceae > Palsa-513. Next base: position 75,174 of record JAXDHV010000012.1, on the reverse strand, counting down.
GATCGAACGCGCTGCTGAGGTGGGCCCAGTGCTCGCGCGGAGCCCCGTCGGCGTCGACCATCTCGTCGTAGCGCCCCGGCAGGGGGCGGTAGGCCGCCGACGTCGGGGGAATGGTGGTCGTCATTCGAATGTCTGCGTCGATCGGCCGTTCGCGGCTCAGCGCCGGCGCGCCCGCCTCAGGTCGAGCGTCCGGGGATATTCCCCGGGGCCACAGAATCCATCCTGTGCGACCACGTCGGCCCCGTCGAGATCGATCGGGCCGTCGGCCCCGCCGAACGGCTGGAAGCGGCTCGCCCTCCGGGCCTCGGCCTCCTTGGCGTTCGCCGGAACCCGGTCGTAGGACCGGCCACCCGGATGATCGACGTGGTACGTGGCGCCCCCGAGCGATCGCTTCGTCCCGAGGTCGACGAGGTCGAAATGCAGCGGCGAGTGGACGCCGATCGTCGGGTGGAGGGCGCGGGTCAGCCGGCGGGCGCGGAAGCGGACGCCCGCGACGTAGCTCCCGGGTGTCCCGGTCGGCGTGAGGGGGACGGCGCAGCCGTTGCAGGCGAGGGCCTGGCGCGCCGGGGTCAGGCCGTCGACGCGGACCTGGATCCGCTCGAGCGAGGAGTCGACGAATCGCGAGGACCCGGCCGCCGCGTCCTCGCCGAGGACGTTCCACGGCTCGATCGCCGCCCGCAGCTCGAGTGAGACGCCGTCGACGACGCTCGCGCCGAGGCGGGGGAAGCGGAACTCGAGGAACGGGTCGACCCAGGCCGCCTCGAACGGGAAGCCGTGGCCGGTGAGGTCCTCGGCGACCGCCCGGATGTCGGCGGCGATCCACCAGGGGAGGAGGAAGCGGTCGTGGAGCTCGGTCCCCCAGCGGACGAGCCGCCTGCCGTACGGGTCGGCCCAGAAGCGGGCGACCAGGCAGCGGACGAGCAGGGCCTGGACGAGCGCCATCTGCGGGTGGGGGGCCATCTCGAAGCCGCGGAGCTCGACCACGCCGAGGCGGCCGTGCTCGGAGTCGGGATCGAACAGCTTGTCGATGCAGAACTCCGCCCGGTGGGTGTTGCCCGACAGGTCGACGAGCAGGTTGCGCAGGAGGCGGTCGACCTGCCAGGGCGAGGCCGGCCGCCCGTCGGCGGCGAGCCGGTCGAGCTCGGCGAAGGCGATCTCCAGCTCGTAGAGGCTCTCGTGGCGACCCTCGTCGACCCGCGGGGCCTGGCTCGTCGGGCCGACGAACCGCCCGGAGAAGAGATAGGAGAGAGACGGGTGGTGCTGCCAGAAGGTCACCAGGCTCCGGAGGAGGTCCGGCCGGCGCAGGATCGGGCTGTCGGCCGGCCGGGCCCCGCCGAGCGTCAGGTGGCTGCCGCCGCCGGTCGCCGTGTGGAGGCCGTCGAGGGTGAACTTCTCCGCGCACAGGCCGACCTCCCCGGCCTGCGTGTAGATCGTCGTCGTGTTGGCGACGAGGTCCGGCCAGGTCGCGCTCGGGTGGATGTTGACCTCGATCACGCCGGGGTCGGGCGTGACCGAGAAGTGCTGGAGGCGGGCGTCCGGCGGGGGCGAGTACCCCTCGATCACAACCGGCGTGCGCGCCGCGGCGGCGGCGGCCTCGATCACGGCGACGAGCTCGACGAAGTGGGCGAAGTCCTTGAGCGGCGGGAGGAAGACATGCGGGTGTCCCCGGCGGAGCTCGACGCACAGGGCGGTGATCGGGGCCGGGTCGGATTTGCTGGTTTCTGCTGGGAGCGGTATCGGCGGGAGATCGGCGGTGGGCGCGAAGAGGGACAGGTCGGGTTCGGCCGGCGGTGCGGCCCAGGCGATCGAGCGCAGGGGGAGGCGCAGGCCGACCGGCGAGTCACCGGGGATCAGAAAGACCGCCCGGCGGCGGATCGCCCACCGTCCGGTCGACCAGTGGTCGTCGCCGGGCGCCCGGTGGAGGGGGATCGCGACGCCCTTGGGCTCGCCGCATTCGGCGTCCAGGGTCGCGATGATCGCCGCCCGGACGGCGGCGTCCGCGAGCATCGCGTCCGGTGGGTCGCCGGCCAGCCCGCCGGGGGGCGGACCGTCGGGGAGGCGGGCCTCGGTCCAGAGGCGGCCGACCGGGTCCTCGTAGGCGGGGACGCAGATCTCCGGCGGGAGCCCCAGGCCGGCGGCGATCGCCTCGGCGAGGGCCTGGGTCTCGGCGGGCGTCGCCTCGCCGGTGGTGGTCGGGTCGGCGAGGAGGTCGGGGTCGCGCCAGAGGGGGTGGCCGTCGGTCCGCCAGTTGACGGCGACCTGCCAGCGGGGTAGTGGCTCGCCGGGATACCACTTGCCCTGGCTGTGGACGATCACCGCGCCGGGCGCGAGCTCGTCGGCGAGGCGGATCCCCAGGGCGCTCGCCAGGGGGCGCTTGGCCGGCCCGTCGGCTGCGATGTTCCACTCTGCGGCCCGGCCGGCGCCGATCGCCACGAAGGTCGGCTCGCCGCCCATCGTCAGGCGGGCGTCGCCCTCGTCGAGCGCGTCGTCGACGGACAGGCCGAGCGCGTCGATCCGGTCCCACTCCTGCGGTGTGTACGGGAGCGTGACCCGCGGCTTCTCGGCGAAGCGTGTCACGGCGTTCGAGAACTCGAAGGTCGTCTCGGCCGGCGCCCGCCGGCCCTCGATCGGGGCGGCGGCGGCCGGCGTCGAGGTGCACGCGAGCGGGATGTGGCCTTCGCCGGCGAGCAGGCCGGACGTCGGGTCGAGGCCGATCCACCCGGCTCCGGGGACGTAGGCCTCGGTCCAGGCGTGGAGGTCGGTCGAGTCGGTGGTCGGGCTCGGGTCTCCGCCGCTTGCCGGGAGGCGGCCGTTCGGGCCGGCTGGGACGGCCGGTCGGTCGGCGGCGAGCTGGACGAGATAGCCGGAGGCGAAGCGGGCGGCGATCCCCAGGCGGCGGAGGATCGCGACGAGCAGCCAGGAGCTGTCGCGACACGAGCCGACGCCGAGGTCGAGGGTCTCCTGCGGCGTCTGGACGCCGTGCTCCATGCGGACGGAATAGTCGATGTCGTCGCGAACCTGCCGGTTGAGCGAGACGAGGAAGTCGATCACGGGGGTCGGGGTCCGGGGGACCCGGGCGACCCACTCGTCGAGCAGCGGGGTCGCCGTGGGCGGGGCTCCGTTCGCGTGGTCCGCGCCGGTCGGGTGGTTCGCGCCGGTCGGGTGGTTCGCGCCGGTCGGATGGTTCGCGCCGGTCGGATGGTTCGCGGCGGTCGCGTGGTTCGCGGTGGCCGGGCGGTTGTCGGCCGGCGCGAGGTAGGGGGCGAGGTCCTGTGCGAGTCCGGCGTCGTAGTCGAAGGGCCAGACGCGGGCGGTCTCGTCGATGAAGAAGTCGAACGGGTTGACGACGGTCATGTCGGCGACGAGGTCGACCGTGATCTCGAGGGCGTCGGTCGGCTCGGGAAAGACGCAGCGGGCGAGGTGGTTGCCGGAGGGGTCCTGCTGCCAGTTGATGAAGTGGCGCTCAGGCTTGACCGACAGCGAGTACGCGAGGATCGGCGTGCGGGAGTGGGGAGCCGGCCGGAGACGGATCACGTGCGGGCCGAGCCGGACTGGGCGGTCGTACCGGTAGACCGTCCGATGCTCGATCGCGATGCGAATGACGCGAGATTACCGATCCTGGGGAGACCGATGGTCCAAGTGGATGGGCCAGCCGGCCAAGGACTTCGGGGTGTCGCCGCCGTACATTCGACGGGTGGACAATGTGCTTGCTCAGATCGTCGCCTTCGGCGGCGGGGGGTTCTCGATGGAGGCCGGGAATCCGCTGCTCGACGACTACGTCCTCGGGCTGGTGAACAAGCCCCGGCCGAAGGTCTGCTTCCTGCCGTCGGCGAGCGGCGACGCCGATCATTACATCGTGCGCTTCTACCGGGCGTTCGACTCGTCTCGGTGCGAGCCGTCCCACGTCTCGCTGTTTCGGCGTGAGGCCGGCGCGCCGGACGTGCGGACGCACCTGCTCGACCAGGACATCATCTACGTGGGGGGCGGCAGCGTGATCAGCCTGCTCGGTGTCTGGCGGGCCCACGGGATCGATCTGGTGCTGCGGGAGGCGTGGTCGAAGGGGGTCGTCCTGTGCGGCGTCAGCGCGGGTTCGCTGTGCTGGTTTCGCGAGGCGGTGACCGCCTTCCACGGCGCGCCGGAACGCGTCGAGGGTCTGGATCTCCTCCCGTGGAGCAACACAGTCCACTACGACGGGGAGCAGGCCCGCGACCGGAGCTACCGGCGGTTCCTGGTCGACGGTCTGTGTCCGGGGTACGCTGTCGAGGATGGTGCGGCCCTGCACTTCGTCGGCGAGCGCCTCGTCCGGGCGATCAGCTCGCGGCCGCAGGCCCGGGCCTACCGGATGCGGTGCGTGCGGGGGCGGGTCGTGAAGTCGGCGATCCGGACCCGGTACCTCGCCGACGCGGCGCTACCGGCCCTGCCGACCGGCGGGGGCGGCCGGGATCTGAGCGTGGCGCCCGACTCTGGGCCGGCCGAGGTCTGCCCGCCGACCGCGATCGCGGCAGGTGCGCGAAGTTGACGTCGTCCCCCAGGACCCCGAGGATCGTCGCGATCGGCGGGGGAGGCTTCGGGTCGACCGGGACCGACGGGGCGCTGGATGCGTACATCGCCGAGCTCGCCTGGCATGCACGGGGAGCCGAGCCGACGGGCGGGGATCTCGACGTGGCCGGCGGCTCCGGCGGGCCGGGGTCGGGTCGGCCGAGGATCTGCCTGCTGCCGACGGCGAGCGGGGATCCGAAGGAGCAGATCACGAGGTTCAACGCGACGTTTCGCCGTCTCGGCTGCTCGCCGTCGCACCTGGCGCTGTTTCGCCTCGGCGACCAGCCGGATGTCGAGCTGCGGGAGCACCTCCTCGGCCAGGACGCGATCTACGTGGGCGGGGGGAGCCTCGCGAACCTGCTGGCGATCTGGCGGACCCACGGCTTGGAGGAGGTCCTCCGGGAGGCGTGGGAGGCCGGCATCCTGTTGTGCGGGGTCAGCGCCGGGTCGATGTGCTGGTTCGAGGCCGGGATCACCCGGTCCCACGGCGAGCCGCGGGCCTCGCCGGGGTTGGGGTTCCTGTCGGGGAGCAACTGCGTCCACTACGGCAACGATCCCGACCGGCGGCCGCGCTACCACGAGGCGATGCTGGCCGGGAGAATTCCGACCGGGTGGGGCGTCCCCGACGGGACGGCGCTGGTCTTCGAGGGGCGCGACCTGCGGGAGGTCGTCACCGCGCGGGAGGGCGCCAACGCCTTCCGGGTCGAGGTGGTCGACGGGGTACTGGTCGAGCGGGAGTGGGTCGCCCGTGTGCTCGAGGACCGGGAGCCCGACCATCCGGAGCCGGACCCCGCTCTGGGGGAGTTTCGCGCCGAGCATCGGCGGGCGACCGGGTTGACCCGCGGGTCGCTGGCCGGCGGCTGGCGCTCGCGGGCGTTCTGAGGTGGCGCGGGCCGCGGCGCGGGAGCGGGGCGAGAGGTGGGCGGGCGAGGGGCAGCGGGCGCTCTGGGCGAGTGGGAGCCGGGCGCGGCGGCCGGCGGGCGGTAAAGTTGGCCGGCGGGGCGCCGATAGCCCGGTATGCGCGTTCTTCGGCCAAACCTGCGAAATTCGATCTGCGGAGCGGTCGGTCGGGCGGGGTTCGCGGCGCTTGGCGCACTGGCTGCGCTGGTCGCCGGAGGTCCGGGCGCCGGCCTAGCGGGAGCGGCGGGGTTGCCGCGCGCGGCTGGGGTCGCGGCGAAGACGTGCGGCGGCGAGACGTTGGGGGCAAAGCCGGGCGGCGGCGGGTGGACGTGCACTTTCGATGACGAGTTCGCCGCGGCGACCGGCGACGCGAGCTCGCTCAACACGTCGTGGTGGACACCGCAGCTGACGGCGACGAGCGCCTTCACGAGCGGTCCGGCCGGGTCGCAGGCGTGCTACGTCAACTCGACGAGGAACATCTCCGTCTCTGGCGGCGCCCTCCACCTGACCGCCCGGCGGGAGGCCGCGCCGATGCAGTGCGAATCCTTCAGGACCCAGTACACGAGCGGCATGGTCAGCACGTACACGGGCTTCAACCAGGCCTACGGGCGCTTCGAGGTGCGGGCGCTGCTGCCGCAGACGGCGGCGGCCGGCCTGCAGGAGACGCTCTGGCTGTGGCCGGTCAACGACGTGCGCTACGGCGGGTGGCCCGGTTCGGGGGAGGTCGACTTCGCCGAGTTCTACAGCCAGTACTCGTGGCTGGACGTCCCGTACATCCACTACGTCTACGACCCGTCGACCGTGAATCCGGTGACCCATGTGAACACCGTCACGGCCACCGACTGCCGGATCTCGATCTCCCGGTACAACGACTACGCAGTCGTGTGGTCGCCGGGGGGCTTCACGATCACGATCAACGGGAGCACGTGCCTCGTCGACAACTACCTTGCCGCCGGCCTGACCGGAGCGCAGCCGTTCGACCAGCCGTTCTTCGTCGCCCTGACGCAGGCCCTCGGGGTCGCGACGAACGCGTTCAACCCGGCGACGACGCCCCTCCCGGCGACGACGTCGGTCGACTACGTGCGGGTCTGGAAGTAGGACCTGGGCCGCCGGGCCGGCGGCGGATCTCGAGGTAACGGCTGGGGCGCCGGGGCGCGACCGGGCTGGGGCGGGCGGCGCCGCGGCCGGGCGGGCGACGGTCACGAGCGCGGCGGGTGGTGGTGCGTGGGTCGCGAGAGCGGCGGGCGGGTGACGGTCGCGAGAGCGGCGGGTGGTGCGTCGGTCGGAGGGGCGGGTCGACGATGATTGGGGGGATGGTGCGTGGGTCGCTCAGCCTGGTGCGCCGCCTCCGGCGGCGTTCGGTTCTCCTCGTCGTGCTCGCGGCGGGGTGCATCCTCGCCGGCTGCGGCGGGTCGGGGGCGACGGGCGGCGGCGCAGCGCCGGGTGTCACCGCGGGCGGGGCGGGCGGGGCCACCGCCGGGGGTGGGCACGACTCTCGGGGGAAGCGGAGCGCCCAGCAGACCGCGACCGGGTCGGCGGCCAGGCTGCGGGCGGCGAGGGCTGCGGCGAAGCGTCGGTCTCGGGCCCGGCACCCGAAGGTCAAGGCGATCGCTCCGGGGCGAGCCAGCCGGGCGGTGGTCGCGCGGGTCGACGCGACATCCGACGCGACGTTGGTGGCCGCACAACATCAGGCGCGAGTGTCGGCCGGTGCGCCGTCTGACGCGGAGATCCGCCAGCAGATCGCGGCGGCACTGAGGGCCGGGGTGGCCCTGCCGACCGGGAACACCTCGGATGCATTCGTGCGGTCGGTCACCGAGGCGAACATCTCCGACGAGCAGGCTCTGGCGGTCGGCGCGAGCATCCCGGTCGCCAGCTGGAACCCGGATGGCAGCCCGATCGCGAACTGGATCGTCCCCGTTCTCCAGTGGGCCTTCCAGAACGGCTGGACGGGCGGCGTGACGAGCGGTTTCCGGACCTACCGCCAGCAGGCCGCGTTGAACGCGGCCGGCGACTTCAGCGCGCCGGCCGGCTCGAGCAACCATGAGTCGACGCAGTACCCGGGGGGCGCGGTGGACGTCTCGGCGCCGGCTCAGCTGATCTCCGTGCTCGCGGGTTATCCCGGCCGCTTCAAGCTGCACGGGGGCGTGCTCGGGCCGATCGATCCCGAGCACTTCTCGGCGACGGGAGAGTAGGCGCGGGCTACTGGGGCGCTGAGGCGCCGCCGCCGGTCGCGGCGGCGATCACCGGGGCCAGCGGTGCGGGAAGTCCGGCGAGCGGACCCGTCGGACCGACGAGCGCGGGAATCGACGGGATCGCCGGGGGCGGGGTCGGGTGGGCGAGTGCGTACTTGTAGGCGTAGGTCAGCTGGGTCATCGTCTCGCCGGACGTCTCCCCGCGACTCGGGCAGCAGGTGACACTGCTGCCGGGGGCGCTGATGCCGATCTCGAGGTGCGGGGCGCTCGAGATGCCGACGTCTCCGCAGCCGACCTCGGCGATCGGCTGGCCGGCGGCGACCTGCTGGCCGACCGCCACCAGCGACGGCATGGCGTGACCGTAGTAGATGTAGCGCCCGGCGTCGGGACCACTGTTGACCAGGAGGACGGGCGCGGCCGATCCGAAGCCGCTGATCCCCGTCTTGACGATCGTTCCCGAGGCCACGGCAAGCTCGAGCAGCTTCGGTCCGCAGTCGTTGCGGGCTCCGCCGAGGTCGACGCCCTGATCGAGCGTCCAGGTGCTGATCGGCGCGACCGTGCCGACGGGCGTGAGCGGGAAGATCCACCCGGCGTCGGGCGCTGCGGTGGCGGCCGCGGCGCGGGCCACGGCGACGAGCACGGCGGTCGTGGGTGGGTTGACGATGCCGGTCGCCTTCATGCGGTGCTTGCGCTGGAAGGAGCGGACGACGTTGACGGTCCTCGGGTCGTAGCGGCCGCTGACGATCACGCTGGCCCCGGCCTGCTGGAGCAGTCCCTGCAACGCGAGGACGAGCTGCCCGTGGCTTCCGGGGCGCAGGCTGTGGGTCGCGAGAACGGTGGCGGCCTGGTCGACGAAGGCTGCCTGGGCGGCCGCGTCGGCGAGCGGGCGGGCCGAGGGGGCGGCGGGGGCCGTCGGGATCACGACGGCCGGGATCACGACCGAAGGCGCCTTGTAGACGGCGCCGCCGAGGGGCGGCGAGGTCGCAGCCGCTGCCGGCCCGAGGCCGAGCCCCGACGCGATTGCACCGAGCGTGAGCCCACCGGTGCACAGCATCGCCCTGGCGATCGGCCTGAAAGTCACGGAACCCTTTCGTTTGCCTACGGGGTTAGCTGACGGGCTGGCGAAATTCGCCTCGAGCCAGGTCTGCGCTCGATTCGCCCCTACACCTTGGGTCCCCCGCTCCCACGCACGTGCGTGGGATTCGGCGTACGCAAAAGTATCGGATCCGGACGACCGATGTGGAAATGTCGGAAGATTTCTTGCGCGGGCAGGGCCGGGTGCCGGGGACCCGGATGCGAATCGCGGCGCGGCCGGGCTCGGCCGCCGGGGTGGCTCAAAGCACGCGAGAGCAGGGGCTCGCCGCGATGCGTGCGGCGTGCTCCAGAGGCGGGACGGGGGGCAGTGGCGAGCGGCGCAGCCGGTGCCGACGTGTCGGCTTGGGCTGGATGATGTCGCGGGCGGCGGCGATCGCCGCCGACTGCGCGGCGGCACGCACGAGGTCCTGGTGGCGCTCGTACGCGACCATGCGGTGGAGTTGGGTCATCGGCTGAGGACCTTGAGGCCACGGTGGGACGACGGCGGGCGGCCGAGGCGGCGAGGACGCGCACCGGCACGGGGTCGGCTGAACTCGCGCAGGAGTGCGACGAGCGCCAGGCTGGGCGAGAACGGGTCGGCGATGACGTGGCCGTCCTCGGTCGCCAGCGCCGCCCGCAGGTGGCCGTCGACCTCTGCGAGGAGCAGCGGACCGGTCGGGACCGGGGCGCTGTCGATCGTCGCGAGCCGCGTGATCTCGGCCGAGTCGCCTGGACGCGACTGACGGAGGGTCACGTGAGTGGGGGCTGAAGTGCTCATGAGTCGGACGATCCCATGTCGAGGGCATTACTTCAAATGAGGCTTCGTCAGGCGATCGATAACATGTAGTAATGCTCGATCTCAACCGTCTGCGGGTTCTGCGGGAGGTCGGCCGGCACGGGTCGTTCTCGGCCGCGGCGACGGCGATGGCCTACACCCAACCGGCGATCTCCCGGCAGATCGCGACGCTCGAGCGGGAGATCGGGGCGACACTGGTCGAGCGCAACCCCCGCGGGGCTCGCCTGACCGACGCCGGGCGGGCGCTCGTCGTGCACATCGATGCGATCCTCGCCCGTCTCGCCGACGCCGAGGCCGAGGTCAAGGCGATCGGCGAGCTGAAGGGCGGTCGCCTGCGAATGTCGGCATTCCCCACCGTGGCAGCGGCGATCGCGCCACTGGCGATCGCGGCATTCCGCCGCTCCTACCCTGAGGTGACGCTCACGCTGACGATGGCCGAGCCGGCGGACGCGCTTCCGCGACTTGCCTGCGGGGAGCTCGACATCGTGATGAGTCTCGGGGGGATCGACGACGTCCTCAACGCGGGGGTCGACCGCCTGCGGCTGTTCGACGACCCGATGCACATCGCCCTTCCGGTGACCCATCCGCTGGCCAGCTGCAGGGAGGTCAGCCTGAGCGACTTCGCCGGCGAGGAATGGATGCTCGGGACCTCGGACACGTGCCCCGACGGCCGGCTCTTCGCCAAGGCCTGCCGGGCGGTCGGGTTCGAGCCGAACGTGACCTTCGAGAGCGACGACTATCCGGCGATCGCGGGATTCGTCGCCGCGGGCGTCGGTATCGCGATGATCCCGGACCTGGCGGCGACGAGCATCCGCGGGGACATCGTCCTGCGGAGCCTTGGACCGGGCGGCCCCGTCCGTGAGATCGCGGCGGCGACCAAGGCGGGGGGCTACCGGTCGCCGGCAACACAGGCGATGCTCGACACGCTCGTCGGCGTGAGCGCCGAATGGGTGGCCTCGCGGGCCGAGGCGGCACGATCGGGGCAGGCGGCCGGGCTCGTCGGGGTCGCCTGAGCAGTCGGGGGGCGGACTCGGTGGGGGCCGCCAGAGCAGCCGGTCGAGCTGGTTTGGCGTTGGGCGACACGAGCGTGCGAGGGAGTCCGCGAAAGAAGTAGTTGCCGGAGTCCGGCAACCATTTCCACAGAAGACTCGTCGCATCCTCGCCGCCAGGTCGTGAACCTCCCCCTCGCGAGTCGTCCGACCGCTGGCGTCCTTGTTGCACCGGATCGCCATCGTCCGTGCCCAACTAAGCTGGCCAAATGCGACGGCGAAGCGGCAGTCGGCGGTCGCCGGGCGGCCGTTCTGCATGAGCGAGCCGCGGTACGTTCGCCGGCCCTCGCCCGAGGTCGCCCGCCGCCGGCGCGCGGTCCTCGGAGCCGGCGTCGTGGGCGTTGTCCTCTTCATCATGCTGATCGCCGGAGCCTTCTCCGGGCCCCGGTCCAAGCGACCGAAGGCGGCCGCGGGAAAGCCGCCCCCGGCCGGGGGCGTGTACTCGCACGCGGGTCCCGGGATGCTCAGCGCGAGCGTCGCCGGCGACCCCTACCGCCTCTACGTACCCGAGAGCTCCGGCTCGGGGATCGACGTTGTCGACCCGACCGCCCGCCGGGTCCTGGCCCACTACGAGACGGGGTCCGATCCCCAGCACGTCGTGCCAGGCTACGACCTGCGAACTCTGTATGTGACGAACGACCTGGCCAACACGTTGTCCCCGATCAACCCGGCAACCGGCAAGATCAGCGGACCGACGATCAAGGTCGACGACCCCTACAACCTGTACTTCGCGCCGGGCGGCCACCAGGCGCTCGTGATGGCCGAAGCCCGCCGGCGGATCGACTTCTACGGAATGCCGGGCTTCCGCCCCGCGAAGCGCCTGTCGCTCGACTGCCCGGGGATCAATCACGCGGACTTCGCCGCCGACGGGAGCTACCTGGTCGCATCCTGCGAGTTCGGCGCCCGCCTTGTCCGGGTGAACATGCGCACCGAGACGGTGACCGGCTACCTGAACCTCCCGGGCAGCAGTCCGCAGGACGTCCGCCTCGACAACACCGGGAGGACGTTCTGGGTGGCCGACATGAACCTCGGCGGCGTCCACCTGATCGATGCCCACACCTTCCGGCAGGTCGGGTTCATCCACACCGGAAAGGACACCCACGGGATCTATCCGAGCCGGGACGCCAAGCACATGTACGTCTCCAACCGCGGGTCCGGGACAGTCAGCGTGATCGATGTCGCAAGCCACCGGGTCGCGGCGAAATGGACGATCCCGGGAGGCGGGAGCCCCGACATGGGGGGTGTCAGCGCCGACGGGTTGACCCTCTGGCTCTCGGGCCGCTACGACGCCGTGGTCTACGGATTCTCGACGACGACGGGCGCAGTGGTCGCGAGGATCGCCGTCCCCAACAAGCCCCACGGCCTCTGCGTCTGGCCCCAGCCCGGCCGCTTCTCACTCGGCCACACCGGAGACATGCGCTGACACGCCGCTCGTGCTGAGGCCCGTGGTCCGGGTTCAGCGACCGAGTCGCGCGACGAACGGTCCCCAGTTGACGAGCGTCGGCCACGGACCGGGCTGTCCTCGCCGACGATCCACAGGTGCACGGACGACCTGCACGCCCCCGATCGGAGTCAACCCGCTGAAGTCGACGCCGCGGAGGCCTACCCCGGCTCGAGATGCACCTCGCCGGCCTCGAGCGCGACCCGCCGGCCGTCATCGAGGGCGACCAACAGCCGTCCGTCCCTATCGACCCCGGCCCCAGTCCCGGCTCCCGCCGCCCACCTGACCGACCGGCCCAGCAGGGCGTCCCGCTGTCCCCAGGCAGCCAGCACATCCTCGGCCGGAGCCGTCAGCCACCGCCCAAGTCCCCGCAGGACGGCGTCTCGGATCCGAGGGATCTCCTCGGCTCTCAGGTCCAACGACCCGGCCCGGTCCCGCAGCTCGGGCGGCAGGTCTGCCGCCCGCACGGCGACGTTGACCCCGATCCCCAGAACCGCCCACTCCTCCTGGGGTCGACCCTCCGCGAGGATTCCCGCGACCTTCCGGCCGTCCCCGAGGACGACATCGTTCGGCCACCTGATCTTCGCCCCCACGCCGGCGACCTCGCCCCCGACGACCTCGGCCACGGCGACACCCGCGGCCAACGTCACCAGAGCACCCGGCTCGCGAAGCACGAGGCTCATAAGGAGCGCACGACCCGCCGGCGCCGTCCAGCTCCGCCCCTGACGGCCACGTCCAGCCGTCTGCTCGTCGGCCGTGACCAGCGTCCCGTGGCCGGCGCCGGCCACGGCCAACTCGCGAGCCCGATCGTTGGTCGACGTCATCACCCGGTAGTGGACCCGCGGGAGACCGACCGGCGGCAGGTCGAGCCGTGACGCGCCGACCCCAGGTGCGACCGCGGGCGCGCCCCCGCCGTCAGGCAATGCGCAGGCGGATCTCGGAGTCCCGCTCGATTCCCAGCCGCTCGGCCGCCGACCCGTGGTTGACGGCGATCGCCAGCTGCTGCTGGGCGTCCTCGTAGACCAGCAGGGAATCCCTCCGGGCGTCGGCGAACGCCGCGCAGTAGTTGGCCTGTGAGTCGACCCCGTCGACGATCAGCTCGACCGACATCCCCAGCTTCAGGCCGAAGTCGACGATCTGGGCGTGGTCGACGTTCAGCTCGATGTTCCCGAACTGGTCGATCGTCAGGACCTGCGCGATCATCCGGTCGCCGTCGATTCGCGGCCGCTGGACGTCGATTCCCTTCAGCTTGGACGGGTCGAACGGCTGGCCGGTCTCCTCCAGCTTGACCCCGCTCGCCAGGGCGGCGGCGACCGGCGAGAAGATGTCGCGCCCGTGGAAGGTCGCACAGACCGGGTCCAGCCGGTAGGCCGAGTCGCCGATGTCGATCGCCTCGACGACGCCCCCGAGCCGCCCCGCCGCCAGGGCGAGCAGGCCGTTGTCGGGACCCACGAGGATGTGGTTGCGGGCCGTCGTCCGCAGCGCCACCGCCCGCCGCGACGGCCGACCGACATCTGGGTCGACGATCGCCATATGGACGCCCGGCGGCATGTACCGAACAGCCCCGCGGAGCGCCACCGCCCCGGCCCGGATGTCGTGACGGCGGATCCCGTGGGTGATGTCGATCACCTTGGCCTGAGGGCACCAGGTCGCGAGCACGCCGTGGCACACCCCGACGAACTCGTCGGTGTACCCGTAATCCGAAAGGAAGGTGATCACGCTCACCAGGCCAACGCTACTGCGTCGGCGAGAACTGCTGCGACCAAACCGCCGACGTCATGCACCACCGCCTCGACATCCGGCTCGATCCCGTGCTCCCGCAGCGTTCCGCTGGTGACCGGACCGATCGACGCGACCCGCGTCTCGCGCCCGATCTCTCCGGCCTCGAGGTAGAAGCGGACCGTCGAGGACGACGTGAAGGTGATGTAGTCGGCCACCCGCGCCGCTTCGAGATGCGCCGGCGGGAGGGGCTCTGCGACCGTGTCGTAGAGCGCGACCACCTCGACCTCGACGCCCCGCGACCGCAGCGCGTCCGGCAGCACGTCGCGGGCCTGGGCCGCCCGGGCGATCAGCGCCCGGCGCAGCATGTAGCCCTCGAGCGACTGCGCCAACGACTCGGCGACGAACCGCTCCGGAACGACGTCAGCGAGGATCCCGTGTGCCGCGAGCGCCCGCGCCGTCCCCGGCCCGATCGCCGCAACCGTCGCCCCGGCCATCGCCCTGGCATCCTCGCCCCGGTCGCCGAGCCGGTCGAAGAGGATCTCCACGCCGTTCGGGCTGGTCAGGCAGATCAGGTCGAAGTCGCTCAGCGACGGCAGGACGACGTCGCGGGCGACGATCCGGATCGTCGGCGTCTCGAGCACCTCGGCCCCGAGCGCCCGCAGGCGCACGGCGAGGTCGCTCGACTGGGCCCGCGCCCGGGTCACGGCGATCGTCCTGCCGGCCAGCGGCCGGGCACTCGCGTCGACCCAGGCGAGCTCGAGGCCGAGCGCCGCGACATCGCCGACCACCGTGATCGCCGGTGCCTTGATCTTCGCCTCCGCCGCCCGCACGGCGATCGTCTCGAGCGTCCCATGGACGACCCGCTGCTCGGGCATCGTCCCCCGCTCGACGACCGCCGCCGGCTCCTGCGCCGGCCGGCCCCCCTCGATCAGACGCCCAGCGAGCGTCGGGAGCTGGCGGACCCCCATGTAGAAGATCAGCGTCCCCGGGAAGGCCGCCAGCGCCGGCCAGTCCAGCGCGCTCTCCTCCCGCGAGGGATCCTCGTGCGCCGTGACCAGGGCCACCGCGCTCGCGTGCCCCCGATGGGTCGCCGGGATCCCGGCGTACGCCGCGGCCGCGATTCCCGACGTCACACCCGGGACGACCTCGAAGGCGATCCCGGCCGCGAGCATCGCCAGAGCCTCCTCGCCGCCGCGCCCGAACACGAACGGGTCGCCGCCCTTGAGGCGGACGACCGACCTCCCGGCCCGCGCCCGGTCGACGATCAGCGCCTCGATCTGATCCTGCGGGACGAACGGCCCACCCCCCTCCTTGCCGACGTAGCGCAGCTCGGCATCCGACCGGGCTCCCGCGAGCGCCGACGACGGAATCAGACGGTCGTAGAGGATCACCTCGGCCGTCGCGATCAACTCGAGCGACCGGGCCGTCAGGAGACCCGGATCCCCCGGACCAGCCCCGACGAAGTAGACCCGCCCGGCCCCGCCGCTCACCCGAGCCGCGCTCTCCCCGGACCCGCCGCTCATCCGAGCAGCTCCCCGGCCCCGGCCCGCAGCAGCCGGCCGGCGAGCTCCCGCCCGAGCGCCTCGCCGGCCTCCCGGACCGATGGCGCTCCGGCATCGTTGTCCCCGTCGAGCGCCACTGCTCCCGAGAGCTCGTCGCAGATCCAGACCGACCCGTCGGGCATCCCGACGAACGCCCGCAACGACAGCCGGCCGCCGACCGCCCGGGCGTGGACCCCGAGCGGCGTGTTGCATCCGGCTCCAAGCGCACCGACGACAGCCCGCTCGGCCGACAGCTCGGCCTCGGCCCGCGGGTCCCGCAGCCCGGCGATCGCCGCCAGGGCGTCGTCGTCGCCGACCCGCGCCTCGAGGGCCAGCGTTCCCTGCCCGGCGGCGGGGATCAACTCGTCCAGCGACGCCCCACCCGCCAGCCCGAGCCGCGCGAGCCCGGCGGCCGCCAGGACGATCGCCTGATACTCGCCGGCCGCCAGCTTCCGCAGGCGGGTGTCGACGTTCCCGCGGCACTCGCAGACCTCCAGGTCCGGGCGGACCGCGAGGATCTGCGCCATCCGCCGGAGGCTGCTCGTCCCGACCCGGGCGCCCGGATCCAGGCCGGCGAGGGAGTCCGCCCCGCAGAGGACGTCCCCGGCGTCCGCCCGAACCGGCGCCCCGATCAACGCCAGGCCGTCGGGCAGGTCGACCGGCAGGTCCTTCGCCGAGTGGACGGCCAGGTCGATCTCCCCCCGCAGGAGAGCCTGCTCGATTCCCGAGACCCACCGGCTCTTGTCCTCGACCCCCCCGGTCGGTCGGTCGGTGCTCCTGACGAGCTCGACCGGTCGGCTGGCTGCGATCAGCGACGCGACCGTCCCCGCCTGGGCCAGCGCCAGCGCGCTCGATCGGGTTCCGATCCGCACGGCCGGCAGGCCGGCCGGATCGACAGCACTCACCTCGGGTCCCCGGAGCGGCGAGCGGGCGCTCACGCGCGGTTGCGCGCGAGGGCCAGCACGATCTCGCGCTGGGAGGGCGTCGACTCGGACGCCCCGTTCTCGCCGTGAGCATGCACCGGACACCCGGCCGGCGCGACATCCTCCACACCCGCGGCCTCCTCGGCATCCCCGGCGCCGAGCGCGAACAGCTCGCGGACGAGCTTGACCCCACCGTGGCTGCGGTCGGGATCGAGCGCCTTGAGCCGGACCGTCGGCTCGTGGAGGAGCCGGCTCATCACCGCACGCGTGGCCGCCTCGACCCGAGCCAGGTCGCGCGCCGACGCCGATTCCCAGAGGCCGTCGTTCTCGGCGAGCACCTGGTCGACGATCGCGTTCCCCCGCATCCGCAGCTCGGCCACCGTCGGCCGGACGTCGAGCTGGCCGAGCCAGACCGCGAACCGCTGGATCTCCTCCTCGACGATCTGCTCCGCCCGCGGGACGTCGCCCCGCCGGCTGGACAGGTTCCGGGCGACCACCGCCTGGAGGTCGTCGATGTCCAGCAGCGTCACGCCCGGGATGTCCCCGCAGGCCGGATCGATGTCCCGGGGAACGGCGATGTCGATCAGGAGGAGCGGCCTGAGCGGACGCGTCCGCATGACCAGCTCGAGCTCGTCCTGGCCGACGATCGGGTCGGGCGAGGACGTCGAGCTGAGGACGATGTCGGCCTGCTCCAGCTGGGCTGGAAGGCGATCGAGAGAGATCACACGGCCGCCGAAACGTTGTGCCACCGAGCGCGCCCGGTCGGCGTGGCGGTTGGCGACGAAGACAGTTGTCACACCACGTTCGGCCAGCGCCCGCGCAGTCAGCTCGCTGGTCTCGCCGGCCCCGATGATCACGACCGGACGACCGGAGAGGTCTCCGAGCAGGTCCTGGGCGAGCTCGACCGCGGCCGACGCGACGCTGACGTGGTTGGCGGAGATCTCCGTCTCCGAGCGCACCCGCTTGCCCGTCTGGAGGGCCGCCGTGAACAGCCGGTTGGTCAGTGGGCCGGTCGTCCCGGCCGCGAGCGCCGCCTCGTAGGAGCGCTTGACCTGTCCCTGGACCTCGTGCTCGCCGACGATCATCGACTCGAGGCCCGACGTGACCCGGTAGAGCTGGCGGGCCGCATCGCAGTTGCGCGGCGAGTAGATCACCTCGGCCAGCTCGGTCGGCCGGATCCCCGCCCGTTGGGCGAGCAGCGCGAGCACGGTGCTCTCGGCGGCCACCGCGTCGCCGACGACGAGGTAGAACTCCGTCCGGTTGCACGTCGAGATCGCGACCGCCTCGTTGACCGCCGGATCGGCGGTCGCCGCCTGGAGGAAGCGGTCGGCCTCCGCCCCGGTGAAGGCGACCCGCTCGCGCAGGGCGACGGGAGCCGTCTTGTGGGAGATCCCCAGTGCCAGGAGCTCGCTCATCCGGCGAGCGCCCCCGTTTTCGGCTGATCGCCGCTCAGACCGCCGGCCTCGGCGGCGGCAGCCGCCGCTGTCACCTTCGGCGGGTCGCGCTCCGCCCGGTCGGCGATCGCGAGATCCGTCAGCTCACTCAGCTCGGTCTCGATCCGGGTGAGCTTGGTCGCCATGATCGCGACGTAGACGAGGATCAGCGCGAAGAAGACGAGGTACGCGCCGGCCACGTAGCTGACCGCCGTGTGGAGGGGGATCGCCGGCATCAGACCGGTGTCGCCGCCTCGCGGGTGGCCGGCGCGGCGGTCCGCCGCCCCTTCGCCTGGCCGTCCTCGCCCAGGAGGCGCTTCAACCGCCGCAGCTGGGACGACGCGTGCTTGGATGTCATCTCGTACTTCCAGAGTGTCACGAACAGCAGTGTCATTCCCAGCAGGCAAGCCAAAAATGCCCATTCCATCCGGCCGGGGAGGTTTCCGCTGATGTTGCCGAGCACCCGCGGGTGGGTGTACTGCTGGGCGAGCCGGACGGCCATGAAGTTGAGCGGGACGAACGCGCCGGCCACGATCGCGAAGACCGACGCGTACCGGGCCTGGCGCTCGGGGTCGGCGATCGAGAAGCGCAGTGGCTGGTAGGTGCAGTAGAGGAGGAAGATGATCAGAAAGGAGACGAGCGTCGGCTCGTTCCAGACCCACCAGTGTCCCCATGACACCCGCGCCCAGATCGATCCGGTGACGAGGACTCCGACGCCGAGGATGATCGACAGGTGGATCGCCACGTACGAGCGCATGTCCCACCGGCTGTCGCGCTTCCACAGGTGCATCACGGCCATCCCGGCGCCGGCGACGAAACCGCACAGTGCGACGATCGCCATCGGGACATGGACGTAGAAGATCTTCTGCGAGAAGCCCTGGTCTGCGTCCTCCGGAGCCCAGAAGAAGGCCAGCGCGAATGCGCCGGTCATGATCAGCGCGGTGGTGATCGAGAGGGCGCGCAACCCCTTGCCGTACATGGCGCTTTCAGTCCTCCAGCAGGAAATCGAAGACGGCGTAGGCGACTAGCCCGAAGACCAGATCATAGAGACCGAGGGTTTCCAGCCATCGCACCGGGATCCGCCCGGGATGCCCGACCGCCATCAGCGGGGCGCAGGCCCGTGCCGCGCCGATCACGACCGGGACGAGCAGCGGGAGGGCGAGCAGCGGCCCGAGCAGGTCGCGGGCCCGCGTCCGGACGGCCAGTGCGCCGACCAGCGTCCCGACCGCGGCGATCCCCACGTCGGCGAGCAGGAGGATTCCGATCAGGCGGGGGAGGATCCGGCCGAGCGACGGCTCCAGCAGGAGCAGGCCGAAGGCCGGGACGGCGACGACCTCGAGCACGACGAGGAAGGCCAGCAGGGTCAGGAACTTCGCGATCAGCAGGGCGCTCCGGTCGACCGGAGCGAGCAGGAACCCGTCGAAGCCCCCCTGCTCCTCGTCTGCCACGAAGAGGCGGTTGATCGCGAGCACCGACGCGAACAGCAGCGTGACCCAGAGGATCCCGCTCGCCAGGCTCCCGTCGACCGTGTCGCGGGCGAGGGCGAAGTGGAAGAGGACGAACGTCGTCACGCTGAACAGCGACATCGCCGGGACCGACTCGAGCGTCCGCAACTCGACCCGCAGCTCCTTGCGGAGGATCGCCCAGACCACACTGCAAGTCGACGGGCCCGGCTTCCGCGTGCTGGTCGTCTCAGGCCGGCGACGCGGCGGAGGCGGAGGAGGCGGGGGAGGCGGTTCGCCCGCCGGCGCGGCGGGTGGTTCGGCCGGTGGGCTCATCGGTAGAGCTCGGCGATCCTCGTCGCGTCCAGGTCGACGGCTGCCCCGAGCAGCTCGGGTCGCCCGTCACGGAGCCCGAGCACCAGGTCGGCCTCGGCGAGGCCGCCGGACGGGTCGTGGCTGGTGACCACACGGGTTCGCCCCGACGCCCGGCCGATCATCGGCTCGACGAGCTCGCCGGCCGCCGGGTCGAGATTCGCCCGGGGCTCGTCGAGCAGGAGTACGTCCGGGTCGTGGAGGACCGCCCGGCAGACGGCCAGCCGCTGGACCATCCCCCGCGAGAGCGACCGCACCGGCTCGTCGGCCCGCCGTCTCATGCCGACGGCATCGAGCACCTCGTCGATCCGCTCGCCGCCGACCCCGTGGAGGCTCGCGTGGTAGCGAAGGTTCTCCCGGCCGGTCAGGTCCCGGTAGAGGAGGGGCTCATGACCGAGCAGGCCGATCCGCCCGCGGACCGCCCAGTCCTCCTCGGGCAGCCGGTGGCCGAGCACGCGGACCGTTCCCTCGTGGGGGCGCAGCAGACCGGCCAGGACCCGCAGCAGCGTCGATTTTCCGGCTCCGTTGGGGCCGAAGACGACGAGCGTCGCCCCGCGCTCGAGGCTGAGCGTGACGTCGGCGAGGGCGATCCGCTCCCCGTAGCGCCGCTCGAGGCCGACGAGCTCGAGCGCGCCCGTCAAGCTCCGCCGGGTTGCCCGCCGGACCCGCCGGGTTGTCCGCCGGACCCGCCGGGTTGCCCGCCGCCCGAGTGGAGGCCGCGGCTTCCGCCGTCGCTCTGGATCAGGGCCACCGCGTGGGCGAGGATCGGCTCGAGGACGGCGAACAGCTGGCGGACGGCCCGGGGGCTTCCGGGGAGGTTGATGATCAGCGTCCGCCCGGCGACGCCCGCAAGCTCGCGGGACAGCATGCCGTGCGGCGTGTGGCGCAGCGACTCGGCCCGCAGGGCCTCGGCGATCCCGGGGATCTCCCGCTCGATCGCCGCCCGCGTCGCTTCGGGGGTGACGTCGTCGCGCGAGAGGCCGGTTCCCCCGGTCGTCAGGATCAGGGCGGCCCCGCCGTCTGCGTGATGGCGCAGGCGATCCTCGATCAGTGCCTGATCGTCGGGGACGACCTCCATCGCACCGATCACGCACCCGGCAGCCTCGGCCAGCTCGGCCAGGAGGGCGCCGGACGTGTCCTGCGCCTCGCGGCGGGAGACCGAGGTCGAGACGGTGATCACGACGGTGCGCACGAGGCGAAAGCTAGCCGGTCAGGACGGCGCGTGCGCGAGCTGGGCTTCGGCGATCAGCCCGAGGACGGCGTCCTCGTCACCGTTGCGGACCAGCTCGATCGGATCCGGCTGACCGTTGACGATCCCCTCGAAGAAGTCCTTGCGCTCCTGGTAGGTCGGCAGCGTCGCCTTCGCCCAGCCGCGCGCGTCGTTGAGCATCACCGCGAGGCGGGCGTACGGCTCGCCGAAGAGCTCGGAGATCTCCCGCTTCATCCGCTTGGCCAGGGCCGGCGACGCACCCGCCGTCGAGATCGCGATCGCCAGCGGACCGGTCCGGACGATCGCCGGGAGGATGAAGTTGCACAGGGGCGGGACGTCGACCACGTTGACGAGCATCGCCCGGGCCTCGGCGTCGTCGTAGACCCGGATGTTCGTGTCGGTGTCGCCGGTCGCCGCGATCACCATGAACGTCCCGTCGAGGTCGGCTGGGACGTACTCCCGCGCGAACCACTCGATCGACCCCTCGTCGACCAGCGACCGGAGCTCGGGAACGGCATCTGGGGCGACGATCGTCACCGACGCGTCGCACGCCAGCAGCCCCTCGACCTTCTCGAGCGCGATCAGGCCGGCCCCGACGACCAGGCACCGGCGTCCGGTCAGCTTGAGGCAGGCGATATAGAACGGCGTCTCGAGCATCTCCCGCACGCACGACTGGTCGCAGATCCCCAGCCGGTACTGGCAGACGCATTCCTTGCCGGCATAGGCCTGGGCGGGCATGCACGAAAGCTTAGGCGGTCGACTCGCCGATCGGGCCGAAGCAGTCGACTTACGGAATCTGGTGTATCAGGCAGTTCGGCGCGCCGCTCTATCCATCGACACGGCCAAGCGCAACTGGGCTGTCCAGAAGAAATGGGGCGACGTCAGATGGCAACCTGCACGAAACCAAGGACTGGCCGGCGGACCGACGACCGCAGCGTCTCCTCGCGCCCGACCACCATCACCACTCCCGAACCTGTCGTCCACGTCACCGCGAGCAGCGCCGAACCTGCCGAGGAGGACTATGACGTGATCGACTACTGGGGCTACGGCGATTCACTCTCGTGTCTGGCGGCCTGGGGTTAGTCGCCGGCGAAGCACATGTCGTCTTGACCCGGGCGGATCGCGGGTCCAAAGTTCTTGCACACCACGTTGCTCAAAGTCGCTGCACGCAAACTCAAAAGGGGACACCATGGGGATCGACACTGGAAGCTACGAGTCGGACTCGGAGGGGGACGGCTCCGAGCAGCCGCCGATCACGTCGGATTTCATCGCAGAGTCAATCGCCGAATCGGTCCGCACCGGGGCCGACGGAGAGCCCGCCAAGCCGCTCGTGACGTTCCACGGGTGGGTCGTGGCGGGTGATCCCGTAACGCGGCTGTATCCCGACTCCACCTTCGCTGTGTGGCTCGAGATTCCGACCGTCGAGATCGTTGGTCAACTCCCCGGGCGCGACCGCCCGCACGACGACGAGCGCAGCGTGCTCTGGGTCATCGCCGATGCGCGCGTAAAGACGTGCAGGGTGTCGACGGCCGACAGCGCCGCGAGCGCGACTCCCCCGACCGAGGAGTTCATGAGGGCGCTCATCTGGCCGCGGCCAAAGCCGTAGCCGGAGGCTCGGGACCTGATCGGCAACGGCCGATCAGCCGATCAGGTCCCAGTGCTGGCGAGCCGCTGCAGCTCGCTCGCACTCAATGCCGGCCCGGCGCGGGTCCCGGCGATCCGCTGGGCATCGGCGAACGACCCGCACACCTCACAAGGAGTGATGAACATCCCGTCCGTGCCATAGCTGACGACGCTCGCGCCGTCCGGACTGAACGCGGCGCCGTTCGCTGGGCCGCCGACGGTTTGGTGCAGAACTACCAGCGTGTCGCCCCCGGCAGCGCTCCAGACCCGCACCGTGCCGTCCTGGCCGGTGCTGACGATGCGGTCTCCGGCCGGGTTGAACTTGACCGTATCGACCGGGCCGACGTGCCCCAGGAGGAACACCGGCGGCCCAGCGGTGACCGGCCAGATCCCGACGGTTCCGTCCGAGTCGGCGGTCGCGAGTTGCGTTCCGTGGAGATTCCACGACACGTCGTTGACCCCCGCCGCGTCGACTTCGATCCTTCTCTCCAGTACGCCCGTAAGGACGTTCCAGATCCGCAGGGACCCGTCGAAGGATGCACCTGCCAGCCGCTTTCCATCTGGACTGAAGGCCAATGCCGTGGATACGTCGGTGGCGCCGCGAAGCTCGACGCGGTCGGTGCCGTCGGCATTCTCGACGTACACGATCCATTTGCCGCCGGTGCTCCCATCGCTGCTGCCGCCGCCGACCGCGATCTTCCCGGATCTGCTCGTCGCGACCGCGTACCTCGTGAACGCCGGGAACGCAAGCCGCCGCGACCGGCCGGTAGCGGGATCGTAGACGTAGACGTGGACATCGACGTCCGGATTCGCCACGCTCGTGCTGACAATCTTGCCATCGTCAGGCGAGAACGCCGCGACGCTCGCGTCGGCCGTTCCCGGCAGCCGCCGATCGCCGCCGCTCGCAAGGTCCCACAGGTGTACGCCATCGGTGCCTCCGCTTATGACGCTGCGTCCGTCGGATGCGAACGACGGCAGCATTCCCGGCACCGGCACCGGCGCCGCCAGCAGTCCGGCGGGAGTCCACACGGCTAACGTCCCGTCCTGGTTGGCGCTGACGATGAGGCTGCTCCGCGGGACGAACGCCGCAGTCAGCTCCGGGCTGCCGCTCTGCATCTGGCTGAGCGCCTTCCCGGTCCGTAGGTCCGTTATCGCAATCACGCCGTTCGCGCTAGTCGTCACAACGCGCGCGTCGTCGCTGCTGAAGCCGACCGACCCGAGCGGGTCCTTGGTCACGTTCAACGCTCCGCGCGCCGCCCCGGTCTTCGCGTTCCACAATCGCACGGTGCCGTCAGCGCCAACTGTTGCTAGCAGTGCGCCGTTCGGGCTGAAGGCCAGCCCAGTCACGCTCTTGTCCAAGTTCAGGTGAACTGACCGGCCGGTGGTCGTGTTCCAGACGTACGCACCACCGGAAATCCCGTCGGCACCGGCGTCACCAGAGGCGACCTCGGTCCCGGCCGGGTTGAAGGCCAGCGCCAGAACCGACGCCCCGGGGTGTGGGTCCCGGCCGAGCACGTAGGGCTTGCGTCCGTCCCGCGTCGGGATCATCCAAATGTTGCCAAGGCTCGTGCCGACTGCAATCCCACTCCCGGAGACGCCGGTCGCGAACCCCTGTTCGTCGGCTGCGAACTCCTTGACGATCGTCGTCGGACCCCCCCGGAGCGGGGATTTTGCGACCTGTCCGTTCTCGGTCGTGCTCGCCGCGAAGCTGTCATCCGGACTTACGGCGGCACTCAGGGCGGGCGAGCCGAACTGCGTCAACAGTCGGCCGGCCGGAAGGTGACCGAGCCGCCAGATCCGGAGGCTGCCGTCCTTCCCGGCGGTCACGACGCTCCGCCCGTCGCCGGTTGGCACGGCCGCGTAGAGCGAGCCCGTCGAGCTGGCCCGCAGCACCGCCGTCGCCCGATCGTCGAAAGCCGCTTGGCGCAGAGCGTCCTGCGCCTGGGCGGTACCGTCGCGCACGAGCGCCACACGCGCGAGGGCGAGGGCGACCTGTGGATTGGAGTTGAGCAGGCTCACCGACCGCGCGGCGATCTCGCGCGACGCTGCGCTTGCGCGATCTCGAGCGGCGAACAGGGCAGCGACGCCGACGGCGACGCTGGCGAGGAGCAGCATCGTCGCCGCGGCGAGGACAACTCGCGTGCGCCGGCGGCGGGTGATCCGCTCCCGGGCGCTGGCGGCCTCGCCGGCCGCCAGGAAGACCCGCTCGCGCTCGTTCAGGACGACCCGCCTCGCGTCAAGCAACTCGACCGCCTCGTTGAGCCGCGACCCCCTCAAGAGGGCACCATCGTCGCGGCCGAGCCGCTCCCACTCGTCCGCGGCCGCGCTCACCGCCGTCTGGATGCGCAGGCCGTCGAGGTCCTCCTCGATCCAGTCGTGGAGCCGTGGCCACTCCCTCAGGAGCGCCTCGTGGGCGATCTCGACGGTGTGCTCGTCGACCGTCAGCAGCCGCCGGTCGGTCAGCAGGGCGACGACCCCGGCGACATCGTCGCGGTGCGCGATCTCGAGCTCCTCGAGCCTGACCCGGCGGCGCTCGACGACCCCGTCGTCGCCTGCGCCGACGAGGCGCAGCAGGACCCGTTGGGCAACGACCTGTCCGGACGGGTCTATCCGACCGTAGGCGTCCTCGGCCAGCCGTGCGACCGCGCCGCGGACACCCCCGATCCGCTCGTAGGCGGCGAGGCGCAGCCGCCGGCCCTCTCTGTGCTGCCAGAGCTCGAGCAAGGCGCTCGAGAGCAGCGGCAGGCCACCCGGCTCACGTTCGACGTCGGTCACCAGCGCGTCCACAAGCTCCTGCTCGATACGCAGACCCGAGCGCTCGCACGGACCCTCGATGGCACGCCGAAGCTCATCGCGCTGCATCGACCGGACGAGGACGTGGTTGGCCGCGAGCAGCCTTGAGAGGTCCGGGTAGACGGCGCAGCGGCCGTAGTGGTCGGCGCGCAGCGCCAGCACGACGGTGTAGCGACCGGTCGGATCGGCCGCGGCGCCGACGAGCGCCTCGACGAACGCGGTTCGTTCGTCGTCGTCTGCGCACACCGTGAACAGCTCCTCGAACTGGTCGACCGCCAGCACGACGTGCCCGTCCGGGTCCTGGGCGTCCAGAACGGCGTCGAGCTCGCGGAGCGGGTGCTCGCCCGGGCGCATCAGCACCTGTGACCACTCCTCGCTCTGGGGCAGCACGCCGCTCGCGAGCGCCGGGAGCAGCCCCGCGCGGAGGACCGAAGACTTCCCGCCGCCCGATGAGCCGACCACCGCCAGCAGGTTGGCCCCGACGAGACGGGCGACCAGCTCTGCGACGAGGCGTTCCCGGCCGAAGAAGTAGGCGGCGTCCGAGCCTTCGTAGGACGCGAGGCCCTTGAACGGGCAGGTCACCTCCGGTCCATCGGTCCGGCGCGGGAGCGCGCGAACGCTCGCCTCCTGCAGCTCTGCGACCTCTCCGACAAGTTCCTCCTCGATCGTCCGCAGCTGGGCCCGCTCGTCGGCCGCCCGCCCCGCGACCGCGCTCACCCGTCGCGCGGCTTCCCGGCGGGCCCATTGGCTTGCGACCTCGTGGACACGCCGGGGCAGACCGGCACTCGCCTCGCGCAGCCACTGCGCCGGGATGTCCTCCGCTGCCCGGCTGGTCGCGTAGCCCCCGCCGATCGCCCGCACGGCCTCGGTCCCGAGTGGCTCGAGTGTGAGCACGCCATCGCATTGGACTCCCGACAGCCGATCGGGATCCCCGCAGCAGACCAGAACGAGGACGGAAACAGGCCCGAGTCTGGCGGCCGTGCTCGCCAACTGCGCCAAGACGTCCCCGGTCGCGCCGTCCGCGTCGTCGAGCACCACGAGCGTGGGCCGCACGGCATCCGACAGCCCGGTCAGCAGGGCGACGGTCGTCCTGGCCCGGGTCGCGCCGCCCGCGTACAGCACCGCATCTCCATTCCGGTGAACGTCTCCGGCGAGCTGCGCCACGAGTCGAGATTTTCCCGACCCTCGTGGGCCAGCAACGATCAGCAGCCCGCCCTCATTCCGCCGGGCTCGCTCCCACCGCAGGCGCAGCCAGGCGAGTTCGTCCTCGCGACCGACGAGCGGCGGAGCGGTTGTCGTGTCGAGCTCGGCCGGAAGCTCGGCGACCACGGCGCCCGGATCGAGCGCGACGTCCTGGCGAAGGATCGACTCCTGAAGCTCGCGCAGCCACGGCCCCGGTTCCACCCCGAGCTCCGCGATCAGGGACCGTCGGGTCTCCTGATAGGTCTCGAGCGCCTCCGCCTGGCGGCCACACCGGTAGAGCGCGACCATCAGCTGGGCGGCGAACCGCTCGCGCGTCGGGTTCGCCACCGTCAGCTGACGCAGCTCCGCGATCAGCTCAGCCTGCCGCCCACTGGCGAGGTCGGCTTCGACGCGTGTCTCGAGGGCCACCAGGCGCCGCTCTTCGAGCCGCGAGATCTCCGCCTCGTGGAACGTGTCGAGAGCCAGGTCGGCAAGCGGCGTTCCCCGCCATAGCCCGAGTGCCTCTCGCAACAGGCCGGCCGCCCGCTCGGTCTGGCCGCCGGCAAGGGCTTGACGACCGTCGTCGGCGAGTCGCTCGAACTCCGCGGCGTCGAGCTCGCCCGGCCCGACCCGCAGGCAGTAGCCGGCCGCGCTCGTGACGATCACCTCGGGATCGTCGAGTGCCTTCCGA
The DNA here is from genome assembly GCA_034664295.1 of Solirubrobacteraceae bacterium. Lineage (GTDB taxonomy): Bacteria > Actinomycetota > Thermoleophilia > Solirubrobacterales > Solirubrobacteraceae > Palsa-513. The sequence goes on along the minus strand of JAXDHV010000012.1, from coordinate 48,251 downwards.
AGGCGTGAGATGTGTACCTGCACCGTCTTGGTGGCGCCGGCCGGCGCGTCCTCCCCCCACAGGGCGAGTGCCAGGCGCTCGGCGCTGACTGGAATGTTTGGGTGCAGCAGGAGCACCGCGAGTGCAGCCCGCGGCTTGGCTCCGCCGAGGGCCAGAGGACCGCTCTCGCCGCGGACCTCGAGTGGCCCGAGGATGTGGAACTTCATGGCGTGACGCTACAGCTTTCCCCGCTCCCGAAGATACGTGTCAGGTTTTGTTTGAGGTAACGACGTAAGGATCCTTCTGCCCGGAATTGCAAGCCGATTGCAAGCGCTCCGGTAGATGCTCGTCACCGAGATGAGCACACAACTCACACAGCGAGCCGGCCCTCGTCCCGTCCCGGCGGCGCGCCCGACCGGCGGTCGAGAGAACGTCGCCTGGATGCGACTGGTCGCCCGCCACGACCGCACCCTGCGGAGCATCGCCCGCTCCTACCGCCTCGGTGCCGCCGACGTCGACGATGTCGTCCAGGTGACATGGACCCGCCTCTACCAGCACATCGACCGGATCCGCGATCCGAACTCGATCGCCGCATGGCTGGCGACGACGACCAGGCGCGAGTCGATGCACGTCCTCCAACGCGCCGTCCGCGAGCAGCCGCTCCGCGAGGCCGAGGCGATCGAGCTGCCCGATCAGAGCGCTCGACCGGATACCGCGCTGCTCGCCGCCGAGGAGCGCGAGATCCTCGGCCGCGCCGTGGCCGGCCTTCCCAGGCGCCAGCGCGACCTCCTGAACCTGCTTGCCACCCGACCCGGCGCCGACTACGCGGAGATCAGCCGGATACTCGATATGCCGGTCGGCAGCATCGGACCGATCCGGGCCCGCGGACTCTCCCGGCTCGCCCGCAACGCCGAGCTGCGCAGCCTCCACCTCTGCGACGCCTGACGCGCGAGCTCCAGCCGACGCTCCCAGACTCAGCCGCACGCCAGCCACCAACCAGGAGACTCAAGATGATCATCTCGGCCGCCACACCACCCGTTCCCTCGCTGACGCCCCACAACGGATTGATCCTTGTCGCCGTCGTGGCAGCCGGCATGCTGCTGGCCGGGTGTGTGGTGATCGTCGGGCGCAGGTTCGTGCCGCCCGAGGCTGGCGGCCCCGGTGCGTCAGTGGTCCGCAGCTGGCTCGCTATATCCCTGGTGATGGGACTCGTGGTGCTGTGCGCGGCTGCCTTCATGCTCGGCGACACCTCGGCCCGGAGCACGCTGTTCGGCGGTTTGATCTCCAGCGCAAGCGCCGCAGTCGCCTTCTACTTCTCCACGCAGGCGGCCGGAGCGGCCCAGGCGGGGATGCTGAACGCTGCCCAGGCCATCCCCCAGGGAACCGCGGCCCCCACCGCGTTCTCGAGCGGGTCGCCCGGGTCGGCAACGGTCGGCACCGAGTACACCTACAAGTTCGTTGCTGACGGCCTGCCTGTGCCGACCTACGGTGTCACGACCGGACAGCTTCCGGACGGCCTGACCCTCGACCCGGATGGGACCCTGCATGGGATCCCTACGCGCGACGGCTCCTACACGTTCGCGGTGTCGGCCGCTAACAGCGTGGGAACGGTCACGAGCACCGACATCACGATGCCGGTGACCCCGGCCTGAAGCGGTCGACGCACGGCAGCCGATCGCGTCGTGAGCACGGGCTCACCGCCGCCGGGCGCTCCTCAGCGAGCGCCCGGCGAGCCGGACCAGCGCCATCGACCCCTCGCGGAGGGCCCGCTCGCGGTCGACGTCGCGGACTGAGCGCAGCTCGGCCAGCGCGCGGGCCGCCCGGCTGCTCTCGCGGTCGTACGGGTACCACCAGACCCCCAGGCCCCGCGGTGGATCCCAGGTGATCAGCTTCGGCTCGACGCACGCCCGCAGGCCCTCGGCTCCCTGGCTGCGCCAGATGCTCCCGCCGGCGACCGCCCCCCACGGGGCCCGGCCGAGGCCGGGGCTCGGCAGGTGATCGTTGATCCAGACCGTCCCCGCCTGGAGCTCGTGGGCGATCCGCCGCCCGTGCTGGCGATCTGACGTCCAGACCGACGCCCCCAGACCCGGCGCGCCCCGGTTGGCCAGGGCGATCGCCTCCGATGGGTCGCCGACGGCCATCACGGCGAGGACCGGGCCCGGCGCCCGCTCGGCCATCACCCGCATCCCCGGCCGGGCTCCCGAGACGACGCACGGCGAATGGAAGCTCCCGGCCAGCCCCGGCGGCTCGACCGGTCCGCCGCAGTGGAGGACGGCGCCGTCGGCGACGGCCTGCCCGAGCATCTCTCCGACCCGCCGGCGGCGGTCGGGATTGGCGAGCGGGCCGACCTGGGTGCTCTCGCCGAGCGGGTCGCCCACCCGCAGGAGGCCGGCCGCCGTCGCGAGCTCGGAGACGAACCGGTCGTGGAGCTCGCCGGCGACGAAGATCCGCTTGACCGCCCCGTGGGTCTGCCCGGCGCCCGCGCACCCCGCCCACAGGGCTCCTGCGACCGCCCGCGGGAGGTTGGCGTCGGCCAGGACGATCATCGGGTCGGCCCCGCCCTGCTCGAGCACCGCCTGGCGCCCGGCCGCCGCACACTCCCGCGCGACGTCCCCGGCGACCCGGGCGCTCCCGCTGAAGAGCACCCGGCCGACCCCGTCGGCCGAGATCAGCGCCCGGCCGAGCTCGCCGTCGCCGTGGACGACCCGGACGAGCCCCTCCGGGAGGCCGGCCCGCCCCAGCAGCCGGGTGACCCGCTCGGCCGCGAGGCTGGCCCGTCGAGCCGGCTTGAAGATCGCTCCGTTGCCGCCCATCAGAGCGGCCGCGAGCTGGCAGAGCGGCTGGGCGAGCGGCGCGCTGCCCGCCCCGATCAGCGCGACCACGCCGACCGCCTCGTGCTCGACCCGCGCCCGCTTGAGCGGGTGCAGCGCCCGCGGCACGCCGATCCGCTCCTCTCCGAGCAGGTCGGCCCCGTGGATCCCAAGCCACCGGAGCGTGTCGATCGCCGGGAGCAGCTCGAGCGCCGCAACCTCCGCCCGCGGCCGGCCGCTCTCCCGGGCGACCGCGACGACCAGTTCGTCGAACTCGTCGATCACCGCCTGCGCACACCGGCGCATGTACCGGGCCCGGTCCTGGAGGCGGAGCGCCGCCCACAGCGGCTGGACGCTCGCGACCTGGGCGACGATCCCCGGGAGCCGCTCGACCCCGGTCACGGGAACGCTGCCGATCGGCTCGAGCGTGGCCGGACTTCGGGCCTCGATGACCAGTCCGCCGGTCGAGCTCGATTCCCCGCTCATCGTGGCGGGTCCTCGGGCAGCCGCCGCCCGAGTCTGATCTCGTCATGGCGTCGCAGCAGCTCCTCCTCCTGCCGATCAGCGGTCCAGAAACGCGTCCCCGACAGCCCGACCGGCATCACATCCTGAGCAGTCAGGTGGTCGGGGTTCCCGTGCGGGTAGTCGTACCCCTGCCCCCGGCCGAGCGCCTTCGCCCCCGGGTAGGCGGCCGAGCGCAGCCACGGCGGCGGGGGTGCCGCCCCGTGCGCGCGGACATGCTCGCGCGCGGCCCCGAGCGCCCGGCCGGCCGAGTTCGACTTCGGCGCGAGCGCGAGGTAGATCGTCGCCTGGGCGAGGGCGTAGGAGCATTCCGGAAGGCCGACGTGCTCGACCGCCCCGGCCGCGGCGACCGCCAGCGGGAGGGCCTGGGGGTCGGCGTTGCCGATGTCCTCGCTCGCGAAGACGATCATCCGCCGGACGATGAACCGCGGGTCCTCGCCGCCGTCGAGCATCACCGCCAGGTAGTACAGCCCGGCGTCCGGGTCCGAGGCCCGGCAGGCCTTGATCCACGCGGAGATCAGGTCGTAGTGCTGGTCGCCGGTCTTGTCGTAGCGGACCGCCCGCCGCTGGAGGGCGTCCTCGGCCACCTCGAGGGTGATCGGCGCGCTGGTCGCCGCGATCTCGAGCGCCCCGAGCGCCGTCCGCGCGTCGCCGGCCGCCCGCTCGGCCAGGAAGGCGATCGCCTCGTCGTCGGCCGCCACCCCCAGCTCGCGGTCAAGTGCCCGCCGCAGGAGCGTCTCGATCTCCTCGGCGGTCAACGGCTCGAGCTCGTAGACCCGGCAGCGGCTGAGCAGGGCGCCGTTGACCTCGAAGTACGGGTTCTCGGTCGTCGCCCCGATCAGCGTCACCAGGCCCTCCTCGACGGCCGGCAGCAGCGCGTCCTGCTGGGCCTTGTTGAACCGGTGGATCTCGTCGAGGAAGAAGATCGTCGGCTCGCCGGTGCTCTGGCGGCGGTGCTGGGCCCGGGCGATCACCTGGCGAACCTCCGGCCGGCCGGTCTCGACCGCGCTGAGCTCCTCGAAGGCCCCCTTGGCGGCCGCCGCGACCAACCGGGCGAGCGTCGTCTTCCCGGTGCCCGGCGGCCCGTAGAGGATCATCGAATGCGGGTGGCCCTCTTCCAGGGCGCGGCGGAGTGCTCCCCCCTTATGGAGCAGTTTCGTCTGGCCGACGATCTCCGCAAGGCTGCGAGGTCGTAGGCGCACGGCCAGCGGGGCCTGGTCGATCCGGACGCCGGTTCTCGTCCGCGGTGGGCCCTCGTCAGGCGGGAAGAGCTGGCCCTCCATGGAAGGCAGTATCGCGTGAGACAATCGGCCGATGGCCGACCCACCCGCGAGGCCGACGATCTCGGTCGACATCGTCGTCTTCGACGGCGCCGACGAGCTCGATGTCGTCGGTCCGTGGGAGGTCCTCGCCGCCGCCGGCTTCGAAGTCCGGTCGGTCGCCCTCGAGGCGGCCGGTCGGGAGGTTCGCGCCGCCCACGGGATGCGCTTCGGCGTCGACGGCGTGATCGGCCCCGGCGCCGATCTCCTCGTCGCCCCGGGCGGCGGATGGCTGACCGGAAGCTCGTCGGGCGTCCGCCACCACGTCCTCGACGGGACCCTCCCCCGCCTGATCGCCGGTCTCCACGCCGGTGGAACGGTGATCGCGTCGGTCTGCACAGGGGCGATGCTGCTCGCCGCCGCCGGCCTCCTCGAAGGCCGGCCGGCCGTCACCAACCGCCTGGCGCTCGATGACCTCCGGGGCTACGGGGCGCTCGTCCGGGCCGACGCCCGGGTCGTCGACGACGGGGACGTCGTGACAGCCGGCGGCCCGTCCGCCGGCCTTGACCTCGCGATCCACCTCGTCGGCCGCTGCTTCGGTCCCGAGGCCGCCGCGGCCGCCGCCGACCGGCTCGAGTACCAGGTCCAGGGGCCGGTCGTGCTGGGCCCCGGGTGGGCGGGCCGCGGGCTCGGCGGGCCGGTGGTGCTGGGCGCCGGCTCCGGCGTCGGGTCGGCGGGCGGCGACTGAAGCCCGTCCGGACGGCGCTCTAGCGTGGCTGCGATGGCCGCGCCTGTTGTGCTCACGCCCGACGAGCTGGAGGCGATCGCCGGAGGCGCGCTGCCGAGCGCGGCTCGTCGGCGGTTGGCGGAGCTGACCGGCATCGGCGGGATGTCGTCGTCGTTCCTCACCGTCGCGGCCGACTCGCTCGCACCAGAGCTCGGGGTCGTCGTGCTCGGCCAGGTCGTCGGCTGCTGCGCCGGCAGCCTCGCGGCCGGCGTCGTCCGGGCGGTCGGACCCGGTTCGGAGGGCCGCCACAAACCCGGCGAGGCCCGCTGGCTCGAGCGTTCCGGGACCGTCGAGACGTGGACGTCTTCGCGACTTCGGGCGCTCTCGCGGATCCAGGACCAGGCGGGCATCCTCGGGGCCGACGCCGTCGTCGGCGTCCGCTCGTCCCGGCGGCAGCTCGAGTCCGTCGCCGAGGTCGTTCTGACCGGCACGGCCGTTCGGATCGGGCCGGATTGGCTGCGGGAGGGTCGGCGCCCCGTCGTCACAGCCGCGTCGGTCGCCGAGGTGGCGAAGCTCCGCGCCCGCGGTCTCCAGCCGGTCGGCCTGGTCGGCGGCTGCGCGTCGGTCGGGGCTATTGCGTCGAGCGCCACGGCCCGAGCGCTTCGCAGGCGCCGGGGACGGACGAGCCGGGAGCTCGAAGAGTTCACGTTCGCCTTCTCGGAGACCCGCCGGCGGGCCGTCGACCGTCTGCGGCGGGAAGCCGGACGGCTGGGGGCCCGCGGGGTGATCGGGGTCGAACTCGACGACCTGGTGGCCTTTCGCGGCGGTGGCGAGTACCACGTCGTCCTCCACCTCCTGGGGACGGCCGTCCGCCCAGGCCCAGACGTGGCGCGAAAGCCGACTGGCCGGGTCGGGGGGGCAGCCGCGCGGGAGTCCGGGGATGCCGGGCCGTATCCGATCGCCGTCACTTTGCGGACGGGCGCGGGTGCCGGATGAGGAGCGTCGGATGAGCTCGTCGGACTCGCCGGAGTCCTCCGGCCCCGCCGCCCGGCAGCCGGCCGACGACGTCCCGACGAGCGGGCACGCCCGGCTCGCGGAGAACCGCGAGGGCCTGTTCACCTCGGACCTGACCGTCAACGAGTACCTGCTCGTCGAGGACGCCGGATTCGAGCCGCTCGGGCTGGTCGTCGGCAGCTCGATCTACCAGGTCGGCTTTCAGCGGCAGCGGTGGAACCAGAGCCAGGAGCTGAGCGTCCTATCCGAGGCGATGTATCACGCCCGCGAGCTGGCGATGACCCGGATGGAGGAGGAGGCCGGCGAGCTCGATGCCGACGGGATCGTCGGTGTCCGGCTGAACATCGGCCGGATCGAGCTCGGCCGGCACATCAGCGAGTTCGTCGCCGTCGGGACGGCGGTTCGCCACCGCGAGGGCCACGCCTACCGGGCGGTCAACGGCCGGCCGTTCACCAGCGACCTCTCAGGCCAGGACTTCTGGACGCTCCTGCGAACCGGGGCGCGGCCGGTGGGTCTGGTGATGGGCAGCTGCGTCTACGCGATCGGAGCCCTCGCCGCCCTCGCGACCCGGTTCCGGGGGTCGTTCGTCACCCGCGAGCTGCCGAACTACACCCAGGCGCTCTACGACGCCAGGGAGCTCGCGATGGGTCGCATGCAGCACGAGGCGGCCGCGCTCGGGGCCAACGGGATCGTCGGAGTGGAGCTGACCGAGCACCAGCATGGCTGGGAGCACCACGTGACCGAGTTCTTCTCGATCGGGACGGCGATCGTCCGGACGTCGGCTCGACGGCCTCCGCTCTCCCCGTCGCTGACGCTCGACCTCAACGACCCGCCCGAGACGCACATGATTCGCTGACGGCCACGAAAAAGGGCTATTGTGGCGTCTGTCCCTTACCTTGGAGGAGGAAGGTTTCCGTGAAGAATCCCCGCGTCCTTTCCGGCCCGGCGCTCGCAGCCCTTGCGGCTGCCCTGCTGAGTGCCTGCGGCTCGTCGAGCAGCTCGTCGACCTCGAGCACCTCCGGCGCATCCGGCTCCTCGGGGGCCAAGGCGACATCCGCGGCAACCGTCGTCGTGGGAACCGCTCCGGACTACTTGGACCCCCAGCTCGGGTACACGACCCAGTCGGCTGAGGCGACCTATCCGACCTACACGGGCCTTGTGACCTACGCCCACAAGGACGGGGCTGCCTCCCTCACCGTGATCCCCGGTCTCGCGAGCGCCGTGCCGAGCGTCTCCAACGGTGGCAAGACCTACACGGCGACGCTCCGCCCGGGCCTGAAGTTCTCCAACGGCGCGGCCGTCAAGGCCAGCGACTTCACTTACTCGATCGAACGGGCCCTCAAGCTCAACTGGGGCGGCGACGCCTTCTACACGGGCAACATCGTCGGGGCGAGCGCCTACCAGAAGGGCACCGCGTCGACGATCTCGGGGATCACGACCGATGACGCGACCGGGAAGGTGACAATCAATCTGATCGCTCCGTACGGGGCCTTCGACAACGTGCTCGCCTTCCCGTCATCGGCGATCGTCCCGTCCGGCACGGCGATGAAGAACCTCTCCAACAGCCCGCCGCCCGGCGTCGGCGCGTACCAGATCACGAACGTCGTCCCCAACCAGTCGTTCACGATGCAGATCAACCAGACCTACAACGCCGAGCAGATCCCGGGGATCCCGCCGGCCCACGTCAACGTCAACGTGAAGATCGAGGCGAACAACCAGACCGAGGCCGAGAGCGTCCTCAACGGGACGGCCGACATCTTCGATCCCGGCGACACCCTCCCGCCGGCCCTGATCTCGCAGATCACCGCGTCGAGCCATTTCGCCAAGCAGGCGATCCAGCAGAACTTCTACTTCTTCCTCAACACCAAGCGCCCGCCGTTCAACAACATCCTCGCCCGTCAGGCGGTCATCGAGGCGCTCAACCAGCCGGCCCTCTCCCGCCTGGACAGCGGCAACTTCGCCCCGGGCTGCTACTTCCTGCCGCCGGGGATCGTCGGCCACCCGACGGCACCGTGCCCGTACGGCGACCCGAGCAAGGGCGGCAACATCGCGGCGGCGAAGGCCCTCGTCGCCAAGGCCGGTCTGACCGGTACGCCGGTCGACGTCTACGGGGAGACGCGTTCGCCGCGCAAGGAGTTCGTCGACTACTACGCCAGCGTCCTCAACCAGATCGGCTTCAAGGCGACCGAGAAGATCCTCGCCGACGCGACGTACTTCCCGACGATCGGGAACCTCAAGCTCAACCCCCAGACCGGGTTCGCCGACTGGAATCAGGACTTCCCGAACCCGATCGACTTCTACCTGCTGCTCGACAGCTCGTCGATCCAGTCGATCAACAACCAGAACTTCAGCCAGGTCAAGGACCCACACATCGACAGCGAGCTGAAGGCACTCGGGAAGATCCCCGCCGCCCAGCTCGGCACGGTCTCGGCCCGCTGGCAGGCGCTCGACCAGTACGTCGCAAAGCAGGCCTACGAGGCGGTCTACGGCTACCAGCAGTGGCCGAAGTTCGCCTCCGCGCGGGTCGATTTTGCCGCGCTCCACTTCATTCCGCTCTACGGGATCGACTGGAGCTCGATCCAGCTGACCAAGTAGGCCGGCTGGCGTCCCGGGGTGAGCGCCCGTCGCCCCGGGTCATCGATCAATGGAAAGGACACGGGCATAGACCCCGCGACGAGCACAGGGACGGCGTTCTCGGGGACCCTTGCACCCGAGCTCGACGGCGGCTCGAAGGTCGAGCTGGCCCCCGAGATGGGGCCCTACCAGATCGCCTGGCGGCGGCTGCGGCGCAACCGCGTCGCCCTCGGCTTCGGCCTGCTCTTCATCCTGATCGTCGTGCTCTGCCTGCTGGCCCCCGTCTACGCGAGCGACGTCGCCCACACCACGCCGTACGCAAACCACGTGACCGACACCGTCCAGGTTGGGGGCAAGACCGTCGACGTCGTCTCGCTGACCGGTCTCCCGGTCGGCCCGACCTGGCACGGTCGCTTCTTCCTCGGGGCTGACGCCAACGGCCGCGACGTCGCCGTCCGGCTGCTCTACGGCGGGCGCAACTCGCTCGAGATCGGTGGGGTCGCCACGCTGATCACGATTGTCCTCGGCCTGCTCGCCGGAATCGTCGCCGGCTACTTCCGGGGTTTCGCCGATGGTCTGATCAGCCGCCTGCTCGAGGTGATCTGGGCCTATCCGGTGATCGTCTTCGGCGCGGCGGTCGGTGTGATCATCAACGTCGGCGGCCTCGACCTCGGGTTCGTCAAGCTCAACGGCGGGACGCTGCTGGTCCCGGCGATCATCATCGGGATCGTCTACATCCCCTACGTCGCCCGTCCCGTCCGCGGCAAGGTGCTCTCGGTCCGGGGTCTCGACTTCGTCGACGCCGCCCGCCAGCAGGGGCTCGGCCACATGCGGATCATGGCCGGCGAGATCCTCCCCAACGTGACGACCCTGGCGATCGTGATGATCCCCCTCCAGCTCGCCCAGTCGATCCTCCTCGAGGCGGCCCTCTCCTTCCTCGGCGCCGGCGTCCAATCGCCGAATCCATCCTGGGGGACGATGATCGGCGACGGCACCCGCCTGATCCCCGGGGCGATCCACCTGACCCTCGTCCCCGGGACGATGCTCGTGCTCTGCGTGCTCGGGATCAACATCTTCGGCGACGGGGTCCGCGACGCCCTCGACCCGCGGGCCAAGCTCAGGATCGAGCGCTGATGGCCGGCCTCGCCACACGGTCGGAGGGCTGATGGCCCGCTTCGTGATCAGGCGGATCGGCTCGGCGATCCTCGTGATGTTCGCGACCTCGGTCCTGACCTTCCTGATCTTCCAGGCGATCCCCAGCGGGGATCCGGCCTTCCGGCTCGCCGGCAAGTACTCGACGCCGGCCCAAGTCGACTCGATCCGCAAGGAGTGGGGCTTCGACAAGCCGGTCTACGTCCAGTACGTCAAGACGATGGAGAAGATCTTCGACGGGTCGGTGATCTCCTACACCCAGCAGCTCAACGTCGACCAGACCGTGATCCACGACCTCCCGGCGACCCTCTCGGTGACGATCGGCGGAGCCGTGATCTGGCTGTTGTTCGGCGTCCTGTTCGGCGTCCTGTCGGCGATTCGGGCCGGACGGTACCTCGACCGGGCGCTGACGGTCCTCGCGTTCATCGGCGTCTCGATGCCGGCCTTCTTCCTCGGTGCGATCGCCCTCTACTACCTCGGCTACAAGGCCAAGCTCTTTCCGCTCGGCGACTACGTCCCCCTGACGCGGGATCCCGGCGCCTGGTTCAGTCACCTCCTCCTGCCGTGGATCACGCTCGCCGTCCTCTACATCGGGATCTACTCGCGGATCCTCCGGTCGAGCGTGCTCGACACGCTCGGCGAGGACTACGTGCGGACCGCCCGGGCGAAGGGCATCTCCGAGCGGCGGGTCCTCGTCCGCCACGCCCTGCGCAACAGCATGATCCCGCTGATCTCGCTCTGGGGACTCGACTTCGCGTCGCTGCTCGGCGGCGGGACGATCCTGATCGAGGAGGTCTTCAACATCAACGGTGTCGGCAAGTACGTCGGCGACTCGATCGGCCGGCTGGACGTCCCGCCGATCCTCGTCGTGACCGTCTTCGCGGCGTTTGCGGTCGTAGCCCTGTCGGCCGTCGTCGACATCCTCTACGCGGCGCTCGATCCGCGGATCCGGCTCTCCTCGTGAGCGAGTCGATCCCCGCAGGTGACGCTTCGAGCGGCGGCGGCGGCGGCGGCGGTCCGACCGGCGGGAGCGACCGCCCGGTCCTGCTCGCGGTCGACGGGCTGAGCGTCTCGTTTCGGACCGAGCAGGGCGTCGTCCACGCGGTCGAGGACGCGTCGTTTTCCGTCGGGCGCGGCGAGGTCGTCGCCGTCGTCGGCGAATCCGGCTCCGGCAAGTCGGTAACCGGGCTCACGCTGATGGGCCTGACCCAGTCCCCGAACGCCACGATCTCGGGCTCGGCGCTGCTCTCCGGCCGGGAGCTGATCGGCGCCAGCCAGGCCACCCTGCGGGACGTCCGGGGCGCCGAGATCGCGATGATCTTCCAGGACCCGATGAGCTCGCTCAACCCGGTGACGCGGGTCGGCGAGCAGATCGTCGAGCAGATCCGCGCCCACGACGACGTCACCCACCAGGTCGCGATGGACCGGGCGGTCGAGTTGATGGAGCGGGTCGGGATCCCCCGCGCGAAGGACCGCAGCCGCTCGTTTCCGCACGAGTTCTCAGGCGGGATGCGACAGCGGGTGATGATCGCGATGGCCCTCTCCTGCTCACCGACTCTCCTGATCGCCGACGAGCCGACGACCGCCCTCGACGTGACGATCCAGGCCCAGATCATGGAGGAGCTCGGCCTGCTCCGGCGGGAGACCGGCGCCGGGATCCTCCTCGTGACCCACGATCTCGGCGTGGTCGCCGACATCGCCGACCGGATCATCGTCATGTATGCCGGGCAGATCATCGAGCAGGGGACCCTCGACGAGCTCTTCTACGACCCCCAGCACCCCTACACGTGGGGTCTGCTGGGTTCGATCACCCGCGTCGATCGCCTTCGGACCGCCCGGCTCCCGGCGATCCCCGGTCAGCCGCCGTCGCTGCTCAACGCGCCGGTCGGCTGCCACTTCCGACCGCGCTGCCCCCATGCGTTCGCCGCGTGCACCCAGCCCCCGGCGCTCGAGGCCCGGCTGGCCGAGAGCCTCCAGCACCGCGACCGCTGCTTCCTCACGCCCCCCGAGAAGCGCCGGCTGCGGCTCGTCGACGGCCTGATCGGCCTCGCGGCCGGCGAGACGGTGACCTCGTGAGCACGGCTCCCGCCCCGGCCCCGGCCGAGCCGGCCGACGTGAAGCCCGGGCCGCTGCTCGAGGTCGAGCACCTCAAGGTCTACTTCCCGATCAAGTCGGGCGCTGTCCTCAGCCGGACGACGGGCAACGTCCACGCGGTCGACGATGTCTCACTGCGCCTGACCGAGGGCGAGACGCTCGGCATCGTGGGGGAATCCGGCTGCGGCAAGAGCACCCTGATCCGCTCGATCGTCCGCCTCGCGCCCCCGACCGGCGGGGTCGTCCGCTTCCGCGGGCGCGACATCACCTCAGCCGGGCGTCGCGAGCTCCAGCCGATCCGCCACGAGATGCAGATGGTCTTCCAGGATCCCCAGGCCTCGCTCAATCCCCGCAAGCGGATCGCCCAGATCATCGCGACGCCGCTGCGCGCCCGCGGGGTCCCGCGCGACGAGCTCGAGGACCGCAGCCGGGCGCTGGTCGCCCAGGTCGGCCTCAACCCCGAGCACCTCAACCGCTTTCCCCACGAGTTCTCCGGCGGCCAGCGCCAGCGGGTCGGGATCGCCAGGGCGCTCGCCGTCGAGCCCAAATTGATCCTCCTCGACGAGCCCGTCTCCGCGCTCGACGTCTCGATCCAGGCCCAGGTCATCAACCTCCTCGAGGAGCTCCAGGAGACCCTCGGGCTGTCCTACATCTTCGTCGCCCACGACCTCTCGGTCGTCCGCCACGTCTCCGACCGGGTAGCCGTGATGTACCTCGGCAAGGTCATGGAGCTCTCGTCGGCCGACGAGCTCTACACCAAGCCGATCCACCCGTACACGAGCGCCCTGCTCGCCGCGATCCCGATCCCCGACCCCCGCGAGAACCGGGCGCGTGTCCGGACCGTGCTCTCCGGCGAGCCTCCCAACCCGATCAACCCGCCGTCCGGCTGCCGCTTCCACACCCGCTGTCGGTATGCGACCGACGTCTGCCGCTCGGTCGAGCCGCCGCTCGCCGAATACCCGGGTGGCCACCTGGCCGCCTGTCATCACCCCTTGAATGTCACCCCGGCAGAGCTTGGTGCCACAAACCGCTCCCCAGCCAGCCCACTCAGCTCGGGCCAGGAGCTTCCCGATCCTGCCACCGCCGCCGAGTAGGCCGCGTCGAGCGGTCGAAGGATGACGACGGCTCTCGCGGAAGATAGTGGCTCAAGTTTGCAAGTAGTTTCTTGGGAGACACGTGCTGTGCCTACCCCTTGCGCTGCCGCACCAGCGCCGCCGGCAGCAGGGCGTCGGCCTCGTCGCGGGTCAGCGGGAAGTGACAGGCCGCGAGCGTCCGGTTGCCCTTGTCCTCGAGCGGCGGGTCGTCGACCGAGCACTTCTCCCGGGCCTTCGGGCAGCGCGTGTGGAAGCGGCAGGCCGACGGCGGGTTGGCAGGGCTGGGGACGTCCCCGCGCAGCAGCGCCCGCTCGCGTCCCGCCCCTGAGGGATCGGCGACCGGCACCGCCGCGAGGAGCGCGCCGGTGTAGGGGTGTCGGGGGAAGTGGTAGAGCGACTCGCTCGGCGCGAGCTCGGCCGCCCGGCCGAGGTACATGACCATCACCCGGTCGCACATGTGGCGGACGACCGAGAGGTCGTGGGCGATGAAGATCAGCGTGATCCCGAACTCCCTCTGGAGCGTCCGCAGGAGGTTCAGCACCTGCGCCTGGATCGAGACGTCGAGCGCCGAGACCGGCTCGTCGGCGATGATCAGCTTCGGCTTGAGCGCCAGCGCCCTGGCGATCCCGATCCGCTGGCGCTGGCCGCCCGAGAACTCGTGGGGATAGCGGTTGTAGTGCTCGGGGTTCAGGCCGACCGTGTCCATCAGCTCCTGGACCTTCCGCTTGCGCGCCGCGCCATCAGGCTCGAGCTTGTGGATCAGAAACGGGTCGGAGATCACCGAGCCGACCGTCTTGCGGGGGTTGAGAGCCGAGTAGGGGTCCTGGAAGATCATCTGCATCTCCCGCCGCAGCTTCTTGAGATCGTCGCCCTTGAGGCGGGTGATGTCCTTCCCCTCGAAGTGGACCTCCCCGGCGGTCGGGTCGAGGAGCCGCATCACCAGGCGGGCGGTCGTCGACTTCCCGCACCCCGTCTCGCCGACGATCCCGAGCGTCTCGCCCCGGCGGACCTCGAAGCTCAGGCCGTCGACCGCCCGCACGGCCCCGACCTTCCGCTGGAGGAGGATGCCCTTGGTGATCGGGAAGTGCTTGACCAGGTCACGGACTTCGACCAGCGGTGGCTCGGCTGTCGCGCTCACGACTCCGACTCCTTCGCCGCCGCCGCCGTCGCCGTGATCGGCTCGGCGTCGGACGAGACCTCCGACGTCTTGACCCCCGCCGCTGCGGCCGCGTCCTCGGCGTCGCGGCCCCTGCGGAGCTCCGACCAGATCCGCTCGCGGGCGCTCGCCGCCAGCAGGCAGGCGACACCGTGCCCGGGGCGACCGGGGACGGGCGCGATCTGCGGGTCGATCCGCGCGTGCTCGGGCTGGGAGTACGGGCATCGCGGGTGGAAATGGCACCCCGACGGCCGGTGGATCAGGCTCGGCGGGCGCCCGGAGACCGGCACGAGGTCCTCTTCGCGGTCGCGGTCGAGCGACGGGATCGAGCGCAGCAGGCCCCACGTGTACGGGTGCTCCGGAGCGCGGAAGATCTCCGTCGTCGGGGCCGACTCGACGATCCGCCCGGCGTACATCACGGCGATGTGGTCGGCCACCTCCGCGACGACCCCGAGGTCGTGGGTGATGATGATGATCGCCATCTCGAGCTCGCGCTGGAGGCGGGCCAGCAGGGCGAGGATCTGCGCCTGGACGGTGACGTCGAGTGCCGTCGTCGGCTCGTCGGCGATCAGCAGCTTCGGTTGGTTGGCGAGCGCCATCGCGATCATCGCCCGCTGGCGCATGCCCCCCGAGAACTCGTGCGGATACCCGTCGACCCGGCGCTTGGGGTCGGGCATGCCGACCAGCTCGAGCAGCTCGACCGCCTCGGCTCGCGCCGCCTTCCGGGGGACGTCCCGGTGGGCGCGGATCGCCTCGACGAGCTGGGTGCCGACCCGGTAGAACGGGTGAAGCGCCGACAGCGGGTCCTGGAAGATCATCGCGATGTCGTTGCCCCTGATCCCCCGGAGCTCGTCGTCTGACAGGCCGACCAGGTCACGCCCCTCGAAGCGGATCTGTCCCGAGACCCGGGCGCCCTGGGTGCGGGTCAGGCCGATCGTCGTCAGCGACGAGACCGTCTTCCCCGAGCCGGACTCGCCGACGATCCCGAGCGTCTGTCCCCGGCCGACCGCATAGGAGATCCCGTCGACCGCGTGGACGATCCCGTCCTCGGTCGGAAACTCGACGCGCAGATCCTCGACTTCGAGCAGCGGCGGGGTGTCCGGGCTCATGACGGGCGAACCCGCGGATCGAGGTACGCGTAGGCGATGTCGACGACGATGTTCGCCGCGATGATGAACAGCGCCGCCAGCAGCACCGTCCCCTGGACGATCGGAAAGTCCGAGTGGGCGATCGCGTCGTAGTTGAGGCGTCCGATCCCCGGGATGTCGAAGACCGATTCGGTCAGCACCGCACCACCCAGCAGCGATCCGACGTCGAGGCCGATCAGCGTGACGATCGGCGTGATCGCCGACCGGACGCCGTGGCGCATGATCACCCGCCGCTCGCGCAGGCCCTTGGCCCGCGCCGTGCGGATGTAGTCCTCGCCCATGACGTCGATCAGCGACCCCCGGAGGACGCGCGCGTAGACCGCCGCGAGGGTCGCCGCGAGGACGATCCACGGCAGGATCAGCGACCCGAACCAGCGGCCGGGATCGGTGCTCAGGGCGACGTAGCTGCCGGACCCGTCGAAGACCCGGAAGCGGCCGATGTCGGCGGCGAACAGGTAGAGGGCGATCAGGCCGAGCCAGTAGATCGGCGCGCTGACGAAGACCAGGGCCGTGCCCATGGCCGCCCGGTCAAAGAAGGTCCTTCGCTTGATCGCCGAGACGATTCCGACCGGGATCCCGGCCAGCAGGGTCACGACGATCGCGCCGCCGGCGAGCGAGATCGTCGCCGGCAGGCGGTCGGCGATCAGGCCGGTGACGGAGGCCGAGCTGTAGTAGCTGTAGCCGAGGTCGAAGTGGAGGACGATGTTCTTGACGTAGTCCCAGAACTGCGTGTAGATCGGCTTGTCGAGGCCGAGCTCAGCCGAGATGTAGGCGATCGTCGCCGGGCTCGCGTTGCGCCCGCCCCGGAGGACCGCCGGGTTGGCTGATGGCAGGAGGTAGAAGAGCAGGAACGTGATCGCGATCACGATCGCCATCGCGAGGATGCCCCAGAGGATTCGGCGGATGATGAAGGTCAGCATGGTCGGTCGAGGAGGGCGCGGCGGACGCCTGGCCCGCGGCAGAGGGCCCCGCCCGAGCGGGACCCTCCACCGAGGCTCAGTGACCTACTTCAGCGACGAGAACGAGTAGTCCCACGTCCCGATGTCCCAGATGTCGGAGATCCCGCGTACCCCGCTGCCGACGATGTTCGGCTGGAAGTCGAAGTCCTCGGGGATCGCGACGGCCTGGTCGACGAGCATCCGGTCGATGTTCGCCCAGGCCTGGGCGCGGGCGGCGTCGCCGACCACGAGTGCTGCCTTGTCCATCGCCGCGTTGATCTTCGGATCGTCGACCTGACCCCAGTCGGAGTTGTTCGTCGGCACGATGCCCGGTCCCCAGAACGGCACGTAGAGGACCGTCTGCGGATCGGCGAAGTCGCGGATCCAGCCGACGTTCGGGCACGCGTCGATGTTCTGTGCCGGCACGCCGCAGTACTTCGAGTACATCGTCGCCTGGTCGACGTACGTCGCGTGGACCTTGAAGCCGAGCGCGGTCAGCGCCTGCACGCCGATCTCGTCCCGGGCCGTCGCCGTCGGTGCGTTCTCGCCGACGTACTGGATCGTCGCGCTGCCCGTGTACTTGCCCGTCGGGTAGCCGGCCGCCTTCATGTACTTCATGGCCACCGCGAGGTTCCCGGCCGGGTTGACGTTCCACGGGACCTGCGGCCCGGAGGCCCCCCCGGACTGGTCGTAGCCGGCGACGCCGGGATAGATGAAGTGCGTCATGGGTGCGGCGACCAGCGTCCCGCCGAGCACGCGGACGACCGCGGTCCGGTCGATCGCGGCCCAGACCGCCCGGCGGACGTTCACGTTCTTGAACGGTCCGTGCTTGTTGTCGACCGCCATGTAATGGTCACCGGCGCCCGGGGTGAAGACGATCTGCGACGGGTACTTCTGGTAGGCGAGCTTGACGATCGTGTTGGCCGGCGTGTCGTTCTCCATCGTGTTGGTCCCTGTCAGGACCTGTCGGCCGATCACAGTCTGGTCGCCGCCGACGTTGATGTTGATCTGGTCGAGGTACGCCGGTCGGGGGTCGGTCTTCGCGTTCCAGTTGGGGTTGCGCACGAGAACCGAAGACTTGCCGGGGAAGTAGCCGACATTGAGGAACTCGCCGGTCTTCGGGTTCGCCTTGAACATGTACGGACCGGTCGCGACGACGTACTTCGAGCCATAGGTGGTCGGCTTCTTGGCATCCATCGGCTTGGCGAAGCTCGCGGGCACCGGGGCCGACAGGGGCAGGCTGAGCGCGCCGACGAGGAGCGACGCGGTCGGCGAGCTGAGCTTGAAGACGATCGTCGTCGGGTTGGGGGTCGTGATTCCGGCGATCGGGCCGCCGTTGGCGATCACCTTGCCCTTGGCGTCCTCGGCTCCGACGATCGCGCCGAAGTACGGGCCGAAGTAAGCGTTCCCGATGTTGGGGTTCGCGCCCCGCTCGATCGCGTAGGCCACGTCGGCCGAGGTCACGGCGCGGTTCACGGGCGGTCCGAACATCACGTTCGGCTTGATGTGGACCGTCACCGTCTTCCCGCCGTCGGAGATCGTCGGCTGGGCGGTGGCGAGATCGGGTGCGGCGAGTGTGTCGTTGTTGGGCATGTAGGCATAGAGCGGGCGCTGGGTCGCGTACATCGCCTCGTAGTCGACCGAGAAGTACGCCGCGCCCGGGTCGAGGTGCTCGAAGTCCTCCTGGTTGTAGACCTGCAGCGTCCCCCCCTTCTTGCCGTTGTACATCTGCTGCTGGCTGGGCGACTCGCCCGGCTTCAGCGGAAGCTGCTTGACGGTGTTCGTATTCGAGCTCGAGTTCGAGCTCGACCCGCACGCGGCGAGTGTCGCCGCGGCTGCGGCGAGCCCAACCGCGGCGAAGACCCGCGTGTTGATCAGATGCGACATCTCACGTATCCCTCCTCTTGACATTCCGGTCGCGACGCGTGCCCCGTCATCGTCCGGACCTTGGATTCAATGCGTCCTGCAGCCCGTCGCCGAGCAGGTTGAAGGCGAGGACCGTCAGCAGCAGGGCAAGACCTGGGAACGTCATGTACCACCAGGCCGTCTGAAAGATGTTGGTCGCGTCGGCGATCATCTGACCCCAACTCGCGGCCGGTGGCCTGATCCCGACACCGAGGAACGAGAGGCCCGCCTCGAGCAGGATGTTGAGCGGAATGAGAAGGCTCGAGTAGACGATCAGCGGCGCGATCAGGTTGGGCAGGATCTCCCGGAAGATGATTCGCGAATCCGACGCCCCGAGCGCACGCGCCGCCTCGACGAAGTCCTTCTCCCGCAGGGACAGGACCTGACCGCGAACGATCCGGTAGACGTAGGTCCAGTTGACGATCGCGATGATGAAGAGGATCGTGCCCAGGCCCGGCTGGATCAGGCCTCCGGCGCAGCCGCGCACGCCGCACGCCGCGCCGAGGCCGAGGCCGAGCACGAGCACCGGGAACGAGAGGACGACGTCGGTGAAGCGGGAGAGGAGCGTGTCGATCGCGCCGCGGTAGAAGCCGGCGATCAAGCCGAGCACGGTGCCGATCATGGTCGCGACGACGGTGCCGATGATCCCGACCTCGAGGGATACGCGGGTCCCGTAGATCACGCGGGCCATGACATCCCGGCCGAGCTCGTCGACCCCGAACGGATGTCCGCTGCCGGGGCCGAGGGGGCTGCCGAAGGCGTCCGTCAGGCTGAGGTTCTGGACGGTCGGTCCGGGGATCCCGACGAGCCCGACGACGAGGGGCGCGCCGGCGGCGATCAGGATCAGGAAGATGATGAAGCCGAGCGACACGACGGCCACCCGGTCCTTGCGGAAGCGCCGCCAGAAGAGCGCCAGTGGCGAGCGCGCGGCGATCTCGCCTCCCTCGGCTTGGAGTCCCGTGACGCCGCGCTCGGCGTCGGCCATGACCTGAGTGCTCAGGGTCGGCCCCGCTGGCGAGCTGGCCTGCCACGTCCCTGCAGCACTGCGCGCACTTCGGCCACGGCCCTCCTCCAACGTCCCGATCCGTACGCCGTACACTAGTGCGCGCGTGAGTGGAGCGCTGGAAATTCCGCGTAACCTCTGCGGGATGGGCGAGGACCTGCAGAGCGTCGCGACCGAGCTCCTCCGGCGGCTGATCCGCTTCAACACGGTCAACCCGCCCGGCGACGAGCGGGTCGCCCAGGAATACCTCTTCGGGGTCCTCACGCAGGCCGGGTTCTCCTGCGAGCTGCTCGGCCGGACGGAGCCCCGCCCGAACCTCGTGGCCCGTCTCGACGGGCTCGCCGACGGGCCGACGCTCTGCCTGCTATCGCACGTCGACACGGTTCTCGCAACTGCGGCCGACTGGACCCACGACCCGTGGTCGGGCGACCTCGAGGACGGTCACGTCTGGGGGCGGGGAGCGCTCGACATGAAGTCGCAGACCGCCGCCGAGGTCGCGGCGGCGATCTCGCTCGCCAGCTCCGGCTGGCGCCCGGCCCGCGGAGCGCTGCTGGTGGTCTGCGTCGTCGACGAGGAGACCGGCGGGTCCGAGGGGGCCCAGTGGCTGACGGCGACCCACCCGGAGAAGGTCCGCTGCGACATGCTCGTCAACGAGGGCGGCGGCGGGATCCTCGAGTACGGCGGTCGCCGGCTGTACTGCCTCGGCTGTGCCGAGAAGGGGGTCTTCCGCTTCACGCTGACCACCGACGGCGTGGCCGGTCACGCGTCGATGCCGCGTCTCGGCGACAACGCCCTGCTGAAGATGGCGCCGCTCCTCGAGCGCCTCGGCGCCCGCCAGCCCGACTACGACCTCGGCGCCGAGCCGCGGGCCTTCCTCGAGGCGATCGGCGAGTCGACCGACGGGGACCTCCACGCCGTGCTCGACCGGATCCGTACTGCCGAGCCGCGTCTCGCGCCGCTGGTCGAGCCGATGATGGGCGTCTCGATGTCTCCGACGCGGATCTCGGCATCCCAGAAGATCAACGTGATTCCCGCGACCGCAGCCCTCCAGGTCGACTGCCGGGTGCCGCCGGGACTCGGCGAGGAGCAGACGCTCGTGCGGATCAGGGAGATCCTTGGCGACGACGGCTACAGGCTCGACTTCACAGAGCAGGTGATCGGCAACCGCTCGCCGGTGCTCTCGCCGATGACGGAGTTCATCGGCGAGTGGATCGCCGCCCGCGATCCCGATGCCCTGCTCGCCCCGGTCGTGCTGCCGGGGTTCACCGACTCGCGGACGTTCCGCGACGCGTTTCCCGAGTGCACGGCATACGGGTTCTTCCCCCACTTCCACGAGACCCGCTACGAGACCGATCCGCTGATCCACGGGGCCGACGAGCGGATCGACGTCCGCGACCTCGGCTTCGCGGCCGAGTTCTTCCGCGACCTCACGGTCGGGATGCTCGGCTCCGCGCCGACCGGGGAGTCCCCCGGGCCTTCAGAGCAGTGATCGCCGGAGTGGCCCAGCACCAGATGATTCCTGGAGTGGCCCGGCACCAGATGATTTTCGGAGTGAACCGGAACGGCACGTGGGAGGCCCGGGTCGGGCCGGATCGCCGAACGATCCGACCCGGTCCGACCAGGCGATTCCCTTCTAACAGACGACCGCCACCGTGAACGGCCGGTCGTCGTCGACCGGCAGGCTGCCGGCCCCGGAAGGCGTCGCCGTACGCACGAAGACGCTGGTGGTCCCGGTCTGACCGACCAGGATCGATGAGCTTCCGGGTCCCGGATCGCTGAAATTCGTCGTGTTGATCGTGCCTAGGTAGCCGCAGGTGTCGATCGCCCTGTTGAACGTGACGATGCAGCGACCGATGCCGGTCTTCGTGATACCGGTGGCGCCGGAGCCGTTGATCAGGCTGCCGAGGGCTGAGACCTTCGCCCAGAGGCTGGTTCCCGCCGGACCGGCGGGGCCCGCGGGGCCCGCGGGACCTGCGGCGCCGGTCGCGCCCTTGACACCGGCCGGACCGGCGGGCCCTGCTGGGCCGGCGGGACCCGCCGGACCGCGAGGTCCTGTCTTGCCGCGCTTGGCTGCCTTTGTCTTCGCCGCTCGCGCCTTGCCGCCGGTCGAGGTCGAGGCGCCTGCTGCCGCGATCCCACCGCCGACGAGGCAAGCGACGAGAAAGACAGCGAGGATTCGCATCGTCCTGGTCATTGCAAGCTCCCTTTCGTCATCCGACTTTGATCCGCCGAAGATCGGCTTCCGGGACGGATTCGCGAAGGTCGCCCTCCGGCCCCTGCGCGTGACCCTAACCGGCCGTGGTCGAGCGCTGTGTGACGAGCGTCACACAGTGGCCCGGCGACGCTCGGGAGCGGACGGGAGTGAAAGGGGAGCGGGAGCGGGTGGGAGCGGGACGGGAGCGGGAGCGCGACGGGACGGGAGTGAACGGTCGCCGAGCGGGAGCGACCCGCAGTCCGGCGGGGACCGGGACGCGATCAAGTCGACGGGCGAGCTGCCGATAGAGGCTTGACGATGACTACTGCACTCGCGAGCTTCATCAGCCAGCTGCAGACCGACGCGACGAGCTGGATCCCGCTGGCGACGATCCTCTTCATGGTCGCGATGGTCGCGCTGATCTCGAAGACGATGACGCTGATGCCGAAGACCAAGCCGCAGGAGATCAAGCCGGCATCAGATCAGGCGATCGGCTGGGCGGACATCGCCGGCGTCGAGGACGCGAAGGCCGAGCTCGAGGAGATCGTCGAGTTCCTGCGCGATCCGGCCCGCTTCGCGAAGCTCGGGGCCCGGGTTCCCCGGGGCGTCCTCCTCCACGGACCTCCCGGGACCGGGAAGACGTTGCTGGCGAAGGCCGTCGCGCACGAGTCGGGCGCCCGCTTCTACTCACAGTCGGCGGCGTCGTTCGTCGAGATGTTCGCCGGCCTGGGCGCGTCCCGGGTGCGTCGGCTGTTTCGGATCGCCCGCAAGAACGAGCCGGCGATCATCTTCATCGACGAGCTAGACGCGGTCGGCGGCCGCCGGGGGATGGACATCTCCGGGGAGAAGGACCAGACGCTCAACCAGCTGCTGATCGAGATGGACGGCTTCCACTCGACCGGTCGGGTGGTCGTGATCGCGGCGTCGAACCTGCTCGACAAGCTCGACCCGGCCCTCCTGCGGCCGGGGCGCTTCGACCGCCAGATCTACGTCGCCCCGCCGGACGTCCGTGACCGGGAGCTGATCCTCGAGGTCCACACTCGCGACAAGCGGGTCGAGTCGGTCGACTTCGGGTTGATCGCCCGCCAGACGAGCGGGCTGACGGGAGCCGACCTGGCGAACATCTGCAACGAGGCGGCGATCTTCGCGGCCCGCCGGACGGCCGAGGAGATCGAGATGATCGACTTCGACCACGCGCTCGAGCGGATCATCGCGGGCGCCCAGTCGCGCCGGGTCCTCTCCGACCACGAGCGCTCGGTCGTCGCCTACCACGAGGCCGGCCATGCCCTCTGTGCCGAGCTGCTGCCGACCGTCGATCGGGTCCACAAGATCTCGATCGTCCCGCGGGGTCGGGCGCTCGGCTACACCTTGAACCTTCCGGACGAGGACCGCTACCTGAAGACCCGGGACGAGCTCGTCGACTTCATGACGATGCTGCTGGGCGGCCGGGCGGCCGAGCAGATCGTCTTCGGCGACGTGACGACCGGCGCGGCCGATGACCTGCGGCGGGTGGCGGACATCGCCCGGGCGATGATCGCCGACTATGCGATGGGAACCTCGGGCGCGGTGATCGGGACCGACTCGGCCGGGACGGTCTCCGACATCACGCTGCGGATCCGCGACGAGGAGCGCGAGCAGGTCGTCCACGAGGCGCGCCAGGCCGCCCGCGAGCTGATCGAGGCCAACCGGCCGCAGCTGGAGGAGCTCGCGGCCGAGCTCCTGCGCAACGAGGTGCTCGACCGGCCGACGATCGACCGGATCATGGCCGAGGTCCCGCGGCGGGCGTCGATCGCCGCCTTCCGTCGGAGCGGCGGCGCCGTCGGCGGGCCGGCGGAAACCTAAAGCGAGCCGTCAGGTCCAGACTCCCGGCCTGGGGCGGACTCCTCAGGCAACTACACTCCCGGCTTGTGTTTGACCGCATCGACCATGTCGGGGTGGCCGTCGCCGACCTCGAGCCGGCCGTCGCGCTGCTGTCGTCGACGTTCGGCATGACCCTCACCCACCGGGAGACGGTCGAGTCCCAAGGCGTCGAAGCGGTGCTGCTGGACATCGGAGACAGCCACATCGAGCTGCTCGCGCCGCTCGCCGAGGACACGCCGATCGGCCGGTTTCTCGCCAGGAAGGGGCCGGGCATGCACCACGTCGCCTACCAGGTGCCAGACATCGACGCGGCGCTGGCGAAGCTCGCAGACGTTGGCGTCCGCATGATCGACACGACGGCCCGCCCCGGCCTGCGCGGGTCGCGCGTAGCCTTCCTGCACCCCGCCGCGTGCGGTGGTGTCCTCACCGAACTCGTGGAGCCCGCACACTGATGGCAACCCCCAAGCCCCAACGCATCTCGATCGGTTTCACCGGCGGCCAGGTGCTCGCCACTCGCGTCCAGGTCGCCGACCGTGAGGCGCTGGAGACGGCGCTGGATTCCGAGCGGGGCTGGTACAGGCTGACCTGCGAGGACGCGATCGTCCAGCTCGACCTGGCGCAGGTCGTCTTCGTGCGCACCGACTCGGATGAGCCCCGGGTCGGCTTCGGCGCCTGAGACCGCCCGCCGACTCGGAATGCCGGACCCCGGCTCGATCGACGCCCGTCTGGCGGGGCTGCTGCGGGCCGCTCAGAGCACCGGATGGACGGCAGGATTCTCTCGGATCGGTGATTTCGGGGGGATCTGGTTCGCGCTCGGCGGGAGCATGTCGGTGCTCGGAGCGGCCGAGCGGCGGTCGGACTGGCGGGCGGCGACCGGCCGGGTCGCGGCGGCCTACGCCCTGAACCTGGTCATCAAGCTCGCCGTCCGGCGGGGACGCCCGGCCGACGGGCTGGTCTCGACGCCGACGCAGTTGAGCTTTCCGAGCACGCACGCGGCGACGTCGTTCGCCGGCGCGCGGGCGTTCTCGCGGGCGGGCGGGCCGGCGGTCGGGCTCTATGCGCTGGCACTCGGGTTGGCGGCCTCGCGGTTGCGCCTCGGTGTCCACCATCCGTCGGACGTGGTGGCTGGGGCCGTGGTCGGCCTGCTGATCGGGGGAACCGGACCAGTCGCGAGAAGCGGTCGCACCGGAGCGGGCGAGCGATGAAGATCGGGATCGTCGGGATGCCGAACGCGGGCAAGTCGTCGCTCTTCAACGCGCTGACCCAGGCGGGGGCGGAGGCGGCGAACTACCCGTTCACGACGATCGAGCCGAACGTGGCGGTCGTCCCGGTGATCGACGAGCGCCTCCTGCGGGTCGCGGAGACGCTGGGGGCGAGCGAGCTGGTCTACGACACGGTCTACTTCCACGACATCGCGGGTCTCGTCGCGGGCGCGTCCTCGGGTGAGGGCCTGGGCAACAAGTTCCTGGCGAACATCCGCGAGACCGACGCGATCCTCCATGTCGTCCGCGCGCACACAGACGACAATGTGATCCACCCGGAGGGGAGGGTGGATCCGCTCGCGGACATCGAGACGATCGAGACCGAGCTGATCCTCGCCGACCTCGAGCAGGCCGAGCGGAGGATCGACCGCGTGGTACGGACGGCTCGCGGGGGCGATCGGGCGGCGATCGCAGAGCAGGCGTGGCTCGAGAAGTTGATCGACGCCCTCCAGTCGGGCCGTCCTGCGCGGAGCATCCCGCCGCCGAGCGACGCTCCCGACGCGATGCGGCTGCTGGGACCCCTGACGGCGAAGCCGGTCCTGTTCGTGGCGAACGTCGACGAGGGATCGGACGCCGTGCCGGAGGCGATCGCCAGCCATGCCGCCGCCCAGGGTGCTGGTGTCGTGGCCGTCTCGGCGCGGATCGAGGCCGAGCTCGGGGAGCTCGACGACGAGGAGGCACAGGCGATGCGCGAGGGGCTCGGCGTCGGCGAGTCGGGACTCCAGCGGGTCGTCCGGGGAGCGTTCGACCTGCTCGAGCTGATCGCGTTCTTCACCGCCGGGGAGGCCAAGCCGGCCCAGTCGTGGCATCTGCGCCGGGGGTTGACGGCGTGGCACGCGGCCGGCCAGATCCACTCGGACATCCAGCGGGGCTTCGTGCGGGCCGAGGTGATCGGCTGGGAGGCGCTCGTCGAGGCCGGGGGGTATGCCCCGGCGCGCGACCGGGGGACGCTGCGCCTGGAGGGACGCGACTACCAGATCGCCGACGGCGACGTGATCACCGTCAAGTTCACACCCTGACGGCGGGCACTCGGATGCATAGGCAGGCCCGGGCTCCTGAGCAGCGAATACGGCCGGGTGCGGGGGGTACGGCGTAATCCAAGGTGTTCGTGCAGGTCGTGTTCGGGGCCGCCCGGCCGGTCGCGGACGGCCCGGCTCGTCAGGACTCCGTTCACCGTCTTCGCTGGCTTCGTAGTCCCGCTGGCCCTCGTTGGCACCTCACGCAGCGCGCGTGCCGGGCAGCAGGCGGTGTCCAGCCGCCTGAGCGCCGGGGTCGACGGGGGCGTGGCCGCCCCTCCGCTGCTGGCAGGCGCTGCGGGGGGCCCGGTTCCCGCGGGGATCGGGACGACCCGCTCGAGCAGGCGCCATCCTGGCCTGCGCGTCGCCCACCCGTCTGTGGCGGGAGGCGCGCCGGCGTCGATCGACCTAGGTGGGGTCGCGGCGACGGAGTCGCCCTGGGGCGTGCCGGAGCGTCTGGCGCTGGCGATCGTCGCGGCCAACAGGATCGCGACGCTCCCGTACATCTGGGGTGGAGGCCACGGTTCGTTCGACGCCGCCGGCTATGACTGCTCGGGATCGGTCTCCTACGTCCTGCATGCCGCCCTTGCGCTGAGCGCGCCTGAGGACTCCTCGGCGCTCGAGTCATACGGCGACCCCGGGCCGGGCCGGTGGATCACGGTCTACGCGAACGCGGCCCACGCGTTCATGACGCTCGGCGGGATGCGCTACGACACGAGCGGCCTGTCGAGCGCCGGGTCACGCTGGCAGACGATCGACCAGGTTCCGGGCGGGTATGTCGTGCGCCATCCGGTCGGGCTGTAGCCGCTTCGCGCAGGATCCACCGACCGGGCGCCGCACGCGCGGGCGGGCGGGCGGGCTCAGGCGGCCGGCACGCGGGATGTCACGTGGAGGACGGCCTTCGCCGGCTGGATGCTGACCCGCAGGGCGTCCGGCGGGGTTCCCTGGATCTCGGCGATCCCGTCGACGATCAGGGCGTAGTCGCCGGGGGCGCTCGACGGCCAGAGCAAGGCCACGGTGTCGTTCGCTGTGATCGCGGCGGCCGTCCGCCGGCCGGCCGGGGCGACCAGGCAGTCGCCGTCCCAGCTGACGCGGACCGACGTGACGCGGGGGGTGCAGTCGCCGGAGACCGTCACGATGTACGGGTGGAAGCCGAAGCGGCGGACCTGGTCGGGGAGCTCGGCGAGTGGGACGGCGACTGACATGCCACCATGCTACGGCGAATCTGGACAATCGAGAGCGATGCACTCGCCAAACCCCGAGCTCGGCTACATCGTCGAGGTGACCGACCTACGCAGCCGGCCGCTGACCGGGCGCACGGATGCCCGCTATGTCTCCCCGCCCCAGGATCGCGCGGCCGCGGTCGAGCTGATCCGGCTGGTGCTCGGCCGGGACGTCGTGACCGGGGACGGGCCGTGGCAGACGGTGATCGCCGGCGGTCAGCGGACGGTCACGCTCCGGTTGAGCGACCGCCTCTTCGAGTGAGCCCGGCCGCCTGCCCGGCGGCTGCCTCGAGGCGGGTCGCGAGGCGCTCCATCCCGTGGCCGCGAGCCGCCGTTGCCCCGCTCGCCAGGTCGGTCGGAGCGTCGGCCGGGAGGACGACCTCGACCTCGACGAGGGTCGCGATCTCGAGGAAGTTGCGCAGCTCGCCGGCCTGGGTGCGCAGGGCCTGCGCGATCCGCGGCCGCAGGCCCCGGGCGGCGGCGGTCGGGCTTGCCGCGGCGGTCAGTACGTCCTCGAGCGTCTCGTGCTGGCGCAGGAGCTCGGCCGCGGTCTTCGCGCCGACGCCCCGGGCGCCGGGGATCCCGTCGGACGGATCGCCGCGCAGGGCGATCAGGTCGGGGATCTGCGACGGCTCGACGCCGCACGCGCCGCGGACGTGGTCGATCCCCAGACGGGCGGCCGGCTTGTCGCGACCGAGCTCGAGGACGCCGGTCTGATCGTCGATCGCCTGGTAGAGGTCGCGGTCGCCGGTGAAGATCAGCGTGTGGCCGCCGGCCAGGCGCTCGGCCCGGGCGAACGATCCGAGCAGGTCGTCGGCCTCGAGCGTCGGGTGCTCGGCGACGGTCCAGCCGAACTCCCGCAGGAGCCCGGGCGCCTCGACCCATTGGGAGCGAAGCTCGTCCGGCATCGGGTCGCGGTGGGCGTGATACGGCGGATAGAGCGCCACCCGGTAGTCGGCCTCCTCGGCGCCGAAGCAGCAGACGACCGCCCGGGGGTGGCAGGCGTCGATCGCGGCGAGGACGGTGTTGAGAAGGCCGAGCAGGGCTCCTCGTGGCTCGCCCTTCCCGTCGCGGATCGACCGGGGGAGGCCGAAGTAGGCTCGGTAGAGCAGCCAGGGGGTGTCGAGGACGAGCAGCGGCGTGGGTGGCCAGGCGGACTCCACCGGGCCAGTCTGCCTGACCGCGGCGCGCTCCGCGTGGCGTGATTCACCGGGGGGCGGCGTTCCCACCGGTCGGGCCGGCCGACGGCGGCAGGACGGGTGTCGCCGCACCGGGGAGGTTGGCGGCGGGTGGGCTGGTCAGGTCGAGGGTCGGCGGCTGGCAGGCCGAGTCCCAACCGCTCGGCGGCATGCCGGTGGAGCTGACGGCGAAGCAGGCCCAGGTGCTCGGCAGGCCGAAGCTCCCGGCGAGCTGGCTGCCGCTCACCGTGGTCGAACCTCCCGTCCCGAGCACGACGGCACGGAGGATCCGCGGCGAGACGCCGCGCCTGGTCACGACGATCGCCTTCAGCGATCCCTTCAAGAGGCCACCGAGGGCGCCCGCCGCCGCACCGAGCGAGAGGACCTTGGGGCCGAAATGGTGGCTCGGCGAGAGTGCGTCGTAGGGGTCGGGGACGCCGACCAGCCACGGCTGGGGGGTGCTCCCGAGGAAGGCGTTCTGGATGCTCTCGGTCTCGCCGCCGGAGCTGTCGAAGTAGTACGTGACGGCCGGCTTGCCCTGGTAGGTCACGATCTGCCCGAGCGTGGCCGCGACCGCCCGGTCGGTGGTGGGGGTCTCCTTGGCGATGCCGCCGTACTGCTGGGAGCGGGTGTCTGCGTAGACATCGAAGCCGGGGGCCTTGGCGTCGGTGATCGCGTAGGTCCGCGAGGCGACGGCCTGGGCCTCGAGCTCGGCGAGCGGCCAGCTCGCCTCGCTCTCGGCTGCGACCACGCCGCGGACGTAGTCGTCGATGCCCACGACGTTCAGGACCTCGAGGCCGCCGCCGGTCGGCACGAGCTGGAGCGCGCCGCGGTAGCGGCCGTTGCTCACGCCGTTGACCGCCGTGCCGTCGAGTGAGATCACGCCGCCCGAGCCGGTCACGCTGAGCGGCGCCGGGAGGACGAGCCGCCGGCCGCGGGAGGGGCTGAGCACGACGTGGGCGCGGCCGGCCAGGCTCGCCCGGTAGACGGCGGTCGGGCTCAGGCGGTGTCCGGCGGCGCTGGCAGCGGCGGTGAAGACGACGGACCCGCGGCTCGGCATCATCAGGACGCGTACCTGCCGGGTTGGCGCGGTCGCGATCGTGGTACCGGTGTAGTAGTGCCCGAGGATCTGCTGGTAGGTGAAGCCGTGCTGGGCGAGCCCGTCGGCTCCCCATTGGCTCATACCGACGCCGTGGCCGTTGCCGCCGCCGTCGATCACGAGGACCGCCGAGGCGAGGCACGCCGCCGGGGCGAGCAGGGCGCAGCCGGCGCAGAACAGCAGCGCTGCGGCGAGACGACGCATCGACGTCAAGGTAACCGACGCCGATGAACGAGGCAGCGGTTCTCGACGGAGTCCCCAAGGGCCTCCTGATCGGCGGGAGCTGGCGGGAGGCGGACGGCAAAGCGCGCTTCGAGGTCGAGGACCCGGCGACGGGAGCCGCCCTGTGCGAGGTGGCCGATGCCCGTCCGGCCGATGGGGACGACGCGCTGGACGCGGCCGCCGGGGCAGCTCCGGAATGGGCCCTGACCGCTCCACGCGAGCGTGGCGAGATCCTCCGCCGGGCATATGACGAGATCGCCCGCCGCACGGACGAGCTCGCGCTGCTGATGACGCTCGAGATGGGCAAGCCCCTGGCGCAGTCGCGGGCGGAGGTGACCTACGCCAACGACTTCCTGCGGTGGTTCTCGGAGGAGGCCGCGCGGATCGACGGTCGGTACGCGGTCAGTCCGGACGGCAAGGGGCGCCTCCTGACGATGAAGCAGCCGGTCGGCCCGTGCCTTTTGATCACGCCGTGGAACTTCCCCCTGGCGATGGGGACCCGGAAGATCGGACCGGCGATCGCCGCGGGGGCGACGATGGTTGTCAAGCCGGCCAGGGCGACGCCCCTGTCGATGCTCAAGCTCGCGGAGATCCTCGGGGACGCCGGGCTTCCGGACGGGGTGCTCAACGTCCTGACGAGCACCCGCTCGGGCGAGCTGATCGACCCCCTCCTCGACGACCCGCGCCTGCGCAAGCTGTCGTTCACCGGCTCGACCGAGGTCGGCGCGAAGCTGGCGTCGCGAGCGGCGTCGAGGGTCCTGCGGATCTCGATGGAGCTCGGCGGGAACGCGCCGTTCGTCGTCTTCGAGGACGCCGACGTCGACGCGGCGCTCGACGGGGCGATGATCGCAAAGCTGCGCAACATGGGCGAGGCGTGCACGTCGGCCAACCGGTTCCTCGTCCACGCGAGCTTGATCGACGAGTTCTCGCGCCGGTTGGCCGAGCGGATGGGCGGCCTGCGACTCGGCCGGGGAACCGACCCCGACGTCGAGGTCGGGCCGCTGATCGACGAGGACGCGCGCAAGAAGGTCGCAGACCTCGTCGATGACGCCGTGGCGCGTGGCGGACGGTGCCTGACCGGCGGGGAGCCGGTCGACGGTCCGGGGTACTTCTACTCCCCGACGGTAGTCGTCGACCTGCCGCGTGACGCCCGCCTGCTACACGAGGAGGTCTTCGGCCCGGTCGCACCGATCGTCGGCTTCGAAACCGAGGACGACGCGATCCTGCAGGCCAACGGGACGGAGTTCGGGCTCGTGGCCTACGTCTACACGAGCGACCTCAAGCGGGCGCTGCGGGTGTCCGAGCGCCTCGAGGTCGGGATGGTCGGCCTCAACCAGGGGATGGTCTCGAACGCGGCGGCCCCGTTCGGCGGGGTCAAGCAGTCGGGCTTCGGACGCGAGGGCGGGTACGAGGGGATCGAGGAGTACCTCGAGACGAAGTACGTGGCGATCGGAATCTGAACGCCGCCTCGCCGGCGAGGGGCCGTCAGTCGCGCAGAATCGCGAGCTCCAGCCCGGTCCGCTTGGCTCGGCCGGCGGAGACCCAGGCGGCGACGACGGCGTGCGGCGCCGACCCCAGGACGGGCGAGCTGTAGGCCTGGCCGGCCGCGAGGAGGCGATCGGCGGAAAAGCCTCCGGAGCTCGAGCGGACGGCGTAGTGCAGGCGGTACATGCTGTAGGAGCCGCTCGGCCAGACGAGGACGACGTTCGCGTTCGTCGCAACGGCGCTCGGGGGAGCGGCGACCCCCGCTGGAGGCGAGAGGCGCAGAGCCGGGCCGTACGTGCCGTCGGCACGGCGCTCGCCCGCGATGACCAACCTGTTGAGCACCGGTGGACCCGACCAACCCTCGGTCAGCCACGCGGCGGTCGGCTCTATGCCACTGCTCGCAAGCGCCACTACGGGGGCGAGAGCGACTCGCCGCGAGGTTCGGGTCGGACCCAGCACGAAGACCGTCGCTGGCATTGGGTGGGCGACGTGTGCGAGCAGCAGCGTGCGAACCAACTCGGCAGACCGGGCGCTGTCCCCCGGCCCCGACTGGCCGGTGCTCCCGATCACCGTGGTCCGTCGGCTGGCCACCTGCGCCGAATCCACGCTGCTCTCCAGCCCCGGGGTCTCGGTCCAGGCGAGCGCCGTGCCACCGGGGCCGGCGTTGACCGAGGCATCGGCGATCAGGTTGCCGGCGAGCATCGGAGGCACGTAGCGGGTCGGTCCGAAGGCGCGGGCGTGGCGCCCGAGCTGGGCGAAGGCCAGCGCTCGCCCTCCCTTTGCGCATTGCCCAGGCGCGCCCGGGCGGCCTACCCGCGGGCAGTCCGCTACATACCAGGCAGCGGTCACGACGCCTTCGGGCGTGACGGCAGCCGAGAGGAACGCGTCGTACCCCGACGCGTGGCCCAGCACCACCGGCATCCCGAACCGTCCAGACGGCGGGTCACCGACGGCGTAGTCGATCGACTCGTGTCCGGCGACTTCCTGCCACTTCCGTGTTCTCAACGCGAACGGCAAGCCCTTTCGCCTGTTACCCGCTGACGCGTGAACCGCCCGCGGCGCTGTCGCGCGACAGGGACAGCGCGAGCCAGCGGATCCTTCCGGGTGGCCCTCCGCCTCGAGGTGGAGGTGTAGGTCGGGGGGTTAGGAGCTTTGCTGCGGCCTTTTCTGGGTTGCCCGAGCCCCGCTCTGGTGCCGCACGGTTCGTTGGGCCTGTGCGGTGGGATGGGCCGCGCCGGCGGCCACGTAGTCGACGACGGTGCGGGTGAAGCTGTCGGTGAGTTTGGCGTGGCCGTGCAGGACGCGGTGGTAGATCGGGCCGTAGAGGAGGTCGAGTGCGCTCTCGATGTCGGTGTCAGGCGGGATTTCGCCGCGGCCGATCGCGCGGGCGAAGATCGCCCGGGCCTGGTCGCGGCGGGGCTCGACAAAGCGGGCGTGGTACTGCTCGGCAAACTCCGGATCGTTCTGCGCCTTGGTGATGAGCGCGGCGATCACGCGTGCGTATGGCTTTGCGGCGAGTTGCCGTGCCCACGGGTGGATCAGCGCATTCAGGTCGCCGGTGAGCGTCCCGGTGTCGTGCGTCCCGGGGCCGGCCGGTTCCCACTCGCTGAAGAGCGCGTCGAGCGCGAGCAGTTCCTTCGAGGACCACCAGCGGTAGATCGTGGCCTTGCTCGCCCCCGCGTGCTCTGCGACCGCGTCCATGCTGATCGAGTTCAGGTCTCGTTCGATGAGCAGCTCGCCTGCTGCCCTGAGGATCGCCTTGCGCGTGGCCTCGCTGCGCGGACGCCCCCGGCGAGAAAGGTCCGCCGGGGGCGGAGCCTGGGCCATCAGGCTGCCACGATGTCTGGACCGGCGAGTTGCGCGAGGACGTCGAATACGGCGACGATGTCCTGGCTGCCGTAGCCGAGCTCCCGGGCCCTCGTCAGCAGCTCGCCAGCGTTCGCGGTGCTCGGGAGCGGAATGCGCAGGCGTCGGCCTTGTTCGAGCGCCAGGTCGACATCCTTCTGCATCAGCTTCACGTCGAACCAGGCCTCGGCGGGGCGGTCGAGGATGAGCGGGCCGCGCGTGCGCAGCATCGGCGAGCCGACCGCGCTCGAGTTCAGCACGTCGATCGCGAGCTTGGGATCCACGCCGCCTCGCCGCGCGAGCAGGACGCCCTCGCTGAAGGCGATCATCTGAACGGCGAGGCTGATGTTGACGGCGAGCTTCATGATCAGACCCTTGCCGTTTGAGCCGATGTGGGTCACCGTCTGGCCGAGGTCTCTCAGCAGCGGCTCGACGCGCGCGAACGCCGCCGGATCGCCTCCGACCATGATCGCAAGGCTACCCGCCTCGGCGGCGAGCACGCTCCCCGAGACGGGAGCGTCGAGCATCACGGCGTCGAGAGCTCGGACACGACCGGCGAGCGTGCGGCTCGTGGTCGGGCTTACGGTGCTCATGTCCACGTAGCTGCTGCCCGGGCGAAGGCCGGCCAGGATCCCCCGAGGTCCAGTGGTGATCGCATCGAGCGCCGCATCGTCGCTGACCATGCTGAACACCAAGTCGGCCTGCTCGGCGACCTCACGCGGAGAATCCCGCCAGATCAGTCCGCGCGCGACCAGCCCATCTGCTTTGCTCCTGGTCCGGTTGGTGCCGTACACGACGTTGCCAGGTGTCACGAGCCGGCCGGCGATCCGGCTGCCCATCGCTCCGAGGCCGACGAATCCGATCGCCGTCATGGCTGCCTTCCTTCGAGCAGTGCCGCGTCCTCGTCTGTGAGCTCGAGCGCCGCAGCCGGCATCAGGTTGTCGACCTGGTCGGGGCGACGCAAACCGACGATCGCGCCGTCGACGGCGGGGTTGCGCAGCGTCCAGGCGATCGCGACCGCCCCGGGGGTGGTGTCGTAGCGCTCGGCGACCGCCTCGAGTCGCTCCACGAGGGCGAGGTGACGCGAGAGATGCGGCTCTTGGAAGCGGGCGTCGCCCTTGCGCCAATCACCCTCGTCGAGATTCTGGATCCGCTCGCGGGTCATCGCTCCGGTGAGCAGTCCAGAGCCCATCGGCGAGTAGACGATCACGCCGATGTCCTCGCGCTCGGCGAACGGGAGGATCTCGCGGGCGACGTCGCGCTCGATGAGCGAGTACTGCGGCTGGAGCGTCTCGACGGGCGCGATCTCCTGGATGCGCCGCAGCTGCTCGAGGTCGAAGTTGGAGACACCGATATGGCGTACCAGCCCCTCCTGCTTCAGCGCGGCGAGTGCCGCCCAGCCCTCCTCGATGTCCATCTCCGGGATCGGCCAATGGATCTGGTAGAGGTCGATCGCGTCGACTCCGAGGCGCTTGCGGCTGTCTGCTGCCTCGCGGAGAATCGACTCGCGGTTCAAGCTGTGGACGACCCTCCGGTCCGCACCCTCCAGCAGCGAGGCCTTCGTGAATACGTACGGGCGATCCTCCTCGGACAGGCCCCGCAGCACGCGACCGACGACCTCCTCCGAGTGGCCGAAACCGTACGCCGCGGCCGTGTCTATCCAATTGATCCCGTGCTCGAGCGCGCGGTGGATCGCGTTAATCGACTGCTCGTCATCCTGGGGGCCCCAACCGAACTCCCATCCACCGCCCCCGATCGCCCACGCCCCGAACCCGACCCGAGTGATCTCGAGCCCCGTCGATCCCAACTCCCTGGTTGCCAGCTGCGTCTGTTGCATCGTCATCGCTCCTTCGCCCACGCTCGAGGTGGGCATCTCGGTTTCAACGCCGCCAGCATATCAAAACGATACGACTCGTTTCGTTATGGGCCCCGGTGAACGCGCGGGATGACCCTGGCGGCGTGGCGGACCTTGGCGGGAGGACCATGGAACGCTCGGCAGCAGCGCGGTCTCCCTCCACAACCTGTGAAGGCACGAGGCGGCGCCGCTACACCGGGCCCGCGACCTCCGTCGCGTCCTACCGTTGACTCGGGTGCAGCGTCCGCAGGTCGGGGGTCGGCGGCGGGCGCAGGCGTTGGTAGGTCAGCGCGGCGATCAGTAGGAGGAGGCCCAGGGTGAGGACCGATGCGACCCGGTAGATCGAGTCGAGGGCCGAGAGGTCGTAGGTGAAGACCTTGCCGACCGCGACCAGCAGGAGCGCCAGGCCGCCGATCCGCAGGCCGTTGACCCGGCGCCGAAGGCCGAGCGTCAAAGCGGTGAGGCCGGCCAGGCTCCAGAAGCCGCTCAGCGCGACCTGGGCCTGCTGGCGGACGCCGAGCTCGAGCACCGCTCGGCCAGCGCCGGCCGAGTTGGGTTCCAGGACGCTGACCAGGGCCACCGACGCCAGGTAGAGGCCGAGGAATCCGCATGCGCCGTGTAGGGCCCGACGCCTCGCGCTCGCCGGCGGAAGGACGCGTCCGGCTGCGAAGGACGCGAAGACGACGGCCCCGAGCCCGATCACCGCTGGCATGACGTCGTCCAGGCCGCCCACGAGTGCAGTCGGCGGCGCGTCCACGAGCAGGGCGTGGCTCGCCGCGAGGCCGAGGAAGCCCAGCCCGCCGAGCCAAGCGGTCTCATCGCCGTCGCCGTCGCCGTCGCCGTCGCCGTCGCCGTCGCCGTTGCCGTGGCTGCCGCTGCCATTGCCGAGGCCACTGCCACTGCCGCTGTCGCTGCCACTACGGCGGCCGCTGCCGCGGGTCAGGCGGATCAGGGCGAGTCCCTCGATCGCCCACGCCATGGCCAGCGACGGCCCGTCGAGGGCGCCCGCCGTCAGGTATGCGATCGAGATCAGGCCGAGTGCGTTGAGCGCGGCTCGAAGGCCCGGACGACCGCCTGAGGAGAGGTGGGCGCAGGCCAGCGTGCTCGCGGCGAGGGTCGAGATCGAGAGCAGCGCGACGAGGCTGTCCGGACCGGCGCCCACCGAGTCCGGCGGCGCGGCGAGGACGACGCGGATCACGACCAGCGCGACATGCGCGCCGAGTCCGACCTCCAGCACGTGCGAGTCGCCCTTCCCGCGCCGGACCTGCCAGGCCAGGGCGACGCTGACCAGGGCCCAGCCGGCCGTCAGGAGCAGGCCGTCAGCGCTCAGGCCGAAGGCCACGTCCCCGAGCAGCAGGGCGACGCCAAGCAGCAGCGCGCGCGTGGTCGCGGAGATCGCCCTGAAGCGAGGGGCCAGCCCGACGACGGCGTGGGCGGCGGCGAGACCGGCCAGCCAGAGAACCCCCGCCGCGTGCCCGGCGCTCTGCTGGAGCGCGACGTAGCCGACGACGGCAGACAGGCAAGCGTTGAGCGCGATCAGGCCGACCGTCGCGACCGACCTGCGTCCGGGCTGATCGGCAGCCGGCACGCTGTGATCGGCCGTCTCGGGAGCCTCGACTCCACCGAGCGCGACCGACCTGAGCTCGCCAGCGACGCCGCCGGCGAGGCCGGCGAGGCCGAAGCCACCCAGCACGATCAGCTCGGCGAGCGCGCTCCGGTCGCCGAGCGTCCACGCCGTCCACTGGGGAGCGGACAGGACGAGGGCGCCCAAGCCAAGCCAGCGCCAGTTCTCGTGGGCGGCGAGCGCCAGCGCACAGACGAGGGTCACTCCCAGCACTCCGAGCGTCGCGAATCCCGATGGCGCGCCGACCAGCACCGGGGCGAGCAGGGCGCCGCCGAGGCCGAGCGCTGCGATCGCCCTCCCGGCCCAGCGGATCGCGAGCCTGGTCGCGAAGGCTCCGACGACCACCGCGCCGCCGAGGCAGACCAGCGGCGGGACGACTCGGTAGACCTCGCCGGCGACGACCAGCGTCGCAAACAGTCCCGCCGTCCCGGCCCCGACCATCGTCGTCGCCGCCTCCGTCCGCCCGCGGTTCCCCCGCAGCCAGACGCCCCCCGCGAGCAGGCCGCCCGACGCCGCCCCGGCGAGCACCACTCGCGCCGTCTCGCCGATCCAGCCGTGCGAGACGGCCAGCACAAGGAAGAGGACGATCGCCACCACAACCGCGAGACCCCCCAGCCAGGCGAGTACGCGGCCGCCCACGAGGTCGCTGAGCGCCGTCGGATCCCACGCGCGGCGGGCGTCTCCATCGGTGCCGCCCGGGGGCGGGGGGCTGGGTTCCGGCGATTCTGTGGCCGGCGGTCTAGGGAAGCTCCCGTCGGATGTGCTCGCCGGAGACCGCTCGGCCGGGAACCTCCGCTCGAGGCGGCGGATCCGGTCCTCGACCCTGCTCGAGCGCAGCTCGACCTGATCGATCGTCTCGGCCAGGGACCGCTCGAGTCGAGCGAGCCGGTCGTCCAGCGTGTCCCTCGTGCCCGTCGCGCTCATCTCGCCCGCTCCTTGTTGACCATCGGTAAATAGGCACGTTAGAGAACTTGGGGCAGCTTGTCAACCGATGGTCAAGAAGCTTGTAGAATCGTCGGCGTGGCCGCGCCCGCCTATACCCGCCTCCAGGTCGACGAGCGTCGCCGCCAGTTGCTCGAGGCGGGGACGAAGCTCTTCGGCGAGCGCCCGTTCGACGAGATCTCGATGCGTCAGATCGCCGAGGCCGCGGGTGTCTCGAAGGGGTTGCTCTATCACTACTTTCCGAGCAAGACCGACCTCTTCCGGGCGGCCGTCGAGCGCGCGACGAGCGAGCTCCAGGGACTTGTCGAGCCGACCGGCCAGGGCACGGCGTTCGAGCGCCTCCAGCGTAGCCTCGACGCCTATCTCTGCTGGATCGAGAGCAACGGTCGGGCGTGGTCGCGCTTCATCCAGAGCACCGCGATCCGCTCGGAAGGCCAGACCGTCGTCGACGAGTTCCGCGGGCGGACGACCGAAGTCGTGCTCGCCGCGCTGACCGGCGGCCGCGAGCCCCGGCCGGCCCTGCGGATGGCCGTCAAGGGCTGGCTCGGCTACCTCGACGCCGCGATCTACGACTGGGTCGAGGCCGGCGACCTTCCCCGCCAGCACGTCGCGCAGCTCCTCCTGGCCGCTTTCGGCGCTGCCCTGCTCAGTGCACAGCAGGTCGACCCGGAGATCTCCTTCGAGTCGACCGGCCTCTACTGACAAGCGCGCCCGCGGTGCTCGACGAGCGTACTCAGGCCATCGCGCCGAGCAGCTCCTCGGACTCGACGAGCCCGGCATCGCTCGGCGCCTGTCCCTCGACGAAGACCCGGTCGCGCTGGCGCTCGCGCCAGTCCGGATGGGCCTCTGCGGGCCTGTCGTAGCCGTAGCGCTCGCGAGCCTGCGCCGGCGTCAGCGTCTCCCGGCGCTTCGGCGGCATCTCGAGGAAGATCGGCGTCATCACGCGATGGGTCGACGGCGACATCATCTGCAGGATGGCCAGCTCGACGTGGCGGTTGAGGTGGACGACGCGGTAGCTGACGATCATCACCGGCCTGACGAGCGCGTCCATCAGGCGGGACTGGCGGATCCCGGCCATCTCCCGCATCCACCGCGGCAGCGTCGCGATCGTCGCGATCCGCATCGTCTTGTTGACGACCCACATGATCGGCTTCGTCGCCGCCGGCAGCGGCGGGAACATGACCTCGCCGTTGAGGAGGAAGTCCATCATCGACCGGGCGGTCTCCGAGCCGACGAGCCGGGGCCGCATGTAGTCGAAGTACTCGCGGATCCCGAGCCGCGTCAGCGGGACGTCGAGCGGATCGCAGGTCTGGAGCTCGGCAGCCAGCCTGCAATCGGCCCAGTAGTCGGCCTCGTCCTCGGGAGAGAGCTTGCCCGGGCCGTAGCGCTCGTACGCGTAGAGGATCGAATGCCATGCTGTCAAGTGGATCCAGAGCTGGGACTTCGGGTCGTTCGCGTCGTAGCCCTCGCCGCTCAGCGGCTCGATCCCGACTGCCTTTGAGTGGACCTTGACGAGGATGTCGGCCGCCTTCGATGTCGACCGCGTATCGCCGAAGGCGACCCGCGCGAAGTAGCAGAGCGTCCTGTCGTAGCGGGTCCGCGGCCGCGAACGAACGGCGTTCGTCTTGTCGACCGCGGCGATCAGCGCCGGGTCGAGCTCCTCGACCACGACGGCCCGCTGGAAGCCGACGGTCACCGACGTGGGGTAGCGCCAGACCCTCCAGGTGACGGAGTCCGGCCCGAAGAAGCCGTAGTCCTCGTGAGGCTCGACCGGCCGCGAACGGCGTCCGACCGGGGGCTCGATCGGCGTCGAACGGCGTGCGACCGGCGACTCCGTCGGCTTGGACTGGCGCCCGGTCTCCGCCAGGGGCGGCCTGGCTCTGCGCGATGATCTTGACATGGCTCCTCGCTCTGATCGGCGGGTGACGGTTCGCACCCCAAAGCTACACCCGCGTAGCTTTACTTGTCAAGGGCCCCGATGAAGCTTTCGACGAAGCGGGCGAATCGCTCTGACGAGAAGCGCTCGGGCTCGCGCAGGATCAGCCGGCCCCACTGCTCGACGACGACCAGCAGCGAGTGAGAGGCTAGTTCGAGGTCGACGTCCCCGGCGGGACCGCCGCGCCGGGCGAGCGCCCACCCCAGGAGGGCCTCGAACTGCTCGCGAACGCGGTCCCGATCGCGGTCGATCCGCTCCCGGACGACCGTCGGGGTCCCGTCCGCCGGCAGCAGGATCGGGTGCCAGGTGTCGGGATCGCCCGCGACGGCCTCGACCATCGACCTGACGAGCGCGACGACGAACTCCCCCGGGTCCTGGTCGCCCGGGGTCCCCGGGAGGGCACCGGCGAGCTGCTTGAGCGCCCGGCGCTCCTGACGGTCCAGGAGGGCCCCCAGAAGATCTCCCAGCCCGTCGAACACGCCGTAGATCACCGGCCGCGAGACGTCGGCCTCTCGTGCGATCGTCTCGATCGAAACGGCCCCATAGCCATCCCGGATGATGATCCCCAGGGCCGCGTCCAACAGCTGGCGACGCCGGTCGACGGGTGTCATCCGGGCGGCATACGGTCGGCGCGAGCGCTCGGGCATCACGGGCCAGCCTCGCAGACGCCCGCACGCTCGGATAGTGTCAGCCGACCCCGGCGATTCGAAGGCGGCGCAATGACACCGACACAGGTCAGACGGCATCTGGCAGGTTCTCTGCTCGCCGTCGCGCTCCTCGGGACGAGCTCGGCGTCGGCCGACGGCGGAGCTCCGGTCAACACAGCGATCCCGTCCGTCGGCCGCGCCGACCATCAGGATCAGTTCGCCCTCGACGTCGGGCAACCCGTGCTCGCGGTCGCGGGGACCTGGACCGGCGCGCTCGCCTATTCCTACAGGTTCTCGCGCTGCCCGACTCCCACGCTCGACGGCTCGTGCACCGCGCTCGGCACCTGGCAGCCCGACGCCCAGGCGAGCTACGACCGGAGCTCAGCAGGTCAGTACGCGGTCGTCGAGGTCGAGGCGACGGACGCTGCCGGCACGTCGACGCCGGTCGCCTCCCAGGCCAAGCTGCTGACGATTCCCCCGGCCCTCAACGCCGCCGGCATTCATCTGACCGGAG
Organism: Solirubrobacteraceae bacterium; assembly: GCA_034664295.1. Taxonomy (GTDB): domain Bacteria; phylum Actinomycetota; class Thermoleophilia; order Solirubrobacterales; family Solirubrobacteraceae; genus Palsa-513. Next base: position 7,974 of record JAXDHV010000012.1, on the reverse strand, counting down.
GGCTGCCCGACAGCACCATCGCGCCGGGCAGCCCGGTCGATGTCAGTCTTGATCTGATGGCGATCGCAGGCGTGCCCGCGCCGAGCGTGAAGATCGTCTGGGAGGTCTCCGACGGACCCGCGGGAAGCGACGTGATCCAGACCCGCGACACCCCCTACACCGGCCCGCTGGCCGCACCGCGGACGCTGGCCGGCGAGGCCATCGGGATACAGGCGGCCGTCACGGTCACGAACCCCGGCGGCGTCGCGACCGCCCGCTCGCCCGGGCTCTACGACCGGTCGAAGCCCGTCTTGAGCAACTCCTGCTTCTGCGCGTTCGACCCGGCCGTGCCCCCGCCGCTGCGCCCCCACGTCGGTGACCGCATTCCGGTCACCGCGCTCGAGCTCGGCACCCACCTCGGACTCCCGCGGCTGGTGGCAGGCGTTCCGACGCCGCAGGTGGCGACGCAGTGGCTGCGCTGTCGCAACGGCCACTGCACCACGATATCCCGGGCCACGAAGGCCTCATACGTCGCGACCCGGCGCGACATCGGCTACTCGCTCCGCGTCCGCGTCACCGCGCGCAACCCTCTGGGGTCCTACAGCCTCGACCTGCTGACCCCCGGGCACCTGGCTGTGAGGGCGGCCGCGAAGCCGAAGCACCGCGCCTCTCAGCACCTCTAACGGCACGCTAAGAATCTCCCGCGGCCCCGCCCCCCCGTGGTAGGCTCGCTCGGCGTCGGGGCCGATCCCGCCGACCGCGGCCCGCGAGCGCCCAAGCCCCTGTGACCACCCAACTCCGCGACGACCCGGCGCCCCAACCGGGATCGCCAGACCGCGAGACCGGCCAGCGTGGCGGCGCCTCGCCAGTCTCCGTGCCCGATGGCGTCGAGGTCATGGACAACCAGACGACCGAGCGGCTCGCCAACGGCGCCGTCACGGTCGTCCCCTTCCTCCTCCTCTTCGTCGCCGGCTGGCTCGCCTGGGGCGGGATCCTCCACTGGCAGGACCTGATCGTGATGTCGATCACCTACCTCCTGACCGGCCTCGGGATCACGGTCGGCTATCACCGGCTGTTCACCCACCGGAGCTTCAAGACCGGCAAGGCCGTCCGCGTCGTCCTCGCGATCCTCGGATCCGCCGCGATCGAGGGATCCGTCATCGAGTGGGTCGCCACCCACCGGATGCACCACCGGTTCTCCGACAAGGACGGCGACCCCCACAGCCCGCACGTCGGCCACGGCGGCGGCTGGGCAGGCGCGATCCGCGGCCTCATCCACGCCCACGTCGGCTGGACCTTCCGCGGGGTCGATCGCGCGTCGACCGAGCACTACGCCCCCGACCTCCTCGCCGACCCGGTCGTCCGCTGGGTCGACCGCACCTTCCTGCTCTGGCTCGTCGTCGGCCTCGTCTTTCCCTTCGTCCTCGGCTGGACCCTCACCGGCAGCCTGATCGGCGGCGTCACCGGCTTCCTCTGGGGCGGAGCCGTCCGCGTCTTCTTCCTCCACCACGCGACCTTCTCGATCAACTCGCTCTGCCACTTCTTCGGCAACCGGAAGTTCGAGACCGGCGACCACTCCCGCAACCTCAACTGGCTCGCCATCCCGACGCTCGGCGAGGCCTGGCACAACAACCACCACGCCTTCCCGACGTCCGCCCGTCACGGCCTCGACCGCTGGCAGCTCGACCCGTCGGCCTGGGTGATCAGCGCCCTCGAGGCAACCGGCCTCGCCTGGGACGTGATCAAGATCTCACCGGCTCGCCAAGAGTCCAAGGCGATCCGCTCCGCCGCCTGACCCGGCCGCGCACGCCGGCGACTGATCCGGGCGACCTCGACTTGCCGCAGGTGTCCTTGTGAGGATCGGGGTTCCGACCGAGATCAAGTCCGACGAGTACCGGGTGGCGCTGACGCCGGCCGGTGTGAGGGAGCTCACCGGACACGGCCACGAGGTGATCGTCCAGGCCGGGGCCGGCGACGGCAGCGCGATCGACGACGCCGCCTACGTCGCCCAGGGTGCCGGGATCGCCCCGGACGCGAAGGCCGTCTTCGCGGAGGCCGAGCTCGTCCTCAAGGTCAAGGAGCCCCAGCCCGGCGAGGTCGCGATGCTCCGGGCCGACCAGACCCTCTTCACCTATCTGCATCTCGCCGCCGCCCCCGAGCTCGCGGCCGGTCTCTGTGCCTCGGGGGCGACGTGCATCGCCTACGAGACGGTCGAAGCGGCCGACCGGACCCTCCCCCTGCTGGCGCCGATGAGCGAGGTCGCCGGCAAGATCGCCACCCAGGCGGGAGCCTTCATGCTCGAGAAGCCGCTCGGCGGCCGCGGCGTCCTGCTCGGCGGGGTGCCCGGTGTCGCCGCGGCGACGGTCCTCGTGATCGGCGGCGGCGTGGTCGGCCTGAACGCCGCCCTGATCGCGATCGGCATGCAGGCCGACGTCTTCGTCTACGACCGCTCGATCGACCGGCTCCGCGAGCTCGACCTGATTTTCGGCGGGCGGGCGTCGACGATCTACTCGACGACGCTCTCGATCGAGGAGATGCTCCCCGAGGCCGATCTCGTGATCGGCGCGGTCCTGATCCACGGGGCCCGGGCGCCCCGCGTGATCACGCGGGAGCAGCTCACCCTGATGAAGCGGCGGGCGGTCCTCGTCGACGTCTCGATCGACCAGGGCGGGTGCTTTGAGACCTCCCGGCCGACGACCCACTCGGCCCCGACCTACGAGCTCGACGGGATCACCCACTACTGCGTCACCAACATGCCAGGCGCCGTCCCCGTGACGTCGACCTACGCGCTGACCAACGCCACCCTCCCCTATGTGATGCGACTGGCCGACCGGGGGATCGTCGCCGCGCTGGCCGAGAGCGGCGAGCTTCGGTCGGGCGTCAACATATCCGGTGGCCGGATCGTCCATCCCGCGGTGGCTGACGCCCTCTCGGGCGGGGAGTAGCCTCGGTCAGCCGGGGTTCTGCTCGGTCAGCCAGGTCTCGATCGCCGCGACCCGGTGCTCGAGGGCACTCAGCCGGTCGGTCTCCTCAGGCGGCCGGGTGGCGGCCTCGCGGCCGACAACGGGACTGTGCCCGAGTTGATGGCCGGAATCGGCGGTCCCGGCGGTCCCCGCAGCAGCGAGCGCCACCGGTTCGGGCCCCTGGTCGGCCACGACTTCGCGAGCCTCGGCGACCTGCGCGGCCGCCGCGCGCGTCTGGTAGCGGACGAGCCGGGGGGAGACGGTCCCGTCGCCGAGCGCGCCCTCCAAGCCGTAGTGCTCGAACAGGGCCGCCTCCTCGGCGACAGTCAGCTGGCCGTTGGGCTCGACGTTCGGAGCGTCCTTGATCAGCCCGACCGCGTAGGCGACGCGGACGTGGTTGCGGGACATGCTCGCCCCCTCGAGCGGCACGAACGACAGTCGCCGTCCGAACAGTCCGGTCGCCACGCACGCAAAGCCAGGGGCGTCCGAGTGGCGGTCGTAGTAGATCTCCTCGAGACGCCCGACCTTCTGGTCTTCGGGATCGAGCACATCCTGGCCGCGCCACTCGCTGATTGCCTCGATGTCCATCGTTCCCTTTCGATCGTCGCGCCCTGTCTGCTGCTGGCCTACCCGGCCGGCGGCCTCGTCAAGCTCCGACCGCGCCATCGATGCCCGACCCGGGACCCGGTCCTCCTGCGCCGGAAACCCGATCGCGCCGCAGACCGGTCATCGATCGTGGGCAAGAGCCCCGAGCACATCGAGTCTCGACGCCCGGCGCGCGGGCCCGATCGCGGCCAGTACGCCGAGCACCACCGCAAGCGCGAGGAGGCCCACGACCGGAAGCCAGGGCAGCTGGAAGTGGAGGCCCTCCTCGTCGAGCGCGGCGGTCACCACCGCCGCGAAGAAGATCCCCAGCGACAGCCCGAGCGCCCCGCCGATCGTCGCCGTGATGACGCTCTCGTAGCGGACCATCCGCCGGACCGCCCGGCGTGACGCGCCGAGCGCCCGCAGCACGCCGAGCTCCCGGCGGCGCTCGTGGATCGACAGCTGGAGGGTGTTGACGATCCCGAACACCGAGACGAAGACGCTGATCGCCAGCAACGCGTAGAACAGGCTGAGGATGCTGTTGAGGCTGTTGGCCTCGAGCGTCTGCAGCTCGTTGACGTCGAGCGCCCGGGTCTGCGGAAACGGGGCGAGGGCGTTGTTGACCTTGCGCTGGACCCGCGTCACATCCGCCCCGGGGGTGACCTTGACGAGCACGCGCTGGGCCCGGAGCTCGTGGAAGAGGTCGTTGAAGGTCGGCAGGGAGACCGCGAACCCAGGCAGCAGGTCGCGGTCCTGATAGATCCCGCGGACGGTCAGCTCGGTCTGCTTGCCCGACGGCGTCGTCGTCAGGAAGTGGCTGCCGACCTGGAGGTCGGCGCTCCTGGCGAGCGAGTTCTCGACCAGCGCCCCGTTCGGGCCGAGGAACCCGAGCAGCGAGTTGTCGCCGCTGACCCAGTTGAACGTGTAGACGGTTCCGATCGACTGCGTGTCGATGCCGTTCACGCTCTGGGATCCCCCGTTCTCGATCTTCGCGTCCGAGCGCTTGAGGACCGACGTCACCTGGACGCCGGGCACGTTCGCGACGGCCGCGGCCGCGGCCACGGGGATCGGCGAGTAGCCGTCCTGGTTGGTGACCGCGAGGTCCCCGGCGAAGCTGTGGGCGACGACCTCGCGGATCGCGCTCCGCGTCTCGGTGGCGAAGATCGTCACGAAGATGACGAGGGCCAGCCCGATCGTCAGGGCCGACGCGGTCGCGGCCGTCCGGCCGGGGTTGCGGGAGGCGTTCTCGCGCGCGAGGCGCCCCGTTAGCGTCGTCGAGCGCTCGAACGGGAAGCCGGCCGCCCGGGCGGCGAGGGGAATCAGCTTGGGCGTGAGGATCGCGACTCCGAGCGTCAGGGCCACGGCTCCCGTCGCCGTCTCGCCGACCCCGTGCCCGGCGACCAGGCCGTTGACCGTCAGCAGCAGACCCAGCAGGCCGAGGCCGAGCGCCAGCCACGGAACCGAGGTCGAGAGCGCCGACGGACTCAGGCGGACGCCCTCGCGCATCGCCGCGATCGGCGGCACCCGAGTCGCCCGGAGCGCGGGAACCAGCGACGCGAAGACGGTCACCGCGAGGCCGACGCCCATGCTTACGAGCACCGTTCGCGGAGCCAGGACCGGGCTCGTGTTGGGCAGCTGGAGACCCAGCCCGTCGAGCAGGGCACGGATGCCCGCTGCGCTGACGAACCCGAGACCCGTTGCCAGGGCCGATCCGACCGCTCCGATCGCGAGCGCCTCGGCGAGCACCGATCCGAGCAGCTGGCGCCGGGTCGCACCCAGCGTTCTCAGCAGGCCGAGCTCGCTCGTCCGCTGGGTCACGGTGATCGAGAACGTGTTGAAGATCACGAAGGCCCCGACGAAGACCGCGATCAGGCCGAAGGCCAGCAGCGCGCTGGTCAGAAAGGACAGCTCGTCGAAGATCCTGTTGGTGTCCTGCCTCGCCTGGTCGGCCGCCGTCCGGACGATGAATCGCGGGCCGAGGAGGGGAGCGATCCTTCCGACGAGGTCCTGCGGGCTGACCCCCGGTCGCCCGGCGACATCGACGTAGTCGAACTGACCCGGCTTGAGGAAGTAGTGCTGGGCGGCCGGCAGGGAGAACGCCAGGAGAATCGTCCCGAGCTGGCCTGCCCCACCGAACTTCATGAACCCGACGACCCGAAAGACCGCCTTCGGCCGTTCCGTGGCGATCGCGAGCCGCTGGCGCAGGCGCAGGTGGAGGGCGGTCGCCGTCGCCTGGTCGACGACGACGTCGTGGACGGAGATCGGCTGGCGCCCCGCGACGATTCTCACCGCCTGGAACGGCGCGCCGACGTAGGAGAGGGCGCGGGTTCCCCCGGCTCCGAGGGAGACGATCGTCCCGTCGCGCCTGACGATCTCCGCGACGTCCGAGATCTCCCCCTGCGCCCGCTCGACGTCGTGCAGACGCTGGATCCGGGCGAGCAGCGACTGGGGGACCTTCGGGGCGGCGGTGCTCGTCACCGCCGCGCTGGTCGCCGCCCGCCCCGAGACGACGGCATCCGACCCGCGCGCCGCGGTGCTGACCGCTCGCGAGACGGCACGGTCGATCGTGTCGTTGAGGACAAGTGTCCCCGAGATCATCGTCACCCCGAGGAGCACGGCGACGGCCGTCAGTGCCGATCGCAGCCGGCGGGCCGCGATTCCCCGCAGCGTGAGGCGAATCATCGGCGAGCGCGACCGCGACCGCGAGCGTGACCGCGACCGGGACTGCGACGGCGACGGCGACGGCGCCGGACCAGCGGGTCGTGAGTCATCGGCGGCGCAGGGTCTCCAGCTCGGGCGGGGGATCCGGAGTCTCGAGATCCGAGACGACCCGCCCGTCGGCCAACTCGACGACCCGGTCGGCGTGGGCCGCGGCAACCGGGTCGTGGGTGACCATCACGATCGTCTGTCCGTAGTCGAGGACCGCCCGCCGGAGCAGGCGGAGGACCTCGTCGCTCGCCACCGAATCGAGGTTCCCGGTCGGCTCGTCGGCGAAGATCACACTCGGCCGGGTGACCAGGGCCCGGGCGAGGGCGACACGCTGCTGCTGACCGCCCGAGAGCTCGGCCGGCCGGTGGGTTCGCCGGTCGGTGATCCCGAACATCTTCAAGAGGGTCTCGATCCACTGCTTGTCGGGGTCGACGCCCGAGAGCAGCAGCGGGAGGGCGATGTTCTCCTCGGCGTTGAGCGTCGGCAGGAGGTTGAACGACTGGAAGACGAACCCGACCCGCTCGCGCCGAAGCTCGGTCAGCTGGTCGTCGTTGAGCCCGTGGAGCTTGACGCCGCCCAGCTCGATCTGCCCGCCGCTCGGCTTGTCGAGTCCGGCGAGCAGGTGCATCAGCGTCGACTTGCCCGAGCCCGACGGACCGACGATCGCGTTGAAGGTCGCCCGTCCGAAGGACAGCGTGACCCCCCTGAGGGCCTCGACGCCGGCCGGTCCGTCGCCGAAGGTCTTGATCAGCGAGTAGCCGGCGACCGCCGGCGTGGTCGGCGGTCCGTCCCACCGAGCGGCGGGGATGCCGGTTCCGGTCGAGACGAAGGACGCCTCGGGGATCCGGCTGCGCCGAGGCACCCGCCGGGGACGGCCTCGCCGGGGGAGCACCCGACCGAAGATCCGTCCGATTCGCCGCAGGACCCGTCCGAGCCTGGTCTTCGCCGGAGCTTCGGGTGCCGGCGGCTGCCCGGTCGTCTGGGGCTCTGTGGAGGTCTGGTGCTCGGCTTGGCCGCCGCGTTTGCGCAGGCGTCGCCGCTTCGGCTTGGGGTCTTGCAAGCCTTCCGTGGACTTCCTGCGGAGCCTCCCTTTCAACTTCATGTGCCGGGCAGCCTAGTACGCCGACTCGGTAGCATCGGCCACCGCGAGGCGAGATAGCTCAGTTGGTAGAGCACACGACTGAAAATCGTGGTGTCCCCGGTTCGAGTCCGGGTCTCGCCATCGGAGGAAGTTCCTGCAAATCGGCAGGTTCCTCGGGGACGTCGGCGGGACCGGCGAGCAGCGAGAGATCAATTTCGGCGTCTCGTGGTCCATTCGTCGCCCAATGGAGACCCTGAACGCTCGAGTCGCGGGCGCGGAGTTCGATGTGCGCGACGAAGTCTCGATGAGATCCGGGCTCATCTGGACTTCGCGAACCCCGCCCTTCGTGTTGAAGTCTGGGATCCTGAAGCGGGCGCCGTGGGCGTCGTGGAGCCGGATGTCGCGGAGGCGCATGTCGCAGAGTTCGCTCGCTCGCACGCCGCCGCGACCGAAGATCTCGATCACCGCCCGTCGCCCGACCTAGTCGCCCACCGGCGTGAGGCGGCGGACGTGCTAGCTGACGGTCGACTTAGCCCGGATCGTGCAGCAAGCCGGCTGAGGTGAGTGTTCGGGTGGTTTGTGTGCGTGGGGCCGGTTGAGGCCGTCGTGATCGGGGATTGGGGGCGGGGTTGGCTTCGATCGGGTGCCTGGGCGGCT
>JAXDHV010000004.1:0-2755 GCA_034664295.1 Solirubrobacteraceae bacterium | reverse complement strand
GCCGATGGTGCGCTGCAGCGGCGGGAGGAACGCCCACCCCGCGGGCGACGGCGCCGGCTCGGCAGGAGGAGCCGGCGCCGGCGCGGCGGAGGGCGGCGGTGCCGCCGGCTCGCCGCGGCGGGTCCAGGGCATTCTCATGCCCTCTCGCTCCCCCTCATGTCCCTAGCGCTCCTCGGACAGCCGCGTGTTGATATCGGCGATCTCGGCGGCATAGCGCCGCCGCTGGGTGTGCTCGAGATCGAGGATGTCGTCGAGCGGCCAGTGGAAGTGGTAGGCGACGTACGCGACCTCGCGGTAGATGCGCTCCGGCGCGTACGTCACGATTCCCCCAGGCGCCCACCGGCGAGATCGATGGTGAACCGGTGCGAGCAATCCGGACAGGTCACCGCCGCCCGGGTATGTCCCTCGGCGTTGATGCGGCGATAGAAGTCCTGCAGGAACGCGACGTCCGAGGCGAACATGTTCTCGATGACGTTGGACGAGATCGCCGGCAGCGTGCCGAGCGAGGTGATCACCCGGCTGAGCAGGACCACGGTGGTGAACGCCGGGTTCTCCTGCACCCGGGCGTCGTAGAGCGGAAGCAACTCGTCGCGTGCGGTGGCCAGGCGCATCGTCCCGTGCCGGTGCGCCAGGCCATCGGAGTCGACGAACCCGCGTGGCAGCTCGAAGTCGAACTCGGTGCGCAGCGTCGTGCGCTCCGGCTGGGTCGAGACAGCTGCCGAATCGGCGGACGGCGCCCGGTCGGCGATCGAATCCCGTACCGCCGTCCCGGTACGGGTCCGCTGCATCATTCGACCGACACCTCGTCGTAGCAGATGACGAACTTCTCGGTCGCCTGCTCGGTCGCGCCGGCCTTGAGACCGCTGATCTCGATGCTGCGCACCCAGCAGTTGGTGAAGTTGTACGTCTTGATCGGGGCGCCCGCATAGTCGAGCATCTCGACCGACGCGGTCTTGCGCGCGCCGCCCATGTCGCCGTTGACGACCTGCTTGAGCCAGTCGCTGACGGTCTTGCTGTCGGTGAGGCCGCGCGTCACCGTGATCTCGCCCGGCTTGTGCCGGCCGATGACCTGGCGGGCGACGTACTTGCCGTCTTCGGTCTGCTGCTTCAGGTCGATCTTGTCGACCTCGGCCTTGAGGCCGGACACCTCGCTGACCTTCGGGATGGCGATGCCGTCGATCTTGACGATGAAGGCATAGGCCGGTGATGAATCTAATGGATCGGGCAGTGCCATCGGGAGCTCCTATTACTCGTTCACCAGGCTGGTCCCGCCCGAGAACTGGGCGAGTTGGAAGATCACGAATTCGGCGGGCTTCACTGGTGCCACGCCGATCTGGCACACCACCTGGCCGGCGTCGATCCCCTCGGCCGGGTTCGTCTCGCTGTCGCACTTGACGTAGAAGGCCTCGTCCGGCGTGAGCCCGAAGAGGGCGCCCTTGCGCCACTCGTTGACGAGGAACGACGCGATCGTGCGGCGGATGCGTGCCCACAGCGCATAGTCGTTGGGTTCGAACACGACCCACTGCGTGCCCTGCAGGATCGACTCCTCCAGGTAGTTGAACAGCCGCCGCACGTTGACGTAGCGCCACGCCGGGTCGCTGGACAGGGTGCGCGCACCCCAGACCCGGACGCCACGTCCGGGGAAGGAGCGGATGCAGTTGATCCCGACCGGGTTGAGCAGGTCGTGCTCGGCCTTGGTCAGCTGCGTCTGCAGCGTGACCGCACCGCGGACGACCTCGTTCGCCGGCGCCTTGTGCACGCCGCGGGTGTCGTCGGTGCGCGCCCAGATGCCGGCCATGTGACCTGACGGCGGCACGAACTTGTTGGTGCCGCTGGCCGGGTCCATGACCTTGATGTAGGGCCAGTACAGCGTGGCGTACTTCGAGTCGTAGCCCGCCCCGTCCACACGCCATTCCTTGACCTGCTGCGGCGAGAGGCCCGGCGGCGGATCGAGGATCGCCATCCGGTCGCCCATCAGCTCGCAGTGCGCGATCATCGCGAGCTGGACGGCTTGCACGGTCTCGAGATCGATGGCGCCCTGCTCGTAGGCGGCCATCAGGTCCGGGACCGCGACCATGGTGACGTCGTCGACGGCCTCGAGGCCGCTGAAGCCGGTGCGGTCGGCGGCGTCGCCCACGTAGTCGTCGGCCGACAGGCGGTCGGTCGACGGAGGCTCGGGCTCGGGCGGCTGCTCGGCGAGATCGGTGACGCCCTTGTCGGGCTTGGCGAGCCCGCTGCCCGAGGTCGTCTCCTCGATGGTGATCAGCTTGGACGCGGCGTTGACCTTGTCGACGACGTTGTTGTCGCCGCGCTTGGTCGACACGTGGTCGTAGGTCTCCTTGGCCTGGCCGTCGACGTTGACCACCAGCTTGAACAGGTCCTCGGGCTGGTCGTTCCCGCCTGGGTCCTGGATGTCGATGCTTATCGTCTTGGTCTTGGGCGCGTTCGGCTGGGCCGTGACCCGGTAGCCGGTCAGCTGCGCCTGCACCGGCGGCGCGATCGCCTTCGGTGCTGCCTTGCCGTTGGCGCTCTTCCCGTTCGGGCTGGCTCCGCCGATGCGCACGATGAACGCGTTGCCGCCACCGTTGAGGAAGTAGCCGTAGACAGCGTGCGCGAGATAGGTGTCGGGAATGAAGTCACCGAAGATCTCGGAGTACTGCGTCCAGTTCGACACCAGGGTCGGCTGGTTGATCGGGCCCTTCTCGGCCAGGCCCACGAACGCCGCGACCGCGGTGCCGACGCCCTCGATCGGGCG
>JAXDHV010000097.1:0-2515 GCA_034664295.1 Solirubrobacteraceae bacterium | reverse complement strand
TCGTCGGACTCCAAGCAGGTGACCCAGACGACGGCGAGCGTGCCGGGGCAGACCCCGGTCGCGTCCGACGTGCCGGGGGCGGTGACGCCGGCGCCGGGCACCGCCCTCCCGGCGCCGGGCCTGCCGGCGGCGACGCCGACGACCAAGCTCCCGACCGCGCCGAAGCTGCCGGCGGCGACCCCGACCCCGACGGCGACGGCCCCGGTCACGGTGGCGCCGGCGACGGGCACGCCGAAGACGACGACGCCGACGACGACGGTCAAGCCGAAGACGACGACGACCACGCCGACGACCGGCGTCCCGTCGGCGACGTCGGCGAAGATCCTGCTCGACACGGACGCGGCGACGACCTACAACCCGTACAGCCTCCCGCCGGGCGGGTTCGGCGACCCGGCGAAGGCGATCGACGGGGACGGGCAGACGACGTGGACCTACCAGCTCGACTCGAGCACGTCCGGGAAGACCCTGGTCGGTCTGGCGATCAACCTGAAGTCGAAGCAGACGGTCCGGTCGATCACGATCGCGACGCCGTCGCCGGGGATGACGGTGGAGTTCTACGGGGCGACGGGATCGGAGCTCCCGGTCTCGATCACCGATCCGGGCTGGGCCCACCTGGCGACCCGGACGGCGATCACGGGACAGACGACGGTGAAGCTCCGGTCGGCGGCCAAGGGCCTCCACTACCTCCTCGTCTGGATCACCCACGCCCCGTCCGGGGTGACCACGGGGACGCTCGGCGTGTCCGAGCTGTCGGTCTCCTCGTAGCCCGCCGCGCGCGCGGCTCGTCCGCGGAGGCAAACGCGGCTAGGGCGCCACCCGGGTCCGAAGGCCCAGAGGCAAGCGCGGCACGACGGGTTGATCGTTCGTCCGAAGCCGTCTCAGCACCAGGCCGCCGCCCTTGGCGGCCAAATATGCGAACGGTCGAGAGGCACTCAAGCGGCCGTCCGGAACGTTTCGTACCGCACCTCGAGGCGCGCTGGGTCGGGTCGCTCCGCTGGCCGTTTGGGTTGGAAGATCGCCGCTCCATGGAAACCTTGAAGGCCGGCCTTGAGCATCGGACCATCCTGCTCTCTCAGGAGGCGCTCCGCCACGTGCACGTGTCCGCCCGGGTCGATGCCCATGAGATTGCGGTCGTAGGCCAGGTGATGGATCGCGAAGCTGTTGGTGGCCTCGTCGAGGCCGTCGTCGTACGGCGCGCCGCGAGTTGTCTTGGGAGGCGTCGTCGTCAGGCTGAGCGCCGCGGGTCCACGCATCTGTCGCGCCCGAAATATCCCGCTGTAAAACGATCCGAACGAGATCCGCTCGCCGGCGAAAGCGAAGCCCTTTCGCAGCACGTCGAGCGGCACGATGTCGTCGTAGCGGTCCGAGAGGGAGCGAACACGATCGATGGCGACGAGCCGCATCTCGTAGTCGCGCTCAAGCTCCACGGGAGCAGCATGGCTCGCTCGCCGGGCCACCGCAAGCCGCACGCGGTGCCGAGATCTCGCCGCGGCGCAGACCCGGCGAGAGTCAGTCTCGCCGCCCGAGCAGCCAGTAGGCCATCGAGTTCCCGGGGTTGACCACGACGAGCCACCGCCACATCCTCTTGCTGCCCCGGACCTGCCCGTCGGTCCGGCTCGCCAGATCGCGCCAGGCGAGCACGGCAAGGATCACCTCGATCGGCACGATGACCCCCACCAGCAGCCGCTTCCGTCTCGCGGTCATGACTTGCTCATGGTCACGCCACGCCCGACGAAGATTGCCCCGGCGACGACGAGCACCGCGAGCGGGATCCAGCTGCGGCTCAGTCCGGCGACGATCGCCAAGACCAAGCAGAGCACTCCGAAGCCCAGGTGGCGAGCTCGAGCGGACGTGAAGCTCATCAAGGCGGCAGTCTGGCACGAAAACGGGCGCCGCGCCCGTCCAAGGGCAGCTGAGGCCGAGCGGAGCGAGAAGCGGAGCCAGCCCGCCCGGCCGGCGCAGCCGGCAGCGCGGACGCCGCTTCGCTTATCGCGGAGCTCTCCAGACGAACATGTCCCCCACCGCCTCCCCCGCCAGCCCGAGGTCGGCGTGGATCGCCTCCGCCACACCCGGGAACTCCGGGTTCCGGTAGTCGTGGAAGGCGACGATCCCACCCGGGCGGATCGCCCCCCGCCAGGCTTCGAACTCGGCCGCGGTCGCGGCCCGCTCGTGCGACGAGTCGACGAAGAGCAGGTCGACCGTCGCTCCTGTCCGAGGCCCGGCCGCTCCCGGGGCGCCGACCAGCTCGATCCGCCGGCGGGCGGCCGCGCCGAGCAGGCCGAGGTAGTGGGCCCGGCCGTCGTAGTGGACCGGGTCGTAGCTGACCACCCGCCGATCCCGCCGGCCGAGGGCGAGCGCCCCGGTCGTCCAGCCCATCGCCGTCCCCAGTTCGGCGACCTCGCCCGCCCCGGCGGCCAGGTCGAGCAGGCGGGCCAGGGACGCGGGAGGCAGGGAGGAGAAGCGCGCCCAGTCCTCCTCCCGGCGCTCGGCCAGGCGGCGGGCCCGGAGGACGTAC
>JAXDHV010000096.1:0-111189 GCA_034664295.1 Solirubrobacteraceae bacterium | reverse complement strand
GTCCGGGGGGGGCCGGGCGGGCCGGGGATTGAACGGCCGGGGACGGGAGCAATGACTCTCTTCGAAAAGGTAGTTGCTTGCGGCTGGCAAGTACTTTCGCTGAAGGTACTCCGCCCCGAATCTTTAGCCATCTTTTCGGTTCCAGACTTGATACAGAGTCACTAAGATTTTATACTGACTGTGTGCGGCAGAGCGCCGTGGATCATTGATCGTCAGGAGGTTCATCATGGCCGTTATTCGTTGGGAGCCCGTCCGTGAGCTCCACTCCCTTCAGCAGGAAATGAACCGACTTTTCGGCTCGTTCCTCGAGACCCCGAACTCCGGTGGGTCGTCCGCCGGTCGCCAGTGGATTCCCGCGATGGATCTCGTCGAGCGCGAAGACCACTTCGTACTACGCGCCGATCTCCCGGGAGTTCGGGAGGACGATGTCAAGATCGAGCTCGAGGACACCGTCCTCACGGTATCCGGCGAGCGGCGGACAGAGCGTGAGGACCACCGCGAGGGCTACCACCGCATCGAGCGCGCCACCGGCACTTTCCGCCGATCCCTGACCCTCCCCGAGGGCGTCGATGCCGGGGCCATCACGGCGAGCTTCGAAACCGGCGTCCTCGAGATCACGATCCCCAAGCCACAGCAGCGCCAGCCCCAGCGCGTGCAGATCAACCTCGGTACACCCGAGTCGCCGGAGATCGAAGGCGAATCCGTCAACGACGGCCACCAGGTCGGCGCCGCCGCTTAGGGAGCTGCTCCCACGGCCTGGGGCTCTGCCCCCCGGCTGCCCCGGGGCCGGCCACAGCCAGCTGCGGCCGGCCCTTTCGCGTGCTTGGCGACCACCCACGCGAGATGCCGGAGCCCAGTTTTGCGGGTCTGAGACCGGGTACCGAGTACCGACATCTCTGCGCGAATGGGAGGGCTCAATGGCTGACGACGGTGCACGCGGGACGATGAAGAAGATCCAGTACGGCAGCGAGAAGATCCAGCGTGGCGGCGGTGGCGACACCCACCAGACCGCCGACCCGGATGGACATCCGAGCCTGACCACACAGCAGGGAGCCGTCGTCGCCGACGACCAGAACACCCTTCGCATCGGCGACCGCGGACCCGCAGCTCTCGAGGACTTTCACTTCCGCGAGAAGATCTTCCATTTCGATCACGAGCGCATCCCCGAGCGGGTCGTCCACGCCCGCGGCTACGGCGCCCACGGCTACTTCGAGAACTACGAGCCCCTGACCAAGATCACCCGGGCCGACCCGTTCCAGAGCGCCGGTCAGCGTACGCCCGTATTCGTCCGCTTCTCGACCGTCGCCGGTAACAAGGGGTCCGCCGATCTCGCCCGAGACGTCCGCGGGTTCGCCGTCAAGCTCTACACCCAGGAAGGCAACTGGGACCTCGTCGGCAACAACATCCCCGTCTTCTTCATCCAGGACGCGATCAAGTTCCCCGACCTCATCCACGCTGCCAAGCCCGAGCCTGATCGCGGCTTCCCCCAGGCCCAGACCGCCCACGACAACTTCTGGGATTTTGCCTCCCTGATGCCCGAGTCGACCCACATGCTGATGTGGGCGATGTCAGACCGCGCGATCCCCCGGTCCTTCCGCTTCATGGAGGGCTTCGGCGTCCACACCTTCCGTCTGATCGACGCCCGCGGCCGATCCACCTTCGTCAAGTTCCACTGGAAGCCCAAGCTCGGCCTCCAGTCCGTCGTCTGGAACGAAGCCCTGAAGATCAACGGCGCCGACCCAGACTTCCATCGCCGCGACCTCTGGGACGCGATCCAGAAGGGTGATTTCCCCGAGTGGGAGCTCGGCCTCCAGCTGTTCGACGAGAAGTTCGCCGACGAGTTCGAATTCGACGTCCTCGACCCGACGAAGATCATTCCCGAAGAGCAGGTGCCGGTCCGCCGGGTCGGCCGGCTCGTTCTCGATCGCATGGTCACCAACTTCTTCGCCGAGACCGAGCAGGTCGCCTTCTGCACCCAGAACATCATTCCCGGCGTCGACTTCACCAACGACCCCCTCCTCCAGGGACGCAACTTCTCCTATCTCGACACCCAGGTCAAGCGTCTCGGCGGACCGAACTTCACCCAGATTCCGGTCAACGCGCCCAAGTGCCCGTTCTCCCACTTCCAGCAGGACGGCCACATGGCGATCGTCAACCCGACGACCCGCGCCAACTACGAGCCGAACTCGTGGGGCCCGAACGAAGGGGGCCCCCGGGAGGATCCCCGGCGCGGCTTCCAGTCGCTACCGACGGTCGACGCCGGCCCCAAGCGCCGACTCCGACCCGAGAGCTTCGCCGACCACTACAGCCAGGCCCGACAGTTCTACGTCAGCCAGACCGACGTCGAGCAGCGCCACATCGGAGATGCCTTCGTCTTCGAACTGAGCAAGGTCGACCGTCCGGACATCCGCGAGCGAATGGTCGCCAGCCTGCGCAACGTCGATGACGACCTCGCCCGCACCGTCGCCGCCGGACTCGGACTCGAGAAGCTCCCGAGAGCCCTGTCCCCAGCGGCCAAGCCGATCGTCGATCTCCCGCCATCCCCCGCCCTCAGCATCCTCGCCAACCCGCCTGAGAGTTTCGCCGGCCGCAAGCTCGGCGTCCTCGCGACCGACGGCGCCGACGCCGAGCTCCTATTGAGCCTCGTCACCGCCGCCCAGGACGCCAACGTGACCGTAGAGCTGATCGCCCCAACCGTCGGCGGCATCCTGACGACCGATGGCGCCCGGATTCCCGCCGACCAGAAGATCGGCGGTGGCCCGTCGATTCTCTACGACGCCGTCGTCGTCCTCACGTCGGCCGACGGAGCCCCCAAGCTCGCCGCCGAACCCGCCGCCCGGGACTTCGTCACCGACGCCTACGCCCACTGCAAGTTCGTCGGCTACACCGCGGACGCCGCCGAGCTCTTCGACGCCACCGGGCTCACCAAGATGATGGACGACGGGTTCATCGACCTGGCCACGCCCGACGCCGCCGCCGGCTTCCTCGAGAAGTGCGCCAAGCTCCGTGTCTGGGGCCGACAGAAATCCGCCGGGTAGCCCGAGCGTGGCCGAGTACCTGCCGCCGGTAGCTCCGGTCGTTTTAGCTGCCGGGAGGCCGCCGGCCCCCACGCACCGCGGGCCGCCGAGTGTGTACTCGACGGCCCGGGGGACCTGAAACCCGCGTGCGCCTCAGCGCACGAGAAGCTTTGACTGGGACCCTACGCGGTGATCGACCGCTGATCCGCCGGCGGTGTCGCCCCATTCGCATGGGGGCTCGTCGCGGTCGGCGACTCTTCCGCTGAGCGC
Source organism: Solirubrobacteraceae bacterium (assembly GCA_034664295.1). Taxonomy (GTDB): domain Bacteria; phylum Actinomycetota; class Thermoleophilia; order Solirubrobacterales; family Solirubrobacteraceae; genus Palsa-513. The sequence continues at coordinate 107,902 of JAXDHV010000096.1, read as the reverse complement.
TCCTGCTGGAGCGAACGCGCCTCGACGACCTTGAGAACCGTCCGCCGTCCGGCCTGCGCCGCGGCCACCGCGCCCCGCTTGATCTTCTCGGTCGCCGCTTCACCGCCGCCGTCGGCTCCCGTTCCTGCGCCCCCGGTGTCCGCCCGGCGAGCCGGCAGCACAGCCTTGACTCGCGAGGCCGCTGCCGACGGTAGCTCGGTCGCCTTCTCCCTGACCTTCGTCCTGATCATTGTCTTCAATCCCGCCGCCGTCTCCTTCGCCTTGGCCTCTGCGACAGGCTTGAGGCTGGCGAGCTTCTCCTTCGCCTGGGTCAGCGCGACCGGCTTGACCTCCGCGACCTTCTCCTTCGCCCGAGCCTGCACCATCGGCTTGATCTCGGCGACCTTCTCCTTCGCCCGAGCCTGCACCATCGGCTTGATCTCGGCGACCTTCTCCTTCGCCCGAGCCTGCACCATCGGCTTCAGCTCCTCGACCTTCTGCTTCGCCCGAGCCTGCACCATCGGCTTCAGCTCCTCGACCTTCTGCTTCGCCCGAGCCTGGACGACCGGCTTCAATTCGGCGACCTTCTCCTTCGCCCGAGCCTGGACGACCGGCTTCAACTCGGCGACCTTCTCCTTCGCCCGAGCCTGGACCACCGGCTTCAGCTCGGCGACCTTCTGCTTGGCCTGAGCCTTCACGTCGATCGAGGCGAGCGCGGCGACCGTCTCACCGAGCTCCCTTCGCGTCTGTTCTATGTCCTGGCGGACTTGGCTCGCGTCTTCAGCCATGCGATGTCCTCCTTAACGCTCTTGATTGCCTGGGTCGGGGCGAGCGGCGTCGCCTTGGCGAGCCGTGCCTTGCCAACGACGGCCATGACGCCGGCGAGCACGAGATAGAAGCCGGTCACGATCAACGCCGCCAGCCATGACGTCACGGCCGTCGAAAGCGCCAGGACCATCGCCGCCGTGAGCGTCAGCAGCGCGAGCAGACCGAACAAGCCTGCCGAGGCGAACATCCCGCCTGCGACGCCTGCCTCCTTCGCCTTCTCGACCATCTCCGTCTTCGCCAGATCCATCTCCTGCGTCGCCAGCCGCCGCGCCTGGTCGGAGAACCCCTTGAGGAGATCCCCCACCGGCCGCTCCGCGAGCGTCTGCGCGCCCGGCTGACCACCGCCATTTCTGCGCAGACCTAAGGGATCAACCATTACTGCCTCCTTCTTCGTCGTTGGTCTCAGGCGCCTCGTCGCCGGGCCAACTGCCCGTCAGCAGCGCGAACATCGATCGGGCGCCATGGTCGACCAAGCCTCGAGCCACGCTGAACAGGGCGCCCTCGATCGCCAACGCCATCGTGAGCCTGCCGAGGCCAACCCGCCGGTGCTCGGCCTGCGGTGGCTCCTGATCGTCGACCGCGCTCCACACCGCGGCAAAAATCTTCTTGGCGATCAGTCCCCCGCCGAGCCCGGCGAGGACCCCCACAGGCTTGAACAGCAGCCCCACAGGCAACCTCTCTGTTGTCTCACGGGCTCCTTCAGACCCCACACCGGATAGATCTCTCGGCTGGACCTCGGGCTCCCTCAAATGATCCGTCTGAACTCCTTCTTCCCCCACCGGCCCGCGATCTAACATCCCGCCGCGCGCTCCCGACTGATACCGCCTCCGAGACTTCATGCCCCTGATAGCTCCGGACGGTTCCCGGGTAGACCCACCGCCATCGGTCTGGCCGTCGGATGTGGATCGCCATCCACGCGCGAACGGCGAGACCCCACCAAACCACCACCGCCATCCATAGGGGGAACGTTCGCGTGGCCGACAAGCCCGAGTACCAGCAACTCCTCGACGCTGCCGCGGCGGCCGCCGACCGGCGGGCCACGCGACTGCCGCCGGCGAACGACCAGCCCCGGTCCAACGGCCGGTCCTCCGGGGCGTCCAGGCCGGACTCGAAGCGCGATCGCGCGCCCAAGGGTCCCGGCGGGCTGCGTCGCGGCGCCTGGGGCAAGGCGCTAAAGCGGACGATCTCCGAGTTCCGAGAGGACAACCTGACCGTCTGGGCTGCCGCCCTGACCTATTACGGGGTTCTCGCGATCTTCCCTGCCCTCCTCGCCCTGATCTCGATCCTCGCGGTGATCGGCAAGTCCGCCACCCAGCCGCTGATCGACAACCTCGCCTCTGTCGCGACCGGACCCGCCAAGCAGATCATCACCGGCGCGATCCACAACCTTCAGAGCGGGAAGAGCGCCGCCGGCGTGCTATTCGTCGTTGCCCTCGCCGGCGCCCTCTACTCGGCCTCCGGGTATGTCGGCGCCTTCATGCAGGGATCCAACGCGATCTACGACATCCGCGAAGGCCGCCCGATCTGGAAGACCCTCCCGATCAGGATCCTGATCACCCTCACCCTGCTGATCCTCCTCGCGGTCGCCGCCGTCGGCGTCACCTTCACCGGCGGGTTGGCCGTCGCCGCCGGCAAGCTGATCGGCGTCGGTAGTGCCGCCGTCGCCGTCTGGGACATCGCCAAGTGGCCGGTCATCCTGCTCATCGTGATGACGATGCTCGCGATCCTCTACTGGGCCTCCCCCAACGTCAAGCACCGCTTTCGCTGGGCCTCGCCCGGGGCCGTCGTCGGAGTCGTGCTCTGGCTCATCGCCTCCGCCGGGTTCGCCCTCTACGTGGCGAACTTCGGCCACTACAACAAGACCTACGGGGCACTCGGCGGAGTCATCGTCTTCCTCGTCTGGCTCTGGATCTCGAACATCGCCGTCCTCTTCGGCGCCGAGTTCAACGCCGAGCTCGAACGTGCCGCCCAGATCCAGGCCGGGCATCCACCCAACAAGGAGCCCTTCCTCCAGCCGCGCGAGGCAGCAACCCGTTAACCCGACGACCACTGAGGTGACGCCCATGGCGACAGAGACCCACGACCCAGACAACGAGGCCGACGACGGACTCATCGACCGAATCACCGACGACGAGACCCCGGTCGGCGATACGCCCCAGGCGCACGACGAGCTCAGCCCCCACGACATCCCCAAGTCCCACCCCGCCTACGAGGACGTCGTCCGACAAGCCGACGGGACCGACGGAACGACTTCCGGGACGACCTGACCAGGCCGAGGCCGACGGGGACGACCGGGGGCACAAGCGACCGGAGGCGGGCGCGAGCCGGGGGCCGGGCACGAGCCGGGGCCGGGGACGACCGGGTGCCGGGGCGAGCCGGACGGCGGGGGACGACCCGAGGGCCGGGGTGCGGGGGTACCGGGGTGCCGGGGCGCCCGGGCGGGGTCCGGCAACAGCCTGCCGACGTCGATACGACCTGGCCTCGACCTCGACCTCGGCCTCGGGTCTACGCGGACCCGGCCGCCCGCCGCGGGTTGACCGTCATCGGCAGGCCGTGGAGCGGACGAAGCGTGATCGTCGGATCCAGGACCACCTTCGCCCCGGGCACCAGATCCAGGGTGTAGCGCTGGGCGATCATCGCCGCCAGGATCACTCCCTCCATCATCGCGAAGCCCTGTCCCACGCAGACCCGCCGCCCCCCGCCGAACGGGACGTACGCGTGCCTCGGCCGCGACTTGGCCGCCTCCCCCACGAACCGCCGGGGGTCGAAGCCGGCCGGATTGGGCCAGACCGCCGCGTCTCGGTGAGTCGTCCACGTCGACACGAGCACGATAGATCCCTTCGGGACCCGGTGACCCCCCAAAACATCGTCCCGGAGCGCCCGCCGCTGGACATGCCAGACCGGCGGATACAGTCGCATCGTCTCCTGAAAGCAGGCCTTCGTCCACGGCAGCCGGTCTGCCGCATCGGCCCCCGGCGGCTCACCCCCGAGGACATCGTCGACCTCCGCGATCAGCTGGTCGCGGACGGCCGGGTGCTCGGAGAGGAGGTAGAACATCCAACCCAGCCCGTTCGCCGTCGTCTCGTGACCGGCGGCGATGAACGTCATCAGCTCGTCGCGCACCTCGACTCGTGACATCGCCGCCCCGGTCTCCTCGTTGCGCGCGGCCATCAACAGCCCGAGCAGGTCCTCCCGGCCCCCGGCGAGCTCCTCCCGGCCCCCGGCGAGCTCCTCCCGGCTGCCGGCGCGCTCCTCCCGGCTGCCGGCGAGCTCTTCCCAGCCGTCGGCCTTCTCCCGGGCGCGGCGCTCGATCAAGCCTTCAACGACGACATCCATCAGGTCCACGGCGGCCGCGTGCGGTCCCCACCGCCAGAACTGAAGCTTGAACGCCCGCTCCGGAGTCATCCTCGGGATCCGGGTCCCCACGACGTTGATCGGCGACCGGCCCGCCGCCCCGATCTGATGATTGGCGGTTGCCGCCGCCGCCGAGAACGCCGCGTCCAGCGCGCTGACGTCCCCACCCAGCAGGGCCCGTCCGACGACCTCGAGCGTCATCTTCGTCATCTCGGCAGCCGCGTCGATCGTCTCGCCCGCCGCGAACCGCTCGTCCCAGGACCCCAGCGACGTCTCCGCCGCCGCGACCATGTGCTCGGCGAACGGGACGAGGTGGCGCTGGGCGAACATCGGCGCAACCAGCGACCGCTGGCGCTGCCACGACTCCCCCTCGTTGGTGACCAGCCCCCTCCCCAGCAGCCGCCGCATCAACTCGTAGACGTCAGCCTTGACGTAGTTGTCCTGGTTGCCGACCAGGACGTGCCGGACCTGCTCGGCTCCCCGAACGACGAACAGCGGCCCGCCGAAGATCTCGAGCAGCACGACGTCCCCGTAGACCTGCGCCACATGATCCATAGCCTCCAACGGGTCCCGACCGATCATCCCGAGCACCCGGGCCAGATCCAGACCCCGCGGCCCCGGCGCCCGCGCAGAAGCCGCGACCGCTGAGCGCCGGTGAACGATCGCCTTGCCACGCATGATCGCCGACTCGCGGACGCTCGCCGCCCGGCGGGCGATCGTCGAGCGGACGGACGTGTTGACGGACATCGCTTGCTGTCTTCCTCCTCAAACGAGCCGGCCTCCACGACGCCGGCCAGGATGGCACTTCTACCCCCGGGTCCCGCCTCCCCAATCTCCCCCTGCCCGTCCCCAGACGGCCGGCACACGCCCACCGATCCCGACGGCTCGGACAATACGGCGAAGCCGACGACCCGGCGAAGCCGACGACCCGGCGCCGCCGAACCCGACGACCCGGCGCCGCCGAACCCGCCGCCGGCCCGTCGCGCGGGCCCAATCGCTTCCCGATGCCGAGACCCACCCACCCGACACCTCGTACGCTTTGACCGTGGAAGTCGACCTCCCACCAGCCCAACGGATCATCCTCGACCTGCTCGCCGCTCGCCAGCCGGGAAAGACGATCTGCCCGTCCGAAGCGGCCCGCGCGCTCGCCGGGGACGACGATTTCCGACCGCTCATGCCGGTCGTCCGCAACGCCGCTCGTGCACTCGTCGACGCCGGTCGGATCGAAGTGACCCAAGACGGTCGGCCGGTCGGCCTCGACGACGCACGCGGCCCGATCCGCCTGCGCACCGTCAACCCCTGAGCCTCCCGACCCATCCGGCAAGACGCCGACCGCCCGCCCGGCGCCCCCGCGCCAAGCCGGCCCCAAACCCCGAACCATTAGGCTCGCCGGATGGCAGAAGGGCCACCCGGGCCGGACCAGGCACCCCAGAGCATCGCTCACGACAACCCCCGGCCCTCCCGACCCGACCCTCCCCGCGACGCGCCGAGAACGCCCGGACGCCCCCAGCTCCCCCGCCCGCAGGTCCGCACCCCCGGAGCCAAGCGGGCCGTCGTGATCGGCGCCGGATCCTTCGGCACCGCGATCGCCGTCCTCCTCGCCCGCGGCGGTCTCCGCACGACCCTCCAGACGCGCACCGACGACCAAGCGGCCGTGCTCGTCGACGCTCGTGAGAACGTCGTCTACCTCCCGGGCGTCGAGCTCACCCGCGACATTCGCATCGAGCCGGTCACCGCCGGCCTCCACCGGGCCGACTACGTCTTCCTCGGCGTTCCCTCCGTCGGCCTGGCCGAGGTCATCAACGGACTCGTCGACGCCGGCCTCGGCCGCCGGGCCGCAGTCGTCTCACTCTCGAAGGGGCTCGTCGCCCCGACCGGCCGGCCGCCGACCGTCGCCCTCCGCGACCGCTTCGGACCCGAGCGGGTCGCCTGCATCGGCGGACCCGCCCACGCCGACGAAATGGTCACCGCCGGAGCCGGACTCGTCGTCGCCTCGACCGACGAAGCCCTCGCCCAGGCTCTCGCCAACGTCTTCACCCGCGCCGGCGTCGTCTGCGAGCAGTCCAACGACCCGATCGGCGTCGAGCTCGCCGGTGCCGCCAAGAACGCCGCCGCCCTCGCCTCCGGAGCCACCGAAGCCCAGGGCCTCAACGCCGCCGGCGCCGCCGCCGGCCACATCTTCGCCGAGGTCTGGCGCTTTGCCGAGACCCAGGGCGCCCGCCCCGAGTCGATGATCGGCCTGGCCGGCACCGGCGATCTCGTCGCCACCGCCCTCGCTCCCCAGAGCCGCAACCGCCGAGCCGGCGAGCTGCTCGCCGAGGGCGTCCCCGCATCCGAGATCCCCGGCCGCATCGGCCAGGCCGTCGAATCCCTCGAATCCGTCCCCCTCCTCGCGCTCGCCCTCGACCGAGCCGGCTTCGCCGCGCCGGTCACCAGTGCCCTCGCCAAGCTGATCTCCGGCGAACTCCCGCTCGAGGACTGGGTAGCCCTCGTCCGCGCGACGATTCCCCCGCCGGCCGGCTGGACAAGCCCATCACGCGGCCTGCGGCTGCGCATCCGTGAATGGTTTCGCGCCCATTCGCCCCGCCGTCGCCGCCTCGCCCGCCAGCGACTCTAGACCGTCCGCCGGAGCCCGCCCGAGAGCTCCCCCGGATCATCGAAGACCAGCTTGCCATCAGCGAAATCCGTGTCTCCCGCCCGCCGGACGGGTATTACTCGATCAGAGGCAAACCGGCGGTCGAGCATGGTCCCGTCGTTCCAGACGCCTCCACGCCCGGCCACAGATTCAACGCCGATGTCGAGGTGATCAGCAATGACCGACCCAACGACCGACCCGACTCCGATCGATCCCCCCGGCCGCCCGCTCCCCACTTCCCTCCGGTCGATTCCGACGATGCTCGTCTGCCCGCGTTGCAGGCTCTCGATCCGCGGCCGCCTCCCCGCCCTCGAACCCCAACGTTGCCCCCGGTGCCTCGTCCGAAAGCGCCTCGTCGTCGCCCTCGAGCCGGTTCCCTTCCCCCTCGATCCGCTATCCCCGACGTCCGCGGTCTCCCGGCCGCCCACTCCCCGACCCGTCTGACCGGCTTTCCGGCTCCCGACCGCTTTGACCAGCCTACGATTCCCGGGCGCCCGTAACCACCCTACGGCTCCCGGACGGCAGTAACCACCCTACGGCTCCCCAACGGCCGTAGCCGCCTACGGCTCCCGGACGGCAGTAACCACCCTACGACTCGACCGCCTCCGGATCCTCCGACTCGGCCAGCTTCAACGACCCGTCGAGGACGTCCTTGAAGTGACGCTGCTGGATCGGCAGCGCCCACCCGACGAGCTTGCCGACCGACCGGTTCCCCGCCCGCTCGTTCATCTTGCCGACGATCGACCAGTGCCCGACCTCACCCGCCTCGGCCATCGTCAAAAACTCGAATCCGTCCAGCGCGTCCTCCTCCCCGTGGAGGTACGTGCTCATCATCTCCCCCGCCTCGCCCTTCACCTCACGCGCCTTGTCGAGGATCGCCGTCTTCTTGCCCTTGAACTCACCCGCCACCAGCGTGCACCGCCGCTGTGTCTCCCGAGCCTCGTCATGCATCCGCTCCAAGACCGGCGCCAGCGCCTTCTCGTCCGCCTCGAGCATTCCCTTCACGCTCTTCGCCGCGACCTGCGACGCCATCGCCAGGCCGAGAACCTCACCCAGCTTGCTCTCGAGATTCGTAAGCTCAGCCATCCTCGTTCTCCGTCTCGTCTGTCACTTTTCATCCCGCGACACATCGACCTCCCGCGGGCTCCGATGCCGACGGGTTACCCACCGCCGACACCGCCAAACTCACGCCCCGTCAACCAGCCGGCCACGCCCGCTGCGATGCCGGGTAGGCGAAGTCACGCATCCGGTTGATCATCCCGAACGGCTCCAGCCCGCCCCCGCAGTTGGCCGGGTGAAACCGGATCGCCTCCGCCGCCGGCGGCACCCGCCGCCCGATCTCGAGCCTCCCGACCACCTCGAAGCGGCCCATCAGCCGTGCGACCCCGATGTCGAATCCCAGCCGGCCGGTCGCCGCCGCACCCGCCAGCCGCTCGAGCTCGTCGCCCCCCTCAGGCCGCGGCGAGTCCTCCCGCGGCAGCGCCCCCACAACGAACCGCCGGCCCCCCGCCCGGTACGGCGCAGCCGACGTGTACGGTCGCTGCTGAACGTCGCCCGCCGGCAGAAACACGTGGTGGACGACCGGCAGGTCAGCCGAAGTCACCAGGAGGAAATCCTGGTGCTCGCCCGGTCCGTACGCGTCCTCGACCCTGATCGCCATCCCCAGCAGGTCCGGGAGCCCCCGCGGAAGTCCCAGCGACCGCGAGAAACGCACCACCGCCCGGTACTCGGCCGCCCGACCCAGGACCGTCGCCTCCGGCGCGTCCCCCGACCCATGCACGACCAGCCGGCCCGCGTAAACCGCCCCCTCCGGGTGGACCGGACGTGACCGCCGGACCCGAGCCACCCCCGCCAGCACCGCCCCCACCGCGATCCCCGCCGGCGGCGCCGCCAACCGCCGGATTCGGCCCCCCTCCCGGGGGACGCCGTTCGCCCCGCCGACCCCGCTCACCCGCTCCTCCCACTCATCCACCTCACCCCGAACGCCCCAGTCCCGACAGCTCCCGGTCCACCGGCGGCTCCCCCTCCACCGGCGGCTCCCCCTCCACCGGCGGCTCCCGGTCCGCCGACGCCTTCCCGCCCGGGCGCCCGCCGGCCTCCTCCCGCCGCCGGGCCCCAGCCAGCTCCAGCTCGGATTCCGTCAACCGTCGCATTCGCCGGCACGCCCCCCTGTAGAACGCAAGCTGCTGCCGCCGGCCGACGACCCGGAAGCCCACGCGCATCCACCACGGCGCGTCCGCCGCCCGCCGCGAGTACGAGTGCAGTCGGAACTCGACATCACCCCCCTCGAGCCACTTCCACACCTCATAGTGCATCTCCCCCATCTCGAAATGCCCCTCCAGCGTCCGGTAGCCCCACCCGTAGACCCGAGCCTCCCGTCCGTCGACGACACGCACCTCGTCGTACGGACCGACGACCCGCACGCCGACCCTCACCCGCAGCCCCGCATACCGGATCTCGAGCAGCATGTCCCGACCCGCCAGCGGCGCATTCCGGTCGAAGATCCCCCGCACCCGCCGCGGATCGGCCAGCTGGTAGTCGTGCATCAGCCCCCGCGCGACCATCCAGCTCCCACCGTCGACCGGTTCCCCCGACGGCTCACCCGCCAACTCGACGCCCATGTCATCGGCTCGCCACCCGCCCTCCGGCGTGTGCTCACCCGCCGACGGGTCATAGTTGACACTCCTCGCCGCCAGCCCGGCCACCCGCCGCCGGTCGCGTCGCGACGACCTCGTCGCATCCTCCCCGCCGACGACCCGCCGCGTCACCACCCGGATCCCGCCGTCCATGCTTCCCCTCGCCAATCCGACCACCCGCCCGATCACCGACGTCCACATGTGGAGCTGAACCTCCTTGGCCATCCGCAGCTCCGAATACAGCACGTCCGAGAACCGGTCCCCGCTCCGCGCCCACGACTCGATCGTGAACTCGATCGACCTCGCCGCCGAATACGCCCGGAACTCGATCTGCCCGGCCTCCAGGTGGCCGGTCAACGTCGCCAGGCGAAACGACCGCTCGCTGACCCCGACAACCCGCACCGGCCCGTCCCACGGCCCCGGCAGCCGGACCACGAACTCGTCGCCGACCGCCAGCCGCCCATCCTCCCCCCGAACCTTCACGAACTTCGCAAGCTCCCCCGGCGCCAGCGCGTCCAGGTCACTCGACAGCCTCCTGATCAGGCCCTCCGCGTCAAGCCCCGACCCTCGGATCGTCGTCCGGTAGACCCGATGGAACAGCTCTCCCACTCCGTCCTGCGCCCCCTGAATCCCCTCGAGATCGACGCCGTCCGCAAGCGCCGGCGGCGAATCCTCCGCCACCGACCCCTCGAGCTCCCACCGATGAACCGGCGTCGTCCGCCACATGTAGCGCCACAACGTCCACCCCACGCCCACCGGCCACCCCGCCACCGTGGCCAAGCGATCGGATCTCGAGCGCCCCCGCACGCCCGTCGACTACCCGATCTTCCTTCCGGGTAGACGCCCGCACATGGTCGTCAAGCCGCTCCACCAGGCCGGCCTGCGCAGCTCGCATCTCCACCTCCTCTCCCTCGCCAGCGTCGGCCTCTGCATCGGCCTCTGGATCCGCGCCAAGACGATCGGCGAGGACGAACGCGGCAACGCCGAGCGACGCGCCCTCTTCGTCGGCCTCTGGCCCCCGATGTTCTGGCTGATCGGCGACTCGCTAACCCGCCTCGAATAGGCCGGCCACCGCGATCGAGGGTTTGAAGTTCGACCGCTTCGAACATCTGACTGACGGTAACCGCTGCGAAAGGCTTCCCTCGAATGTTCGTGACCTTCTCGATAGACCTTCCCCGCGACGCCACCGCCAGCCAGCTCGCCCGCCAGCAGGTCGCCGACCGACTCGTCGCCACACTCGAGCCTCCCGTCCTCGCCGACGTGATGCTCGCCGTCAGCGAGCTCGTGACCAACGCCCTCCTCCACGGCACCGGCCAGATCGAGCTCCACATCGAAGTCGACGACCGCTCGGTCAGAGGTGAGGTCATCGACGCCGGCCGCGGCCTCGAGCAGCGCATCCGCGACCAGGGTGTCGAAGCTCCCGGCCTCCAAATCGTCGGTCGCGTAGCCCAGAAATGGGGCGTCTTCCAGGGAACGACGCACGTCTGGTTTGAGATTCTCCTCACCGGAGAGAACCCCCTCGTCGGCGAGCCCCCGCCCGGCCGGTTATCCGAGAGCTAGACCGACCACCCGTAGTTGCAAGCCCGCACCTCGCAGTTGTATGCTCTCTGGTGGACGAGACGCGTCTCTTGGGCGCTTATCGGACATTTTTGGCAAGAAGCGGACAGAAGGCCAGGGATCTCCGATCACCGATTTGCTCACCATCTCGACCGTCGAGCGCGACGGCGGCCTCGTGATCACCGCTGAGGGCGAGCTCGACCTCTCGACCGCGCCCCTCCTCGACGCCGCCGTGCTCGCAGCCGAGGCGACCGGTGCCGCGATCATCACCGTCGACATCGACGCCGTCACCTTCATCGACTCGACAGGCCTCCGCGCCCTGATCGAAGCCCAGCTCCGCTCCCAGCAGGACGGCAACCGCCTCCGCCTGACCCGCGGCAGCCCCCAGGCCCAGCGACTCTTCTCGCTCGCCGCCGTCCATGAACTCCTCCCCTTCGTCGACAACTAGCCCCGCCGGCGCATCAGCGTCGTGACCACAGCCTCGTAGACCCCCTGCCCGTGTGCCCCCTGGGCCACCCGCACGTTCGGTCGACCCCCGATCGCCCCGCTCAAACTCGGATCCTTCTCGACCGCGTTGGCCACCAGCCAGAACTCCCCGACATACCCCGCCGTTCCCAGGTCCTCCCGCGAGTCCCCGACACCGATCGTCTCCGACCGGTGCAACCCCCGCGCCGCCTGGTGCGCCGCAACCCCCATCGCCTTCGAAGCCCCCGCCGGAAGCAGGTGGTAGCTGCGGACGTGGTCGCATCCCGCCAACCCCGCCGACCGTCGCGCCACCACCCCGTTGTCTAGCAGCCGCAGATCCCCATGCCCCTCCCCCGCCAGCACCCCGTCGACCTCCCCGACGTCGACCTGCCCCCGCAGCAGGTGCGAGAACTCCCGGCCCACGTGCCACGGCTCGTGGTACTCGAGCCGTCCGGCATACCGCTCGAGCAGCATGGCCGGGGCGCCCGAGTCCCGGATCTCGTCGTGTACGGACACCGACCCCCGCCCGTGGGAGCCGGTCAGCAAATGCTCCTCTCCCTCGAACACCAGCACGCTCCCCGCTTCATAGATGTACGACGTCGCCCCGATCAGCCGCGCGTTCTCGGCCATCGTCGCCTTCCTGCGGCCCGACATCAGGACGACCTCGACGTCCGCCCGCAGGCACGCCTCCACCGCCCTCGCTCCCAGCAGCGAGATTCCCCCCTCCCCGTCGTGCAGGAGCGACCCACCCCGGCCCAGCAGCGTCCCGTCGAGGTCGAGGTAGAGGCACCGCAGCACTCCGCCTACTATGCCAAGGGGTGCCCGGACCACGCCTCTCGACACCCACCGGCCCCGACCGCCCAGCCATCTGGGACGCGATCCTCGCCGACGACCGCGTCGTCCACACCGCCGCCGACCACGGCCGCCTCGCCAGCCTCGTCGACCTCCCCGACGATCTCCATCCCGCCGTCCGCGACGCCCTCCTGCGGGTCGGCATCGACGGCCTCTACTCCCACCAGGCCGCCGCCCTCGCCGCCGCCGCCGACGGCCCCGTGATCGTCACGACCGGCACCGCCTCCGGAAAGTCCCTCTGCTTCCACCTCCCGATGCTCGAAACCCTCGCCCACGACCCCAAGGCCCGGGCCCTCTACCTCTATCCGACGAAGGCCCTCGCCCAGGACCAGGCCCGCGCGATCAACGCCCTCGGCCTCTCCAGCCGGATCCGCCCGGCGATCTACGACGGCGACACCCCCTCGGAGACCCGCACCCAGATCCGCCGCCAGGCCAACGTCATCCTCACCAACCCCGACATGCTCCACCTCGGGATCCTCCCCCGCCACACCTATTGGGAGTCCTTGTTCGCCAACCTCGCGATCGTCGCGATCGACGAGGCCCACGTCTACCGCGGCGTCTTCGGCTCCCACGTCGCCAACGTCATCCGCCGCCTCCGCCGGATCGCCGCCGCCTACGGCACCGAGCCCCGCTTCCTCCTCGCCTCGGCCACGATCGCCAACCCCCTCGACCTCGCCGAGCGCCTCACCGGCTTCGACGACATCACCCTGATCGACCGCGACGGGTCCCCGGCCGGCCGCCGGCGGATCGCCGTCTGGAACCCGCCCCTAACCGACGAGGCGCTCGGCCTCCGCCGTTCCGCCCTCGCCGAGGGCGCCGAGCTCCTCGCCCGGCTCGTCGCCGACGGCGTCCGCACGATCTGCTTCGTCCGCTCCCGCAAGGCCGTCGAGCTCGTCAGCCGGATGGCCCAAGCCGAGCTCGAATCCCTCGGTGCCGGCCAGCTCGCCTCCCGGATCACGCCCTACCGGGCCGGCTACACCTCCCAGCAGCGGCGCGAGATCGAGCGCCGCCTCTCCGCCGGCGAGCTCCGCGCCGTCGTCACCACCGACGCCCTCGAGCTCGGGATCGACGTCGGCGGACTCGACGCCGCGATCGTCATCTCGTTTCCCGGAACCGTCGCCAGCCTCCGCCAGATGTGGGGCCGCGCCGGCCGCCGCTCGGGTGGCCTCGCCGTCTACATCGCCGGCGACGACGCCCTCGACCAGTTCTTCGCCCGCCATCCCCAGGAGTTCCTCGACCGTCCCGTCGAAGCCGCGATCCTCGACCACGAATCCGAGGAGATCCACCTCCAGCATCTCGTCTGCGCCGCCCACGAAGGCCCCCTGGACCCCGTTGCCGACGCCGAGTTCTTCGGCCCCCGCCTGCTCGCCTACGCCGAGCGGCTGGTCGGCACAGGCGACCTCCGGCGGAAATCCGGCGGCCGCCGGGGGCGGGGGCCGGGTGGGGCGGGGGACGCCGGGGGGCGGGGTGGGGCGGGGGCGGGGGACGTGTTCGTCGTGCGGCAGCGTGAGCGGTACCCGGCGGGCGACGTCTCACTGCGGTCGGCGTCGGCCGAGCGGTTCGCGATCATCCAGGCGCGGACCGGCGAGGTCCTCGGGTCGGACGACGCCAGCCGGGCGTACTCGACCCTCCACGAGGGGGCCGTGTATCTACACATGGGCGCCCGCTACCTCGTCCGCTTCCTCGATCTCGAGGCCCGCGAGGCGGTGGTCGAGCCGTTCGACGGGGACTACTACACCCAGCCGAAGTCCGAGACCGAGACCCTGATCGAGCGGCTGGTCGACCGGCGGGAGACGACCGGTGTGACGCTCTCGTTCGGGCGGGTCCTCGTCACCGAGACGGTGATCGCCTACCAGCGCCGGCACTCGGGCGACCACCACCCGATCGACATCACGGCCGTCGATCTTCCGGCGCGGACGATCCAGACCCAGGCCCTCTGGTTCGAGCCGGGCCGCCTGCTTGCCGATGAGTTCCCGATGGACCTCCTGATGGGATCGCTGCACGCGACCGAGCACGCGCAGATCGCCGTCCTCCCGCTGATCGCGATGTGCGACCGGTGGGACATCGGCGGCCTGTCGACGAACGCCCACATCCAGACGGGCGGTCCGACGATCTTCATCCACGAAGCCCACCACGGCGGCGTGGGGATCGCCCGGCAGGCGTTTCGAGAGTTCGAATCCGTCGTGTCGGACGCGCATCGACTGATCGGCGAATGCCCGTGTGAGAAGGGCTGTCCGTCGTGCGTCCAGTCGCCGAAATGTGGGAATCTCAACGAGCCACTCTCAAAGCAGGGAGCCCTCGAACTGCTCTCGAGGATGCGGGAACCGGCAGGCTTACGTCGGCAACCGCGTACCATCCGCCGCTAGCGTGGGTGCACAACAAGCCATGCCGCGAGACCGCGGGCGCCAACGCGTGTCGATCACATCGGCCAGCAGCAGCGGCGAGCGACTGGTCTGGGCGGTCTCCGGCGGGACGCTGGCGATCGTCGCCGTGGTCGTCCTGATCCTCCTGATAGCGGGCGTTTTCAGCGCGAGCGGGGCTCCGTCGCCGCTTCCGGCGGCCGAGCAGCCGTGGGTCCAGGAGGGCCCGACCAGCCGGATCGCCCTCCGCGAGGGCTGGGTCCGCCGCCTGGATCCCAACGACCACGGCTACAACCACGACTGGCCGACCGGCGGCTTCGTCGGGTCGTCGGTGTCGGTGCCCAACGACGCCAACCCCAAGCCGATCACCGGCGCTGCGGGGATCCAGAACTTCAAGGGCTCGATCGCGTGGTACCGGACGAAGTTCACCGTCCCGACCGACGGCGTCTATCAGCTCGACTTCCAATCGGTCGCCCAGCGGGGGACCGTCTGGATCGACGGGACGCAGGTCGGGAACTCCCACGTCGGCACATATCTGCCGTTCGCCCTCCGCTTCCAGACGGCCGCCGGCCCGCACACGCTCGTCGTCCGCGCCGACTACCGCGACCCGACCGCCCAGAGCCTGGCCGGCTTCCATCGGACGTGGTTCAACTTCGGCGGCATCAACGGCGAGGTCACCCTCCGGCCGGTCGGCGCGACCGATCTGACGAACCCGACGGTCCACACCCGCCTCGCGCCAGCGTCGGACGGTTCGGTCCAGGCGGTCGTCAACGTGAGCGTCTCGGTCGAGAACAACGGCCCCGCCCGCACCCTGACGCCGGCCGGCAGCCTGCATCCGGCCGACGGCAGCGACGGTGGGGCGACGCTCAACTTCCCGTCGATGGACCTGGCCGCCGGCCAATCCCAGACCGCGTCGGCCGTCGTCACGATCGACCACCCGAAGCTCTGGTCGACGCGCAGCCCGACCCTCTACGGGCTCACGCTCAAGGCAGACGGGGCGAGCGACTATCAGGTGAACGTCGGGCTCCGCGAGTTGACGACGACCGCCGACCATCACATCCTGCTCAACGGCCAGCCCCTCGTCCTGCGGGGCGCCTCGATCCAGGAGGACACCCGCGGCCGGGGGGATGCCCTGACTCCGGGCGACCAGGACTCCCTCGTCTCAGAGCTGCGGACCCTCAACGCCAACGCGACCCGCTCGCAGCACCCGCTCGATCCCGGCCTCCTCGAGCGGCTCGACGCCGCCGGGATCGTCGTCTGGCAGGGGATCGGGCCGGTCGACGCGTCCGGCAACTGGGCCTCGAATACCCCGGCCCTCGAGACGCTCGCCGAGAACCGCGCGAAGGTCACCGTCCGCCAGGCCCAGGCCCACCCGTCGATCATCGCGTGGAACCTCGCCAACGAGGTCGGCGACAACGGCCACCGGGGCGGCCAGATCCCCTACGTCAGGCACCTGGCCGACTGGATCCACGGGAACGACCCCGGCCGTCTCGTCGCGCTGGACATCTGGGGGCCCCATCCGCCGAAGGTTGCCGGGCCGATCTACGATCACATCGACGCGATCGGGGAGACCGACTACCTCGGCTGGTACGAGTCCCCACTCGACTATCAGCCGACCGCCCTGGCCGCGGCGATCAGGTCCCGGCTCGGAAACCTCCAGTCCCTCTTCCCGTCGAAGGTCCTGATCGTCTCGGAGTTCGGCGCCGAGGCCAACAGCCTCAACAGCGGGCCGTCGGAGCCGGGCGGCTACGACTACCAGACGCACAACCTGGTGACCCACATCAAGACATACGAGACCCTTCCCTTCCTCAGCGGGATGCTCGTCTGGGACCTCCGGGACTTCGCGGTCGCCCCGACCTTCGCCGGCGGGTCGATCCGCCGGCTCGTCCCCAACATCCAGCTGGTCAAGGGGCTCAACCAGAAGGGTCTGATCAACTACGTCGGGTCGCCGAAGCCGTCGTTCGACGTCGTCAAGAACCAGTTCGCCACACTTGCCGCCCGGGAGTCAGGGCCGGCCGGGGCCGGGGCGGGGCAGGGGGCTGGTTCGCCTTAGCAGGTGATTCTCTCTGGCCGGTTTGATGGAGGGTGGGCCGGCCGGGGGGGTCCGGGAGGGGGGTCGGGGGTCGGGCGGCGGGGTGCATTCGGCACCGTCGGGTGGGTTCGGCACCGTCGGTGGGTTCGACGCCGTGGGGCGGGTGGGGCGTGTGCACACTCTCTTGAATGGAGGTACTTGCCGGACTCTGGCAACTACTTTCTCCTGAGAGTCAACATCTCTTGCGCGGCGGGGCGCCCGTCGTCCGCCTCGGCCACCGGGCTCACACAGGCCGGTGCGGGCCGGCGGCCGGTAGATCACGAATGCATCTCCTGAAGCCGTCGCTACAGCCAGGTCGCTGTGTATGCCGCGTGGGCGGGCGGGGGGTGTGCACACTCTCTCGAAAAGGTACTTGCCGGACTCCGGCAACTACTTTTTCTGGAGAGTCACCATCTCCTCCGCGCAAGACCGCCCGCCTCTCCCGCGGCCCGCCCTCCGCCTCACGGGAGGCCGATACGGGCCGGGGGCCAGTAGATCACGAACGCGTCGCCGATCACCCATGACGTCGGGATCGGGCCCCAGTAGCGGCTGTCGTCCGAGTTCCCGCGATTGTCTCCCATCAGGAAGACCTCACCCTTCGGGATCGTGATCGTCTGATGGAGCTCGCATGCCGGACCGCCGTTGCACGGGGCGATGTACGGATCCGTCTCGCCGACCCCGTTGCGCACGACATGGCCCCGGCGGATCGAGATCCGGTCGCCGGCGACGGCGACCACTCGCTTGATGAACGTCACCGACGTCGATCGCCGGGGGACCGACTGGGGACACGCGCTGGTCGGGCCGCGCGGCTGGCCGCACGACGGCGCCGGCGACGCCTCGGCTCCGACCGGCGGGTTGAAGACGACGATCTGGCCGACAGTGGGCAGGGCGCCGGTCTCGTGGGGGATCCGGTCGACCAGCACCCGGTCGCCGTCGCGGAGCGTCGGCTCCATCGACGCGCTGGGGATCTTGTACGGCTTGACGGCGTACGCCTGTACGCAGAAGGCCAGGCCGGCCGCGAACACGACGGTCACGATCAGCTCGACCAGCTTGTTCTGGCGCAGGCGCGCTACCAGCCGCATCGGCGGCTCAGGCTCCGTTTCCGCGAGCCATCTTGCGCAGGTCGAGGGCCGTGTCGAGGATCTCCTCGGACACGCCCTGCTCCCGGGCCACGTCCCTCAGGGTCCGACCCGATCGTGTCGCCTCCTGGACGATCTTCGTGGCCATGTCGTAGCCGATGTGCGGGTTGAGGGCGGTCGCCACCGCGAGGGTCGATTCCGCGCTTCTCTGTGAGCCGGCCAGGTTCGGCGTGATGCCGGCGACGCACTTCGTGTTCAGCACCGTTACCGCGCTCGCCAGCAGGCCGATCGACCCGAGCAGGTTGCGGGCGATCAGAGGGATCCGGACGTTCAGCTCGAGGTTTCCCTGCATCCCGCCGATCGTGATCGCCACGTCGTTGCCGATCACCTGGGCCGCGACCTGGAGGACGACCTCCGGGATCACCGGGTTGACCTTGCCCGGCATGATCGAAGACCCCTTCTGAAGCTCGGGCAGGAACAGCTCACCGATCCCCGCCCGCGGACCCGACCCCATCAGAGCGAGGTCCTGGGCGATCTTCGTCAGCGACACGGCCAGCACCTTGAGCGAGCCCGAGCACTCGACGAGGGCGTCCCGGTTGGCCTGCGCCTCGAACGGATCCTCCGGCGCCGCGACATCCAGGTCGGTCGCGGCTCGCAGCCGGTCGCGAACCATCCCCGCGAACCTCGGGTGGGTGTTGAGGCCGGTCCCGGTCGCCGTCCCGCCGAGCGGGACCTGCGCCACTCGCCCCAGCGTGTCGGAGATCCGAGCCCGTCCGAGCCGGATCTGGGCGGCATAGCCGGAGAACTCCTGACCCAGCGTGACCGGGACGGCGTCCATCAGGTGGGTGCGTCCGGCCTTGACGATGTCCTTGAAGCTGGCGGACTTCGCCTGGAGCGCCCGCTCGAGTCCGTCGAGCGCCGGCAGCAGCTCGTGGGTGACCTGCTCGAGCACCGCGAGATGCACCGCCGACGGGAAGACGTCATTTGAAGACTGGCCCATGTTGACATGGTCGTTCGGGTGGACCGACTCGCCCGCCAGCGCGGCGATCACCTCGTTGGCGTTCATGTTCGTCGACGTTCCCGATCCCGTCTGGAAGACGTCGATCGGGAATTGATCGTCGTGCTTCCCGGCGGCCACCGCTCCCGCCGCCTCGGCGATCGCACCGGCGATCGTCGGGTCGAGCAGGCCGAGCTCGCCGTTGACCTCGGCGGCGGCCCCCTTGATCCTCCCGAGCCAGTGCACCACCGCCGCCGGCACGGGCTCGCCGGAGATCGGGAAGTTCTCGATCGCCTTGCGCGTCTCTCCTCCGTAGAGGGCGGTGAACCCCGGATCCGGGTCGGCTGGCGTCATCGGGTCGTCCTCTCCTCTCGTGGTCGTCGCCAAGTTACACGCAGAACGCCGCAAGCTCGCGCGCGAGGCCGACCGGGTCGTCGTAGGAGAGCAGGTATCCCGCCCCCTCGAGCACCCTCAGCTGAGCCCCGGGAATCAGATCACGAGCCTCCTCGGCGAGCACCAGCGGGTACTCGGGGTCGGTATCCGCCCACAGGAGGAGCACCGGCGGCTCGAGCAGCGGGTACGCGTCGAGCAGCTCCGTCTGTGCACCGGCCGGCCACCGCGCCGCGAACCGAGCCCACGATCGCGCGAGCTCGACGTTCCCGCCGACGTCGGCGAACGCATGACGCACGAGATCCGTCGCCTCCGGCGCACCCCTCGCAGACAGGCGGGTGCCGAGCTCCGGCCGGAAGACGAGCTGCGCGCCGTGCGACAGGGCTCTCCTGAGCCCCGGCACGGCCGCCGTCCGGGCCGCCAGCCGCCAAACCCTCCGAAGTCCCGCGTGGTTGGCGCTCCCGTGCATCCGGTTCGGCATCAGGACGATCCGCGACGGGGCGATCCGGCCGCCGAGAACCGCGAACAGGATCAGCTCGGCGCCCAGCTCGTGCCCGGCGAGCATCGGCCGGGGGCCGAGGACCTCGGCGCTGAAGCCGGCCAGGACGTCGACGAACCAGTCGCGCGTGTACGGGTGCCCAGGTCCGATCTCCGAGTCACCGTGGAGGGGCAGGTCCGGCAGGACCAGACGGAACCGATCCGACAGGGCATCGACTACCGGTTCCCACTCCCTGTAGGAGAGCATCGTCGAGTGGAGAAGCGCCAACGTCGGACCCGTTCCCGTCTCACGGTAGGCGACCCGCGTGCCGTCGGGATGGTGATAGAGGCGTAGCCTCACCGCGGGGCTGGCGGTGACCGTCTACCCAAGCGCCTGCGTGACATCGTCCAATCGTATTGACCCCACGGGCAACGTCCGGCCCCGGAGCTAGCCTCCCGCCGATGGACCTCGTTCCGGGTGATCCGCTCGCTCACCGCGCCCTCGATTCGCTCCTGCGGGCCGAGGCCAGCGTCCGGCGGCGGTTGTCGGTCGAGCTCCAGCGCCGCGGTCTGTCGGCATCCGGCTTCTCCGTCCTCGTCGTCCTCAACACCGCCGGCGGCGAGCTCGAGATGCGTTCGCTGCGGGCCCGCCTGCGGATGACCAAGGCCAACGCCAGCGAGGTCGTCACGACGCTCGAGGCCGCCGGCCTCGTCGGCCGGCGGCGCCTGTCGACCGACCGCCGAGCCCAGGCCGTCGTGCTCACCGACGCCGGCCGAACGACCGTCGACCGCCTCTTTCCCGATCACACCCAGCGGGTCGCCGACGCGTTCGCCGTGCTCGACGAGGCCGAGAAACGCTCCCTCGCACAGATCTGCCGCAAGCTCGCCGCCTGAGGCGGCCCTGCCGGCTGCGGAGGCTCCTGCGAGCCGAGAAGGGCTTTGTCGGCTGACGAGGCTCCTGTCGGCTGAGGCGGTCTGCGGACTTGGATCCGCCTACCATCCGCAGGCGGCCGTCCGCCCAAGATCCCCCATCTGGCCGATTGGCGGGAGTCCTGCGACCGGATAGAAATCTGTCTCGTGTCTCAGGAAAGCCCGGGCTCTCCGTGGTGGAGGATCGTCATTGCCAAAGCCGGCTTTGTCCGCAGCTGACACGCACCGCCTGCGGGTCCTGATTGCGAACGAGAGTCCCGATCGGCTCGCGGTGCTCACGAAGGTAGTCGCCGCGCTCGGACACGAGGTCGTTCCCCACGAGGCCGACATCGACGCGGTCGCCGCCGCCACGGCCCGCGAGCGTCCCGATGTTGCCCTGGTCGGGCTGGGCATCTCCTCCCATTCCGCACTCGAGATGATCGACAAGATCGTCCACGAGGCGACCTGCCCGGTGATCGCCGTCCTCTCCGTCGAGGAACCCACCTATGTCCGCGAGGCTGCCAGACGAGGCGTGTTCGCCTACATCCTCGACACGACTCTCGAAGGCCTCCAGTCAGCGATCGACGTCACCCTCCAGCGCTTCGCCGAGTACCACGACCTCCAGGGAGCGTTCGGCCGTCGAGCGGTGATCGAGCAGGCCAAGGGAATTCTGATGGCCCGACACTCCGTCGACGCCGAACGGGCTTTCGCGCTGCTTCGCGACGAGTCCCAGAGCAGCGGCCGCCGGCTGGCCGACATCGCCGCAGCGGTGGTCCAGAGCTTCCTCCTCCTCGTGCCGCCCGCAGCTCCGTCAAAGTGGTGTGATCAGTGACTGCGTCAAGTAGAATTGACCGTCACTGTGACACCTCGGGAGCTCAACGCAGACGCTGCTGCCGCCGTCCTCTCCGCCCTCCGGTCCGCCCGCGACCACGGCAGCGCCGAAGCCGCGCTGTCAGCGAACGGGATCGATCTTCCCCGCCGAGGACAGCTCGAGGGTGTGTCGGACGAGTTCGAAGCGCTCATTGCTTGCTCGGTCACTGATTCCCCGTTCAGAGAAGCTCTCGCCCTTGGCTACCTCGCCGGCGCCTCGGCGTCCGCCCGGCGCAGTCGCCGAACCGGCGAAGCCACCTGGTTCCTAATCGATCGGGACCTCGTCGTCCGAGGCGCCCACGGCGAATCGATGCGCCGACTGCCGTGGCTCGAGGCTGACCTGTTCGTCGACCGCCAGATCCCCGACATCCACGAGGTTCCGCTCGCCGTCAGATCACTCAGCGTCGACCACTACTCAGCCGCCCTGGCCGGCGTGCGCAGCAGGTTCGCGTTCACGAGCTACGGTCACACCTTCTCGATCGACGCGGTGCCCGTCCATCACGACGGCAACTCCGACACTGTCGAAGCCGTCCTCGCGGTCGCGACCCCCGTACGGTCCCAGACGTCCGCCGCCACTGCCTATGAGCTCACCGCCGAGCGTCTGGCGCAGTTTGCCGGGCGGGCCGACCGACGCGCCGAGGTTCACCGCCTCGCCGGCCGCACCGCTCCACAGGCGGCCGAGCGACACGCCGGCGACCGGGCCCGACAGGCCGCCGAGCTAGCCGCGCTGAACGCCCGGCGTCTGCGCTCGCGCGAAACGACTGACGGGTTCGTCGACGGACCTGCGCTCTCCCCCCGCGAGACGGAGGTCCTCCAGCTCGCCTCGCAGGGCCTCACGTCGCCCGAGATCGCCGAGCGGCTGGTGGTCAGCGCGGCGACGATCAAGACACACCTCGGGAACGTCTACGCCAAGCTCGGCGCCAGCGACAAGGCCGCTGCCGTCGCCGTCGCGCTGCGCCACGGACTGATCGACTGAGAGCGGCCCTCGCGGTCCGGCCGCCACCGGACGCTCGGCCCGAGTCCGATCTCCGAGCCGGCGAGGTGACCCAAGGCCGCAACGGGGTCCCCGCAGGCCGCCCACCTAGAATCATCAGGCCGTGTACCGCCCCGTCGACCCACAGCAATCCTTCCCCGACCTCGAGCTCATCGTCCTCGAGCGCTGGCGCGAGCGCGAGGTCTTCGCCGAGTCGCTGCGCCGCCGGGCCGACGCCGAGCCCTGGGTCTTCTACGAAGGCCCGCCGACCGCCAACGGCCGCCCGGGCGCCCACCATGTCCTGGCGCGCGTCTTCAAGGACATCTATCCCCGCTACAAGACGATGCGCGGCTACCGGGTCGAGCGCAAGGGTGGCTGGGACTGCCATGGACTTCCGGTCGAGATCGCCGTCGAGAAGCAGCTGGGCCTCGAGTCGAAGGACGAGATCGAGGCCTACGGGATCGCGGCCTTCAACAAGCGCTGCCGTGAGTCGGTCTTCGAGTTCCTCGAGGACTGGAACCGCCTGACCGAACGGATCGGCTTCTGGATCGACCTCGACGACGCCTATCGGACGCTCGACGACTCCTACGTCGAGTCTGTCTGGTGGGCGATCAACCAGATCCACGCGAAGGGCCTCCTCTATGAAGGCCACAAGGTCGTCCCCTACTGCCCGCGCTGCGGTACAGCGCTGTCCTCCCATGAGGTCGCCCTCGGCTACCGAGACATCGAGGACCCGTCCGTCTACGTGCGGATGTCCGCCGCCGAGGACCACGGACCGCTCCGGTCAGGTGACGAACTGCTGATCTGGACGACGACCCCGTGGACGCTCGTCGCCAATGCGGCGATCGCCGCCGACCCCGATCTGACCTACGTACGCGCCCGACTCGGCGCAACGGTATATGTCCTCGCCGAGTCCCTCGTCGACCGGGTACTAGGGGAGGAGGCCGAGGTCCTCGAGACCTTCGCCGGACGGGAGCTCGACGGCGCGGCCTACCGCCCGCCGTTCGACTACATCCCGACCGAGACGTGGGGCGACCGCGGCCACACGATCCTGATGGGCGACTTCGTCTCCGACAGCGACGGGACCGGCCTCGTCCACACGGCGATCGCATTCGGCGAGGACGACTACCGGCTCGGCATCTCGGCCGGCCTGACGGTCGTCAACCCGGTCCTCGTCAATGGGACCTACGACGAGCGGATCGGCGCCTATGCCGGGCGGAACGTCCGCGCCGCCAACGACGACCTGATCGCCGATCTCCGCGATCTCGGCCGGCTGTTTCGAGCCGAGCTGCGCGAGCACTCATACCCTCACTGCTGGCGATGCGGAACGCCGCTGATCTACTACGCCAAACCCTCCTGGTACATCGCGACGACCAAGCTCCGCGACCGGCTCCTCGCGGCCAACGAGACCGTCGACTGGCACCCGCCGCACATCAAGCACGGGCGGTTCGGCGACTGGCTCGACAACAACGTCGACTGGGCCCTCTCCCGCGAGCGCTACTGGGGCACGCCGCTGCCGATCTGGCGCTGCGCCGAAGGACATGTCGTCTGCATCGGGTCGTTCGCCGAGCTCGAACGGCGGTCCGGCACGCCGATCGGCGACCCCCACCGGCCGTATGTCGACGAGATCGGCTTCGCCTGCGAAGACTGCGGGCAGCAGATGCATCGGGTCCCCGAGGTGATCGATGTCTGGTTCGACTCCGGAGCCATGCCCTTCGCCCAGCATCACGCGCCGTTCGAGAACCTCGAACGTTTCGAGCAGGCGTTTCCGGCCGACTTCATCTGCGAGGCCCTCGACCAGACCCGCGGCTGGTTCTACTCGCTGCTCGCGATCTCAACGCTCCTCTACGACCGGTCCCCCTACCGGAACGTCGTCTGCCTCGGCCTGATCCTCGACGACGAGGGCCAGAAGATGTCCAAGTCGAAGGGCAACATCGTGTCCCCCTGGGAGGTCCTCGACCGGTTCGGGGCCGACGCCCTCCGGTGGTACTTCTTCACGAGCAAAGCGCCCTGGGACGGCTACCGCTTCTCGATCGACGCGGTCGGGGAGGGCGTCCAGCTTCTGCTCCGTCAACTCTGGAACACCTACTACTTCTTCGTCCTCTTCGCCAACGCCACGGCCGCGGCGGTCGAGACGACGGGCGGGGCGGCGGTCGAGGCGACAGGCGGCGCGGCGGTCGAGACTGCGGGCGGCGCGGTCGAGACCATACGTTCCGAGTCGGACCGCGATCTCGACAACTGGGTGCTCTCGCGTCTGGCGGCGACCGTCAGCGAGGTCTGCGACCGTCTCGACGCCTACGACACGACGAGTGCCGGTCGGGCGATCGGCGGTTTCGTGGACGAGCTGTCGAACTGGTACGTCCGTCGCTCCCGACGGCGTTTCTGGGACGGCGACCCGGCGGCCTTCGCGACGCTGCGCGAGTGCCTGCTGACGGTCGCCCACCTGCTGGCACCGTTCACGCCGTTCGTCGCCGACGAGATCTACGACAACCTCGACGCGTCCGAGTCCAGCGTCCACGTCGAGGCGTTTCCGCAGCCCGGCGAACGCGACATCGAGCTCGAGTTCGCGATGGCCACCGCCCGCGAGACCGTCCGCCTCGGGAGAGCGGCTCGGGCTCAGGCCAAGGTCCGCAACCGCCAGCCACTCCGCGAGGCGATCGTCGTCGCGAGCGGTCGCGAGCGGACGGCGATCGAGCGATTGGAGGCTCTCGTCCGCGACGAGCTGAACGTCAAGCGCCTGCGCTTCGTCGTCGCGGCCGACGAGCTCGGCAGCCACCAGATCAAGCCGAACTACCGGACGCTCGGACCGCGTCTCGGTAAGAGCATGCCGCTGGCGGCCGCCGCGATCGCCGCGCTCGATCCCCGACACGTCGCGGCCGGAGTCCGCGACGGCGGGACCGTCGCGATCTCGATCGACGGCCACGACCACGAACTCGCGGCCGAGGACCTGCTCATCACGCTGGCTCCGCTCGACGGCTACGGCCTCGAACGTGACGGCTCACACGCGGTGGCACTCGAGCTCGCCATCGACCCCGAGCTCCTGGCCGAGCGGCTGGCCCGGGAGATCGTGCACGCCGTCCAGGCTGCCCGCAAGGCCGCCGGTCTCGATGTCGGCGACCGGATCACGCTGGAGCTCGACGGCGACCCCGAGCTCCTGGCGGTGGCCGCCGCCCACACCGCCTACATCGCCGCCGAGACGCTCGCTCGCGAGCTCTCGATCGGCGTGGAGCTCGACGGGCGAGGCGGCGAGCCGCTCACGATCGACGGCCGGACGCTCCGGATCGCGGTCGACCGCGTCTGACCCGTCCCGCCGGACAGATCAAGCGGCGACGACTCGACAGCGCCCGCCGCAGCCGGATCTCCCTAGGCCAGCGCCGGCTCGAGGGCCTGCTCGATCTGCTTCTTGGGGAATGCCCCGATCACGGTCTTGACGGGGGCGCCGTGACGGAAGAGGATCATCGTCGGAATCGAGAGGACCCCGAACTGAGCGGCGGTCGCCTGGTTGTCGTCGATGTTCAGCTTCACGATCCGCAGGTCGTCACGCTCGGAGGCGATCTCCTCAAGAGCCGGCGCGACCTTCCGGCACGGTCCGCACCACGGCGCCCAGAAGTCCACGAGGACCGGAAGCTCGGACTCGATGACCTCGGCCTGAAAGCTGGCGTCGGTGACGTGTGTGAGGTCTGCCATTTTCTCTCCTTCGGATCGCCCTGGACTCATTACTATACAAATTGTAGTGGGTCGCCCGCGGGTCCCGTAGTTGCGGCGTCGGGGGTTGGTTTCAAGCCGCGGAAGGTCCCGCGCAATCGAGCACTCAAGGTCTCAGGAGAGCACCGCGGCTAGGACGTGCGGCGAGAGATAGACCTCGACCACGGCTGCGAGGACCAGCACTGGGAGGGAGATCGCCACGGTGACGAGGGTGGCCGCCAAGAGCTGATCCCACTCGCCACGGCGGCTGGCGATGATCCAGGCGGCGAGCGGAAGGAAGAGGGCCGTCAACTCCAGCAGAGCGTGCGCAAGCAGGCCGACGAGAAGGAGCCCGACCGACGTGTGCAGGCGGGTCGCCACGCTGTTGGCCTCCATCCCGATCACGAGGGCCTGTGCCGAAAGCGAAAATCCCGTGGCCCCGATCACGAAGACGATCGCCAGCCGGCCGCACTGGTCATGGATCCTCCGGCGGAGCCCCTCGTGCCGGCGGGCCTGCTCGGGGACCGAGCTGCCGGCGATGAAGCCGGCGAGGCAGGCCATCGCGTGCAGCGCGAGCACGAGCAGGTTGCGCCTCAGGATCGTCTCTATGTCGTGGAGGCCGCCGACGACGAATGGCGGCCGGATGACCTGCGCCTGCGTCGCGCTGCCGAAGCCGCCGACCTTCCAGACCGTGGCGACCACCCAGACGGCGGTGAGGAGCCCGATCGCCGCGAGGAGGCTTCCGCCGGCCCAGACGCCGAGGATTCGCCACGGTCGCCGTCGCCAGACGTCGAGCGTCTGGCGGGTACTGCGCATCCCCTCGACAAGCGCGTAGGCAGACGGAGCGAGCGGGGCGGGGTTCACCCCTTCACATCGGCGTCCGAGCGCGCGGACTTTAGCCCGACGGCACTGGAACTGCCCCTGGCGAGCAACCTCCGAAACCCGTAGAGTCCACCGTGACCGTCACGCCCGATGTTCGGGGTGGAGCTGAGTGGATGTAGATTCGTGGCACCTCTCGACCGGGCGAGGCGGACCGGATGCCCATCGAATTGGTGAGTGGGTTAGGAGGCCCATCCGACGTCTGCGCATCTTGCTCGCGAACGAAAGCGTCGAGACGCTGGAGCGGCTCGCGCAGATCGTCGTCGACCTCGGCCACGAGGTCATGTGCATGGCGGTCAATTTCGAGGAAGTCGGCGCCCTCACGCTGCGCGAGAGCCCGGATGTCGCGCTGGTCTCGCTGGGTCTCTCCACGCGGCATGCACTGACGATGATCGAGCGGATAGTTCGGGAGTCGAACTGTCCCGTGATCGCCCTGCTCTCGGCGGAGGAGCCCGCCTACATTCACGAGGCCGCCAAGCGTGGTGTGTTTGCTTACATTGTCAACGCCTCCTCCGAGGAGCTGGAGAGCGCCCTTGACATCACGTTGGAGCGCTTCGCCGAGTACCACGAGCTCCAGGGAGCCTTCGGACGCCGCGCCGTGATCGAGCAGGCAAAAGGCATTCTGATGGCCCGGCATGGGATCGGTGCCGACAAGGCCTTCGAGAGGCTCCGCGACCAATCGCAGAACTCCGGTGAGAAGCTCGCCGATATCGCCTCGGCCGTCGTGCAGAGTCATCGCCTGCTCCCGATGCCGTCCGCACCACCGGGAGACGCGTAATCCACCGGAATCGGCTTACGCCGTAGGTGTTGCTGGGATCAGCGCGCCCCAAACCCGACCTGCTATCGTCGATCGAAGCGACTGCCAGACAGCGACCGGGCTCCGCGCAATCCACGCGACTCGATCAGGTGTGCCGCCGACGGATCCGTCCTCAACAGCCCGGCCGGAGCAATGCTGACTCATGCGGTCAGCCACACGCTCAATCCGAGGACTGTCACATGTACCAGGAATCCCCG
This sequence comes from Solirubrobacteraceae bacterium, assembly GCA_034664295.1. Taxonomy (GTDB): domain Bacteria; phylum Actinomycetota; class Thermoleophilia; order Solirubrobacterales; family Solirubrobacteraceae; genus Palsa-513. Next base: position 79,893 of record JAXDHV010000096.1, on the reverse strand, counting down.
ATCCGCCGCAGACACGGTCGCGCGGCCGTCAAACCAGTGGCCTACCTCGTCGTCCTCGCCGCGCTCGCCGGCGCGATCAGCGCCGAGGCGGCGCCGCGGCCGGCCGTCCCGCGGCACCCGGGTTCCTGTGCGTCCAAGATGAGCCGCTCGGCCAAGGCCCGGTGCGTCAAATCCCACTCGAAGAAGGCCGCAGCATCGAAGACGAAGCGCAACCCCAAGGCCCGGATCGCGTCCGCACTGTCGCCTGTGCCGTTGGCCACCACCGAACCGTTCGGCGTACTGGCGGGCTCCGGCGTAACCAACACCGGCTTCACGACGATCAACGGTGATCTCGGGACCTTCCCGACGACCACCGAGACCGGGACGGCGACGATCACCATCAACGGGACCGACCATGGCGGAGACGCCGTCACCCAAGGGGCGAAGCACGATCTGAGCACCGCGTACGACAATGCCGCCGCACAGGGGCCGCCGTCACCGATCGTCGCTGACCTCGGCGGCCAGAGGCTGCTCGCCGGCGTGTACAACTCCGCCTCGTCGATCGGCCTTACCGGCACGGTCACCCTCGATGGTGGTGGAGACCCGACCTCGGTCTTCATCTTCCAGGCCGGATCCACGCTCACGACCGCTTCTTCAAGCGTGGTCAGCCTGATCAACGGCGCCCAGGCCTGCAACGTCTTCTGGCAGGTGGGCAGCTCGGCCACGCTCGGGACGGGCTCAACGTTCGCTGGGACGATCCTCGCACTGACGAGCATCACAGTCACCCACGATGTCACGATCGACGGTCGCGCCCTGGCAGAAAACGGCGCGGTCACGCTCGACAGCGACCAGATCCTCAAGCCCTCGTGCACGACAGGCGGCGGCACGACTGGCGGCGGCGGCACCACCGGCGGCGGCACAACAGGCGGCGGCGGCACCACCGGCGGCGGCACCACCGGCGGCGGGACAACAGGCGGCGGCACAACAGGCGGCGGGGGGACAACAGGCGGCGGCGGCACCACGGGAGGCGGCACCACCACAGGCGGCGGCACCACCACAGGCGGCGGCACCACCACAGGCGGCGGCACCACCACAGGCGGCGGCACCACCACAGGCGGCGGCCCCACCACAGGCGGCGTGACGACGGTCGTGACCATCAAGGCCCCGATCGCCGGCGTGGGCGCGCCGGCGGCGGCCCCGAGCACGACGCTCACGGTGGCCAAGCCCAAGGCAAAGGCCAAGGCCAAGGCCAAGGTCGTCGTCCACCACTCGGCGCACAAGAAGTACGCGCGCTCGCCGGTGCTCGGCCCCCTCAAGACCACGCCCTTCACAGGCTGATGAGGTGGGGCGGGCCCGACCGGCTCGCCCCGCCTCGCCTGCCGGGCCACTCAGGGAGGAGACGAGATCATGAACCGTGCCGCACGGATATCCGGCGGACTCGCATCACTGCTGGCGGTCTGGGGTGCCACGGCGATCGCTGCGGCTGCGCCACCGAACGCCCAGACTCCGGCAACCCAGAAGCTCGCGAGGCTCAACCACGCCGCCGAGGCGTACTCCAGTCCAGATGCCGGCGCGACCCAACTGGAGAGGGTCAGCGCGACCCGGCCGATCACCCGCGAGCGTACTGCCCTCCCGGTGCTCGGGACGGCCACCGACCTCCAAGGCAACGTCTGGCTCGACGTCCTCCTCCCCGGACGGCCGAACAGCCACGCCGGCTGGATCCCCGGGAGCTCGGCCACCCTCGGCGCGACCGGATGGGCGCTCACCGTGCACACCTCCACCCGCCGGGTCACAGCCCGCCACGACGGTGCCCTCGTCCGTACGTTCAAGGTGGTCGTCGGCAAGTCGTCCACCCCGACACCAGGCGGTCGCTTCTTCGTCGAGGAGAGCATCAAGTTGGAGGGTTGGGCCGTTGGCGCCCCATACGCACTGGCGCTCAGCGCCCGGTCGAACGTTCTCCAGGAATTCGCCGGCGGCCCGGGCCAGATCGCGCTCCACGGGACCAACAACGTCGGCGGCCTACTCGGCACGGCCGCGTCTCACGGATGCATCCGGCTCGACACGCGGGCGATCGTCTGGCTCGCTGACCGCATCCCTCCGGGAACCCCGGTCAGGATCATGCCGTAGGCGCCGGCCCTTCCTCCCCGTCTGCGACGCTAGAGCGCCGGGGATCCGCTTTCGAGTGCCCGTCGCAGCGCATGCGCCAGGCCGACCAGCGCCAGATACTGATCGGCCGACGGGCCACAAGACCCGCAGAGCGCGTCCTCGACGCGTCCGGCGATCTCCCCGGCGACCGGGAAGCCAAATGTGCCGCAGGACCCGGCCAGCTTGTGGGCGGCGCGGCCACCCCGCTCCCGGCCTCCGTTGTCCGACCGGCCGGCCACCCCGTCGCGGACCGCATCCTCCACCGCGCCGACCTGCCCGAGGATCTCCGCCCGGTGACGGCGCCAGATCGCGCTGACCGCAGCCGCGCCCGCGCGATCAGCCGCGGACTCCCTCCCGTCCGACGAACCGTCCTGCGCCTTCAGGTCGTCAGCCGCCATCCGTCGCCTCCCGCCAGCCGAGCAGGCCCGCAACTTCGCCGGGGAGCTTCATCGGGTCGAACGGCTTGGAGAGGACGGCCCGGACACCGAGCGCGACGAACCGCGCCTGGTCGGTAGCCTGGAGCTTGGCCGTGAGGAGGATCACCGGAATGTCGGCCGTCGACGGATCGGCTTGGAGACGCTCGAACGTCGCCGGGCCGTCGAGGCCGGGCATCATCACGTCGAGAAGGATCGCGTCCGGCCGTTCGCGCACCGCCTGAGCCAGGGCGTCGCGACCGCACCCAGCGGTCGAGACCTCATGACCGCCGACCATCTCGAGGGTCATCCGCGTCACCTCGCGAATGCTGGCGTCGTCGTCGACCACGAGGATGCGTCTCGCCCGGTCCGGCCGCGAGGCCATCACGTCCGCCCGAACGACACGGGATCGAGATCCGGAGCCAAAGCCCCGATGTGGGCGCTCGTCGCCGGCCTGTCGGTGCAGACGACCGGCAGCGTGAACTGGAACCTGCACCCTTCCGCATCGCCGCTCTCCACCCAGATGCGTCCTCCGTGCTGCTCGACGATGCTCCGGCAGATCGCCAGCCCCAGGCCCGTCCCGCCCTTGTCGCGGGCGTCGGACGAGTCGACCTGGGCGAAGCGCTCGAAGACCCGGTCGAGCTGGTCGGACGGAATGCCCCGACCCTCGTCGAGGACCTGGAAGACGATCGTGTCCTCGAGGAGCTCACACCCCACCCACACGGTCGACCCCTCCGGTGAGAACTTGATCGCGTTCGAGAGCAGGTTGGTCAGGGTCTGCAGGATCTGGTCGGGATCCGCGTCGAGCATGGCGCCGTGATCGGCGACATCCAGCGCGACGCCGGCGAGCATGGCGGCTGGTCGCATGGTCTCGGCGGCCGCGCGAACGAGTTGACCGGCGTCGCACGGACGGTAGGTGAGATCCACCGTGCCCGACTCGATCCGCTCCAGGTTGAGAATGTCTGAGACCATCCGCACCAGACGGTCGGTGTTCTCGAGCGCGATCTTCAACATCCGGTCGGCCTTCGCCGGCGATGCGCTGAGCACGCCTCCGGCCAGCAGGCCCAGCGAGCCGCGAATGGACGTGAGCGGCGTCCGAAGCTCGTGGCTGACGATCGCGACGAACTCGTCCTTCGCCCGCTCCACCGCCCGCCGCTGGGTGATGTCGCGCATGAAGACGTGGAACGCGTGGCCGTACTCCGTCTCGACCGGAGAGATCGTCAACTCGATGGGCATCTCGTGGCCGTCTCGATGGACGACCGTGCGCTCGATCCGTTTGCGCATCACATCCTCCTCGCGGGTGTCCAGAAACCGGCCGATCAGCTGCGCGTATGCCTCGCGCCGAACGTCGGGTAGGAACGTCTCAACCACGTTGCGTCCCACCACGTCCTCCCGCGACCAGCCGAAGCTCGCCTGCGCCGCGGCGTTCCAATCGGTTATGACGCCGCTGGCCTCGAAGGACATGAACGGGTCGTAGGCGGTCTCGAGCACCAACCTGGTGCTCGCGAGAGCCATCAGGTGACTGCGGAAGGTGATCACGAAACGGGCGATCATGCATACCAACGCCCCGGCCGACAGGCCGACCGCGACGAGGTTGACTTCGCCCACTCCCGCATAGATCAGGATGGCCAGGGCAAGCACCGCAAAGCTCACGGGCACGCCGAGCGAGCCCAGACCGGGCGCCTGCCGCAGGATGATCCGCGCGTCCGGCGGCGTCCAGGCCGCAACTCCGAACAACACGAACGTGATCACCCATCCGAGATCGAGCACACCACCCGGGACATAGGTCGCGTTGATCATCTGGAGGGCGTAGACCGAGTCGGTCACCCCCCAGACGAGGAAGCACCCGGCCATCAGGGCCGTCGCGCGCCCGAGACGCCAGGCGCCGGCGGCTGCGAGCTGGAGGACGAGAGCAGCGAGTACGAGGTCGCCCACCGGGTAGGAGAGGGTCGTCACGAACTCGGCGACCGACCCGCCGTGGCCGGCGACGATCGCTTGGAGGACGAACGCGGCCGAGACCGAGCCGAGCGCGCCGATCGCGATCAGGATGTCGAACACGACGGCCCCGGCGACACTCGCGGCAGCCCGGATCCGCAGGACCAGAGCGGCTGCCATCGGCAGGTAGAAGGCGATCCAGAACCCGTCGGCGACCGACAGAACCGGTCCGCCGGAACCTCCGTAGCGCACCGCGTAGACGCTGTTGCCGGCAACCTCGAAGACAAACGCGACGGCGATCAGCGACCAAGTCGCCCGGTCCTCGCGAACTCGGAATGCGCGCCACCCACAGAGAACGGCCCCGATCGCGGCGGCGGCGTCGTAGAGCCACTTGGCGAAGAAGGCGTCCACCCGAGGTCCGCCCCAGTGTCCGGGTGCCCGCACGACATAGACAGCCACGAGTACGAGCCCGAGCGCGGTCAGGGCATCGACGCCCGACGGGCGACTCAGCCGAGCGTTTTCAGACCCGTGCTGACCCGCGGCCGGGCGGCGCAGCCGACCCAACGCGGTCGACGCCTGGGCGAGGAACGGCGCCCGAGCGACCCCAAGGTCGGCGACGACTGAGCTTTTCACGGTGAGACATGGCAACCAGAGCCGGCGACGTCGGGTGACATGATCCTTCCTCGGCGAGGAGACGGGCTGTACGACTGTTCACCGAGAGCTGGTTTCTCTCGGTTCGCCGGCCCGCCAGGAGGTGGCTTCCTCGTTCGTCGGCCGACGCCAGCCTATCACCCGGCTGGACGCCCGTCTGCCGCGCGATCAGTCGGTCAGGGCCGGGCGGCGGCCGTTCTACGGCGAGAAGCCGACGGCCGCGCCGAGGGACGCGGACCGGCGGCCTGGGTCGAGTCAGCGCGGTTGTAGCGGTAGCCGAATCCCCGGACCGTCTCGATCCGCTCGGCGCCGATCTTTCGCCGCAGATAGCCGACGTAGAGCTTGACTTGATGCGGTGAGGCGCCAGCCCGATCGTCCCAGACGAGGTCGAGCAGCTGATCGCGGCTGAGGACCTGGTTGGGGTGGTGGACGAAGACGCTCAGGAGCTTGAACTCGAGCGGAGTGAGCGCAGCCGCCTCGCCGTGAACCGCGACGCTCCGCTGCGCGAAGTCGATCTTGATGTCATCGTCGGCGTAGACGTCGCGGACGGTCACGTCACCCCGCGTCCTTCGAAGGAGCGCCTCGACCCGCGCCAGCAGTTCCTGACGGCCGAACGGCTTGGTGACGTAGTCATCCCCGCCGGCTCGCAGCCCCCGAACCCGCTCGAGCTCAGAGCTCCGGGCGGTCAGCATGAGCACCGGCACGTCGCTGAGGTCCCGGATCCGCTCAAGCGTCTGCCAGCCGTCGAGCTCGGGCATCATCACGTCGAGAATCACGAGGTCCGACGGCTCGGCGTGGAAGGTCCGCAGACCGGACCGGCCGTCGGCGGCGCTCCGCACGTCATATCCGGCGCCTTCCAGAAGCACGCAAACCAGCTCACGGATTGCGATGTCGTCGTCGACGACGAGGATGCCCGGCCGGTTCATGCCTGTTCCATATCAGATCCACACCGAGTTCAGACCGAGCGAGCGGCCCGGCTCCCCGAAGATCGGACGATCGGCCACCCAGGCCGAGGCGGCTGGCGTCGACGACCGTCTGGTCCGACGACTGTGGAATGTCGTCTCATACGAGTTTCCTACCGTCGGCAGCCGAGATTCCTCGGCCGACCGGTCAGTTTCCAGATGGGACGGATCCCGCCAACGACAGACCGGTCGCCATGCACCTGTCTCACCTGCCTCACCCGACTCGCCCTCCAGCCGGCCGGCACGTCGGCCTCAGCCTCGGCCTCGAGCGGCCGCTGCTCCGCCTGCCGCGGTTCGCCGCCACCCTCCTCCTGACCGTTGTCTCGGCCCTTGCCGTGCCGGGCGTCCTCGCGCCGCCGGCCTCCGCCGCCCCGACTGTCGGGGCCTCGAACTGGGCGGGCTACGTCTCGACCGGCCGGGGGACGCGCTTCACCGACGTCAGTGGCACCTGGGTCACGCCGGCCGTCCTGTGCACGATCGGCCGGGCGACCTACATGTCGAACTGGATCGGACTCGGCGGCGACAGGTCGAACACGGTCGAGCAGATCGGCACCGAATCCGACTGCGGGGCCGACGGGATCCCGACCTATTCGTCCTGGTTCGAGCTCTACCCGAAGGTCTCGGGCGATCCGCAGCTGACGATTCGCCCGGGGGACGTCGTCAGCGCGCGCGTGACGATAAGCCGCGGCGACGTCCGCCTCAACATGACGAATCGGACCCTCGGCACGCGGTTCACCCAGCGCCTCCACGCCGACCAAGTCGACGTCAGCTCGGCCGAATGGATCGTCGAAGCCCCGTCCGTCTGCCTGAGCGCCGACATTGCGAGCTGCGGGGACTCGGTGCTCTCGGACTTCGGCTCGACCCGGTTCACGACAGCCCGGGCGAGCGCTGCCGGCAGGACGGGGACCGTGACCGGGCCCGGGTGGAGTGCCACGCCCTACACGCTCGCGACGGGCGGGCCGTCGACTGGCGGGGTCCGGGTGATCGCGGCCCCCCACGGAGGGTCACGCGCCGTGCTCGGCCGCCTGTCGGGCTCCCACGACGCCTTCGGGGTCACGTTTGCCGCCGGGGGATAACGACGCGGTGCCGCGTCTCCCGTCGGGGAACGGCGCACCCAGCAGCCCGCCCGCGAAACCCGACGCCCCCGCGAGTCAGCCAACGCCGTTCTCGTCCGGAGACGAGTCCCGCAATCCGGCGGTCGAACAGGCATCGGGGATCCTGATGGCGATCCATCAGATCGACAGGTCGACCGCCCTCGGCATGCTCCTCGATCACGCGGGGCACGACCGCGCAGAGCTCGCGGTTCTGTCTCAGGCGCTGATCGACAGCCACGTCCTCCTCGTCGGACGACCAGATCCTCCAGCCGCGCCCGCGCATCGCCCGGTGCCCGAGAAATAGACCGAGTCGAAAGGGCCACCTCCTTGAGGTGTCCGCCGCGGTTGCCGGTCATCTGCCGCGCCGGCGCCCGCCGACCCCAGACCCGCGGGCGAAGCGCAGCCGCGGAAGCATCCAGATCGCCTCGGCAGCGATCACCGCCGACATCTTGCTGGTCCCGAGGACCCGGTCGCGGAAGACGATCGGCACCTCGACCACGTCGAACCCGTGGCCGAGCGTGCGGTAGGTCAGCTCGACCTGGAAGGCATACCCATGAGACCGGACCGTGTCGAGGTCGATCGCCTCGAGCACCTCCCGGCGAAAGCATTTGAACCCACCGGTCAGGTCGCGGACCCCCAGGCCGAGCACCGCGCGGGCGTAGGTGCATCCGCCCCGGCTGACGACCCGCCGCAAGAGGCCCCAGTCGACGACCGACCCGCCGGGGACGTAGCGGGAGCCGAGGGCGAGGTCGGCCCCGGCGTCGAGCGCCGCCATCAGCCGGGGGATGTCGGCCGGATCGTGGGAGAAGTCCGAGTCCATCTCGATCAGCCGACCCGCACCCCCGGCCAGGGCGTGGCGAAAGCCGGCCAGGTACGCCGGACCGAGGCCGGCCCGCTCGGTCCGGTGAAGGACCTCGACGTGCTCATCGGCGGCCGCCAGCCCGTCGGCCAGCCTGCCGGTCCCGTCGGGTGAGGAGTCGTCGACGATCAGCACGCGGTAGCCATCCCCGGCGACCGCCGCGAGCTGGGCGCCGGCCGCGGCGACGATCGCCTCGATGTTCTCGGCCTCGTTGAAGGTCGGCAGGATCAACCAAGCAGGCCCGGACATGGCGGCTTACCCTAGATGAATGCCCCCGACCTCCAACCGCGCGATCGCCGCCGCGCTCGACGAGCTCGGCGACCTCTACGAGCTCGACGGGGCGGTCATCCACAGGGTCGTCGCCTACCGCAACGCCGCCAAGGCCGTCCGCGACTCGCCCGTCTCGATCGCCGAGCTCGCCCTCGCCGGACGGGTCACCGAGCTCGCGGGGATCGGCGCGACGCTCGAGCAGAAGATCCTCGCCCTGATCCAGACCGGCCGGATCCCCGCAGCCGAGCGCCTGCGTGAGCGGTTCCCCCCAGGAGTCCTCGAGATGGTCGGCCTGCCCGGCCTCGGACCCAAGCGGGCGCGCCGGCTGTTCGACGAGCTGGGGATCGACTCGCTCGCGAGCCTCGCCGAAGCCGCCCGAGGCGAGCGGCTCCGGGGGATCAGGGGCTTCGGTGAGAAGTTCGAGCAGTCGGTCCTCGCGGCGATCGCGGCCGCAGGCGACGGCCCGCCCCGGCGGCGGGTGCCGCTCGACCGGGCGCTGGCGATCGGCGAGCTGGTGGTGGGCGAGCTGCGCGAGCGCGACCGCCAGATCTCCTCGGGTCCGCCGGCCCTGATCGAGCTGGCGGGTTCGGTTCGGCGGCGCTCGGAGAGCGTCAAGGACCTCGATGTCGTGATCGCGGCCGCCGACCCCGCCGCGCTGCTCGACTGCCTCGGCGAACTCGGGGCGATCGAATCGGCCCAACCGACCAGCGCGACCGCCGCCCGGGGGGTCACCCACACGGGGATGGTCGTCGAGGTCCGGGCGGTCAAACCCGACCAGTTCGGCAACCTCCTCCAACACATGACCGGCTCCAAGCAGCACAACGCCGCCCTCCGGGAGCGGGCCGTCCGCAAGGGGCTCCACGTCTCCGAGTACGGGATCCTCGACGACGCGACCGGCGAGACCCACCGGTGCCCGACCGAGGCCGAGGTCTACGGCCTGCTCGGGCTGGCCTACATCGAGCCGGAGCTCCGCGAGAACCGCGGCGAGCTCGACTGGGCGGCGGCCGGATCGTTTCCCCGGCTGATCGAGCAGTCAGACATCCGGGGGGACCTCCACTGCCACACGGTCGCATCCGACGGGCGGGAGACGATCTTGGAGATGGGGCGGGCGGCGGCGACAAGAGGCTACGAGTACCTAGCGATCACAGACCACTCGGCCACCCACGGCTTCGGCAACGACGTCTCTCCGGACGAGCTCCGCCGGCAGATCGAGAAGGTCCACGCGGCCGACGCCAAACTCCCGGGGATCCGCCTGCTCGCCGGCAGCGAGGTCAACATCCTGCCGGACGGGTCGCCCGACTACGACGACGATCTGCTGGCCGAGCTCGACTGGGTGATCGCGAGCGTCCACACGTCGTTCGGGATGAGCGGCGACACGATGACCGCGAGGATGGTGGCCGCGACCCGGCACCCCCTGATCGACGCGATCGGCCATCCGACCGGACGGATGATCGGCCGGCGGGAGCCCTACGCGGTGGACATCGACGCCCTCGTGAAGGCCGCCGCCGCGTCGGGGACGCTCCTGGAGATCAACTCCAACCCGAATCGGCGGGACCTCAGCGAAGTCCATGCCCGGGCGGCCTCCGCCGGCGGGGCGGGCATCGTGATCGACTCGGATGCACATTCGAGCGGCGGGTTCGACGTCCTTCGCTACGGGATCTGGACCGCCCGGCGGGCCGGCCTCGGACCGGCCGACGTCCTCAACACCCTGCCGTGGGACGAGCTGGTCGGTCGCCTCAAGCGAACCCGGACCGTCTGACCGCCGGGGCGGGCGGCCGGGGGCGCATCAACCGTCTTGGGGCGAAGTGATCAATGAACTCGAGGGCAGCCTCATGGGGCGTCACGCGAACAGTGGCGACCGGGCGTTCGCGATGCTCCGCAACCACTCTCAGGCTGCGGACAGAGACTCGTCGACGTCGCGGTCGGACTCGTTCGGAGCCACGCGCTCCTGGTCCCGTCTACGCCCGGGCGGCGAATCGCAGGCCGCCGGGAGCAGCCCGCCGCCAAGGGGCGGTGCCTTTGAGCCGGCGCGTACCGTCGCCGTCAGCGCACGATCGTGACAGGCGTCCCGGGCTCGATGCGGCTTGCGAGCCACGTGATCGCGCCCGCGTCCAACCGGACGCATCCGTGCGAGGCGGCGGTACCGAGAACGCCCCCGATGTTCTGTGTGCCGTGCAGAGCAATCTGGCCGGGCCCTCCATCGAACTCCTGGAATACGCGCGAGCGAGCGCTGAGCGCGAGGGCGTACGGCGCCCCGACATCGTGCCCGCTCAGCTTGACCGACTCCTCGACGAAGAAGTCTCCGACCGGTGTCGGGGCGGACGGTCTACCGACCACCGCTCTGAACAAGCGGGCAAAATGGCCATCGTGCGCGACCGTCACCCTGCGCTCGGCAAGACTGATCGTGATCTGCCAGTGAGCGACCCCCGGCGCGGTTGCGTTCGCTGAGATCCAGCCGGTGTGGCCATTCGGCCTGCCCGGCAAGCGGACATCGAGCCACACGCCACCGTGTGCGTCGGCCGCTCGCCCGATCACCGGCAGCGTGGTCTGCTCCCCGGTGATCGGCCGGAGCCGGCTCACGATCTCAAGTCGTTTCGACGCCGCGTTGGGCTGCGCAAGAGCCTGGGTCGACTGACGCAGGAGGGCGAGCGGCTGCGTTCCGGTCACTCCTACGGAGGTGGTGACCTGCGCCGGGACCGCTGAAGCGTTCGCGAGGACGACGACCATCGCAACCCCGAACGTGCGGAGTGCGTCACTTAGCCAGGTAGTGGACCCGACCCGTACCATCCGTCTCCGTGACGATGAACCTTCCGCCGCCGCCCTTGTACGTAGCGGTGCACGTGAACACGACGCCCTTCTTCTGGAGCACACCAGACGGGCAGCTCACGTTGACTCGCTTGGTGCGCTGAGTCAGAGTGGCCTGCTCGATCGCTCGCTCGATCCGTTCGGTGTTGAGGATGACCGGTGTCGGCGTCGACCCACAGGCGCCGACTGCGACTGCAGTCGCGATGGCGAAGGCGCCGACCGACAAGTGCGAAACGCGACGATGCGGGGATCGGACGGCAGCACGTACACGGGCGGGTTGGTCGTGTGGGAGAAGCATCTTGCGGGGGCCTGCCTTTCCTGAGGAAGAGTGAGAGTCCTAGCCCAGCTGCTTGATGAGCACCGAGGCGTCGACGTTCTGCTGAGTTCCCCCGGAGAGTGTTTGAAGCGCGAGCGCCGCCGGCGAGCTGTGATTTCTGAGCGTAAGGACCGCACCGGACGAGACGGTGAAGATCGCCTGCCCGTTGTTCTGCTGGGTCCCCGCACCCGACCCGTAGCCCGTTCCAGGAACCACCGCCCCGTCCACGAACAGGGCCACCTGGTTCGGCGGGGTGCCGGAGATCGAGTAGGTGACGCTATAGGTGCCGGCAGCCAGGATGCGGACCTCGGCGGTGCCGGGAGCATGCGTGATGCCTGGAGTCAGAGCCCCGTTCGTGTCGAATGTGACGTCGGCCTCTATGGGGATGACCTGCGCACCGAGGTTGTAGACATAAGCGTACTGGGCGGGTCCACCGGTGGCAGGGGGGCCTGCCGGCCCAGTGGCACCGGTCGCACCTATCGACCCCGGAGTCCCGTCAGCTCCCTTGACTCCGTCGGTGCCGGCCGGCCCCGCGACTCCGGCGACTCCGCTCGTTCCCTGAGCTCCGGCTGGGCCGATGGCTCCGGTCGCACCGCTCGAGCCAGCACTCCCGGCCGCACCGACGGCGCCAGGGGCCCCTGTCGGGCCCGCGGGGCCAACGTCGCCCGCTACGCCGGCCAAACCCTGGGATCCGGCCACCCCGGCCGCACCAGGAGTGCCAGGAGCGCCCGACAAACCATTCGCACCAGCCACGCCAGGCGTCCCAGCCGGACCAACGTCACCAGCAACACCCTGCAACCCCTGCGCGCCAGCCGGACCCGCAACACCCACGGCGCCTTGAGCGCCAGTACTACCAGCCACCCCAGGAGTCCCCTGAGCACCCGCCAAACCATTCGCACCAGCCACACCAGGCGTCCCCGGAGCACCAGCGACACCCGGCGTTCCCTGAGCGCCAGCCACACCAGGAGCGCCCTGAGCGCCCGGCAAACCGTTCGCTCCGGTCACGCCCGGCGTCCCAGCCGGACCCGCCGGACCAACGTCACCAGCAACACCCCGCAAACCCTCGGCGCCAGCCGGCCCCGCAACACCCACGGCACCTTGAGCGCCAGTACTGCCAGCCACCCCAGGAGTTCCCTGAGCACCAGCCAAACCATTCGCGCCAGCCACACCAGGACTCCCCTGAGCACCAGCAACACCAGGGGCCCCGTTCGCGCCAGCCACACCAGGCGTCCCCTGAGCACCAGCGATACCAGGCGAGCCATTCGCGCCGGCCACCCCAGGCGTCCCAGCCGGGCCCGCCGGACCAACGTCACCAGCAACACCCTGCAGCCCCTGCGCGCCAGCCGGACCCGCAACACCCACGGCGCCTTGAGCGCCAGTACTACCAGCCACCCCAGGAGTCCCCTGAGCACCCGCCAAACCATTCGCACCAGCCACACCAGGCGTCCCCTGAGCACCGGCAACACCAGGCGAACCATTCGCACCAGCCACACCAGGCGTCCCCTGAGCACCGGCAACACCAGGCGAACCATTCGCACCAGCCACACCAGGCGTCCCCTGAGCGCCCGGCAAGCCATTCGCCCCAGCCACACCAGGCGTCCCAGCCGGGCCTACGTCACCAGCAACACCCGGCAACCCCTGCGCACCAGCCACACCAGGCGTCCCCTGAGCGCCCGGCAAACCATTCGCACCAGCCACCCCAGGCGTCCCAGCCGGACCCGCCGGACCAACGTCACCAGCAACACCACTCAAACCCTGCGCACCAGCCACACCTGGATTCCCCTGAGCACCAGCAACACCCGGCAAACCATTCGCACCAGCCACACCAGGCGTCCCCTGAGCGCCCGGCAAACCATTCGCCCCGGCCACCCCAGGCGTCCCCTGCGCACCAGCCACACCAGGCGTCCCCTGAGCGCCCGGCAAACCATTCGCCCCAGCCACCCCAGGCGTCCCCTGCGCACCAGCCACACCAGGCGTCCCCTGCGCACCAGCCACACCAGGCGTCCCCTGGGCACCCGGCAAACCAGGCGTCCCCTGGGCACCCGGCAAACCATTCGCACCAGCCACACCAGGCGTCCCAGCCGGACCCGCCGGACCAACGTCACCAGCAACACCCCTCAAACCCTGAGCACCAGCACCACCCGGCAAACCATTCGCACCAGCCACACCAGGCGTCCCCTGAGCGCCCGCCAAGCCATTCGCACCAGCCAAACCAGGCGTCCCCTGAGCGCCCGCCAAGCCATTCGCACCAGCCACCCCAGGCGTCCCAGCCGGACCCGCCGGACCAACGTCACCAGCAACACCACTCAAACCCTGCGCACCAGCCACACCGGGAGTCCCCTGAGCACCAGCAACACCCGGCAAACCATTCGCACCAGCCACACCAGGCGTCCCCTGGGCACCCGGCAAGCCATTCGCACCAGCCACACCAGGCGTCCCGGCCGGACCCGCCGGACCAACGTCACCAGCAATACCCCTCAAACCCTGAGCACCAGCAACACCCGGCGAACCAGTCGCACCAGCTACACCAGGCGTCCCCTGGGCACCCGGCAAACCATTCGCACCAGCCACGCCAGGCGTCCCGGCCGGACCAACGTCACCAGCAACACCCGCCGCCCCCTGAGCACCAGCAACACCCGGCGAACCATTCGCGCCAGCCACGCCAGGCGTCCCAGCCGGACCCGCCGGACCAACGTCACCAGCAACACCCTGCAACCCCTGCGCGCCAGCCGGGCCCCCAACGCCCACGGCACCTTGAGCGCCAGTACTGCCAGCCACCCCAGGAGTCCCCTGAGCACCCGCCAAACCATTCGCGCCAGCCACACCAGGCGTCCCCTGAGCACCAGCAACACCAGGCGAACCATTCGCACCCGCCACACCAGGCGTCCCCTGAGCGCCCGGCAAACCAGTCGCGCCCGCCACGCCAGGCGTCCCAGCCGGACCCGCCGGACCAACGTCACCAGCAACACCCTTCAACCCCTGCGCGCCAGCCGGACCCGCAACGCCGACAGCCCCCTGGGCGCCGGGACTACCCACGGCGCCCGCGTTACCGGCAGCGCCCGTCGCGCCAGTTCCACCTACGGCGCCAGCATTGCCTGTTACGCCTGATGCGCCGGCCGGACCCGCCGGACCGACGTTACCCGTCACCCCCTGCAAACCCTGCGAGCCGGCCGGCCCGGCAGGGCCAACAGCCCCCTGCGCACCCGTATTGCCAATCCCGCCCGCCGGACCCGCACTACCGGTCGCGCCCGGTCCGCCTACCGCGCCAGCATTGCCCGCTGCGCCGGCCGGTCCGACACTGCCCGCCACGCCTTGCAATCCCTGCGAGCCCGCCGCCCCGACCGGGCCCCCAACACCGACAGGCCCCTGCGCACCCGTAGAGCCGACTGCGCCTGCCGTACCCGCGGGTCCGGCCGCGCCAGTTCCACCCACCGCACCGGTACTGCCTACAGCCCCACCCGGGCCACCGGCGCCCACCGCGCCGGAATTCCCCGTCGCGCCAGTCCCGCCCGCCGGCCCTGCGACACCGGCCGCGCCGGTACCACCCGACGCACCCGTAGCCCCAGCCGCGCCCGGCAGACCCGCCGGACCAACGTTACCCGCCACCCCCTGTAAGCCCTGCGAGCCCACCGCACCCGCCGGCCCCGCACCACCAACGGCACCCGGCCCGCCGGCACTTCCCACCGCGCCCGCAGCTCCCGGAGCCCCGGTGCCGCCCGCAGCGCCGGTGGCACCCGCCGGACCAACGTTACCCGTCACACCCTGCAAGCCCGCAGTGCCGACTGCTCCGACCTCTCCCCGAGCCCCTGCGCCGCCAGCCGCACCCGTCGCTCCGACGTTGCCTGTGACACCGCGCAGGCCCTCCGCGCCTGCCGCGCCGGTCGCCCCAGTCCGACCGGATGCCCCGGTTCTCCCGGCGCCGCCCGTCTTTCCCGTGAGGCCCGTCTGCCCCCGCGGGCCCCTTGCAGCGGTACAAGTCGGCGGCGTGCGTACGCACCGAGGAACGTGAGCTCCCACGCTGCCGGTGAACGCCGCGGGGCGACAAGGCGGTACGACAGGCGGGCAGGCCGCTGAGGCGGCGCCGGCGTACGCCAAGACGGCGGCCGAGTTGACGATCACGAACAGCATCCTCTGGCGCATCGAACCACACATGGGGTAGTCCGCCTTCTTCCTCAGATTGAGCGTCATCGTCGACCACTTCAGGCCCTGACGACGGGGCTCCGACCTACTGTTCTGAGGGCGGACCATCTGCGACACGTTGGCTACGCATCGCGAGGTGAAAAGGGCACCGGTGGTTGAGGTACCCCCTACTGACCCTACAGCAAATGGAGGCTCTCAGCATAAATGGGTCACGCCCTCGCGCGTTCTGTGCTTGAGCAGGTCATTCTCTGGCTGAGAAGTCTTCGCAGGTTGCGCGACACGCCGCCGTCCTCGTCCGACAGGCTGCTGGCTGTTCGAAGGTCAAGCGGCTTGCAAGGGAGGGCGACGTCCGCGTCACTGCAGCATTGTCCGCCGCGAGGCGCCAGGAATCGAGGGAGTTGAAAGGGTCCGCCTTAGGGTTGTCGCACCAGCCCGGTGAAGCTGGGGGCAACCTCTGGGTAATCGCCAGCGTCCACACGTCGTTCGGGATGAGCGGCGACACGATGACCGCCCGGGTCCCGCGACCCGGCACCCCTGATCGACGCGATCGGCCACCCGACCGGACGGATGATCGGCCGGCGGGAGCCCTACGCCGTGGACATCGACGCTCTCGCGAATGCCGCCGCCGCGTCGTCCTCAACACCCTGCCGTGGGACGAGCTCGTCGGCCGTCTCAAGCGAACCCGGACCGCCTACCGCCCCGGCGGGCGGCCCGGGGCGCATCAACCCTCTCCGGCGATGTGGTTTGACGACCCTCGCCGCACCCTCGCGAGCGCTTCGACCAGCTCGCCGGCCACGACGCGGTCGACCGTCACGACTGACACCGCCTCGACCAGCCCCGCGGCCTCCCGCGCGTATCCCGGCCGCGGTTCGTCGAGGGCGCTCCGCAGCCCGCCCGCCAGGTCGTCGCCGACCAGGCGGGGATCCAGGCGCTCCGCCCAATCGAGTGCGACGTACGGACCCGGCGCCCGGTTGGTCACGAGCATGCACCCGTCCGCCAGGGCCTCGAGCTGAGCGATCCCGTAGTCCTCTCGCCGAGGCGCGGTCACGTAGACCCGCGAGCGCCGCAGGAGGGCCCGGTAGTCGGCGGGCGCGACCATCCCGACCACGCGGACACCATCGGTTCTCCCCGGACCCGAGGAGCCCGCCGGCAGCTCACGGACGCCCGCAACGACCAGCTCCTCGCCCGGTCGACGGGCCCGCGCCCAGGCCGCGAGCACCCGGTCCAGCCCCTTCTTCCGAGGGTTGGCCCCGTACGTGATCGCCGCGATGTCACGGACGCCCCCCGGCGGCCCCGACGACCCCGACGACCCGGGCGATCCCGCCGGCCCCGGCGACCACGCCGACCCCGAGGGACCCGACGGCCGAATGGCAACCGGCACGACGACGGCCGGCCTGCCCGTGACCGGCGCCTCGGCCAGCGCCCCCCTGCTCTGGGGAATCAGCAGCGGCGACTCGCGCAGGCGGACTCGCTCGAGCGGCCGCTGCCAGAACCCATGCCGACCCGGCCGGTTGCCGGCGGCCGCAGCGTCGAAGCGGATCGCCCCAGGCCGCGGCCAGAACAGAGCGGCGGTGATCGTCGAGTAGATCACCGCGTCCGCCGGCTCCCGGTCGAGAGCCCGAACGGCGGCCGCCCGGGCCGCGCGTGCCCAGAGAAAATCCGTAAGGGCGAACGTCGGGACGTCTGCCTGCCGGGCCGCTCTCGCGACGGTGACCGTCGCCCCCGCCCGCCGCAGCGACGCTGCCAGCTCGTCGTCGGCTGCTCGCAGCCCGGCCGTCGAGCCGAGCGACACGAGCAGGACGTCGCTCACGCAGCTTGCTCGTGCTGCTGGATCGGGTACGACTTGAAGCCCGGCGTCCGGGTCAACGACATCGGCTCGATCGGCGACGTCGGCTCGACGTGGAAGCGCGCCCCGTCGCGCAGCTCGATCGCCGCCACCGCCGCGTGCTGCCGGCGCCACGCGAGCGCCCAGATGATCGCGAACCCGGTCGCGATGCCCGGAACCTGGGGCGCGAAGAAGCCGATCACGAAGGCGACCAGCGTCAGCCCGAAGAGCGGCCACAGACGGTTGATCAGAACCCTGGTCGCCTTCTCCTCCGGCATCGTGACGATCGCCCGCGCCCCAGCCAGGAGGCGGGCGATCGGCGGGGACGCCTCGTTCCGGCGGCCGATCACGATCCCGATCACCGTGGCGATGCCCCACCAGCCGAACGCGAACAGCGGCAGGTTCGGCTGGCCGGACGCCCCCGCGCCGATCACCGTGACCGCCGCCAGGGCGCTCGCCGCGCCGGCGCACAGGAGGACGGTCGAGCGTAGGAAGTCGACGAACGGCACGGTTCAGAGCAGCGCCTTGAGAAGGTCCCGCACGCCGGGAGGCCCATCGACCATCACGTCGGCCTCCCGCTCGAGCCGCGCCGGCGTCTCCTCGGACCGAACACCCACGCAGAGCGCACCCTCCGAGAGGACGGAGCGCAGGCCGCGAAACGCGTCGACATCGGTCTCGTCGTCGCCGACGTACATCCCGGTCACAGCGTCCCCGCCCCGGAGCAGGCCGGTGATCCCCCGCCCCTTGTCGATCTCGATCGGTGGCCGGATCTCGAGCACCTTCCGACCCCAGTGGATCTCGAATCCCGCGTCGACGGCCCGGTCTGCGACCTCCCGCAGGGCCGCCGCGGCCGCCTCCTCGTCAGGTACCCCCCGCCAGTGGAAGGCCTGGATCGGCCCCTTGTCCTCGGTCCGGATCCCGACCTTGCCGATCGCCTCGGAGTTCGCCTCCCCCGCGAACTCCCTCACCCGATCGATCCACGGAGCGACCTCCGGATCGAGCACGACATCGACCGCCCCGGCGGCCAACAGCTCGCATCCGTGGTTTCCGACATAGGAGATCGACCCGATCGCGACGATCTGCCGGGCGTCTGACGCCGCCCGACCGCTGATGCACCCGACCGTCCCATAGCGTCGGGCGATCTCGATCAACAGGCCCCGCGTCGCCTCGGGAACCGCCGCGTCCGACGCATGACGCACGATCGGCGCGAGCGTCCCGTCGATGTCGAGGAGGATCGCCGCGCGCGGCGGATCCCCCCGCAGGGGGGCGAGCGACTCCGCGAGCGTGGGGGGTCCCGACACGGCATCTAGTATGGCGCGATGGTCAGCCCCCGAACCCTGAAGCTCGCGGGGATCGGGACGCTCGCCGGCCTCTTCAGCGGCATCTTCGGGGTCGGCGGCGGGTCGGTGATGGTCCCCCTGCTGATCCTCTGGATCGGCTACGGCGAGCACGAGGCAGGCGGAACATCCCTCCTCGCGATGGTCCCGATCGCCGCAGTCGGAGCGCTCGCCCAGGCGACCTACGGGAACATCCACGTCGCCGACGCCATCCTCATCGGTCTCCCCGCCCTCCTCGGCGTGACCCTCGGCACCCGGCTCCAGCAGCGCGTCCCCGCCCGCGGCGTCTCCCTACTGTTCGCGGCCCTCCTCGTCGCCGTCGCCATCGAGCTGGTGATCGAGTGACCGAGGAGGCTCGAGTGATCGAGGGGCTCTGTCGAGGGGGTCGAGTGATCGAGGGGGCGCGAATGAACGAGGGGGCTCGGATGACCGAGAGGGCGCGAATGGAGGGGGCCGAGTGATCGAAGTCGCCGTGATCGGCCTGTTCGCGGGCGTCATCGCCGGCCTGCTCGGCGTCGGCGGCGGCGTCCTCTTCGTCCCCGGGCTCGTCTTCGTTCTCGGTCTCAGCCAGGTCGGCGCCGAGGCTACGTCCCTCCTGGCGATCGTCCCGGTGGGGATGCTCGGCGCCTGGCAGCAGCACCGCTACGGAAACGTCCGTGTCCGCGACGGCGTCCTGATCGGGCTGCTCGCCGCCGCCGGGTCGATCGCCGGAGTCGCGCTCGCGAACGTCATCGACGGCCGGACGCTCCGGCTCGCCTTCGCCGGGGTGATCCTCGTCGTCGCCGGTCAGCTCGTCCGGGGGGCCCTCTCGGCCGGGGACGCGGCCGCCGGAGAGGAGCCTGGGAGCCCGTGATCGCGCGCGACGGGTCCGCTATCCTCCGAGGCGATGGGCCTCGACAATCCTCTGCACATCCTCATCTTCGTCGTCGTCCTCCTGCTCGTCTTCGGAGCCAAGCGGCTCCCCGAGATCGGCAGGTCGCTCGGCGAGGGCATGCGCGGCTTCAAGGACTCGATCAGCGGGAGCGGGTCGGACCACACCGAGACCCTGACGCCCACCGCCAGCACCCCTTCCACGCCGGCGTCGGTCCCCGCGGTCGAAGCGCCTGTCGTGCCGCCGCCGGCGCCCCCGCCGGCGCCGACGGCCGACCACTCCTAGAGCGCCAGAGGCCGTGTCGCAGGCCGGCGGATGACCGGCGTCGGGGCGTCGACCGGGCGCGGGTCGCGCGCTCGCGGAGGGAAGCTGGCGTCTCGCGACGGCAGGGACCGTGTGGGTCTTGCACTCCCGAAGTAGTTGCAAACTTGAGCAACCACTTTTTGGACGGACGATCGAGAACCCTCCGCTTCCGAACCGCCGCCGCCCTCAGTCGGCGGCCGGCCCGACGCGACTGCCCGGATCGATCCGGCGGGATCGCGCCGGCGCGGTCCCGAAGACGCGGTCCCAGTAGGGCGCGCTGACCCCGAAGCCGGTCTTGTCGTCCTGGAAGTGGTGGCGCATGTGCAGCTCGCGCAGCGTCCGGCCGACGCGGCCGGTCGGTCGCCGGTGGTGGACGTAGTAGTGGGTCATGTCGTAGAGCAGGTACCCGCCGATGAAGCCGCCCTCGATCCCCGGGGCGTAGCGGGTTCCGAAGACGAGGAGGAAGAGCAGGTAGAAGAGCACGGCCAGGGGGAGGCTGACCGACGGGGGCATGACCAGGCGCATCGGATCGTTCGGATGGTCGTGGTGGATGCCGTGGATGATCCAGTGCATCCGGGCGCCGATGCCGTCCTGCGGCTCGAAATGGAAGATGACCCGGTGCATCCAGTACTCGGTGAGGGTCCAGAGGACGTATCCGGCGAGGATCAGACCGATCGCCTCGGCCACCCCGAGATGCTCGACGGCGTAGACGACGAAGGCGACGATGCACGGGCCGAAGATCGCCGGCGGGACGCCCGGGTGGACCCGGGAGAGGCGATCGAGCCAGTCGGACTCGAACATCCGGGGGGACGCGCGGAGAGCTTCGGACTTCCGAGACGACTGGTTCACGGCCTACAGATACCCCCAAAGGGAACAAGGCATTTTCTGGATCCGAGGATTACGCTATTTGACGCTCGCGTCAAGTCCAGATCTGTCGAGGACGCCACGCCGACGCGGCCGTCCGCGGATCGGGGGCGACTCAACAGATCGGTCGTTCTCGTTCGGCGGCCGGCGGCGGGACGCCGGCCGAGAGGTCGCGGTCAGCTGGGGTCGGCTGACAGAGCTCGCCGATCGCCGCCTCGATGTCGTCGGCCAGGAGATCGACCATGTCGCGGGAAAAGCTTTCCTTGACCACGATTCGCAGCACGGTGACATGCTCGGCATCCGCCGGCAGGCTGTAGGCCGGGACGATCCACCCCTTCTCGCGAAGCCGCCGAGAAAGCAGCCTGAGATCGAGATCCTCGCCCCTACGGGCGCTGACGGCGACGATCGGGAAGTCGCTGGCGTCGTTGATCACCTCGAAGCGGCCGGTCTGCCCCAGGCGGGCGGCAAGGGTCTGGGCGTTCTCGAGCACCGACCCGACGATGCGCTCATACCCGGATCGGCCGAGGCGGAGGAAGTTGTAGTACTGGAGGACGACCGAGCTGCTCGGGCGCGAGAAGTTCAGCGAGTAGTTCGGCATATCGCCGCCGAGGTAGTTGATGTGGAAGACCAGCTCCGCAGGGAGGTCGGACCGGTCTCTGAAGATCACGGTCCCCATCCCCGGGTAGACCAGCCCGAACTTGTGGTTCGAGACGTTGATCGAGCGGACCTCCGAGAGCCGGAAGTCCCAGGCGAGATCCGGCTGCGAGAACGGGATGATGAACCCACCGCTGGCCGCGTCGATGTGCAGCGCGATCTCCCATCCGTCGCGTGCCCGGGTCTCGGCGAGGACGTCGTTGATCGGGCCGAGCTCGTCCATCTGACCGGTGAACGTCGTCCCGAGTAGTCCGCCGACGGCGATCGTCCGTTCGTCGATCCGGCTGGCCACGTCGGCCGCCGAGAGCGTGTAGGCCCCATCGCGCATCGGGGCGACCCGGGCTTCGACCTCGAAGTAGCGGGCGAACTTCTCCCAGCATGTGTGGACGTCCGCCCCGACGACGAGGTTCGGCCTGTCGTCGGGCAGGCCGGCAGCCCTCCGCCGGAGCTGCCAGGTTCGCTTGTGGGCGAGCAGGGCCAGCATGATCGCCTCGGACGAGCCGATCGTCGCCGTGCCGACGGGCGTGCGGTCAGGTGGAGCATGGAAGAGACGACCGAGCATCGTGACGACCCGCTCGTGGATCGCCTCCGTCCGCGGGTACTCGTCCTGGTCGATCATGTTCTTGTTGAGCGTCTCGACCGCCAGGCGGTCGGCCGCCGGCTCCATCCAGCTCGTCACGAAGCTCGCGAGGTTGAGGGCCGGGTTTCCGTCGAGGTTGAGCTCGTCGTGGACGAGCTGGTACGCGACCTCCGCGTCGAGACCATCCCTCGGAATATCCAGCTTCGGGATCTCGCGGGAGAACGACTCGGCCGAATAGGTCGGGGCCTGGTGGTCGTGGCCGTCGGTTTGAACCTCGTGCATCGGGGATCCTTGGGTTTGGTGATAGCTCGGACTCAGTTTGTTCGCCATCACCTACTTTGGCGGACGCCAAGGCTGACGTGTCCGCGAGTCTGGCCGTTGCGCCGCCGTCCCGGGCCACCGCGACCGCTCGGACGCCCCGCGCGGGCCCGTCTGCCCGTCCGGTCAACGCCGGTGGACGACCTTGGCCGCCCGGCCGATTACTCAAGAATTCTTGTGTGACCGATGTCACACATAAGGCGCCCGGGGGGCGGCAACCTTACGAGGCATGCGTTATGGCCAGACACCAGTCGGACTCTCCAGTTGCCAGGCCCGCAGCCGGAAGATCGGCCGGTGCTCGCTCTGTCATGCGCCGGTGCTCGCCGACGAGGAGCACTACAGCGCCGGGACCGGGGTGGTCCATGGCGCTTGCGGGACCGAGGCCCTCCGGATCGAGTCCCCGGCCGCTTCAGCCGATTCCCCGCCTTCCGGCCGCGAGACACGACGATCGGCGCTTGGTCAGCCGGGTCGGCCGCGTCGGACGGCCCCCACAACCTCCACAAGCGTTCTCGTCGGCGTCGGCCGACGAGCATGAACCGAACGAGAAAGCGGCTTCGATGATGCCCAGCTCCGCCTCCCTGCCAGGTCAGAGGATGAACCTTCCACCGCGCCGGCGGGCGAACCCCGCCCCGGGCCCCAAGCTCACGGCCGTGCCGGCGCTTGTCGACCCGCCGCAGGCCGCCGGTTCCCTGGCTGCGGCATTGGCTGCGGCGCCTGCCGAGCCGGTCGTTGCCGTCAATCCGCCGCGCAAGCGCGGTCGGCCGCCGCGGCTGTCTCGCCCGGCGATCTTCCAGGCGGCGTTGGGGCTGATCGACGCCGAGGGCGCCACCGCGTTGACGATGCGGCGGCTGGGTGCGGAGATGGGCGTCGAGGCCATGTCCCTCTACCGCCACGTCTCGAGCAAGGAGGCCCTGCTCGACGGGGTCGGCGGACAGCTCCTGGCGGAGCTGGAGCTCACCACGGACGACGGCGATTGGGCGGCCACCGCCCGACGGCTCACGTTCGGGGTCCGGGCGGTCGCAAGAGCCCACCCGGCGGCGTTCGAGCTGGTCGGCATGCGCGCGCTCAACACGGTCGAGGCGATGCGACCGGTCGAGATCCTGCTCGCCGCACTGCGGGCCGGTGGCTTCCCGCGCGACCGCGCGGTTGCCGCCTACCGCCTGCTGAGCGGGTACGTCCGGGGCTTCGCCCTGAGCGAGATCGCCGGGTTCACGTTGACCAGCGGGCGTCAGGGTCTGACCGAGGAGGAGCTTCCGGCCGGCGAGTTCCCGTCGATCCGATCCCTGGCCGACGAGCTCGGGCGCGACCCGACCGACGATGACTTCAACGCCGGGATCCAGACGATCATCGCCGGCCTGCGGATCGAGCTCGCGAGGATCACCGCCGGCGAGGCCTGACGCGAGTCCGGTCCCACCGGAGGAGGCCGGCCGGGGGAGGCCTGCCGGGGAGGGAGGGCCCGGAGGAGGCCTACCGGGGGAGTCCGTGCTCGAGGGCTTCCTTGACGCTGGCGTCGAGGGCGTTGCACCGGTAGAGGGCCAGGGCCTCCGGGCTGGCGAACCGGCGCCCGGGGGCGGGGTCGGGCCCGTGGTGGGTGAGGACGCAGTGGGCTAGGGCGAGCATGCGCTGCTCGCCGACCAGGGTGCGGCCGCGGTCGTCGAGGAGGCGGAGACCGAGCTGGATGTGGCCGATCATGCGGCCCTCGTCGGTCAGGCCGATCGTCGCGCCGTAGGTGAACTCGCGGGTCTTGCCGAGGTCGTGGACGATCGCCGCACAGAGGAGGAGGTCGGTGTTCAATCGGGGGTGCTGGAGTCCGAGCTCCTGGGCGAGGGTCGCGACGGCGACGGTGTGCTCGAGGAGGCCGCCGAGGTAGGCGTGGTGGCCGGCTCGGGTGCAGGGCGCACGGCGCCAGGCGGCGCGGAGGGCCGGGTCGCCGAGGAGGGCATCGAGTAGTCGCGTGTACTCGGGGTCGCAGACCTCGCGGGCGAGGTGCTCGAGGAAGCCGTCGAGCTCGTCGAGGTCGCGGTAGGCGACCGGGAGGAACGCGGTCGGATCGACGTCGCCGGCCGGGGCGCGCTCGATCCGGTCGAGGTCGATCTGGAGGTCGTCGCGAAAGCGGCTGACCCGGCCGACCACGCGGACGAGATCGCCGGCGTCGAAGCGGCCGGCGGTGAGGTCGGCGTCGCGAAAGACCCGACCGGTGATCGGACCGGACCGGTCGCGGAGCTCGACGGAGAGGTAGGGGCTCCCGCTGCGGGCGATCAGGCGGTCCTTGCGGGAGCAGGCGAACACGGCGTCGACGGCATCGCCCTCGCGGAGCGTGGCGACAGCTTGGCCGTGGCTGCCGGCAGGCGGGGACGGAAGTGCGGGGGGGACCACTTCGCCATGATGTACCTTGGTTCGGATGCAGCCGTTGATCTGGGAGAGCCGGCCAGACGGGTTACGTGCCCCGGCGATGGTCTGCGCGTTCAAGGGCTGGAACGACGCCGGGGACGCGGCGTCGGCCGCGGTCTCGCACATCGGGGCAACGCTCGGGGCGACGCGTTTCGCTCGGATCGATCCGGAGGAGTTCTACGACTTCCAGGCGACCCGACCGATGGTCAGGCTGGTCGCCGGCCAGGCGGAGCAGCTCGTCTGGCCGGGAATCAACATCTACCAGGCGCGGGTTCCCCGGGCCCCGCGGGATCTGATCCTGATCGAGGGGCCGGAGCCGTCGTTCCGGTGGCGGAGCTTCTCGGGCCTGCTGATCGATCTGGTCGAGGCCCTCGGGGTGCAGATCGTCGTGACCTTGGGAGCGCTGCTGGCCGACACGCCGCACTCCATGCCGGTCGTCGTCAGCGGTCTGGCGTCCGACGCGTCGCTGGTCGAGCGGCTTGGGGTCGGTGACGTCAATTACGAGGGTCCGACCGGGATCGTGGGGGTCCTCCACCAGGCCTGCGTCGACGCGTCGATCCCGTCGGCGAGCCTCTGGGCGAGCGTGCCCCACTACGTGGCGGCCGCGCCCAATCCGAAGGCCGCCCTGGCGCTCGTCCGTCGGGTCGAGGGCCTCGTCGGGGTCTCGGTCGACGCTGAGAAGCTCGAGCGGGACTCGGCCGACTACGAGCGGCAGGTCGGACTCGCCGTGCAGAGCGACCCGGACGTCAAGGCCTTCGTCGAGCGGCTCGAGCGGAGCGCCGAGAACCAGCCGGCCGTCAGCGAGGAGATCCCGTCGGGGGACCTCCTGGCCCGCGAGTTCCAGCGGTTCCTGCGCCAGCGGGGCGACCAGCCGGCCGACTGACGCCGGGGCCGGGTGGCGGTCAGGCGGGGCGGACTGACGCCGAGGTCGAGTCGGCGGGCAGGCGGGGCGGACTGACGCCGGGGTTGGGTGGTGGTCAGGCGAGGAGGACTCCCTCGAGGGTGAGCAGCTGCTGCTTGGTCTCGAGGCCTCCGCCGTAGCCGCCGATCCGCTGGCCGGAGGCGAGCACCCGGTGGCAGGGGACGACGATCGGGATGGGGTTCGCGCCGTTGGCCTGGCCGACGGCCCGGGACGCCCGGGGACGCCCGACGAGCTGGGCGAGCTCGCCGTAGGTGATCGTCTCGGCGTACGGGATCTCCCCGAGGACACGCCAGACGTCGTTCTGGAAGGGGGTGCCGTGGAGGGCGAGCGGGATGTCGAAGGAGGTGCGGGTCCCGGCGAAGTATTCGGTGAGCTGGGCAGCTGCGATCGCGATCGGGCCGGCGAGGTCGTCGATTCGGGTCGGCGCCGGCGGGGCCGTCTGGGCGGCGTTGGGCAGGAGCAGCCGGGTCAGGTGGGTGTCGGTCGCCTCGAGGACGAGCCGTCCGATCGGCGTGTCGAGGGCGAGTCGTTGGGTCCGGACGGGGGCGAGTGCGGTCGTCATGCGGCGGTGGCCTCTCTTGGTCTGGAAGAAACGGGTTGAAGTCTGCCGGGGCGGGGCGGCAGGCCCCAGAGATGAACGACGGCGTAGGCCCGCCAGGGGCGCCACCGGTCGCCGAGCCGGGCGACCGAGATGGGATCGTTGGGCGCCCCGAGCTGGGCGATCGCCCGCCGGACGGCGAGGTCGGTCGGAAGAAATGCGTCGGGGTCGCCGAGGGCGCGCATTCCGACATACGCCGCCGTCCACGGGCCGACCCCGCGGAGCCCGATGAGGGTGTTTCGGAGCGCGTGCGGGTCCGCGCCGGGGTCGATTGCGAGATCGCCGGCGAGGAGGGCTTCGGCCAGGGCGACGAGGGCCCGGCGGCGGGATGCGGGCATCGGGAAGGCGGCGGGGTCGTCGGTGGCGAGACGGAGGAGGGCTTCGGGGGTCGGAAAGCTGTGGGTGATCGGGAGCACCGGGTCACCGATCCGGTCGCCGGCGGCCCTGACGAGGGCGCCGAGGACGGTGCGGGCGCCGGCGACGGAGACCTGTTGACCGACGATCGCGCGGACGGCGAGCTCGAAGCCGTCGACGGCGCCGGGGACACGGAGGCCGGGGGTTTCGGCGACGAGCGGCCCGAGCAGCGGGTCGGAGCCGAGGAGGTGATCGACGGCGACGGGGTCGGCGTCGAGGTTGAGGAGGTGACGGGAGCGGGCGATCGCGGCGGTCAGGTCGCGGAGGTCGTCGAGGAGGAAGACGGCGTCGACGGCCGCGCCGTCGGTCGCGGGGGTCAGCGAGACGGTGCCGTGGCCGTTGGGGAGGCGGAGGCTCCGGCGGTAGGTGACCCCGTCGTAGGACTCGATGCCGGCGACCGCTCGGTGGGCGAGGAAGTCGAAGAGCCGATCGGCGGCGAACGGGCGGCGGTGGGCGAGGCGGACGGCGATCGACTGGGACGTCGTCGTCGTGGCGGCCTGGTCGGCGGGGATCTCGAAGCCGGGCGATGCCCGTCGGCGGAGGTCGGTCGGTGTCCGGGCGAACACCGCGCGGATCGTCTCGTTGAACTGCCGGAGGCTCGAGAACCCGGCGCTGAGGGCGACCTGGGTGATCGGGAGGTCGGTCGTCTGGAGGAGGACGCGGGCGGTCTGGGCGCGCTGGGCCCGGGCGAGCGAGAGAGCGCCGGTCCCGACCTCGGCCATCAGGACGCGGTGGAGCTGGCGCTCGGAGTAGCCGAGCCGGCGGGCGAGACCGGCGACCCCGTCGCGGTCGACGGCGCCGTCGTGGATCAGGCGGACCGCCCGGGCGGCGACGTCGGCCCGTCCGAGCCATTCGGGGGATCCGGGGGCGGCGTCGGGTCGACACCGCAGGCAGGCCCGGAAGCCGTCCTGCTGGGCGGCGGCGGCGGTCAGGTAGAAGCGGACGTTCTCGGGCTTGGGGGTCTTCGCGGGGCAGCTCGGCCGGCAGTAGATGCGGGTCGACGTGACGGCGGTGAAGAACCACCCGTCGAAGCGGGCGTCGCGGCTGCCGACGGCCCGGTAGCAGTGGTCGAAGTCGGCGAGCATGGGGTCCATCGTGGCACGCCCAGCGGCGGCTGGCTAGCGGGTTTCGGACGTAACCGTCGTGGCCGGATGACGATGTCCGATTCTTGCTGGGGCGGCCTCGGCGGGCTGGACGACCTTGGCCGCGGGGATGGGGTCGGGCCGCGCGGCGAAGACCGACGCCGGGTGGTCGCGGGCGGCTGGCGGCTGGGCTCAACCTGGCGAGAACCTGAGCGGATCCGGGCAAATCGATGCGGTCGCGCGACCTGGGCGGGATGATCGCGAGATGAGGCGACGGGTCACGCTCCGCGGCAGGTTGCCGGCCCCTGCGGGGGTGGTATTGGTGTTCGTCCTCGCACTGGCCCTCGCCGGCTGCGGCGGCGTGTCCCTTGTGCCGGTGTCCGCGCGTCCGTGCCGGGGGACGTGTGCGGGGGTGCTCGCGCAGAACAGCGCTGACACGTATGCGTCGGTCGCGAGACGAATCTACGGCGAGGAGGTCTACGGGGCGCCGAACGGGGCGGCCTTCGAGGTGATCAGCCGGGTGCCGGGGCTCATCGACGGGCTGACCCGGCGGGACTACAAGCTCGCTCGGTATGCGATGCACCACCAGCCGATCCGGCATGCGGTCGCCGTTCGTGTGACGCGGGGCTCCCGGACCCTGATCGACGTCGGACTCCGCTTCGTGGTGGGCGGGCGAGTCCGGGAGCTGCGCGACGCCGCCGGGGTCAGCCTTGGTCGGATCGAGGTCTCGATCCAGGATGTGGTCGGTTTCATGAAGCTGATCAACCGCCTGACCGGATGCCAGGTCGTCGTGCGCGGGTCGATCGGCCTGACGAGCTCGCTGCCTGCCGCGGCGACGGTCGCGCTCCCACGGACGGGACCGGTCACAGTGGGCGTTCATCACTACATCGTCAGCTCGTTCCAGGAGCGGGGCTTCGCCGGCGAGCCGCTGCTGATCTCGGTCCTCGCACCGGCATCCCGTCTGACCGCCGAGGAGGTTCGCTCGGCCGCCGCGCACGGGCGGGTCCGGTCTCCGTAGGCGAGGCGGTCGCCGGTCGGCGGGGCGAGCGTTGAGGGGGTGCTCACGGAAAAACAGTTGCCGGACTCCGGCAAGTACATTCGAGCGGACGGAGTCGCCGGTCGACAGGACGAGCGCTGACGGGGTACTCACGGAAAAACAGTTGCCGGACTCCGGCAAGTACATTCGAGCGGACGGACGAACCCGACTGCGGGTGCGGCTCCATGGGGGCAGCGGCGCCGAATGCAGCTCAGTCCGATCGCTCGCCTCCTCGCCTACCAGAGGCCGGCTCCGGCCCCGGGACCAAGGGGAGACCGGGACTCAGGCGACTGGGACCACGACCGGCTCGCCGGCCTGGGCGGCGGCCGCCTGGTCGCGGCTGTCGCGCGAGGAGATCAGCAGGGCGGCGAGGATCGCTCCGGCAATCGCGAACCCCGCGCCGACCAGGAAGGCCCGGTCGAAGCCCTTGGTCAGGGCGATCAGGGGGTTGTGCTGGCCGGCGAGGGCGACCGCCTTCGTCTGGCTGTTGGCGATCGTCGCGAGGATCGCCAGGCCGAGGGCCCCGCCGATCTGGGTCGACGCGTTGATCAGGCCCGAGGCGAGTCCGGCCTCGTGGGGCTCGGTCCCGGTGACGGCGGCGATCGTGACCGGGACGAAGGCGAAGCCGAGGCCGACGGCGGCGAGCAGCGACGGCCCGAGGATGTCGGCCGAGAACGATCCACCGGGGGTGTGGACCCGGGAGAACCAGAGCAGGCCTGCCGCGATCAGGAGCATCCCGGTGATCAGGACCGGCTTGAAGCCGAACCTGGTCACGAGAACCGAGGCGCCGCCGGCCGAGAGGATGATCCCGATCGCCAGCGGGAGGTACGCGAGGCCGGCTTTGATCGGCGAGTAGCCGAGAACGTTCTGGACGTAGAGGGCGATGAAGAAGAACATCGAGAACAGCGACATCCCGATCAGCAGGCCGACGACGTTGGATCCCCTGAGCGTCCGCAGGCGGAAGATCGAGAACGGCATCAGGGGGTGGGCCTCCCGCCGCTCGATCAAGAGGAACGCGCCGATCAGGACGGCCGAGCCGGCGAGCTTGACGAGGGTGGCGACCGATCCCCACCCGACGTTGACCGTGTCGACGAGGGCGTAGACGAGGAGGCTGAGACCGGCGGTGACCGTGACCGCCCCGGGTATGTCGAACGAGGCGCCTTCGGTCTCGGCCCGGCTCTCGAGCAGGGTGCCTGGCGCCAGGGCGGCGGCGGCGAGTCCGATCGGGACGTTGACGAAGAGGACCCACTCCCAGCCGAGGCCGCTCGTGAGGATCCCGCCGAGCAGGACGCCGGCCGCACCGCCGGCGCCGGCGACGGCGCCCCAGACCCCGAGTGCCTTGTTGCGCTCGGCGCCCTCGGCGAACGTCGTCGTGAGGATCGAGAGGGCCGCCGGCGAGATGATCGCCGCCCCGAGCCCCTGGATCGCCCGGGCGATCAGCAGCCAGGCCTCCGACTGGGCGAGGCCGCCGGCGAGCGAGGCGAGCGAGAAGACGATCAGCCCCAAGATGAACATCCGGCGCCGGCCGACGAGGTCGGCCAGCCGTCCGCCGAGGAGGAGGAAGCCGCCGAAGGTCAAGGTGTAGGCGTTGACGACCCAGGAGAGGTCGGCCCGCGAGAAGCTGAGGCTATGGCCGATCGTCGGGAGGGCGACGTTGACGATCGAGGCGTCGATGACGATCACGAACTGGGTCATCGCCAGCAGAATGAGGGCGAGGCTCTTGGCTCGCGGGGTCATCAGCGAAGCCTGGATTGGGGGCGACTCGGCAGTCGTCATGGAAGCTGACCTCCGGTTCCGGTTTGCGATTCGCAGAATACGGAACTATGATTCCGTTTGTCAAGGTCGACGACGTGAAATCCTTGAGATGAGCTCTTCCTCCATTGAAAGCGAGCGGCCCCAGCGGGCCGACGCCAAGCGCAACCGCGAGCGGATCCTCGAGAGCGCGCGCGACGCGTTCGCCGTCCACGGGCCCGACACCCAGATGGACGAGGTCGCCCGGCTGGCGGGAGTCGGCGTCGGGACGGTCTACCGGCACTTCCCGACCAAGGAGTCCCTCCTCGGCGAGCTCGTCCGCCAGCAGATGGAGCGGATGGTCGACAACACGCGGGCCGGGCTCGCGCGGGACGGCGAGCCGTTCGCTGTGTTCGCGGACGTCCTGCGCGAGAACGCGGGAATCGCGTCGGGCAACGCGGCGATCCAGTACGCGATGCTCGGGGCGGGCGAAGGAGTCTGGGAGTACGCAGGCGTTGCCCAAGCCGAGCTGATCGGTTTGACCGAGGAGATGATCACCCGAGCCCAGCGGGCCGCAACGATGCGCGCGGACGTCACCGCGATGGACATCCCGATGCTGATGTGCGGCGTCTGCGCGACGATGACCCACACCAAGCCCCACTTCGACTGGCGCCGCCACCTCGAGTTGATCATCGACGCCCTCCGGGCGCCGTAGGACGCCAACCC
Organism: Solirubrobacteraceae bacterium; assembly: GCA_034664295.1. GTDB lineage: Bacteria > Actinomycetota > Thermoleophilia > Solirubrobacterales > Solirubrobacteraceae > Palsa-513. Next base: position 48,672 of record JAXDHV010000096.1, on the reverse strand, counting down.
GCCTGCCGCGAACCCGGATCGCTCAGGAGGACGAACGCGCCGAGGTCGCGCGGCTACCTGAAAGCGGTCGTGCGACGCCAGCCGTCCGGCGGCCCACCCTGGTCCGGGGCAAGACGAACGCCTGTTTGGCTACCAGACGTTCGGGTACCCGCAGCGCGATCTTGCCAAATTGAAAGCTCGTCCAACACGCGTCAGGAGCCCGATCGGGGTGCGGCCCCGCACCGGTCGAGGACACGACGACACGCTGGTTGACCAGCGGCGAGCTACACACGATCGAGCACAGGAGGACGTCCGATGGATGAAGAAGCCCCCACAGGCAGCATTCCGGTCGGCGACGAGCCGGCAGCGACCGACACGCAGGCGCACGCCGACCCGTCGCCGGCAGACGTCAACGGCAGCGCCCCAACGCTGACCGGACAGGACCGCGACGCTCCCGACCAGACATCCGGCGGGGCGAGCGGCCAAGCGCAGGCAAAGGTCGAGGACGTCAAGACCCAGGCCCAGGACAAGCTGGAGGACGTCAAGACGCAGGCCCAGGCAAAGGTCGAAGACGTCAAGAGCAAGGCCCAGGCGAAGTTGGCGGATGTCTCGCCCGAATCGGTCGCCCAGCAGGCGTGGAAGCTGGTCCGCAAGTACCCCTGGCCGACCACTGTGGCCGGTGCTCTCGTCGTCGGCTTCGTTCTCGGACGCAGCCAGCAGACGCCTCCTGCCGGCACTGACGGACTCGACCAGGAGTGACCCGAGCAGCTCGCCGACCCCGGTGAGAGGCCGGGGTCGAGCGCGGGACGCCTGCCCGCGGACTTTCTGAGCGGGAGTCCCGCAAGGTTCCCGACGACCGGCGGCCGGGCCGGCCGCGTTTGTGCCGGCTCGGCAGAGGGCACACGGGTGGGGTGGAGGAGGCGATTCGCGACGCGGTCGGCTACGTGATACCCGTGGTCGAGGCCACCGGGGCAATCGTGATCGCCGCCGGCGTGATCGTCTCGTTCGTCCTCTGGGTGCTCAGCGAGCTGCGGCTGCGTACCGTCAGCTACGAAGCGATCCGCCTGACCCTGGGCCGCTTTCTCGCCCTCGGGCTCGAGTTTCAGCTCGGTGCCGACATCCTCGGCACGGCCGTCTCGCCGTCGTGGAGCGAGATCGGCAAGCTCGGCGCGATCGCCGGAATCAGGACGGTCCTCAACTACTTTCTCGCGCAGGACCTCAAGCGCGCCGGCGCCACCGGCCCAGACGACAACCGGCCGGACGGCGGCCCCGCGAAAGGTGGCATCGCCGCGCTCCTGCGCCAGCCGGTCGCCCGGTCTCCAGGTGCCGGATGACAGCGGTCGAGCTGATCGGTCCGGTCGCGGCCGCTCCCACCGCGATGGCCGCGCTCGTCGTGGCCGTCGGCTTCCTCAGGACCCTGCTCCCCGGGCGTGACGCCGCCACCTCGGCCGACACCCTCGGCCTCGGGCTCGAGCTCCTTCTGGCCGCCGGCCTGATCCGCCTCGCGACCGTCGACTCGCTCGCAGCCCTCGGCGCAGTCGCCGCCGTCCTGATCGTTCGCAGCGTAGCCGTGGCCGGCCTGCGCCACGCCCTTCGCCGGATCGTGGACGGCACGTAGCCGGAGACAGCGCCGCAGCCGGCAGACCTTCGACGTAGGCTGAAATCGATGTCGCCCGACGCAAGCCCCCCAACCAGCACTCCGCCACCCGGCCAACCGTCCGCACCCTCCGGCGGTGCGGAAGCACCCTGGCCGGCACAGGCGACGGTGCTGGTCGCGATCGCTCTTCAGCTGCTGCTCCCCGAGCGGCTCACGGCCGGTCCGACCTGGCTGCTTCCGGCGCTCGAAGGGGCCCTGCTGGTCGGCCTGTCGATGGCCACACCACGAGAGCTCGAGGGCGAGCACCCGCTCCGACGAGGACTCGCCCTGGTGATGACGGCGTTCGTCAGCGTCGCGAACATCATCTCACTCGCCCTGCTCGTCCACTTCCTCCTCCACCACGGCACCAAGAACGGCTCGGAGCTGATCGGCGCGGGCGTGCTGATCTGGCTGACCAACGTCCTGATCTTCGGCCTCTGGTACTGGGAGACCGACCGCGGCGGCCCGGGCAACCGCGCCGCCGGACGTGACGACCCGGTCGACTTCCTCTTTCCACAGATGACCGGCGACCAGATCGGGCCGGTCGGCTGGCGCCCGAAGTTCATCGACTACCTCTACGTCTCGCTGACCAACGCAACCGCATTCAGCCCAACCGACGCGATGCCCCTCACGTCGACCGCGAAGTGCATCATGGGCGCCCAGTCGGTCGTCTCGCTCGTGACGATCGGATTGGTCGTCTCCCGCGCGGTGAACATCCTCCAGTGAGCGCCGGCCAACCCGCCTCACGCAGCGCTTGACACGTGACCGTTTGGTCACCTATACTCTCCTGATGGACGAAGTCTTCAAGGCGCTGGCGGACCCGACCAGGCGGAGCCTGCTCGACGAGCTCTTCGAAGCCGACGGCCAGACCCTGACCGCGCTCGAGGCGCGGCTCCCGATGACCCGGTTCGGCGTGATGAAGCACCTCAAGCTGCTCGAGGACGCCGGCCTCGTCGTGACGAAGAAGCGCGGCCGCGAGAAGCTCCATTTCCTCAACCCCGTCCCGATCCGCCTGGTCCACGACCGGTGGGTCAGCAAGTACTCAGAACCCTGGGTGGCGACGCTCAGCAACCTCAAACAGACCCTCGAGGAGGACCTCATGGAGAAGGTGTTCGAGATCTACATCAAGACCACGCCCGATCGCCTCTGGCAGGCGATCACCGACTCGGAGATGCGCCGGCAGTACACCTTCGGCGTCGGGATCACCTCCGACTGGACGGCCGGGTCCCCCTACGTCGCCGACCACCCCGCCGCGGGAATCAAGATCTCCGAGGGCGAGAACCTCGAAGTCGACCCGCCCCACCGCCTGGTCCAGACCTTCACCGCCCTCTGGAGCGACGACGTCAAGGCCGCCGGGACCTCCCGCGTCACCTGGGAGATCAAGCCGATCGGCGACTCCTGCCAGCTGACCGTCACCCACGACCAGCTTCCCGAAGGTGTCAACGGCCAGATCTACGGCGGCTGGCCGCAGATCCTCTCCGGCCTAAAGACGCTCCTCGAGACCGGCGAGACACTCACGACCCCCGGGTCGCTGATGTACGCCGACGGCCCCGCCTGGGCCGCCGGCCGCGCCTGACGCCCCTCGGCAGGCCTGACGCCCCCGGCCAGGCCTGGCGCTCCCCCCGGCAGGCCTGACTCCCACCGGCCAGGCCGGATCCGCCGGGGGCGGTGACTGGTCGGGGCCTTCGGCATCGCCGCGCCGCTGGTGCCCGGGTCGGGGCGGCCGCCCCGGTGATCGATCTACGCCGACCCGCCGGGTCCGTAGGGTTCGCGTCGTGGACGCACTCCTCCTCCTCGGCCGACTCGCGCTCTCCGGCGTCTTCGTGCTCGCAGCCGCCGGGAAGGTCCTCGACCAGGCGGGCACCCGCCGCGCGCTCGAGGAGTTTGGGCTCTCCCGCCGGGCAGCCGGCCTCGGTCGCCTGCTGCTCCCGGCCGCTGAGCTCGCCGTCGGCCTCGGCCTGATCGCCGGCCCGTCGGCCAGGTGGGCGGCGATCGGCGGGCTCGTGCTGCTCGGCGTCTTCTTCCTGGCCGTCGCCCGCGTGATCCGGGCCGGCCGGTCGCCGGACTGCCACTGCTTCGGACAGATCAACGCCCACCCGGTCGGCACCCGGACGCTCGGGCGGATCGTCGTATTCGCCGTCCCGGCCGCCGTGATCGCCCTCGCCGGCGCCGGCGATCGCCTGGGCCTGCACGGGACGCGGGCCACCAAGGTGGGGCTCCTGACCGGCGCCGTCGTAGTGCTCGCCGCACTGGCGCTCGCCCTCTGGCAGGAGAATCGTCGCCTCCGCAGACCCCTCGCGAGCGTCTCCCTGCTCGGGTCGCTCGCCCCCAGCCTCGCGCTGGCCGATCTCGCCGGCAACGACCGCCAGCTCGCCGGCGAGCTCGACCCCGAGCTTCCGTCGGTCCTGGTCTTCCTCAGTCCCGCCTGCCAGCCCTGCCTCGAGTTCGTGGCCGACCTCGAGCGCTGGCAGGTCAGCCTGCGCGAGCAGATCAGCATCCTCGCACTCGCCAACGGCCGTCCAGACGACCAGCCGACCGAGTTCCGCTCGCCTGAGCTCGGGCTCCTGCTCCACCACGGGGGTCCCATCCTCGGCGAGTTCGGCGTCCACCTGACTCCCGCGGCGGTCGTCGTCGGCGCCGACCGGCGGATCTCCAGCCGGCCGGCCGAGGGCAGTCTCGCGATCGAAGCGCTGATCCGCACGACGCTCTCCCCGCCGACCGGCAGTCAGGCCGTCCGGGCCGGCGCGTGAGCGACCGATCGCGGTCGGGATCAAACGGGGCGCCAGCGGCCTCGAACACGATCGCGTTCGACGCGTACGGCGTCGCCATCAAGATCGACGTCTCGGATCCCAGCCTTCTGGTCGACGTCCGGGCTGTCCTGCCTCCAGGAGCCCGGGAGACCAAGGACACCGAGGACACCGAGTGCGGCACTCGATTCGTGCTCACCGCCGACGGCGACGTTCATCAGGACGGAAAGCCCCTGGCAACCCGACAGGACCGCCGTGTGCAGATGGTCGTGCTCGACGCCGGGATCCGGTCGCACGTCGCGATGACCTCGCCCGACCACGTCTTCGTCCACGCCGGCGCCGTCGCCATCGACGGTCGAGCACTGCTCCTCCCCGGGATCAGCTTTGCCGGCAAAACCACCCTGGTCGCGGCGCTCGTCCGCGCGGGGGCGACCTACTACTCAGACGAATACGCCGTGCTCGACCACGACGGGCGGGTCCACCCCTACCCGAAGCCACTTTCGCTCCGCCTCGGTCGCGACGCGCGCCAGACGGAGACCGCCGTCGGCGAGCTCGGTGGGGCGGCCGGGAGCGGACCGGCGAGCGTGGCCGCCGTCGTTCTCACGAGCTACCGTCCCGGCGGTCGCTGGGACCCGGTCAGGCGCAGCTCGGCCGAAGGCGCTCTCCTCCTCCTCTCGCATACCGTTCCCGCTCGCAAGCGGCCGGCCGAGTCCCTGGCGCGCGTCCAGCGGGCCGCCGCCGGCGCCGTCGTCCTCGAAGGCGAACGCGGACCCGCCGAGGCGATCGTCGGCGACCTACTCGCCCTGCTCGCGCCCCCCGCCTGACGCCGCCGGCGTCGTCGGCGCGCCGTCGCCGTCTCCGTGGACGCCGCCTCCCGGCAGCCGGCCGGCGGCCCGCCGCAACGCGATCATCGCCAGCGCGAGGCGAATGGGCGCGATCCCGAGATGCCATGCCCGGGCGACCAGCACTCCCGAGGATCCGCGCCGAGCGATCGGATACGCCCCGCAGATCGCCTCGTCCGGTGGCCAGAGGCCCCGCCTGACGAGACCCAGGCGAGCCCGCCATCCCGGCGCCGTCGCCAGCCGCAGGAGCCGGGTCGCCCCCCGAGGCACCCAATCGGACCCGGCGAGCAGATCGGAAAACGACAGCGGCGGGAGACCCAGACGGTCGGCCAGCCCCCGGCCGGCCTCGATCGACCGCAGGCCGGCCACCATCGCCGGTCGGGCTCCGAGCATCCCGGCGAGGTCGAACGCAGCGCGCCAACCCGCATCGGGCGTGGTTGCCAGACCACGGCGGAGGTCATCGGCCGCCTTGGCCTCCCCCGGACCACGCTGGGTCACGTGGATCGCCAGCCCGACGAGCCGCGCCGACTCGTCCAACGCCAGGATCTCGACCTCTCCGAGCGTCCGCGGCTCCGAGTGCTCGAGCAGAACGTCCCACACCACCGCCGGGTCGGCCGTGGCTCCGGGCAGGCGCCAGTGGAGATCGAGCTTGACGGCGTCGGACTCCCGCCTGAATTCACGGGCGTGGACAAGGGATCGGAGCTCGGGATCGACCGGAATCTCCGTCGCCGCCTCGTAACCGAGCTCGACCAGCACGGCCGTCGCCGCACAAATCGTCCCGGGACCGACCAGCAGATCGATGTCGCCGTAGCGGTGGGGCAGCCGGTCGCCCGCGTAGAGCCAGTCGGCCGTAATCGGGCCCTTCAGCACGATGCAGCCGACCCCGGCCGAGCAAAGCCTGACCGACGCCTGGGCCGCGGCGGCGTCGAGTCGCGCCCGCTCCCGCCGGACGCCGGCGGCGTATCCAAAGCCGCCGAGACTCAGCCGTCCCGGCGGGGCGCCCGGCGGGACGATCTCCCTGGCCTCACGCCTCATGATCTGCCATCATCACGCGAGACGCCGGACGGCGTGTGCACTCGATGAGTGGCCCGACTCGGATGGGGATCGGATGAAGCCGGAACTCGGCAGTCAGCAGCCGCAGGCGAGGGTCGAAGGCCTGACCGTGTCGCCGTACGACGCCGAGGTGATGGTCTTCGACGCGGACACCAACCGCGCGCATCATCTCAACGCCGAGGCCCGCGCGATCTGGGAGGCGTGTGACGGCGTGCGGAGCATCGACGCGATCTCCCGGTCGTGCGCGATCTCCCACGATGTCCTCTGGCGGACGCTCGCCGAGCTCGAGCAGAACGACCTCCTCGTGACGGCCGTCGAGCTCCCCGGTAACACCAGGCGCGGGATGCTGCGGACCGCCGCGATGGCAACCGCCGGAGCCGCCGTCGGCATCCCGATCATTCGCTCGATCGCAGTCCCGACGGTCGCCCACGCGGCCTACGGGTGCACGGCGGTCGGCGCGTCCTGTGTCTACGGCTGCCCCGCCGGCTGCTCGTGCGTCGGCGGCCTGTGCGCCTGACGCGTCGCCTGTCGATCTGAGCAGCACCGTCTACCGCTGAGACGAGGCCGCCCGGCGGCCGGCCGCCAACGTCCGCTCGAAGACGTCGTACAACCGCCGCCCGTAGTCCGCCGTCAACCCCCGCGTCTCGTCGAGGATCGCCGCCGTCGGCCGCGGAGCGGCCGGCCAGCGTCGCGACATCAGCTTCGCGAGCTCGGTCGGGTCGGTCGGATCGAAGAAGACCGCGCCAGGCGCCCGAAGCTCGTGGTTGACGGGGATGTCCGCGCAGAGGACCTGCGTGCCCAAGACGGACGCCTCCTCGACGATCGCCCCCCGGCCTTCGAGGAACGACGGCTGGATGACCGCCTCCGCAGCCCGGATCAGGCCGACCTGCTCGTCGCGCCGGAGCACCCCGCAGAACCGGCAGGCCTCGTGGAGCCCCTCGCGCGCGACGAAACGCAGCAGGTCGCCGAACGTGTCGGGGTTTCGCGGGTCGTGCGGCCGACCGGTGAACGCGACCACCGGCGGCGTCTCGCCCCCTTGCGCGAGCTCGCTCAACGCGTTGACGACAACCGCGTGATTCTTGTGGAGCCAGAACTGGTTGCAGACGACCAGGAAGCGCTCGGGCAGGTGGTAGCGCCGGCGGACGGCGTCCGGATCCTGGGCCAGCGCCGACTCACTGAAGACCGGCGGGTACCCGCAGACGAACAACCGCTCCCCCACGGTGGGAGTGCTCGCCAGAGCCTCGTCGGCCGCCGTCTGGCTGATCATCATCACGGCCTCCGCCGCCTCGGCCACCCCCTGCCACCGCTCCTCGATCCGCTCGACCTCCGCGTCGTCGAGGTGCTCGAGGTGACGAAAGTTGAAATCCGGCCAGCAGATCACCCGGGGAATCCCCGACGCCAGCCGCGGCAGCCACTGCCGGCCGACCCACAAGTCGGCTTCCGTGCGGTCGAGCACCACGTCGATCTCGGCCTCCACGGTCCGCGGTTGCGGCGCGTGCCTCCACGGATGCGCACGGACATGGCCGGCGACCCGCAGGTCGCCCGGGAGGTTCGCCGGCTTGGCTCCGATCACCAGGCACAGCGGCGGATGTGTGACGGTGCCCAGGGCGCTCAGGACATCATGCAGCCAGCGCGCGCCCCCCTCGTAGTGGCGCTCGAAGTGATTCTCGAAGGCGATGACCATCACCGCTCGGCCACCGGACACGCGATCCGGAAGTCGCACAGCCCGCAGGCCGCCGGCGACGGGGTCGGCTCGAAGCCCTGGCCGAGGATCCCCGCTCCGACCTCCATCACGGTGTCCTCGATCCACGCGATCGCCCCCGCCGTGTCCGGGACGGCGACCCGCTGGTCGTCGAGCACGTAGTAGTAGGAACGCTCGGTCGCCTCGATCTCCCACGCCTCGCGCGCGGCGACCGCGTAGAGGGCGAGCTGCACGTCGTCGGTCAGCTCGGCCACCGTCTTCGGCAGGCCCGTCTTGAAGTCGATCAGCTCGAACCCGCCGCCCGGGAGGGCGTCCACCCGGTCGACCCGCCCGCGGATCTGGTGGGGACCCATAGGGAAGGAGAACGACCGCTCGAACCACCGGGGCTCCCCCGCCCCGCCCGACCCGTCGGTCAACCGCTCCCGGTAGCGGACCACCGCCACCCGAGCCTTCTCCCGAAGCTGGCGCTCCTGGTCTGAATCACCGAATCCCCCCCGCCGCCAGCCGGCGTCCAGCAGGCCGAGCATGTCGTCCTCGGACTGTGCGCTCGTCGCGTGGTAGCGCTCGAGGACCTGGTGGACGAGGATCCCGAACCGCTGGTTGAGCGTCGGCTCCTGGGGGATCCGCAGGACGCGGGCGAACTTGTACTTCAACGGACACGTCCTGTACGCGTCGATGTCCGATGCCGAGAGCACCAGACCCGCCCCCCGGCGCGGGAGGAACGGCTCGAGCGAAGGCTCCTCGCGCGCGGCCGTCTGGGCCGCCCGCGTCCGCTGGTCGAGCTCGCCCGCGAGGAGGTGCTCGTCCAGCGGCGAGGACTCGAGGATCTCCCGCTCGATCGGCGTCGCCGCCTGGACCAGCCGGGCGTTGATGTCCGCGAGCGCCGCCTCGTCGATCGGCGCGCCGTCCGGCCGCTGGAGGAGGGCCGCCAGCTTGACCAGCTCGAGGAAGCGGACCGCCCCGTGTGAGATGTCGAGGTCCGTGTCCAGGCGGAGCTCCCCCAGCCGGCCGCCGATCCGCAGGACGCTGTCCAGAAGCTCGTCGCGCAGCTCCCGAAACGTCGAGTGGAGGGCCTCGGCCGGCCCGAAGAGCTCCTCCTCCCGGTCCTCCCAGACCCCGCCGACCGCCGCCCGCGCGTCCTCGACCAGCGGCGACGGAGCCTGCCTTGCCAGCCGGCGGGAGGTCGCCGCGTAGCAGAGCACGACACCGACCCGCGCCCGCGTGATTGCCACCCCGAGCACTTCCCTGTCATTTTTCGGAGCAGTCTCCTCACCGGCGGCCACCGCACCGGGAACTCGCCCGGCGTCGAGGCCCACCACGAAGACATGATCGAACTCGAGGCCGCCGGCCGCGGACATCGCCAGCACGGCCACCGTCCCCGGCCGCGCCTCGCCGATCGCCTCCTCCTCGCCGAGGCCGGCGTCCGCGACGGCCGCGACGTACCGGGCGAACTCCCGCGGCGTCGAGCTCGGCGAGCGCCGCGCGTGGGCCGCCGCCAGCTCGCCGAGCTTCGCCAGGTTGACCAGCCGCTCGACGACGTCCGCCCGCGCCGTGAACAACTGCTGGCGGCGGAGGCCCAGCCGGTCGATCAGCCGGTGGACGAAGAGGTCCGGCCGCGTGTTGTCGAGCGCCCCCGCCGCCGAGCGGTGCAGCCGCAGGAAGCCGGCGATCCGCTCGCGGGCCTCCGGCGGGAGCTGGGGCGACTCCGTAGCCGCGCCCAGGGCCGACACCATGTCGAGCTTCCGCCGCCGGGCGATCTGCACGCACCGGGCGATGTCGACCGAGCTCAGCTCGATCGGCGGCCTCGCCAGCGCCCGGGCGACCGCCCCGGCATCCCGCGGGTCGACGAGGAGCCGCAGCCACGCGAGGACGTCGCGGATCTCGATCCGCTCGAAGAACGCGTCCGTCCCCAGCACCCGGTACGCGACGTCCCGCTCGGCCAGGGCCACCGCGACCGCCTGCCCGTCGTCGGCCACCGAACCGACCAGCACCGCCAACCGTTCGGGGGCGACCGAAACGTGTGAGATCAGCCGCTCGATCTCGGCCGCCACGCTCTGCGCCTGCGTCCGCTCGTTCGCCGCCCGCCAGAACCTCACCGCCGACCCGGCGCCTCCCGAGCTGACCGCCGGACCGGAGCTCGCCGAGCTGACCACCGGCGGACCGGCGTCCCCCGAGGCGCCCGAACCCCCCGGGCCGGCTCCCGTCCCGGCCGGATCGGTCACTCCGCGACCGGCCAGAAGAACAAGCTCAGGACACCGAAAGCTCTGCTCAAGGACGACGATCGTCCCGTCGAACACCGGATCGGACCGGTCGGACGTCGCGATCAGCCGCGACCCGCCCCCCACCAGCTGGCCGATCACCTCCCGCTCGCCCCGCGAGAGCCCCGGCCAGTCGTCGACCAGGAGCTCCGGCCACCGGCCGGCCCACCGCTCGCGGACGGACCGATCGCCCGCGAGCAGGGCGGCCGCCCGCAGGAGGAGGTCGCCCCCGTCGAGCGTTCCCCGCTCGGCCAGCATCCGGTCGTGCGCGACGAACACGCCGACGAACTCCCGCTCCCGCGGGGAACCGTCGACCGTCGAGGAGGCGAACGTCTCCGCGTCGATCAGGTCGTCCTTCAACCGGTCGATCCGCCGGACGAAGCTCGCCAGGAGAGCCGCCGGCCGGCCGCGGAACTCGTGCTGGCGGAGATCGAGCTCCTCGACCCGATCGAGCAGCATCGCCAGCCGGTCGGCCGGCGTGCTCGCCTGGGTGAACGGCTCGACGCCTCCGTCGAGCGCCTCGTCGGCCAGCAGGACGCCGCAGAAGTCCCGCACGCTGCGAACCTCGACCGCCTCGTGCGGCCCGGTCAACGCCGCCTCCGCCCGCCCCCTCAGCTGGTCGGCCGCCTGCTCGCCGTGAGCCAGCAGGAGCGCTCCGCCCGGACTCCCCCTTCGCGCCGTCCACGCCAGCCGGCGGATCAGGACCTCCGTCTTGCCGGTTCCCGGCGCCCCCGTCACGACGAGCGGCGGCCCCCGGTGGTCGACCGCCTCCCGCTGAGCGTCGCTCAGCCCGTCGGACGCCGACACGATTGCCTGTCCTGCGGGAGCGGGAGTTCGACTCACGCCCCTAGGATATGACCGCATGGAGCCCGCCCAGGACGGTCCCGACTGGCTGGCGGCCTGCCGTCGAATCACCGCGGGCCTCGAGCGGATGCTCGCCGGATATCCGACCTCCGCCGAGCGGTCGGTCGAGGTCATGCTGGGCCACGGCGGCGACATGGCCCTTGTCATCGACTGCGCCGCCGAGGACGTGATCTTCGCCGAGCTCGACGCCCTCCACGCCGCCGGTCACCGGTTCGTCGCCGTCTCCGAGGAGCGCGGCGAGGTCGACTACGGAGGCGCCGGACCCGGCGGTCTGCGGGTCGTGATCGACCCGATCGACGGATCGACGAACGCCAAGCGGTGCATGACCCATTACAGCGTCTCGATCGCCGTCGCCGACGGCCAGACGATGGCCGACGTCAGCTTCGGCTACGTCTACGACTTCGGCGCCCGCGACGAGTGGACCGCCACCCGGGGTCGGGGAGCCATGTTGAACGGCGTGGCCCTGGCGGTCGACGTCCCCGAATGCCGGACCGAATCCGGACGGCTCGAGCTTCTCGCGATCGAGTCCGTCGACCCCCGGTGGGTCGCCGACTGCGCCCCCCGCCTGCTCGACACGGCCCACCGCCTCCGGGCGATCGGGTCGATCGCGATCTCTCTCTGCCTCGTCGCCGGCGGCCGGGTCGACGGGATGCTCACGCTCTGGCGCTGCCGGGCCGTCGACGCCGCGGCCGCCCAGCTGATCGCTCGCGAGGCCGGCGCCCTGGTCGCCTTCCCGGCCTTCGACGACCCCCTCGGCGCGCCGCTGGACCTCCTCCCACACTCGCCGGTCGTCGCCGCCCGCACCCCGCGTGGACTGGCCGACCTGGGCGGGGTGCCATCATCAGGAGAGTGATCGACTGGAAGACAGCCGAGAAGATCGCCGGCATGGTGTCGGGTGGGACCGACGGCGGCGGGCGGCTTCCCGGCGACCTCGCCGAGATCGCCACGGACTCTGCCGAGCGGGTCGCCGCCTACACCCAGCTCGTTCCGGCCGGCCCCCTCCCCCCGCCGGAGGTTGTCTCCCGAGCCGAGTGGATCTCCGCCAACCTCCAGACGATGAAGCCGATCCTCGACCCGATCAGCGGGAAGCTCGGCGAAGGAATGGGGCCGTTGGCCGCGCCGGTCCGCCTCGCCGGCGGGCTCGTCCTCGCCGCCCAGGTCGGCGCCCTCACCGGCTATCTGGCCCAGCGGGTGCTCGGCCAGTACGACCTCGGCCTGCTCGACCCGACGATCACCCCCCGGCTGCTCTTCGTCGGCCCGAACCTCTACCTCGCGGCCGCCAAGCTCGAAGCCGACCGCGAGGAGCTGCTCCGGTGGGTCGCCTTCCACGAGGTCACCCACGCCGTCCAGTTCGGGTCGGTCACCTGGCTGCGCGAGTATCTCGGCGGCCTCCTCGAGGAGCTTCTCGCCGGGATGACGGTCAAGGTCGACAAGAAGGGGCTCTTCGAGCTCCCGACCAAGGCCGGCATCCGCGATCTGGTCGACGCGATCCGCAAGGGCGACCTCGTCAGCCTCGTCGTCGGCGCCGACCGCCGGGCGACGATCGACCGGGTCCAGGCGACGATGGCCGTCGTCGAGGGATACGCCGAGCACGTCATGGACGCCGTCGGCGCCGACGTCCTCCCGTCCCAGGAGCAGCTCCGCGACGCGTTGGAGCGCCGCCGGGAGACCCGCTCGCCGATCTTCCGGGTCCTCGAGCGACTCCTCGGCCTCGAGATGAAGATGCGCCAGTACAAGGACGGCAAGCGCTTCTGCGACGGCGTCGTCGAACTCGGCGGACTCCCCGTCCTCAACCGCGTCTGGCGTGCCCCGGAGGCGATGCCCTCGCTCACCGAGCTCGCCCGGCCGGCCGACTGGATCAGGCGAACGGACGTTCTTCTTCCGGCCTGATCCCACCGGCCGCGGGCGGTCTTCGGGGGGTTTGTGGCCTGCGTGTAACGATCCGGCGACGCCGGTTTACAAACACGTGTTCGGTGATACGCTCGCCCCGAACCCCCAGCCTTCGATGCAAGGGAGTGACCCAAGATGACGCCGACCGCCCCGTCCGCGCCCGAATCCACCAGCAGCCCGACCGACGCCGGGAAGCCGCCCGCCGCCAGCACGGCGAAGAAGCCGGCCGCCGCCAGCACGGCGAAGAAGCCGGGAGCGACCACGCCGAGGACGGCCCGCAAGCCGCGGGCGCCCCGTACGCGGGCGAGCGCTGCCGCGAAGCCCGCCGCCGCGAAGCGGGCTCCGGCGAAGTCCGCCGCCGCCAAGCCGACCGCGGCGAGCCGGGAGCCGTCGAAGCGGGTCGCCGGCGAGAAGACGACCGCCAAGCGGACCTCGACGATCGCCGGAAATGCCCGGGCCAGGGCGGCCAGGGCGACGAGGACCGAGCTGAAGACGGGCGTCCGCCTTGTCGAGACCTACGCCGAGCGTGCGGTCCTCGTTCCCGTCGGCGCCGCCCTCGCCGCGCGTGAGGCGCTCGCCCAGACGGTCGGCGACGTGATCGACACGTGCTCGTCGACAAAGAAGGCCGAGGCCCAGCTCAAGCGTTTCGAGAAGCGCGGCCTGACCGCCCGCCGGCAGGTCGAGCGGGAGGCCGCCAAGGCCCGCAAGCGGGTCGAGCACGCCTTCTCCAAGCGGCGGACCGACGTCGAGAAGGCGGTCTCGAAGTTCGACCGCCGCCGCAGCGACGTCGAGAAGCGGGTCACCAGCCAGGTCACCGACGTCTCGGCCAGGATCGACGGGACCGTCCGCCAGGCGGCCGACGCCGGGGCCGGGATCGTCAACAAGGCGCGGGACACGGTCGGCTCGATCGTCTGAGGACCGAAAGCGTCTGCGAGAATGGGCGGATGCCCACTGTCGAAGACGTCCGCACCGCCCTCGAGGTGGTGATCGACCCGGAGCTCAGGAAGTCGATCGTCGAGCTGGACATGGTCCGGGCGATCGAGCTCCGCGACGACGGACGGGTCGACGTGATGGTCTCGCTGACGACCCCCGGCTGCCCGATCCGCGGGCACTTCCAGACGGCCGTCACCGACGCGGTGATGGGCCTCGGCGGGTTCACGGGGGTCAACGTCTCGTTCGACGTCCTCGACGACACCCAGAAGACCGAGCTCCAGCGCAAGCTCGGGCGGACGTCGCTCCCGAAGGGTGCGCTCGCCCAGGTCGCGAACGTCGTCTGCATCGGGTCGGGCAAGGGCGGCGTCGGAAAGTCGACGCTGACGGCCAATCTGGCGGCCGCACTCCGGTCGGAGGGCCGGACGGTCGGAGTGCTCGACGCCGACGTCTGGGGCTACTCGATCCCCCGGATGCTCGGCTTGGCCGCCGACCGGCCGGCGGTCTCGCCGGAGCGGAAGATCGTCCCGCTCGAGGCCCACGGGATCAGCGTAATGTCGATCGGCTTCTTCGTCGAGGAGGACGCCGCCGTCGTCTGGCGGGGGCCGATGCTCCACAAGGCGCTCACCCAGTTCCTCGAGGACGTCACCTGGGGCGAGCTCGACTTTCTCCTGATCGACCTCCCCCCGGGGACCGGCGACGTCTCGATGACGCTGGCCCAGCTCCTCCCGCAGGCGACCTTCGTGATCGTCACGACGCCCCAGCCGGCCGCCCAGCGGGTCGCCCGGCGGGCTGCCGAGATGGCCAACAAGGTGTCCCTGGAGATCTCCGGCGTGATCGAGAACATGGCCGGCTTCGTCACCCCCTCGGGCGAGCGGTTCACGATCTTCGGGGAGGGCGGCGGCCAGCAGCTGGCCGACGAGCTCGACGTTCCCCTGCTCGGGAAGGTTCCCCTGACGATCGCGCTCCGCGAGCAGGCCGACGCCGGCGTCCCGCTGGTGCTCGAAGATCCCGACGACCCGGCGGCCCAGGCGATCCGCCAGGCCGCGCGTGGCCTGATCGCGCTCGCCCCGGCGAGGGTTGCCGTGCCGAGCGGGCCCGAGCCGCTCGGGATCTCGCTCCCGATGGTCTGAGGGGCCCTTCGGGGGCGGGGGGGCCGGAGGGGCCCTGGGGGTGGGGTGGCCGGGGGCCTGGGAGTGGGGGGCCGGGGGCGGCTGGAGGGTCGAGGGGTCGGGGGGTCGGCGGGGGGTCGGCCTCACCAGACGTCCCCGTCGCGCCAGTCGCAGGTCAGTTCTCCAGCAGGATCGAGGGGGACCGTGACCGGAAGGACGTAGATCGCGCCGTCGCTGTCTGGTGTCATGCGAATGCCGTCGGGCGTGAGGGCCGAGGACCGGCCGGGCCAGAGCTGCCAGCCGCGGCCGGTGTAGAACGGGACGGCGAGGTCGGTGGCGCCGAGGGCGCCGAGGTCGTAGGCGCCGCGGACGATGTGCTCGATGGCGTCCATCATCGCCGCACCGTGTCCCCGGCGGCGATGGTCCGCGCGGACGCCGAGCGCCTCGACGTAGCCGGTCCGGAGGGCCCGGCCGCCGTGGATGATCCGGCGTCCGATCACCGCCGCGTGGCCGACGAGGTCGCCCGACTCCCAGACGAGGGCGTGCATCCCGCCGAGGGCGTGGTCCCAGTCGTCGTCGTCGAGGTCGCCCTCGAAGACATCGTGGAGGAGGGCCCGGGCCTGGTTGAGTGTCGCCTGCGAGAGATCGGCCGTGTGAGTGAGGACGAGGCCGGTCATCGGGTCATTCTGACGTCGGCATAATCTGGGCTCGAATGGATCTCGATCCGACCGAGATACGGGTTCTCGGGTGTCTGCTCGAGAAGCAGCGGACGACGCCCGACGCCTACCCGCTCAGCCTGAACGCCCTCCGGCTGGCCTGCAATCAGGCGACCAACCGGGACCCGGTCGTCGACTACGACGACGCAACCGTCAGGGCGGCCCTCCACCAGCTCGGTCGACGCCGTTGGACCCGTCTGGCGAGCGGGGCCGGCAGCCGGGCGGCGAAATACCGCCACCTCCTCGACGACGCCCTCCCGCTCGACCGGGGCGAGCACGCGGTGATCTGCGTCCTGATGCTCCGCGGCCCGCAGACGCCGGGCGAGCTCAAGCAGCGGACCGAGCGGATGCACGCCTTCGGCGATCTCGCCAGCCTTCGGGTGACCCTCGACCGACTGATCGCCCGTGGCCTCGTCCGCCGGCTCGACCGCAGGCCCGGGCACAAGGAGGAGCGCTACCAACACCTACTGGCCGACCCGGACGGGCCGGCGGCGGGACGCGTGGCGGAGCCTCGCGGCCGCGTGGCAGAGTCTGGCGAGGTTCCCGTTTCCCGAGGCGAGGACCATCGCGCAGCGGACCACCAGCCTGTCGCGGCCGTCAACGACGCCTACAAAGATGATTCTGGTCCTGGGCGCGAGGACGATCCCGGGCAACTCGCCGAGTTGACCGAACGAGTGGCCCGGCTCGAGCGCGATCTCGCAGCCCTCCGCGAAGCTCTGGGCGAGATCTGACCGGTCTCCGACGTCGGGGCCGGATGTGACGGCGGGCGGCCGGACGAGAGCACCGGGGCCGGATGAGACGGCGGGGGGATTGCGGGCGCATCGGCGGGACAGATTTTCCGTCCGAACCGCTCGTCGCCCCCCGCCGGGCTTCAGAGGGCTTCGAGCCCTCTCTCAGGGGTCGCTACGAGCCCTCGCCACGGTCTTCGGGGTTGGACTGCCTGAGAGCGGCAGCCGCGTCCGGCTCGTCGGAAAGCGGCGGCTCCCCAGCCACGGTGCTCCCGAGGGCACTTCCCTCCGGCGCGTCGCCGCCGTCAACTGCGTCCTCATGCTGCTCGGGGACTGTGTCCTCGGACATCCTCAGACCTCCTGCTCGGGAACTTGTCAACTCAGGGATTCCCGGACGGGACCAGTCAAAACCTCCGATCTTCTCGGCGGCTCGCACGCACTGCCCGCCCGAGGTTGTAAGCCCCGGGTCTCGGGTAGCTCGCCCGGCGAACGGAGGTCCAGTCGGACGGCGCCAGCGACGGTAGGGAGGCAGATGACGGTCGGGAGCAGGCGTGAGAGCGGAGTTCTGCTGCATGTGACGTCTCTTCCCGGTGGACGTCTGGGAGACGCCGCGTATCGGTTCGTCGACTGGCTCGAGGCCGCCGGTCAGACGTGGTGGCAGATCCTCCCGCTCGGCCCTCCAGACGAAAGCGGCTCCCCCTACCGAGCATCGTCGGCCTTCGCCGGCTGGTGCGGACTCCTCGCCGACCCTGATGCACAGGTCTCCAGCAGCGAGCTGGAGTCCTTCGTCGCCCGCCATCCCTACTGGATCGGCGGGTGGGCCGCCTTCTCGGGCGACGGCGCGGTTGCCGATCAGGTCCGCTTCGAGCGCGAGTGGACCGCCCTGCGCGCCTACGCGGCCGAGCACGGCGTCCGGCTGCTCGGCGACGTCCCGATCTACGTCGCCCCGAACGGCGCCGATCACACATCCCAGCCCGAGCTCTTCCAGACCGGACTGGTATCCGGTGTCCCCCCGGACGACTGGAGTGCGACCGGACAGCTGTGGGGCAACCCGCTGTATGACTGGGACGCCATGCGGGCGACCGGCTACCGCTGGTGGATCGAGCGCTTCCGCCGCACCTTCGAGCTCGTCGACGTCACCCGGATCGATCATTTCCGCGCGTTCGTCGCCTACTGGGCGGTTCCCGCCCGCAATCGCACCGCCCGGGCCGGGAGCTGGCGGCGGGCCCCCGGGCGGGAGGTCTTCGACGCGACCCGGCGGGCGTTGGGCCGGCTGCCCCTGGTCGCCGAGGATCTCGGGGTGATCACCGAGCCGGTCGAGCGACTCCGCGACGACCTTCGACTGCCCGGCATGGTCGTCCTCCAGTTCGCCTTCACCGCCGACATGAAAAACCCCCAATCCGTCGCCGGCGAGCGTCGCGACCGGGTGATCTATACCGGGACGCACGACAACCCGACAACCGTCCAATGGTGGGAGGAGGCCTCTGAGCTCGAGCGCGACAGCGCCCGCCTGGCGTTCGCGGCCGTCGGCGTCGACCGGTTGGACCCGCACTGGGCGATGATCGAGCTCGCTCTCCGCTCGCCCTGCTATCTCAGCATTTTTCCAGCCCAGGATCTCCTCGGCCTGGGCGCCGCCGCACGGATGAACACCCCCGGACAGGAGGCCGGGAACTGGACCTGGCAACTCGAGCCGGACGCACTGACCGCCGAGTTGGCCGAACGTCTACTCAGCGCGACCCGCGCCGCCGGTCGGGCGTAGACGCCGACTCGAGGACCACAGAGCGGGCAGGACCACAGAGCGGGGTCGCGTGCACTATCTCTGTGGAAAAAGGTTGCCGGACTCCGGCAAGTAGTTTGTCGACAGAGTCCCCACCCGCGCCGGCCGCCGCCCCGCGCCCGCCTGTCGGGTCGCCTGCGGCGATCGGGCCTAGGACACCGACCGGATCGACTGCTCGAGCGTCGCGTAGTCGACGTTGCCGGTGATCGGCGCCGCGCTCCCCTTCGGTCCGCTGACGAGGATCGTCGGCGTCGAGTTGAAGCCCGCGTGCGCCGCCGCCTGCTCGTCGGCCCGCACCGCATCCGAGTACGTCGCGTTCGTGCTCGCCGCCTGCCACTTCGCGTAGTCGAAGCCCGGGATCTGCTTGGCGAGGCCGTTGAGGTAGGACGGCGTCACGTAGCCCGACCCCTCGAGACCCTGCTCCTCGTAGAACAGCTCGATGAAGTTCATCGCCCGACCCTGAGCCCCCGCCGCATACGCCGCGGCCTGCTGCGTCGAGAAGGTCGACGGGTCCTGAGTCGCCGTCTGAAGGGACTTGTAGACCAGCTTGGCCCGGCCCGAACGCACATCGCTCGAGATCAGGGTGTTCTCCGCTCCCTTGGCGAAGTCCGCGCAGATTGGGCACTGGAGATCGCCGTACTCGGTCACCGTGACCTTCGCCGCCGGGCTTCCCAGCGTCGTCCCCGACTGGGGGATCCCGACGAGCAGCGCGGTGACCGCGCTCGCCGTCGCCCCCGACGGCTTCGGCGAAGCCTTCTTCCCGCCACCCGACGAACTGATCACGATGAGCAGGACCACGACGACCACGGCAACCCCGACCCCGATACCCAGGCGGACGAGGCGAGACCGCCGAGCCGCCGCGGCATGCGCCTGCTCGAGGGCCAGCCGCTGGGCTTTCGCGGCTGCCTTCTGCTCCGTTCTACTGGCCACTGGCCTCGAGTGTATTTGATGTCGGCGCGGGCACAACGACGCTCGTCGGTCGGTGCGCTTCCCCGAGCACGTAGCGGACCGCCGCGCCGATCGTGAGCAGCGTGAGGATGACCGCGCTCGAGACGCACCACTCGCAGATCGCGTGGATCGAGAACAGCTCGCGGTAGGTGAGGTAGCCGCTGAAGCCGAAGCCGATCAACGTCAGGACGAGAGTCGCCTGGCGGGTCTGCTCGCCATCGGGCGCGAGCAGGCTGGCGAGGATCCCGACGTACCCGATCAGTCCCATCAGGGCTACCGGGACACCGGCCAGCTGCGACCAGACCGACGCCTGCACCTTCAGACAGGAGCCCCCCGCCGTGCAGACCGGCTTGATCCCGGCGTAGTGGATATACGTCAGATAGACCGCGACGCCGACGCCGACGACCGCGAGCGCGGTCATCACCTTGCGTAACACGCCGCTTGCACCGGACTCCACCGTCGGGGTTTTACCCGATCATGCTCAAGCCCGCCTAATGGACAGCTTCCTCCTCACGAGCCTCATCTACCCCTGCGTTCTCGCCCTGCTCTCAGTCGGCGGCGGCCTCCTCGTCGACCGTTTGAGCGGCAGCACGCTCCCCCCGGTCCTGCTGCCCGTCGTCGGTGTCGCAGTCCTGATCGCGGCATCCCAGCTGACCACCGACCTGCCCTCGAGCGCGCCGTCCACCCCCTACGTCATCGTCGCCGTCGCCCTCGCCGGCTACCTCGTCGGCGCGCCCCGGCTTCGCCGGCTGCTCGGCGCCCTCCCGCGCGCCGGCTGGCAGCTCGGCCTGCCCGTCGTCGTCTACGTCCTCGCCCTCGCACCCGTGCTCTTCGCCGGCCGGCAGACCTTCTCGTCCTACGGGCTACTTCCCGACTCCGCAGTCCACATGATCGGCGCCGACTGGCTGATCCACCACGGCCGCGACTACGCCGGCCTCGACACGGCCAGCTCCTACGGTCAGTACATCAAGGCGTATTTTGCGACCAGCTATCCCTCGGGCGCCGACACGCTGTTCGGCGGCAGCGCTCCCCTCCTCCGGCTCCCGCTGATCTGGGCGTTCCAGCCGTTCAACGCGTTCATCCTCGCGACCGCGGCCGGACCAGCCTGGCTGCTGGCCCGCGAGATCGGCTTACGCGCCTGGTGGGCGGCCCTCGCAGCCCTCACCGCGACGCTTCCGGCGCTCGTCTACGGCTATGAGCTCGTCGCCTCGATCAAGGAGATCGTCGCCCTCCCGATGATCCTCACGATGGGCGCCCTCGTCGTCAGCCGGCGCTCGCTCGACCGACCAATCGTCGGAGTGATCCCGCTCGCCGTCGTAGTCGCCGGCGGCGTCTCCGCGCTCGGCGTCGCATTCGGAGCCTGGGTCCTCGTCGCGGCCGCCGTCGTCCTGTTCACGATGATCCGGCCCTCCGGCGACGCCCGTCCCGCCCTCGCGCGCCTGGTCGGTCTCGCCGGGCTCGGCACTCTCGTCCTGCTTGTCTGCGCCTGGCCAACCTGGTACGAGCTGTCCGGATCGCTGAACGTCGCCGCGAGCATCGCCGCGACCCCCAACCCCGGGAACCTCGTCCGCCCGCTCGGCATCACACAGATCGCCGGTGCCTGGTTCTCACGGACCTACAACACCGTCCCCCACGACCTCGACCTCGTCGTCACGAGCCTGTTCGTCGCAGTCACGATCGCCCTCGCCATCCTCGGAGCAGTTCACCTCCTGCGTCGGCGGATCTTCCACCTCGCCGGCTGGTTCGGCCTGATGCTCGCGGTCTGGCTCGGCCTGACGATCTACGGAGCGACCTGGACCGACGCCAAGATCCTCATGCTGAGCTCACCCGTCGTCGTCCTCCTCGCCTGGGCCGGCGTCGCCGCCATCCGATCCTCGCACCTCGGCCTCGCCCGACTCGCCGCCCCGGCCCTGGCCCTGATCCTCGCCGCAGGAATACTCGCCTCCGACGCCTTCCAGTACCACGACACGGCCCTCGCGCCGACCGCCCGCTACGCCGAGCTCGCATCTCTCAACTCGATCTTCGCCAACCGCGGACCCACCCTCTTCACCGACTTCGACGAGTGGTCGCTCTACCAGCTCCGCAGCCTCGACATCGGCGGCCCCGACTTCGTGTACCGGCCGCTCGGCCTCGAGACCCTCGTGCGCGGACACGGCGACCCCGTCGACCTCGACCGCGCACCCCCGTTCGCGCTGCTCCCCTACAAGCTGATCGTCACCCGCCGCGACCCCACCGCCAGTCGCCCGCCGTCAGCCTACGGTCTGCTCTGGCAGGGCGACTACTACGAGGTCTGGGCTCGCACGCCCGGCGCCCCCGCCGCGCTCGCCCACTTCGGGCGCTCCGCCCACCTCCCGGTGACCTGTGCGCAGATCGCGACGATCGCCCGGCTCGCCCGCTCGGCGCACGTCGGCCTCGTCGCGGCCAGGCAGGTCAACCGGGTCAGGATCGACACGCTCGCCGCCAAGCGCCTGCGCCCGGCCAACGGGAGCTTCGCCTCGAGCTTCGCGATACCGACCACCGGGACCTGGCAGCTCTGGATCAAGGGCGAGCTGATGTCCGCGCTCCGCCTGACGATCGACGGCCGCCCGATCGCCACGGTCGCAGGCCAGGTCAGCGGCAGCGCGTTCAGCGCGAGCACCGCCCCGCCCGTGCGGGTTCACCTGGCCGCCGGAGACCACACGATCGCCTTCGCCCGGACGGGACCCAGCCTCGCTCCCGGCGCCGGCGGCCCCGCCTACCTGGCGGCCGCCTTCCTCACCCACCCGGGAGCCGGCGCCCGAGCCCGGTTGGCCGCCGTCCCGCTCTCCGACTGGCGCTCACTCTGCACCCGCCGACCCCAATGGGTCGAGGCCACCGGCCCCGGCGGCTATTTGCCCTTGGGGTCGCTGAAGTAGGCCGTGTTGATCTGAATGTAGTTCGTCCACTCGTCGGGTAGCTGGTCCTCGGCGAAGCAGGCGTCGACCGGACAGGCTTCGACGCACGCGTCGCAGTCGATGCACTCCTCCGGGTCGATGTACAGCATCTCGACCTCGTCGTAGCCGGGCTCGTCCGGCGTCGGGTGGATGCAGTCGACCGGGCACACCTCGACGCACGAGTTGTCCTTGGTGCCGATGCACGGTTCGGCTATCACGTAGGCCATAAGTTCTCTTGGTCCTGTCCCTCGGGTTCGTTCACCACTAAGTATTACGGGTGTCCCGTCTGGATAGGCTGAACGCCGTGCTCCTGCTGACCGGCGCCACCGGCCTCGTCGGGCGCCCCCTGCTCCGCCGTCTCGCCGCATCCGGAACTCCAGTGCGCTGCCTGGTCCGCGACCCCCGAAGACTCGGCCCCGATCGCGTGCGGGTGCAGATCGCCCTCGGCGACCTCGCCGATCCACAGTCCTTTCGAAACGCCCTGCGCGGTGTCGACACCGTCGTCCACCTGGCCGCGACGATCCGCGACCAGCCCCGCGGGTCGATCGAGGAGCTCAACGGGATCGCCACCTGGCGCATGGTCGAAGCAGCCGGCCGGGCCGGGGTCGGCCGGTTCGTCTTCTTCACGGCGCTCGGCGCCTCCGCCCACGACCGGACGCGTCTGCTCCGGGCGAAAGCCCTCGCCGAGGCGGCCGTTCGCGACGGGCCGGTCGATTCGGTGATCTTCGCCCCGTCGCTGATCTACGCCCCCGGAGACGCCTGGCTGACGCTCCTCGCCCGCCTCGCCCTCCTCCCGGTGATGCCGATCTCCGGCCGCGGACACGCCGTCTTCCAGCCGATCTGGGCCGACGACGTCGCTCGCTGCGTCTGCTCCGCGCTCGACCCCGACCTCCGATTCTCGCCGGGTTCGTCCGGGAGAAGCCTCGTGGAAGCGGAAGCGGAAGCGGGCGTCGGATCCGGGCCGGGCTCGGGGACAGCGTCGGGGGCGAGAAGCGCCCGTTACGAGCTGGCCGGCCCGCAAGAGCTCTCCTACGAGGAGATCGTCCGTCTCGCCCTGAGATCGTTCAACCGCCGCCGGCTCCTTCTCCGCCTACCGACCCCCATCGTCGCCGCCGGCCTCCGCACGCTCGAGATCCTCGCGCGTAGCCGGGCCTTCGCGACCTGGGACGAGGCCGAGCTGATGGAGGTCTCGATGACGACGCCCGCAGGAACGGCCGACGCCGAGCGGCTCGGTGTCTCCCCGAGGACGATGGCCGACGTCCTCGGCGTCCAAGGCGGCGCCCCCGGCAGGCGGTAGGGCGTCCAAGGCGGTCCCCCGGCAGGCGGTGAGGGCGTCTGCCCGGCGAGGGTGCCGCCGGCCTGCAGCGGGCCGACCGGTTCTCCGGTGCTCAGCTGGCGCCCTGGCGCCGCCGGAACGTCTGGACTACCACGCGGGCGCTCACCCGAACCGGGTCCGGCAGCTCGCCGACCCTTCCCAGCAGCACGCCCGCCTCCACGTGATGGGCGCTCGGACCCATCCCGGCGACCGCGGCCACCGCCGCGTGGTCGAGCACCATCGCGATCTCAACCGGCTCCGTCGACACGAGCCGCACGTGGGGCTCCAACTGCGCGAGCAACCTCGCCGGCTTGTCAGGATCGACACCGATCATCCCGAGCGCGGACACCAGCTCCCCAAGGTGGTCCTCGGCCGGCGTGACGACCACCAGCGCCCCCGACGGCCCAAGGATCCGGGCGATCTCGGCCGCGTTGCGGGGAGCGAACACGCTGAGCACGACGTCCGCTCCCCCGTCCCTGACCGGCAGCCCGCTCCACGCGTCGCAGACCACCCCCGCGATCCTCGGATCGGCCTGGACCGCTCGGCGCAGGGCGGACCTCGAGGCGTCGAGCGCGAGCCCGCTCCACCCGTCGAGCCGCCGGAGGACCCCCGCGAGATAGTGGCCGGTACCGGCCCCCAGATCGACGACGCACCCGGCTCGCACTCCCCGCTCCTCGACCCCCGCCGCCGCCGCTGCGCTCACGGCGTCGACGATCCGCGCGTAGTGCCCGCCGCCGAGAAAGACATCCCGCGCGGCGACCATGTCCTCCGAGTCACCCGCCGGTCGCGCTCGGCGGCCGGGCGCCGGCAGGGAGACGTGGCCCTGGCGCGCCACGTCGTAGCTGTGTCCGACCCCGCACGACAGCGTCGTGTCTCCCAGGCTCAGACCGTCACCACACACCGGACACCGAAGCCGCCCGCAAACCGCGTCGAGCGCCGCCAACCGCGACAGGCGGGTGGTCAGCGGGGCGACCACGTCAAGCTCCTCTCCCATTTGAGCGCCGCCCGAGTGGCGCCGCGCGCGGCCAGCATCAGACTACGCCCGCCGGGCGCTCACGATCACGTACCGGCTCGTCGCGCGGAATCCCGCCGGATCCTCGTTCGCGGCCACGAAGACCTCCACCACCCGGTCGTGGAGCTCCCGCCATTCCCCGCGCGGCTCGAGCACCCGGCGGGTCGCGACCCACACCGGGTGGTCGCTGAGCTGCGCCTCTGCGAACTCCGACGGCGAGTCCCCGGTGAACGCGAGCGTCTCCGCTTCGACCGCCACCGTGAAGCCGAACCCGCCGAGCAGTCGGGTCACCGCCTGCCGATCGTGCCATGGCCCCGGCGACGGTTCGCCAGCGTGCCCGGCGGCCGCGATCGCCTTCCGTCGCAGCTTCATCGCCTCGGCGAAGACCCCGCCCGGAAGCCACGCCGAGAGGACGATCCGTCCGCCCGGCGCCGTGACCCGCCCAAGCTCGGCCGCCGCCCCCTCGGCGTCAGGAGCGAAGATCACACCGAAGACCGACACGACCAGGTCGACCGACCCGTCGCCGACCGGAAGGCCGGCGGCGTCGCCGATCAGGAACGTCGCCTGCACCCCACGGTCGGCGGCATCGGCCGCGGCAAGCTCGAGCAGCGACCCCGCGGGATCGACACCCACCACCCGGCCGCCTCGTTGCGCAGCGAGCAGCGCGGCATTGCCGGTCCCGCAGCCGACGTCGAGCACCCGCTCGCCAGGTCGCAGCTCCGCGGCCGCGAGCACGCTCGCCGCAGCCGGAAGGACGCCGGCCGCGATCCGCCCGTAGCTACCGAGCCCCCAGTCGACGACGACCTCGTCCGGACGCCCGGCGCTCGACTTCTCCACGGACGCGGCCCGTCTTACGGGTTCGGGCGCGCGATGTAGCTCAGCGCATGGAACCTGTAATGGCCGTCGGCCCGGCGCGTGCAGCTGAACTCGTAGCGCTTGTAGACGTGCCCGTACCGCGGGTCGCACCGCCTACCCGCGGCGATGCAGACGACGTGCGTCCCGATCCGGACGCGCTGGCACGGGACGGCGGTCGCCCCCGCCGACGGGCTGGTCGACACCGCGAAGGCCGCGACCAGTGCCCCCGCCGCGGCGAGCGTCCCGAGTCCCGGTCGGCGACTTTGAAGATCCATCGACTCGTCTTCGACGATACCAAGAGCAGATCGCCCACGCCGGGCTATACCGCGCCCGCACCGCGTGAGACCGCCGGCCGCCCGATCACCGTAATTTGCGCGAGACAAATTGTGTGACGTATCTCACACATTGCCCCACGCCCGGCCCAATATGTTCCTGAGATCAGATCAAAGGTCCCGGGATGCCTGGGATCAGCAATCGCTCATCACCGGGACGGCATCGCCGTAGAGGCGATGACCAAGCAAAGGGGAACCAGATGACTTCGTTGACCAGCCGAGACAAACGGACGAAGCCGTCGAGGCGAGCCCGCCGTCTGCTGCTCGTGACCGCCGGCGCGCTCTGCCTCCCGGCGTGGGCGGCAAGCGCCGCCGGGGCACAGGACTTCATCGGAGCGCCGTCAGGAGTCGCGCCCCAGCACGGCACCGTCCAGCCCGGCGCCCCCGCGCCTTCCCGTTCCCCTTCCCCCCACGGGTTCGCCCCGCTGATCACCCCGGCGATCACGTGTCCCGCCCTCGACGCGAGCAACAACCCGACGCCAAGCCCCGCCTGCAACATGACCTATCACGCCGGGTCGGTGATGATCACCAATCACACTCACATCGTCTACTGGCAGCCGGCCGGATTCTCGACGAGCACCAACTACCACAGCCTGACCGAGCGCTATCTGACCGACGTTGCCGCCGACAGCGGACGGGTCACAAACCCGTACGCCGTCGACACGCAGTACACCGACAGCACGACCGCACACATCCAGTACGGATCGACCTACGCCGGTGCCACCACCGACACGACGGCCTACCCTGCGGCGGTGGCCGGCTGCAACAACCAGAACGGGTCGACCGTCTGCCTGACCTCGACCCAACAGGTCACGGAGCTTGACAACTTCATCCAGGCCAACAGCCTCCCCCGCGGGATCAACGAGCTGTACTTCATGGTCCTCCCGGAGAAGGTCCAGACCTGCTTCGACGACTTCACCGACTGCGGCCCCTACGGCGGAATCACGGACTCGAAGGGCAACTTCTCGGAGTACTGCGCCTACCACAGCTCCTTCAACATCAGTAGTCACGGACTGACCTTGTGGGCGAACATGCCCGACGGGGCCGACGGCGGCTGCAACGTCGTCAATTCACCGCCCAACGGCGACGGCGCCGACACGCTGATCGATTCGCTCAGCCACGAGCACAACGAGACGATCACCAATCCGCAGGGCGGCGGCTGGTTCGACGCGACCGGCTCGGGTGAGAACGGGGACAAGTGCAACTTCACGTTCGGACCGGACCTCGCCTCGACCCCCACCGGCGGCTATGACGTCCTGATCAACCACCACCCCTACCAGATCCAGCCGGAGTGGGACAACACGATCACCGGCTGCTCGATGACCTTCGGTGCCGTTGCGCCGACGGCGGCCTTCACCTTCTCGCCGACCTCCCCGCTCGCGCTGCAGAATGTCAGCTTCGACGGGAGCACTTCAGCCTCCAACGACACCGGTGGCTACATCATCGACTACTCATGGGATTTCGGTGACTCGAGTCCGGCAGGCTCGGGCGCAACGCCGACACACGCCTACTCGGCGTCCGGCAGTTACACCGTCACGCTGACGGTCAAGGACGACGCAGGTAAGACGAGCACGACGACCCACACGGTCGTCGTCGCGAAGATCCCGACGACGACGACCGTCACCTCCAACCACGCTCCCTCGGTGTTCGGTCAGCCGGTGACGTTCACGGCAACCGTCGCTCCGAGCGACGGCGGCGGGACGGTCGGCTTCACGGCCGACGGCACCCCGATCCCCGGCTGCGGCGCGAAGTCGCTGACGGGCGCCAGTCCCTATCAGGCGACATGCACGATCTCGTCGCTGAGTGTCGCTGGTTCGCCCCACGCGATCGTCGCCACCTACACCGGCGACGCCGCCTACCAGGGCAGCACGTCGGCGACGTTCTCCCAGACGGTCAACAAGGCCGCAACGACGACGACCGTGACGGCCGCGCCCGCCAGCCCGTCGAACTTCGGGACCCCGGTCACCTTCACGGCAACCGTGGCGGCGACCCCGCCCGGAGCCGGGACGCCGACCGGTACCGCAGCATTCACGGTCGACGGCACGCCGGTTGGGACGGTTCCCCTCACGGGTGGATCGGCGAGCATCACGACGGCGTCATTGAGCGCCGGGACGCACACGATCGCCGCGACCTACGGCGGTGACGGGAGCTTCTTCGGGAGCACCGGGTCGCTTCCGTACACCGTGACCTGCTCGGTGACGATCACCGGAACCCGCTCGGGGTCGCTCGAAGTGACCGGGAGTACGTGCGTCAAGCCCGGCGGCGTGGTCAACGGCTCGATCGTCGTCCACGCTGGAGGCGCCCTGGATCTGGAAGGGGCCGTCGTCAACGGGGCGATCTCCGCGAACGGGACGTCCGGCCTGATCCGAATCTGCAGCACCCAAGTCGCGTCGTCGGTCGACATCAAGAACGCGACCGGACTCGTGATCGTCGGCGATCCGGGTGACGCAGCATGCCCATCGAACAGGATCGGTGGGATCCTGTCGCTGCAGAACAACTCCGGCGGCGTCGAGGCGATCGGCAACACCGTCGCCGGGGCGATCATCACCAGCGGCAATTCCGGACCCGGGCCGTTTCCGGGTGACGTGACGACGATCTCCGGTAACCACCACTAGGGCCGAACGGGTCCGCGGGCGCCACCCGCGGACCACAGCCCCGTCCCGCAGCCGAGGGATCGAGTCAGAGGAGCCCGGGTCGATGACCCGGGCTTCTTTGCGCGCGGCGAGCCGGAGCGCGGTGCAGGGGAGCGGGGCGCCGGGGAGCAGGCAGCAGGCGAAAGCAGCGAGCAGGCCCCGGCCGTCCTGGCTGCGGCCGGCGCCTATCCTGTCAGCGGCAAGCCGGCTCCCAGCGGAAGGCGAGATGCATGACCGAAGTCCAGTCCGGCCTCGAAGGCGTGGTCGCCTTCGCAACCGAGATCGCCGAGCCGGACAGAGCCGGAGGCTCGCTGCGCTACCGCGGCGTCGACATCGAGGATCTCGTCGGCACGGTCCCCTTCGAGAAGGTCTGGGGCCTGCTCGTCGACGGAACCTTCGAACCCGGGCTGCCGCCGGCCGAGCCACATCCCCTGTCGGTGCGCTCCGGCGACCCTCGCGTCGATGTCCAGTCGGCGCTCGCGATGCTTGCGCCCGAATGGGGCTTCGGCCAGCTGATCGACATCTCAGACGTCCAGGCCCGCGACGACCTCGCTCGCGCCTCCGTGATGGCGCTCTCGTTCGTCGCCCAGTCGGCCCGCGGGACCGGCCGGCCGCCGGTTCCCCAGGCGCGGATCGACGACGGCAACTCGATTCCCGAACGCTTCCTGATCCGCTGGCGCGGTGAGGTCGACCCGATCCACGCGAAGGCGATCGACGCCTACTGGATCACCGCCGCCGAGCACGGCATGAACGCCTCGACCTTCACCGCCCGCGTCGTCGCCTCGACCGGCGCCGACTGCGCGGCCGCCCTCTCGGCCGCGGTCGGGGCCCTCTCCGGACCCCTCCACGGCGGCGCCCCGTCGCGGGTCCTGAAGATGCTCGACGACGTAGAGCGAACAGGCGACGCGACGAGCTGGGTGAAAGCGGCCCTCGACCGCGGCGAGCGACTGATGGGCTTCGGCCACCGCGTCTACCGGGCCGAGGATCCCCGGGCGCGGGTGCTCCGGCGGACCGCCAGGGAGCTCGCCTCGCCACGCTTCGAGGTCGCCCTCGCCCTCGAGCAGGCCGCGCTCGCCGAGCTCCACGCCCGCAAGCCCGACCGCGTCCTCGCGACCAACGTCGAGTTCTGGTCGGCGGTCGTCCTCGACCTCGCCCAGGTCCCGGCCGAACTGTTCACGTCGATGTTCACCTGCGCGAGGGTCGCCGGCTGGTCGGCCCACATCCTCGAGCAGAAGCGCGAAGGCCGCCTGATCCGTCCGTCGGCCAAGTACGTCGGTGAGCCCGCCAGGCCGCTGGCCGCGGAGAGCGCCGACTCGACGACGGCGGGCTGATGGCGCGACCTCGACCTCGCGAATGAACCCCGCCCGGCCCGCGCGCGGCACGGGCCTCGCGCCCGCGCTGCTCCTGACGGCCGTGCTGTTCACCGGATGGTTGGTCTGGTATCCGCCGAGCCCCGACCTCGCCGGCCAGGTCTACCGCGCGCAGCTGTTCTCGAGCGCCGGGTTCGCGATCTGGGACAACGGCTGGTACGCAGGCCATTACCTGCTCGGCTACAGCCTGCTCTTCCCGCCGCTGGGAGACCTCCTCGGCATCCGCCTGACCGGCATCGTCGCCGTTGCCCTCTCGACGGTGATCTTCAGGCGGCTGACGATGATTGCGAATCGCATGCGGACCGGGCCGGCGACCTTGGTCTTCGCGCTCGGCGCGACCGGGGATCTCTTCATCGGCCGGGTGACCTTCGCGCTGGGGGTCACCCTCGGCCTGGCGAGCGTGCTCGCCGGGGTCCGCGGACACCGCCTCTTCTCAGGGGTGCTCTCGCTCGCCTGCGCGGCCGCCAGTCCGGTCGCCGCCGCCTTTCTGGTCATGGTCGCCTGCGCCGACCTGTCGATCAATCGGGCCGCCGGCCGCGCAGCCGCGCTCGCCGGGCCGGCTCTCATCCTGGCGCTGACTCTGCTCCTGCTCTTCCCGGGCGGCGGCTACGAGCCGTTCGGGCTGAGCTCCCTGATGGCCGCCGTCGGTGCGACCGGCGCCGTACTGATCCTGCTGCCGCCGTCAGAGCGCCTCCTACGGCGGCTGGCCGGCTTCTACCTCGCGAGCCTCCTCCTCGCCTACGTCCTGCGCACGCCAATGGGCAGCAACGCCGTCCGCTTCGGAGTCCTCTTCGCCCCGCCGGCCCTCGCCGGCCGCGTGCGGGTGGCCGACGTCCAGCGGGTGCTGTCGCGTGCGAGGACCTTCGTCGAGCGCCGGCGGGCCGCCGGGCGGGTTGACCTCGGGATCAGCCGTGGTTTCGCCACCGTGCTGCTCGGGCTGCTCGTCGCCGCGACGGTCCTCTGGCAGGTCGACGGGCCGATCGACCAGTCCGTCGGAGCGGCCGGGGATCCGTCCGCCAAGGCCTCCTTCTACGCCCCGGCGATCGGCTACCTCGACCGGCAGAACCGTGGTCAGCCGATGCGCGTCGAGGTCGCGTTCACCCGGTCACACTGGGACGCCACCGTCGTCGGCCGTCGGTTTCTCCTCGCCCGCGGCTGGGAGCGCCAGCTCGACACGCGCTATGACGCGCTGTTCTACGCACCGGTCCTCACGGCACGCGCCTACGACAGCTGGCTGCTGGACAACGCCGTCCGATATGTCGCGCTCTCGAGCGCCCCGCCGGACTTCTCGAGCACTCAGGAAGACGCCCTGATCCGGGCCGGGCTTCCCTTCCTCCGGCTGGCTTTCGCGACCCCGGACGGCGATTGGCGGATCTACCGGGTCGTCGGGGCCCGCCCGCTCGCCACCGGGCCCGGCCGGCTGAGCGCGGTCGACGCGAACGGGTTCTCCCTGACCGCGTCGGAGGCCGGACCCTTCGTCGTCCGACTCCACTACACGCGGTTCTGGACGGTGACCACCGGCCTTGCGAAGGTCAGCCCGACGCCGGACGGCTGGACGCGGGTGGACGCCGGCCGGGCCGGGCAGATCGCGATCGCAGCCAGACTTCCCGGCGACCTCGATCTCTGAGCGCGGACCGGAGGTCGCGGGTGCGGGTGCGGAGGTTCGACGGGTGCACAGAGGCCGACTGGTGCGGAGAGTGGGTGCGTGCACCAACCAGCAAATAGTTGTGCAACTGAAGCAACCAGTCTTCCGCGAATGGTCACGCGTCCCCCCTTCGAGGGGGAGGAGTCGGAGGCTCCAGGCCGGTCACCTGACGGTCCGCTCGTCCCGCGGATCCGGCCGGAGGATCAAGACCTCGGCCGGAGCTCGCTTGAGCAGCCAGACGATGTCCTCCGCGCTGAACCCGTCGTGGTCGTTGGACGTCGCCGAGACGATCACCCGATCGAACGGCTCCTCCGCGAGGATCCGTCGGAGCGCGTCCCGGTAGGAGCGGCCCCGCTCGATTCGCGACTCGACCGGGATCTCCTGGCCGAGCGCCCGCTGCTCGATCGCCTCGAGCAGGGGCAGGGCCGTCTGGCATTGACGGGCGATCGCCGCGTCGAGTGGCAGGTGCATC
The DNA here is from genome assembly GCA_034664295.1 of Solirubrobacteraceae bacterium. Lineage (GTDB taxonomy): Bacteria > Actinomycetota > Thermoleophilia > Solirubrobacterales > Solirubrobacteraceae > Palsa-513. Next base: position 16,944 of record JAXDHV010000096.1, on the reverse strand, counting down.
GGGACCGGCGCCAGGTAGGCCGGAACCAGGGTCGCCCCCTCGGCCCCCGCCAGCCGGACGGCCGCGTCGAGCGCCCGCCGGGAGATCGACGTCCCGGTGAACGGGAGCAGGATCCTCCGGATCGGCCCGGCACCCCGAAGCGTGAGGTGACGGCGCCGAACGGCGGCGAGATGGCCCCCGAGGAGGCCCAGCAGCAGTGCGACCGGGGTGACGATGGCGACGGTCACGATCGAGTGTCCGGCGGCGTCCGGCTGGCCCGGTCGGCGACGATACGGACGTCGACCGCCGGGAGCAGCCGCATCAGCTTCTGGGGCAGCGGCTCGCGCACGCGGCGCACGCCTCGGACGGGTCGCGGGGCGCCCAGCAGGATGTACGTCGTCCCAAGCGAGCGGGCGACTCGAACGGTCGCCGCGGCGACATCGTCGTCCTCCTCGACGATCAACTGGACCCCGAGCACGCCGCCGAGCCTCCGGAGGCTCAAGAGCTCGCGCTCGACGTGCGCCGCAGGCCTCGCCCCCGGACGCCGGACCCACAGCAGGTCGAGCTCGGCCCCGAGGCGCTGGGCCGAGCGCCACGACCTTCGGACCAGGCGGTGGGCGGCCGGCTCCGGACGGACCAGGGCGAGCAGCCGCTCGCCGACCGCCCGGGGGACATCCTCGGCCAGGCGGCCGCCCGTGCCACCAGGACCACCCGGACCACGCCTGCCACCAGGACCACCCGTGCCACCCGTGCCACCCGGAACGCCCCGCTTCGGCGCGACGTCCTCGGCGATCTGGCGCAGCGCGATCTCCCGCAGGGCGGTGAGATTCTCGATCTTGAAGAACCCGTTGACGGCCGCTCCGATCCGCTCGGCCGGATAGACCTTGCCGTCCCGCAGGCGCCCGAGCAGGGTCTCCGGCGTGACATCGACGATCACGACCTCGTCGGCCTCGGCCAGCACCCGGTCTGGGATCGTCTCGCGGACGGTGATCCCCGAGAGTTCGGCGATCTTGTCGTTGAGCGACTCGACGTGCTGGATGTTGACCGTCGAGCGGACGTCGATCCCCGCCCGGAGGATCTCCTCGACATCCTCGTGGCGCTTGGCGTGCTCGACGCCCGGCGCGTTCGTGTGGGCCAGCTCGTCGACCAGGCAGCGCTCCGGCGCCCGGGCGAGGATGCCCGGGAGGTCCATCTCGAGCAGCGTGCTAGTCCGGTGGACGACCCGCCGACGCGGGAGGGTCTCGAGGCCGCCCGCGGCCGCCTGGGTGTCCGCCCTCCCGTGGGTCTCGAGCACCCCCACGCAGACGTCGACCCCCGCCCGCAGATCGTCGTGGGCCTCGCCGAGCATTCGGTAGGTCTTGCCGACGCCGGCCGCCATCCCAAGGAAGATCCGATGGTGTCCGCGGGCGACCGTGATTCACCCGCCGAACACGTTGTGGACGACCAGGTCGACCAGCTTGATCCCGACGAACGGCGTGAGGATCCCACCGAGGCCGTATACGAGGAGGTTCCACCGGAGCAGGGCGCTCGCCCCGATCGCCCGGTAGCGGACACCCCTCAGGGCGAGCGGGATCAGCGCGGGAATGACGAGGGCGTTGAAGATCACGGCCGAGAGGATCGCCGACCGCGGGTCGCCGAGCCCCATCAGGTTGAGGACGTCGAGCGGGCCGTGAGCACTCCCCCGGGGGGCGTAGGTCGCGGCGAAAATCGCCGGGAGGATCGCGAAGTACTTGGCGACGTCGTTGGCGATCGAGAAGGTCGTCAGGGCGCCCCGGGTGATCAGCAGCTGCTTGCCGACCTCGACGATCTCGATCAGCTTGGTCGGGTTCGAGTCGAGGTCGACCATGTTGCCGGCCTCCCGGGCGGCCTGGGTCCCCGTGTTCATCGCGACGCCGACGTCCGCCTGGGCCAGGGCCGGCGCGTCGTTCGTGCCGTCGCCGGTCATCGCCACGAGCCTTCCAGCGGCCTGCTCCTGCCTGATCAGCGCCAGCTTGGCCTCAGGCGTCGCCTCGGCGAGGAAGTCGTCGACTCCCGACTCGGCGGCGATCGCCGCCGCCGTGAGGCGGTTGTCACCCGTCACCATGACGGTCCGGATGCCCATCGCCCGGAGCTGGTCGAAGCGCTCGCGCATGCCGTCCTTGATCGTGTCCTTGAGGTACACCACCCCGAGGATCTGGCTGTCTCGACAGACCGCCAGCGGCGTCCCGCCCTCCCGCCCGATCCGGTCGAGGGCCGGTTGGAGCTCGGGCGGCGCCTGGCCGCCCTCGCGCGCCGCGAAGGCGATCACCGCGTCGCCCGCCCCCTTGCGGAGCTGCTGGCCGTCGAGGTCGACACCGCTCATCCGGGTCTGGGCAGTGAACGCGACGAACTCGTGAGCGCCAGCCGACATCACGTGCTCGCGGATCCCGTAGGTCTTCGCCAGGACGACGATCGACCGACCCTCGGGCGTCTCGTCGGCAAGCGAGGCCAGCTGGGCGACCTCGGCGAGCTCGGCCTCCGAGACACCCGGCATCGGGATCAACTCGGAAGCCTGGCGGTTGCCGAGCGTGATCGTCCCGGTCTTGTCGAGCAGGAGGACGTCGACGTCCCCGGACGCCTCGACCGCGCGACCCGATAGGGCGAGCACGTTGCGGCGGACCAGACGGTCGATCCCGGCGATCCCGATCGCCGAGAGGAGGCCGCCGATAGTCGTCGGGATCAGGGCGACGAGCAGGGCGATCAGGGTCGTCTCGGAGACCGTCGTCCCCGCGAAGCGACCGAACGGCCGGAGGGTGGCGACGACGAGCACGAAGATCAGCGTCAGCCCGGCCAGCAGGATGTTGAGGGCGACCTCGTTCGGGGTCTTCCGCCGGGCCGCGCCCTCGACGAGGCGGATCATCCGGTCGACGAACGACTGGCCGGGCTCCTGGGTGATCTCGACGACGATCCGGTCGGAGGTCACCCGCGTACCGCCGGTCACGGCGCTTCGATCGCCGCCGGACTCGCGGATCACCGGAGCCGATTCGCCGGTGATCGCCGACTCGTCGACCGTCGCGATCCCCTCGATCACCGTGCCATCGCCGGGAATCACCTCGCCCGCGGCGACCACCACGACGTCGCCACGGATCAGCTCGGACGCCGGCCGGGTCGTCCCGTCGGCCATCGTGGCGACGGTCTCCCGCCGCATCGCGCGGAGCGTGTCGGCCTGGGCCCGGCCCCGGCCCTCGGCGAAGGCCTCGGCCAGGTTGGCGAAGACCACCGTCAGCCAGAGCCAGACCGCGATCCCGGCGGTGAACCACGCCGGCTCGGTCCCACCGCCGAGCGGCCGGCCGCCGAAGACCTGGATCACCCAGGCGGCGGTCGTGATCACCGAGCAGAGCTCGACGACGAACATCACCGGGTTGCGAATCTGGACGCGCGGATCGAGCTTGACGAAGCTGTCGACCACCGCCCTGATGACGATCCCGCGCTGGAGCAGGGACACGGCCTTGCGCTCGGCGCTCATCCGCCCGTCCGATCGACGGCGAGGTTGAGCTCGAGCACGTTGACCCCGGGCTCGCCGAAGATCCCCAGCGGCCGGCCGTCCATGCTGCTCGCGATCAGGGCCGTCACCGCGCTCGGCCGGAGGTGACGGACGGCGGCGACCCGGTGGGCCTGGATCCGGGCGTTGGCGAGCGAGATGTCGGGGTCGATGCCCGAGGCTGAGGAGTCAGCTGCGTCGACCGGAACCTCAGACGCGTGGAGACCGGCCAGAAACGGCCCCTCAAGCTTGAGATAGGCCCGGATATTCCCAGCGATTTCCCTTTCGGTAGCACTCGCGTTCGGCCCGAGGTTCGAGAATGTCGTGGCCGCCGGGTTGTCGGCCGGCGCCGTCGCCGACGGACGCGACTGGAAGTAGCGCGGGTTCCCGGCGAAGCTCTGGCCGATCCGCGCTGACCCGACGACCCGACCGTCGACCCGGATCAGCTCACCGTTGGCCTGGTGAGGCAATATCAGCTGACTGACACCGGTGACGATCAGGGGGTATCCAAGGCCGAGCAGCACTGTGAGTGTGAGAACTGCCAGCGCGGATCTGACGAGGTCGCGGCGCATGTCAGTAGACGCGTCCGGTCAGTGCCCCGACGATCGGGCCGAGCAGGAGGGCGGGGAAGAAGGTGAGTGCGCCGACGAGGACGATCACGCCGATCAGGAGGGCGACAAAAGTCGGGTTGTCGGTCCGCATCGTCCCGAGACCGGCCGGACTGACCCGCTTGCCGACGAGGGCACCGGCGACGGCGAGCGCGAAGAGGATCGGCACGTAGCGGGCGAAGAGCATCGTCGCCCCGCCGAGCAGGTCGGCGAAGGTGACACCGTGGGCACCGACGTTCCCGGCGCTCGGTTGGACGTAGCCCGTGTAACCGGCGAAGGCCGAGCCGTTGTTGTTGGCTTGGGAGAGGTATGCGTAGAAGGTCTCGGAGAAGCCCTGCGGGCCGGTCGCGCTGGCCGAGATCGACGCCCGTCCGGCGTGGGTGGCCGTCGCGAGGGCGGTTGAGAACAGGGCGCTCAGGGGTGTCAGAAGGACGCCGAGGGAGACCAGTTTGACCACGCCCGCGTCGATCTTCTTGCCGAGCAACTCCGGCGTCCGGCCGACCATCAGGCCGCCGATGAAGACGGCGAGGAGGACGTAGAGGAGCATCGAGTAGAGACCGGTCCCGACCCCGCCGAAGATCACCTCGCCGGCCGAGAGGTTCGCGAACGCGACCGTCCCCCCGAGACCGGAGTAGGACTCGAGCGAGCTGTTGACCGCCCCGCACGACGTGACCGTCGTGACGACGTCGAAGAGGGCCGACGACGCGATCCCGAAGCGCTGCTCCTTGCCCTCGAGGTTACCGCCCGTCGATCCGGAGACTGCCTGCGTGTGGAGTCCGGCGGCGTGCTCGGCCGGTGACCCGTGGGCCTCGGCGGCGTAGGCGACGGTGACTGCGCCGACGAAGAGGACGAGCATCGTCGCGAGGATCGCGTACCCCTGCCGGCGGCTCGAGACGATCTTCCCGTAGGTGATCACGAGGCCGGCCGGGATCACGAGGACCAACACCATCTCGACGAAGTTCGTCAGGCCGTTCGGGTTCTCGAACGGGTGGGCCGAGTTCACGTTGAAGAACCCGCCGCCGTTGGTTCCGAGCATCTTGATCGCCTCCTGCGAGGCGACCGGGCCCTGGGCGATCGTCTGCCGGAGTCCGGTCGGGCCGGTCGCCACGACGTAGTGGGCGAGGTTCTGGAGGGCGCCCTGCGAGACGAGGAAGACGGCGGCGACGAAGGAGATCGGGAGGAGTACGTAGAGGATCGTCCTGATCAGGTCCGCCCAGAAGTTCCCGAGGCTCGTGCCGCTGCGGGCGGCGATCCCGCGGATCAGGGCGACGGCGACGACGATCCCGACAGCCGCGGAGACGAAGTTCTCGACCGCCAGACCAACCATCTGACTGAAGTACGTCAGCGTCGTCTCGCCGCCGTAGTACTGCCAGTTGGTGTTCGTCACGAACGACGACACCGTGTTGAAGGTCAGGTCCCAGCCGCCCGAATGGAAAGGGGTCCCGGCGGAGCCACCCAACGGGTGGATCGTCTGGGTCCGGAGGATCAGGTAGAGGGCGAGCCAGCCGGTCAGGGAGAAGACGAGCAGGCTGCGGGCGTAGGCCTTCCAGCTCTGGCCTTGGGTGGCGTCGACCCGCACGATGCGGTAGACGGTCCGCTCGAGACCACCGAGGCCACGCGTCAGAAGGACGGTCTCGCCGGCGTAGACCCGGGCCATGTAGTTGCCGAGGGGCACCGCGAGGGCGAGTGTCACCGCCACGAAGAGGCCGATCTGGGCCCAGCCGCCAAGCGTCATCGCTAGAGGCGCTCGCCGCGGAGGAGGGCAAAGAGGAGGTATACAAGGACGATGACCACCGTGACCAGGCCGAAGGCGTCGGCCCCGGTCATATCCGGTCGATTCCCTCGAGAAGGACGAGCAGGAGGCCGAAGATCAGGAGCCCGAGCACCACGGCCAGGCCGTCGCCGGCAATGCCCGAAATCGAGGCGAGCCCGGAGACGGAGGCGAGCCCGGAGACGGAGGCGAGCCCGGAGATCGAGACGGTCGCAAGCACGCTCCCGACTATGGATCCGGTCGCGCACGGGCCGCATCAAGATCGGTAGGACGGCCGTGAAGATCCTGCACAGTTGTGACTATCCGCATACCCGGCGGCGTGTCATCATCCGCCGGTGTCGAGCACGCCCCCTCCGGGCCACCGTCCGCGGGATCCGGTCGCCGATCTCGCGCTGAAGGTCGTCGGGGCGAGCGTCGCCGGGATCGGGACGCTTGGCTTCGTGACCGGTGTCGGCGGGGCGGTCACCTACGTCCGCTTCGGCCGGGCCGGCCTGGCGGCCGAGCAGGCGGTCGCGGTACAGCCGAAGGCCGTCCTCCTGACGTTGGGGGCCGAGGCCCTCGTCCCCCTTGCCGTCGTGATCGTCTTCGGGGTCGCGCTGTTCTTCACGGTCGAGAAGGCCTGGCGGGCGACCAGCCAGATGATCGCCCCGGAGCGGGTCCGCAGGATGCGGAGCTCGCGGACGATCATCGTCACGTCCGGCCTCTCAGGCGGGGTCGGAGCCCTGATCTACTACGTGCTGGCCGTGAGGTTCTCGTTCAACGGCGGCTCGATCTGGGTCGTCGTCGACATCGCCGTGGCCGTCGTCTTCTGGATGATCCTCGCGACCCGAATCCACAGCTTCCCGGCGCGGGTGGTCGCCCTGGCAGTGCTGCTGGGGCTGCTGGCCACCGCGATCGGGCTGAGCCGGACGTACAGCGCACCCAAGGTGAGAGGAGCGGCCGTCGTGCTCGGGAAATCCGGCAAGGTCGTCTCCGGCCTGTTCGTGGCCGAGACGAGCGAGCTCGTCTACCTTGGGGAGGTGACGCCCTCCACCGCCGACGGCGACCTCCCCCGGCGGGGAAGCGGGTCGATCGTGGCGCTCGACCGCCACGAGGTCACCACGATCGTCCTCGGGAGCAACCAGGCCTGTCGACCGCGCTCAAGGACGCCCAGCTGATGGCCGGCGCCCTCCGACGCGACCCCGACGGCTCGACGATCGCGGCTGCCCTGGCCGGCTAGGACCCCCGCCGGTCAGGCTTGTCTCGAGCCGGCCGCGTCCTCCGGCGGGCGCCTATCCGCCGTGCGACCCGCTGACCGCCATCATGATCGTGAGGTCATGGCGCCGTCGGGCGAGCACGGCAAAGCAGGCCGCCAGAACGACGACGTCGCGCTCCACCCAGTCGCCGGTCACCTCGACCGTGCACCGGCGGCCACTGAACGCCGCGAGGCGGAGCACGATCTCCCGCCCGCCGTGTGTGAGCGTCCCCTGATAGATCCGCGCCGTCCGCGTGATCGCCCACGCCCCTCCCCAGCGCTGCCGGGGATCGTCGCAGCGTCGTGATCGAGCCGCACGACCGGCCCGTAATAGCCGCCGCCGCCGCCGCCGTGGCCGTGGCCGCCGACGACGGTCACGGCCCGCCAACCGCGCCGGCGAACGGTCCAGGTCCCCGTGGGGCTCCGGAGCTCGCCTCGCCTGACGGGCCAGCCGACCCGCATCGTGGCGCGCTCGCTTCCGTGGTCGTCCCGCAGGAGGTAGTTTCCCCGGCCTGACTGCCGGTCGAGTGTGAGTGTCGTCATCTCAGTCCCATCGTCGTTCACCGTGCCGGGAGCGCTCTTCGTGCCGGTCAGCGCCGGCCGGCGGTCCTCGAGAGGGCGGGGATGAGAACACCCGCCGCGGCCAGGTGAATGCACACCAGTGCGACGACGGTGGCAGCGCCGACACCGGCGCTGAGGGGACCGGCGAAGGAGATCGCGAGCACGACGAACGCGATCACGGTCCACGTGGTCCGGGCCGAGGAGATCGTCCGCTCGAGCGCGGCGAGCAGGCCCCAGCCGAGGAGGCCGGCCAGCACGGCCGCCGGCGCGACCGATGCGGCGCCGACATGGGTCGTGCCCGGGCCCGATCCGGCGTGCACGGTGAGGGTGGCCAGCGGACTGGCGATCGCCCACGCGACAAGCGCGGCAGCCGTAGCGCCGATCACCGCGAGGGCGCGGGCGGATCGTGCGGTGGGGCTGACGATGCGCGTGGGTACTGCCGTGAGGGTGGTCATGGAACTGCCTCCTTGGAGTTGGCGCGCGTCGCGCGTAGCGGACGTCGAGCCTGCGATCCACATGGCGTGTGACTGTCGCCTGACGGAAATCGGCATGTCCCCAAGTTAGAGCGGCCGGGTCACCACCGTAAGTACCAGGTGTCCGGATTCAGGCATGACACATGTCACAGCCAGCCGTTCTCCTCGGCGATCCGGATCGCCTCGGCCCGCGAGCTTGCTCCGAGCTTGCCATTGATCATCGACAGGTGGTTTCGGGTCGTGCCCCGCGACAGATAGAGGGCCGCCGCGAGCTGCGCCACCGTGCCGTGGCGTCGCGACGCGGCGAGGACCTCTGCTTCGCGCGCCGTCAGCGGACTGTCGCCCTGGCCGAGGGCGGCCGCAGCCAGACCAGGGTCGACGATCCGCTCGCCTGCCATCGCACGCCGAATCGCCGCCGACAACTCGGCGACGGGCGCGTCCTTGAGCAGGAATCCGGCCGCGCCGCCCTTCATCGCCCGCCGCAGGTATCCGGAGCGTCCGAACGTCGTGAGGATCAGGATGCGACAGCCAGGAGATTGGACGACCAGATCCCCGAGGACGTCGAGTCCGGTCGCGCCGGGCATCTCGATGTCCAGGAGGGCGACGTCGGGCGCGCTGGCGCGCGCCGCTCGGAGAACCTCGTCGCCCCGTCCGACCTGCGCGACGATCTCGAAGTCGTCCTCGAGCTCGAGCAGTCCGGCGATCGCCTCGCGGACCATCACCTGGTCCTCGGCGATCAGGATGCGGATCACGGGACGCGGACGGGCAGGGGGATCGTGACCCACAGACGGAAGCCGCCACCGGGGACAGGGCCGACCTCCAGACGTCCGGCGAGCCGCTCAGCCCGCTCCCTGAGGCCGGCCAGGCCGCTTCCGGCCCCGTCGAGCTCCGTGACCTGACCGTCGTCGATGACCTCAGCGGTAGCCGCCGGGGGACCGGGCGCGACGGCGATCCGGCAGTTACGGGCGCCACTGTGCCGGATCACGTTGGTCGTGCCCTCCCGTACCGCCCATGCGAGAACGGCCTCGACATCCGGGTCCATCCGCGGTAGTCCGTCGCCTTCCAGTCGAGCCGAGATCCCCGCCGCCTGGAGCGCCATGGCGGCACCTGAGAGCTCGCTGGCGAGGTTCGGCTGGCGGTATCCGCTGACCGCGTCTCGCACTCCGGTCAAGGCGTCGCGGGCGACGGTCTTGATGTCGGTCACATGCCCGACGGCCCCGGGGGCGTCGCGGCGGAGCAGCCGCTCGGCCAACTCGGCCTTGACGGCGATCACGGTCAGGCTCTGTCCGAGGAGGTCGTGGAGGTCGCGCGCGAAGCGGAGGCGCTCCTCCGAGACGGCGAGCCGGGCGACCTCCTCGCGGGCGCCGGCCAGCTCGGCATTGAGGTCGATCAACTGCCTGAAGGCCATCATCATGAAGCCGACCGCGAGCGTGGACGCCGTGAGCGAGACGGTCGACCCGACGTCGCTGGTACCGGCCGCCGTCGTCGCGGCCGTGAGCGCGGCGCACCAGAGGATCCACACGGATCCGCCGCGGCGATCCAGGCGCACCGCACCGAATATCGCCGCGAAGATGAAGAGCTCGGCCCAGATCGTGCGGTCGGCCAGGGTCAGCCCGGTCGCGATCAACGTGAGGGCGGCCAGCGAGGCGCCGACCTCGGTCATCCCGGGCGACCGTGCCCGCGGCAGGCGGGCGTAGATCGCGACGAAGGCGATGACCGGCAGTGCGACGAGGACCGCGTGGATCGGCGTCGGATGCGCGCCCGCGAGATCGAGGACCGGAAACAGCAGCCACAAGAGCGAGACGTTGATCGCGATGCGCCGGCGCCACCGGTCAGACGCGCTCGCGGCGAGGACGCCCGGCATCATTCCGGTCGGGTCGAACGGCGGGCACTGGGGACGCTCGGGCACCCGGCTCTTCGACATCCCCCCACACTAGGCCGAATCGCACGGCGCGGTAAGTGCCCAAGGGCACCTTTTCGCCATGACGTCTGTCACCCATGCGGCGTGCGCTCGACCCCCTCCGGCGGTGGGAGCCAAGCGGCAGACCTATATACCGTCGCCCTCGTCTCGCTCGGCCCATTCGAGGAGGCCGGCCAGCGAGAAGGGTGCGTCGTCGATGCCTTCGTGGAGGTCACCGAGCCTGGCGAACCGGTCGGGGACGGTCGCGATCGTGAGCTCCCCGGGAGAGACGTCGTCGATCTCGTCCCAGGCGATCGGCGTCGACACGGTCGCACGGGTGACGCCGCGGACGGAGTAGGCGGATGCGATCGTGTGGTCCCGGGCGTTCTGGTTGTAGTCGACGAAGACCTTCTCGGGGTCGCGGTCCTTTCGCCACCATGTCGTCGTCGCCTGGGCGGGAATCCGCCGCTCGACCTCGCGGGCGAAGGCGAGCGCTGCCCGCCGGACGTCTGAGAAACCCCAGAGCGGGTCGATGCGGACGTATATGTGCAGGCCGCTGCCACCCGACGTCTTCGGCCACCCGGCGGCTCCCAACTCGTCGAGCACCTCGTGCGCGACCCGGGCGACCGCCCGGACCGAGTCGATGCCGCAGGCGGGCATCGGGTCGAGGTCGATCCGCCACTCGTCGGGTCGCTCGACGTCCGCCCGCCGCGAGTTCCACGGATGGAACTCGACGGTCGACATCTGGACGGCCCAGATCACGCTCGCTACGTCGGTGACGCACAGCTCGTCGGCGTGCCGGCCGGACGGGAAGTCCACGCGGACCGTCTCGACCCAGTCGGGCGCCCCGCTCGGGATGCGCTTCTGATGGACCTTGCCGCCGGCGTCGACGCCCTTCGGGAAGCGGTGGAGCATGCACGGGCGATCCCGCAGGGCCCGGACGATCCCGTCGCCGACGCTGATGTAATAGCGGGCGAGGTCGAGCTTGGTCTCCCCGCGCTCGGCGAAGTAGACCCGCTCGGGATTGGAGATCCGGACGGTCCTCCCGGCGACGGCCAGCTCGACCGCGTCGTCGGAGCTCATCCGAGCCGCCGGCGGTCCCGCTTGGTCGGCCGTCCGCCGGTCCGCTCGGAGCCCGGGGGACGCGACAGCCGCCGCTCGGCGGCCTGGGACTCGCGGGCCGCGATGCTCTCGGCGGTCTCCTCGTAGAGCCGGGCGGCCTCGGCCGCCGGTCCCCGGCGGTCGGTGATCGCGCGGACGACGATCGTCCGGCGGGCCTCGCCGATCGTGATCTCCAGGCGGTCGCCGAGCTTGAGCGGCCTGCTCGCCTTGACACGTTCGCCGTCGACCTGGACCCGGCCGCCCCTGACCGCGTCGGCCGCGAGCTCACGGCTCTTGACGAAGCGGGCGGCCCAGACCCAGCGGTCGATGCGGACGCGATCGCCCGCCTCGCCGGAGTCCCGCTCGTCGATGTCTCGCCGGCCGGCCATCTACTGGACGAACCGGTAGCCGATGCCCGGATCGGTCGCGATGTACCGGGAGCCCCCGGCCGGGTCGAGCTTGCGGCGGAGGTTGGCGATGTGCGTGCGCAGGGTCTGAGTGTCCTCCGAGTAGGCCGGCCCCCAGACGTCGATCAGCAGCGTCCGCGGGGTCAGCAGGCGCCCGCGGTGGCGGACGAACGTCCGGAGCAGGTCGTACTCGATCGGCGTCAGGTGGAGCGCCTGGCCGTCGCGCAGGACGGCGTGGGCCGCGAGATCGATGCTCAGGCCGTCGATGTCGATCACCGGTTCGCTGCGTCCGGCGTCGGCCCGCCGGAGCGCGGCCCTGAGGCGGGCGACGAGCTCCCGCGAGCTGAACGGCTTGACCATGTAGTCGTCGGCCCCCGCCTCGAGTGCCGAGACCTTCTGGTCCTCGTGGCCGTCGGCCGAGAGCATCAGGATCGGCATCGTGGTCCACTCGCGGAGCTTCCGGCAGATCTCGATCCCGTCGCCGTCGGGGAGCAGGAGATCGAGGATCGCGGCGTCCGGCGGCCGGACGGCGGCCATGTCGAGCGCGTCGGCGACCGTCGACGCGAGCACCGGATCGAAGCCCGCCTCGTGGAGGACGACCCGCAACGCCCGGAGGATCTGCGGCTCGTCGTCGCAGACGAGGATCCGCGCCTGACCGGTCACCCGAGCGCCACCACCGGGTGATCGTCGAGCGGGAGGTCGAGGGCGAACGTCGACCCCTGGCCGGGGAGCGACTCCGCCCAGACCCGGCCGCCGTTGGCCTCGACGAAGCCCTTCGTGATCGCCAGGCCGAGGCCGGACCCCCGGTGGTCGGCGGAGGCGTCCCGCCCGCGGTAGAACGGCTCGAAGACCCGCCCGAGCTCCTCCTTGGGAACCCCCGGCCCCCGGTCGACGATGCGGATCGACAGCCGCCGTCCGACGACCCGGGCGCGGACCGAGACCGGGTGGCCGCCGTTGAAGCGGGCGGCGTTCTCTAGCAGGTTGGCCAGCGCACGCTCGATCTGGACGGCGTCGGCCCGGATCAGGGGCATCCCCCGCTCGACGGACAGGACGAAGCCGTCGCGTCCGCCGCGGAGGTTGTCGAGCGCGACGTCGAGCAGCTCCTCGATCGAGCACCAGTCCCGCCGGGGGACGGCAGTCCCGGCGTGGAGGCGGGAGAGATCGAGCAGCTTGTCGACCAGATCGCTCATCCGCTCTGCCTCGGCCGCGACCGCCGCCGCCAGCTCGGCCCGCTCGGAGTCGCCGAGGCCGGGGGTGGAGAGCATCTCGCCGGCGGTGACGATCGCCGTCAGGGGGGTCCGCAGGTCGTGGGAGACCGACCGCAGGAGGGCCGTCTTGATCTCGTCGCTCCGCCGGAGGGCGTGAGTCTCGACGACCGCCTCCTGGAGGGACTCGCGCTCGAGGGCGGCGGTCAGGAGGGCCTCGAGCGCCGGGACGACCCGTTCGCGCAGGCGGACCTCCGCCCGGGCGTCGGCGACCGGGACCAGCAGCGTTCCCACCCTCCCGTCGCCGGCCGCGGGTCGGACCGCGAGCCGCAGGTCGTCACCGGGTACAGGCTGGAGCTCGACCGGGACCGCTGAGCGCCGGTCGTCGCCGGGTACAGGTCGGAGCTCGAGCGGGAGCGCGAGCCGCCGGTCGTCGCCGGGTACGGCACGGAGCTCGACGGCGGCCGAGCTGAGGTCGAGCGTCTCGGCCAGACGCCGGGCGACGACCCCGAGGGCCGCCTCGACGGTCGTCCCGCCGAGCAGGACCCGGGCCATCTCGGCGGCGAGATCGGCCTCCCGACGCCGGAGCTCGGCCTCCCGGGTGTGGGAGCGGGCGAGGTCGGCCAACGAGCTGGCGAGGACCGCGGCGACGAGGAACACGCCGAGCCCGACCCAATCGCGGTTGCTTGCGATCGTGAAGTGGCCGACCGGCGGGATGTAGAAGAAGTTGAACGCCGCCGCGCTGATCAGGCTGGTCAGGAGGCCCAGCCAGAGGCCGAAGGCCGCCGCCGCGAGGAGCACGGCCGGGAGGTAGAGGACCGAGTCCGAGGCGATCGGCGAGACCTGCCGGAGCGGGTCGATCAGCGCCGTGATCAGGCCGACCGCCGCCAGCGAGACGATCCCCCCGACCCACCAGGCGGGCGGCTGGGTGCCGAGCAGCTTCGGCCGTGGCCAGTTCATGCCAGCCCAGCGTAGCGCCGGGCCTCAACGAGCCAAGGACGGCCGTCCGGCGGACAGGGCCTGCAAGGCAGGACGCGCCGACCGCGGGCCCGCAAGGCGAGACGCGGCGACCGGGGGCCCGCAAGGGCGAGACGTGCCTCCGGGGCCTGCAAGGCGAGACCCAATCGTTCACGCGGGCGTAACCCGCCCGGCCCAGACTGTAGGTGTCCGCAGCGGCGCAGTTCGCGCCGGCAGCCGATCTCCTCAGGAAGGAGTCCTGATGACCCGCCCAACCAGCACGCTCCGCCGGCCGGCAAGCCACGCATGCCGGGACTGCGAGACCCCCCGGCCGCGGCCGCTCGGCCGCCTGGACATGGACTCGCTCAAGCGCGGGCTCGCCACCGCCGACATCACCGCCCGCCGGGTGGTGCTCGCCGAGCTCCACGAACGGAGTCTCGGCGCGAGGTGCGACGACAACTGACGATGCTTCTGAGGTTCGCGCCGAAGCTTCGTCGAACCGGCCGTCGAGCCCCGCATCAGGCCGTACACCGCTCCCCAGACGGGAGCGCCCGCTCGCGCACCAACGGTGGGAATTGCACCACCGCAGGAGTCCAAGCGGCAAGAGCTATCTTGGATGCATGCTGCGAACGCGGCACCGTGGTCGAACGCGCCCCGTGGCCGACGATGGTCTACTCGCCGACGGTGAGTTGAGGCTGGTCGTGGCGCCGGACGGGCACCTCGAGCCAGCCGAGCCGCTCGCGGCAACGATCGACCCGCCGGCAGAACCACGGCGTGCGCCGGAGGCCGAGGTCCTGCCAGCCGGGGATGCGGCGCTGATCGCCGCGAACCGACGGCGCATATCGGAGCTGCACGAGCAGCGATACGGAGGCATCACCAGCTTCGGAGACCTCTTCGCCTCGAGCGGACGCGGGGTGATCGCCGTCTTCGGTGTCGCGGCGGTCATACGCATTGCGATCTTCGGTCGAGTCCTACCGCTCGCCGCAGGGCTCGCGCTGCTCGCTGCCGCCCTGGTGCTCGTCTGCTTCACACTGCGTGACCAGACGCGCAGGAAGCGTCACGAGCGCTCGCGACCGTCCGGAGCGAAATCGGGCGGCTCGCGAAGCCGCCGTGGGCACAGCTTCCTCGGCTCGGTGCGGCCGCTCCGCCGGATGAGTCGTGCGCTCGACGCCGTGATCGTCGACGACACCGAGCTGGAAGACGACCTCGAGCCGCTCTACGAGCATGGGAACAAGATGGACAACGGCTTCTGGGGAGTCGGACGCTGACGCTCAAGGCCAGGCACCGCGTGAGCGTCGCGACCGGGGCGTCGAATTCACCTCACGCCGATCAGCAACGCCATCTCCAGCCATTTCCAATAGCGGTCGACGTCGGTGAAGCCGATCTCGCGCAACCAGCTCAATTATGTCTCCACATCGAGCAGCTGGTTGGAAGGATCCTCGACGCCGGCCGGGTACCCCAGGGCCTCGTAGAACGCGCGCGCCTTGCAAGCGGGCGGTTGGCGAGGCGACGTGTTCGAGGTTGCAGAACACGCCCCCCGGCCCCAACGGCTCGAAGGTCTCGGCGTATCACGACATCATGCACGTCGCGCCCGCCGCGGCCGCCCAGACGCTCCGCCCGCGCGTCGTAGTCGGGCCCGTATCTTGGCTGGGACGTGCTCCTCTCCCCGAGCGTTGGTTGACCGTCGTATCTGGCGGCGGTGATACCGAAACCGTGATGACGGCGCTAGGCCGAGTCGACCAGGCCCTGGCGCCGTCCCGGGGCCCCACAAACACAGAGGGCCCGGCGCTATGGCCGGGCCCTCCGATGCTTCCCAAGCGCGCAGGCGCGCCAGGTTGCTGCCTACATCATGCCGCCCATGTCCATCCCGCCGCCGCCGCCACCGTGACCACCGTTGTTGTCGGGGATCTCGGCGACGATCGCCTCGGTCGTGAGGATGTTCTTCGCGATCGACGCCGCGTTCTGCAGCGCTGACCGGGTGACCATCGCCGGGTCGATGACTCCGGCCTTGACGAGATCGACGATCTCGCCGGTCGCCGCGTTCATGCCGAAGCCCTTCTTCGACTTGCGGACGTCGTTGACGACGACCGAACCCTCGAGGCCGGCGTTCTCCGAGATCTGACGGAGCGGCTCCTCGAGCGCACGGAGCACGATCTTCGCGCCCGTCTTCTCGTCGTCGTCCTCGTACTCGTCGAGCTTGATCGCCTCAGCAGCCTCGAGCAGAGCGACTCCGCCGCCGGGAACGATGCCCTCCTCGAGGGCAGCGCGGGTGGCCTGGAGTGCGTCCTCGACGCGGTGCTTCTTCTCACGCATCTCGGTCTCGGTCGCAGCTCCGACCTTGACCACTGCAACGCCGCCCGACAGCTTCGCGAGGCGCTCCTGGAGCTTCTCGCGGTCGAAGTCGGAATCGGTGTTCTCGATCTCCGTCTTGATCTGGTTGATCCGGCCCTTGATGGCGACCGCATCGCCCGCGCCGTCGACGATCGTCGTCGTGTCCTTGCCGACGACGACCCGACGAGCGCGACCCAGCTGCGAGACCTGCGTGTTCTCGAGCTTGAGACCCATCTCCTCGGTGATGACCTCGGCGTTCGTGAGGATCGCGATGTCCTCGAGCATCCGCTTGCGGCGGTCGCCGAAGCCCGGCGCCTTGACCGCAACGCCGGTGAACGTCCCGCGGAGCTTGTTCACGACGAGCGTCGCGAGCGACTCACCCTCGACATCCTCGGCGATGATCAGCAGCGGCTTGCCCGACTGGATGACGGCCTCGAGGACCGGCAGCACGTCCCGGACGGAGGTGATCTTCTGGTTGGCGACGAGGATGTACGGATCCTCGAGCACGGCCTCCATGCGGTCCTGGTCGGTGACCATGTACGGCGAGATGTAGCCCTTGTCGAACTGCATGCCCTCGGTGAACTCGAGGTCCATCCCGAACGTCTGGCCCTCCTCGACGTTGACCACGCCGTCCTTGCCGACCTTCTCGATCGCGTCGGCGATGACGTCGCCGATGTCCTCGTCGCCGGCCGAGATCGTCGCCACCCGGGCGATCTGGTCCTTGCCGCCGACCGACTTCGAGATCGAGCCGATGTGGGCGACGACCTGGTCGACCGCGCGCTCGATGCCGCGCTTGAGGCCGAGTGGGTTGGCGCCGGCGGCCACGTTCTTGAGGCCCTGACGGACGATCGCCTGGGCGAGCACGGTCGCCGTCGTCGTGCCGTCGCCGGCCACGTCGTTGGTCGCCGTGGCGACCTC
>JAXDHV010000090.1:0-3797 GCA_034664295.1 Solirubrobacteraceae bacterium | reverse complement strand
CCAACACCCGATGACCCAACCGACGCGCATCAGACAACCTCTCCAACACCAAGAGACCCGCACCCTCAGAAAACCCAACGCCATCCGCACCAGCCCCAAAAGACCGACACCGCCCATCAGGAGAAAGCGCTCCCTGGCGGCTGAAGGCGGTCAGAAGCATTGGCGTTGCCATGGTCGTGATGCCGCCCGCCAACGCGAGGGAGCACTCGCGGTTGCGCAGCGCCTGGCTGGCAAGGTGCATGGCGACGAGCGACGACGAGCAGGCGGTGTCGACAGCGAAGGCAGGGCCTTCGAGGCCGAGGGTGTAGGCGACTCGACCGCACAACATGCAGGTCGAATCGCCGGACGACGCGTAGCTCTCGGCCTCTGGGGACCTCGCGGCGTGAACGGCGCCGCCACTGTAGTCATCGTGAAAGACGCCGGTGAACACTCCCGTCGGACTGCCGCGCAATGAGGCCGGACCGATGCCCGCATCCTCGAACGCCTCCCACGCGAGCTCGAGGATGATCCGCTGTTGCGGGTTCATGGCGAGCGCTTCGCGCGGGCTGATGCCGAAGAAGTCGGCGTCGAACCCGGCGATGTCGCGGATGAAGGCGCCCTCACGGGCGTAGACGGTTCCGAGATGGTCTGGGTCCGGGTGATAGAGGCGCTCGAGGTCCCAACCGCGGTCCTGCGGATAGTCGGCGACCGCGTCAACGCCCCGCTCCAGCAACTCCCACAGCTCCTCGGGCGAGCGGACGGCCTGTGGATAGCGGCAGCTCATACCGAGGATCGCGATCGGCTCGCGCTCACCCTGCTCGAGCTCCCGCACGCGGCGGTGGGCGGTGCGCAGGTCCCCGGTGACCTTGCGCAGGTACTGGCGAAGGCGTTCGTCGTCGGTCATGGCGTCCCGCTCCTCGTGCGATCTCTGGGGCCCCTGGCCGTCATGCGACCCCGAATTCCTTGTCGATCAGCTTGAACATCTCTTCGTCGGAGACCGAATCGAGATCCTCGTCGTCGGCTCGGTGGCCGTTCTCGGCATGCGCCAGGAGCGTCTGAACGCGTGTGTTGAACGCACGCAGGCGGACATCGACCTGCCGCCGCGTTCGCTCGTCCGTGACCAGCCCCTGCAGCAGTCGCTCGATCCGGTCGAACTCGGACTCGATCGTCGGGCGCCCGGCGCCAGCACCGGCGAGCTTGCCGAGCACGTGCTCGGCCACGGCCGTCGGGGTTGGATAGTCGTAGATCAACGTCGCCGGGAGGGCGATCCGTGTCGCTCTCGTCAGACCCCCGCGCAACTCCACAGCGGCAAGCGAGTCGAAGCCCATGTCCTTGAATGCGCGTTGCGGATCAACCGACTCGCGCGATCCGAGTCCCAGGACGGAGGCGATCTGGTCGCGGACCGTGTCGAGCACGATCTCGGCCCAGGCTGGCTCCGGCAGAGCGGAGAGACGCCGCTGGAGCGAATCGGCCGCCTCGCCCGCCCGCGGCCGCCGGGCGCTGACCAGACCGCCGAGGATCGCGGGCAGCGCTCCGTCGCGGGCCCTGACGAGCAGGGCCGCCGTGTCGAGACGGGCCAGCAGCGGGAGCGGATCGTCCAGATCGAGCACCGCGTCGAAGAGCGCCAGCCCCTCCTCGTCAGACATCGGCTGGGCCCCGAGGCGCGCGATCCGCGCGGTCTCGGCTGCATTTCTATCTCCAGTCATGCCGCCGGCCTCCGACCACGGCCCCCAGACGAGCGACTTCGCCGGGAGTCCGGCGGCGTGCCGCCTCTGCGCCAGCGCATCGATGCACGCGTTGGCCGCGGAGTAGTTGCCTTGCGCGGGCGAGCCGATCGTGGCCGCGAATGAGGAGAACATCAGGAAATGAGTCAACTCGCGCCCCGCGGTGAGCTCGTGGAGGTGGAGCGCCCCGTCGACCTTCGGGCGCAACACCCGGTCGACCTGCTCGGGCGTCAGCGCTTCTATCACGCTGTCGTCGAGCACGCCGGCCGCGTGAATAACCGCCGTCAGGGGGTGCTCCGGGGCAATCGACGCGATCAGGTCCGACAATTGTTCACGCTCGGCGACGTCGCAGGCCGCAAGCACCGGCGACGCGCCCAATCGCACGAGATCGGCCTCGAGTTCGCCCGCCGCGGGTGCTCGCGGGCCGCGCCGGCTGGCGAGCAGCAGGCGGCGAACGCCGTGCTCGGAGACGAGGTGCCGCGCCAAGAGGGCACCCAAGCCGCTGGTGCCGCCGGTGATCAGCACCGTGCCGTCGGGGTCAAACGCCGGCCCGCCGGCCGGCCCGCGGGTGACCCGTGCGACGCGGGGGACGCGGGCAACCCCAGCGCGCAGCGCGAGCTGCGACTCGCCGGCTGAGAGCAGGACCGACGCGGCGTGCCACGACGCATCGTCGCGATCGGTGTCAAGGAGCCCGAATCGACCCGGATGCTCGGACTGCGCTGAACGTACGAGGCCCCACACCGCGGCGGTGCCGAGGTCGGGAATGTCATCGCCGTCCACGGCAACGCCCTCGCGGCTGACGAACACGAGTCGTGAATCTGGCAGGCGCTCGTCCGCCAGCCATGCTTGCAGCAGTTCGAGCGTTCTACACGCGGCCGCCCGCACCGCGGAGCCCGCGGAGCCATCTCTGGAATGGTGGGTCGTCGCGAGCACGACGTCGGGTGGTTGCGCCCCGGCGTCGATCGCGTCGTCAAGCGCCCTCAGGCCCGGGTAGCGCTTGCCAGGGCCGGCCGGCTCGACATCGGAGAGCAGCGCGAAACTCGGTCTGTTGCCGTTCGCAGACGACACCGGGACCTCGACCCACGTCAGCCCCAATCCGGTATCCCCGCCGCGGCGCGCCATCGCGAGTTGCTCCGGCGCTACCCGGCGAGCCACGACCGCCTCCACCGAGAGAATCCCGGCACCGGACTCGTCGAGCGCCGCGACGTTCCATGTCTCGTCGCCGACCATGCCCAGGCGCACGCGCATCGACGTTCCGTGACCGCCGTAGCGACGCACACCCTCCCAGTGGAACAGCATCCGGCCCGTACCGTCCTCGCTATCGGGCACGAGTTTCACCACGACGTGCATCGCCGAGTCCAGCAGGGCGGGATGTACGCCGTAGCGCCCCGCCTCGTCGACGTGCCGTGCGTCGAGCGAGACGTCGGCGAACAGCTCGTCCGCCCGACACCATGCGGCCCTCACGCCCATGAACGACGGTCCGTAGGCGAACCCCAGCTGAGCCAGCCGGTCGTACACGCCATCAACGTCGAGCTCGTCTGCGCCCTCAGGTGGCCACGCCTCAGCCGCGAGACGCTCGATCAGCTCGGACCGCTCCGCCTCAATACCGGGCGCGACCGCACCGCTCGCGTGGCGAGTCCACCTTCGATCGTCGTCGTCGCGCGGTGAGATCTCGCGTCGCGAGTAGATCGCAATCGCCCGACGGCCGTCGCGATCCGGACCCTCGACGCGCACCTGGAGCTGCATCGCTTCGTCCCCGCCGAGCACTAGCGGTGCCTCGAACGTGAGTTCCTGGAGGGTCTCGCACCCGACCGTGTCGCCCGCCGTCAGGGCGATGTCGACGAACGCGGTAGCCGGCAGGACGATGGTGTCCAGCACGACATGGTCTGCGACCCACGGATGCGTCGCGGTCGACACCGAGCCGGTGAACAGCCACTCGTCCGCGCCCGCGAGGCGTTGCCCGGTCCTCAGCAGCGGATGCTCGACAACCCCAAGGCCCGCCGCCGCGAGATCGCCGACACCGCGCCCTGGCTCCAGCCAATACCGCTCACGCTGAAACGCGTAGGTCGGGAGATCGACGACTTGCGCGGCCTG
>JAXDHV010000056.1:0-2535 GCA_034664295.1 Solirubrobacteraceae bacterium | reverse complement strand
CGATGCCCGTCTCCATGCCGCTCGTGCCGGTCGCCTGCAGCGGGAAGACGAAGCCCTCGGGGTTGCGGTAGACGAGGCGCAGCATGCGCACGAGCTCGTCCATGATCTCGTGCAGCTCCGGATCGAGGTGGCCGAGGATCGGACGCTGCATCGCGGCGAGCGCGGCCGGATCGACGTTCGTCGGCCCGGGGCCGCACAGCAGGCGTTGCGTCGGGTTCAGCGGGTCGGCGGCGAATGTCGTCATGCGAGGCACGGTCGCAGAGGTAGACCGGTCTCGTCAACGCGCCCACAAGGTTGCGTTGTGCGCCTTCAAACGATTCACTGCCATTCTTCGAACAATCGATGAGAGGACGCTCCGTGGCGACTTCAACCCGCCTGCACCGCAGCGAGCTGTGTGTGCCGGGCAGCAGCCTGCACATGCTCGAGAGGGCTCCGGCGGCCGGAGCGGACTACGTCATGCTCGATCTCGAGGACGCCGTCGCGCCGGCGGACAAGGAGCAGGCGCGCGTCAACGTCATCGCGGCGCTGCAGGAGCAGGACTGGGGCGACACGCTGCTGTCGCTGCGCATCAACGGCCTCGACACGCACTGGTGCTACCGGGACGTCGTCGACGTCGTCGAGGCGGCCGGCGAGCACCTGCACACGATCATGATCCCGAAGGTCTCGTGCGCGGCGGACATCCACCTCATCGCGACGCTGCTGACGCAGATCGAGGACGGCCGCGGCCAGGACCACCGGCTCGGCATCGCCGTGCTGATCGAGATCGCCGCCGGCATGTTCAACATCGACGAGATCGCGCGCGCGTGCCCGGAGCGGATGGAGGCGATGGTCTTCGGCGTCGCCGACTACTCGGCGTCGATCCAGAGCCACACGGCGACGATCGGCGGCTCGGAGTACGGCTACTCCGTGCTGACCGATCCCGACGACGACGGCGAGCGTGAGCGCCATTGGGGCGACCAATGGCACTACCCGCTGGCGCGGATCGCCGTGGCCTGCCGCGCCAACGGCCTGCGCCCGATCGACGGCCCGTTCGGCGACTTCAACGACCCCGAGGGCTACCAGACCGCCGCCCGGCGGGCCGCGATCATGGGCTTCGAGGGCAAGTGGGCGATCCATCCCGACCAGGTCGCGCTCGCGAACGAGGTCTACACGCCGAGCGAGAAGCTGCAGTCGCGCACCCGGCGGATCATCGAGGCGATGGACCAGGCCGCCAAGGAGGGCAAGGGCGCCGTCTCGCTCGACGGCCGCCTCATCGACGCCGCCTCGCTGCGCCAGGCCGAGCACCTGCTCCGCAAGATCGAGCAGATCGAGGCGCGCGACGCCCCACGTCCGGCACCGCTCGAGGTCTGATCGCGACGGCCGCGTCGCTAGGATGCCCGGTCGTTGCCGACGTAGCTCAGCTGGTAGAGCACTTCACTCGTAATGAAGGGGTCAGCGGTTCGAATCCGCTCGTCGGCTCTTCCGGAAAGCCCCGCTCAGGGCAATGGATAGGGCAAAACCAGCCTTGTAGCCAGTAGGCCCCGCAGGAGGCCCCTGGCCAATGCTCAACGAGAGCCCCCGCTTCCGCGCAAGACGTGTAGCCACCAAATGTGGTCGGTCGAAGCGGGCGCTGGGGCGGATCCGTCCGAGTCGGTGATTGCCCGCGGAACGGATTGGAGATATAAGTCCGGCCATGGAGGGTCAACCCCGATCGATGGCGCCCGGCGAATTCCTGACGGAGCTGAGTAGCGGCGCGCTCGAAGGCCCCGCGACCGGCGACGGATCGATAGTGCTGAGCGGGATCGCGAAGCCCGCGGATGGGAACGACCAAGTGATCCTCTTCGCGCACGGAACGAGCTGCGCTGACTGGGTGGAGGTGCCGCTCTCGCAGATCGAACGAGTCGAGGTGGTGCGGACCGTTCGTTGCCGCGACCATTCGCATCCGCTCGTCAAGCTGCATCTGAAGGCGCCCCAGAGCGAAGAGGGCGTGCTGTTCGCGGCTCTTGCGAGGACACCGGCCGGTGCTGAGGTCGGCGGCCGGCGAAGGACCGTACGCAGGCAGCGAGCTACGCCGTTTCGTTCCGGATGGAACGGGGGCCCCGCTGGCATCATTGCCCCAGCCAAAGGCATGACTGGGGGGTGTGCCGAGGTCAGCGACTACGAGATCGACGCGTCCGGCCAGATCTACTGTCTGGACTGGTGCTGGGAGCACGACGGCTACACCGAGTCGTCCTTCTACCAGTGCTGACGGCCTAGAGAGGGTCGCACCTACGTTTTAGTGCTCGCGAGCGGCGTATGCGGCCATCGCTGCGCCGAGATCCGGCTCTCGAACCGCGAGCGACACCGGTTGACTCCCAAGTCCGATGCGTCCGCGCGTCGGCTTTGTCGCGTGGCGCGCGCCACCGAAGACGCCCGCGCACAACCTCGCGTTCACACGGCTGGCGTAGCCTGCAACTTCATGTGCGGTGCCTGCGCGATGGCGGCGATGGCCGGGGTGAGCGGTGTGCGCTCCTGGCTGCAGGCGCACCACCTCGGGTGGCTGACGCCGCAGCGCCT
>JAXDHV010000054.1:0-116707 GCA_034664295.1 Solirubrobacteraceae bacterium | reverse complement strand
GAACAGCGTTCGCGAACAGCGTTCGCAAGCGGCGCTCGCATGTTGCACTGGCCGAGTCCATCGCCTCGAGCCCCGCACTCAGCCGTGCGCGAGGCAATCACCAACCAAAACCGAGACGCACCACTAGGAGCGTGCCGGGTCGCCCGAACCCCCCGTCGACCGCCCGAGCCGCCCGCGACCGCGCCGAGCCCGACGCTCAGCAGCCGGCGAGGAGCCCAGGGAGCTCGGCCATGTCGGTGAACGGCTCGCCGCCGGCCGCCGCGAGCTCGGCCGGGCCGGTGTCGGCGGCGAACGCCAGGGCCCGCATCCCGGCGGCGACGGCCGCCTCCACCCCGGCGATGCTGTCCTCGACGACCGCCGTGGTCGCCGGATCGAAGCCCATCCGCTCGGCCGCGTAGAGGAACAGGTCGGGCGCCGGCTTGCCGTGGGCGACCTCGGTCGCGCTGAAGATCCGGCCTTCGAAGCGGTCCCACAGACCGGTGCTCCGCAGTGTCACCTCCATCTTGTGGTGCGGACCGCTCGACGCGACGCAGCACGGCAGGTCGATCCGCTCGAGGGCGTCGACGATCCCGGGGACCGGCTCGAGCTCGACCCGGAAGATCGCCTCGACCTCGGCGTAGTAGCGCTCGGCCACATCGAATGCCAGCGGCCGCCCGAGTCGGCGGGCGGCGTCGGCGAGCACCGACCTCATCGCACGGCCGCGGTAGAGCGCCAGGCAGTCCTCGAGCGTCGTCTCGAGGCCGGCCTCGGTCAAGAGGGCCGCGAGCACGCGGTTGGAGACCGGTTCGGTGTCGACGAGGACGCCGTCGCAGTCGAAGATCACGCCGACGATCACCCGGCCGAGCGTACCCGTGAACGACCGATTAACGCCGGCCCCAAGATCCTGGACCTCCACCCCCCAGGCCGTCTAGGCTGTTTGACATGTGCCGAAACATAAGAACACTCCACAATTTCGATCCACCCGCCACCGACGACGAGGTCCGGGCGGCGGCCGTCCAGTACGTCCGCAAGATCAGCGGGTCGGCCCGCCCGTCGCAGGCCAACGCCGAGGCCTTCGAGCGAGCGGTCGACGTCATAGCCGACGCGTCACGGACGCTGCTCGCCGAGCTGGTCACGACGGCCCCGCCGCGGGATCGGGACGTCGAGGCCGCGAAGGCCCGCGCCCGGTTCGAGCGCCGCCAGGTCGCCTGAATGGCCCTCCCGCCGGCGATCGCGCAGTTCATCGATCGACAGGCGGCCGCGGCTCCCGACAGCTACGCAGACCTCCGGGCGGTGATCTTCAACGGAACATTGAAGCGATCCCCCGAGCAGAGCCACACCGACGGACTGCTGTCGATCGTGCTGCGGATCCTCCGGGCCACCGGCGTAACGGTCGACGAGATCCGCACGGTCGACCACGAGATCCCGCCGGGCCTCTGGCCGGACATGCGCGACCACGGCTACGAGACCGACGACTTCCCGGCGATCTACCGGAGCCTCGTCGCGCCGGCCGACATCATCCTGATCGCCGGGCCGATCTGGCTCGGCGACCAGAGCTCGCAGACGCGGAAGATCATCGAGCGGCTCTACGGCTACTCGAGCGCGGTCAACGCCGCCGGCCAGTGGTCCTACTACGGGAAGGTCGGCGGGTCGCTGACGACGGGCAACGAGGACGGCGGCAAGCACTCGAGCGCGCAGGTCCTCTACGCGATGCAGCACATCGGCCTGACCGTGCCACCCCAATCGGACGCCTACTGGGTCGGCGAGGCCGGCCCCGGCCCGTCGTACACCGACGCGGTCGGCGGCGGCGAGGCAAACGCGTGGACGACAAGGAACACGGTCTTCATGACATGGAACCTCCTCCACATGGCGCGGCTGCTCAAGGATGCCGGGGGTGTCCCGACATACGGGAACTCGACCCACGACTGGGACCTGACGGCGCCCGAGCACCCCAATCCCGAGTACCGCTGAGCTTCGGTGAGAGACTTCGGGCGTGGCCCGAGTCGGAATCCAGGCGCTTCGCGAGATGCGCCGCGCCCGCCGTCGGCGGGCATACGAGGAGATCGACTGGATCGACGCGGTCTATCGGGTGTACGTGATCGCGCTCTTCTCGGCCCTCGGCACGAGCTTCGTCTCCGGGCTCGTCGGCGGCCGTCCGGTGACGCCGACCGAGTTGTCGGGTGCACTCGATTTTGGGCCGGCCGTCGGCGGGCTCGTCGTCGCGGGGGCGATCGCGGCCGGGCTGCGCTCGGGCGGGCGGGGCGGCCCGCTGGTGCTGCTGCCCGCTGACGTGAGCATCGTCCTGCTCGCGCCGATCTCCCGGGCGGTGGCCCTCCGGGGGATCGCGATCCGCCAGCTGCGCTTCAGCGGGTTCCTCGGCACGGTGGTCGGGATGATCGCGGGGAACCTGGCGGCCCAGCGACTGCCCGGCGCCTACCTGCCGTGGGTCATCTCCGGCGGCGTCGCCGGCCTGATCACGGGCCTCGCGTACACGGGGTCAGCGCTCGTCGCCTGCGGCCTGCGCGCCGGCAGGCGGCTGGCCGGGCTGATCGCGGCCGGCGTGCTCGGCTGGTCGATCGCGGATCTGCTCGGGAGGACTGCGACCTCTCCGGCGACGTTCGCCGGGCGCGTCGCGATGCTGCCGATGCACGGCCTCGGGACGCCCGTCCTCGCCCTGATCCTGCTGGGACTCCCGCTCGCCGGCCTCGGCTTCGTCGGCGGGACGTCACTCGAGGCAGCCCGCCGGCAGGCCGGGCTCGCCGCGCAGCTGCGCTTCGCGGTGACGATGCAGGACGTCCGCACGGTGATCCTCCTGCGCCGTCAGCTCTCGGCCGAGGGCCCCCGCCGGCGCCCGTGGCTGCGCGTCTCGGGGCCCGCCCGACGGGGTCCGGTCTGGCGGCGCGACTGGCAGGGCGTCCTGCGCTGGCCGGCGCCGCGGATCGTTCGGGTGCTCGTGCTCGGCGCGGCCGCCGGCGTCGCGGCGAGCGCCGCGTGGGAGGGGACGCCGGTCCTCGTCGCGCTCGCCGGCCTCGCCCTCCTCGTCGCCGCGCTCGACGCGGTCGAGGGTCTCGCCCAGGAGGACGACCACCCGACGATGTCGGGCCTGCTGCCACACGGATCCGGCTGGCTCACGCTCCGCCACCTCGCCGTGCCGATGATCGTCGTCATGGGTGTCGCGGTCGTCGGGGTCGCCGTCGGCGCGGCGCTCGCCCCCGCCGGCGTCGCCGGCGTCCTCGGAATCGGCTTGGTCGCGGCGATCCCGGCGACCGTCGGCGCGGTGATCGGGGCCGCGCTCAGCGTCAGGGGCGGAGCGGCGATCAACCCGCTGGAGGTCGGCCCGTTCGGGAGCGTCCTGGCCGTCGCCCGCATCGTGGGTCCGCCGCTGCTCGCGTTGATCGGCGTGGTCCCCCTGGCGGTCGCGCGGATCGCCGTCGACGCCCATCAGCCGGCGCTCGCCGCGGCCGCGCCGGTGGCGGTCGGTGCCGTGCTCGTATCGCTCGCCGTCGGAGCCGCCGTCCTCCTGCGGGAGGCGTGAGGATGGCCGAGCCGATCCTCCAGACGATCGACCTGGTCGCCACCTACGGGGATCACGTCGCCCTCGAGCGCCTCAACTACCGCGTCCGGCCGGGGAGCCGGGTCGCCCTCGTCGGTCCGAACGGCGCCGGCAAGAGCACCTTCCTGCGGCTGGCGGCCGGCCTGCTGGAGCCGAGCGGCGGTGAGGTCACGATCGGCGGCCATCCGGCCGGATCGATCGAAGCCCGCCGGCTGACCTCCTACCTCCCGGACACGCCGTCGATGTACGACGACCTGAGCCTCAACGAGCACCTCGAGTACGTCGCCCGTCTCCACGGTGAGACCGCCTGGGAGGACCGGGCGGCCGATCTGCTCGACCGGCTCGGGCTGACCGAGCGGGGCGGGGACCCGCCGGGCGGCTTCAGCAAGGGGATGCGCCAGAAGGCGTCGATCGCCCTGGCCTTCGTCCGGCCGTTCAGCCTCCTGCTGGCAGACGAGCCGTTCGACGGCCTCGATCCCCGCAGCCGCGAGGCCCTCGACCTGCTGGTGGCGGAGGCGGCCGGCGGGGGTGCGGCGGTGATCCTCGCGACCCACCACCTCGACATCGTCGAGCGGGCGTCCCGGTGCCTGGCGATCGACGAGGGCGAGGTCGTCTACGACGGCCCCCCCGACACGCCGGAGGTCGCCCGGCTGGTCGGGTCTCGTTGACCTTCGACCCAATAGGCTGAGCCGGGTGCCTGGAAGACGCGACCGCAGCCGGGATGTCCTTGCGGGCGTCGGTCGCCTGACCCCGCGGGTCCTTGCGGGCATCGGTCGCCTGACCGCGCGGGTCCTCGCTCGCGCCGGCGTGGCCGTGGGGCTGGCGGCCTGCGGCTCGAGCGGGTCGCCGGGTTCCTCGGGCGCCCAGACGACGGCGACCGGTCCGACGCAGTCTGGATTCGCGGTGATCCGGCCGAAGACGCCGACGAAGACACCTAGGAAGACCGCCCACCCCGCCGCCGCCAAGCCGGCCGGGGCGCCGATCGGGGCGAGCCGGAGCGTCAACGCCCACGGGACGAAGCTCGTCGTCACGGTCTCGAAGGTGACCGATCCCCTCCGCGGATCCGGGGCGACCCTCCTCCCGGCGACGCGGGTCGTCGCCGTCTACGTGCGGATCGCCAACCGCGGTCCCGGCGGGTATGACAGCTCGTCGACCGGGGACATCTCGATCGTCCCGTCTTCGGGCGTCGCTTCGCCGGCCTTCGCCCCCCGCGGGCCGTGCAAGACCCCAGACCAGGATTTCGACAACGCGATCGGCCCGGGCGAGAGCCGGTCGGGGTGCGTCGTGTTCACGCTGAACATCGGAGCCCGGCTCGCCGGTGAGCGCTTCGCGGCCGACGGCGGCGGCGCCGGATCGGTCACGTGGAGGGGCCCCAGGAAGTAAGTCGGCGCCCTCGACCGGCGGGGCGACGACGCATGCCGGGCGGCGGGCGGAAGCCACGCGATCCGGGGGGTTGTCAGGGCTACCCTGACGGGTGTAGGTTGGCGGAGATGCCCGACTTCCCGCCGATCGACCTGGCCCGCCTGGCCCATGCCCAGGCGGCCCGCGAGCTGAGCGACACGGCTCGCGGGGAGGTCTCGACCCGGGCCGACGAGGAGGCCGAGGAGGGCGACTTCATCGCGCGGGCGCTGCGCCTCGTCCACGAGGCCGACCGGGTCCTCGAGCTGGCGGTCGTGCTCGAACGGGAGCGGGGTTCCTCATGGGAGGCGGTCGGTCGCGCGCTCGGGCAGATCACCCGGCAGTCGGCCCACGGCCGATACGCGGCGGCTCACCACGAGTTCCTCGATGCCCTGATGTTCCCGGTTCGCCGGGAGGCCGATCGGGCCTACGGCCGCAGCGTTCTCCCGGACGGCCTCGAGGATCCCCGGCATACGGCGAGCAGGCTGGACGTCTGGGCGATCCGCCACCGCGAGCCCCAGGAGCCCGGAGCCGAGCAGATCGCCCCGGTCAGCGCGGGCCTCAGCCGGAACGGCCTGCACAACTCCGAGACCAACCTGCTCGGGCGGATGGGGGCGATCGTCGGCGGCGGCGACCTGCCGGCGGGGGTTGACGGCGAGACCGCCGCGCGGATGCTCGCAGAGCGGCGGGCCGCCCGCTACCGCCTGGTCCTCGAGGCCGACCCGACCGATGTCGAGACCCGGGAGGCCCTGACCAGGGCGGAGGCCGAGCTCGACCGAGGCGACTGAAGGCGGGGGTCAGGCGGCTCGGGTCAGGCGGCCCGGGTCAGGCGGCGAGCTGGGCCCGCTTGTTGCGCAGGGCTTCGAGCAGCTCGGTGAACGCATCGGAGAAGCGCTTGACGCCGTCGCGCTCGAGGGCATCGGTGACGTCGTCGTAGTCGACACCGACGGCCTTGAGCTGGTCGATCAGCTTGCGGGCCTCCGGCAGGCCGGCGGTGATCCGCGGCCGGGGCCGACCGTGATCCTGATAGAGGCGGATCGTCTGCTCGGGCATCGTGTCGACCGTGTCGGGCCCGATCAGCTCGTCGACGTAGCGGGTGTCGACGAAGACGTGGTCCTTGACGGACGTCGATGCCCAGAGCAACCGCTGGGGCATCGCGCCCCTGGCGGCGAGGGCCTCCCAGCGGGGACCGGCGAAGATCTCCTGGTAGGTCTGGTAGGCGAGCCGCGCGTTGGCGATCCCGAGCCGGCCGTGGAGGTGCTCGTGGTCGCCGGCCTCCGCCAGCCGCCGGTCGGCCTCGGTGTCGATCCGGGAGACGAAGAAGCTGGCGACCGACGCGAGGCAGCCGGGGTCGCCGCCGGCGGCGACGAGCCGCTCGAGACCCCGGACGTAGGCCTCGGCGACCTCGGCGTAGCGGGTCAGCGAGAAGATCAGCGTGACGTTGATCGACCGTCCGTCGGCGATGCAGTCCTCGATCGCCGTCAGGCCCGGCTTGGTAGCGGGGATCTTGACCATCAGGTTGGGCCGTTCGAGCTCGGTGTGGAGGCGGATCGCCTCGTCGAAGGTGGCGTCGGAGTCGTAGGCGAGGTTGGGGTCGACCTCGAGCGAGACGTAGCCGTCGCGCCCGGTGCTGATCTCCCAGATCGGCCGGAAGAGGTCGCAGGCCTCGCGGACGTCCTGCTCGGCCAGCGCCCAGAAGATCACCTTCGGGTCGGGCTCCTCGGCGGCGATCTGGCGCAGCTGCTCGTCGTAGTCGTGGCCGGCGGCCATCGCCTGCTGGAAGATCGACGGGTTCGACGTCGCGCCGACGACCGCGTCGTCGTCGATCAGGCTCTGGAGGTGACCAGAGCGGATCGATTCGCGGGACAAGTAGTCGACCCAGACGCTCTGACCTAGGCGGGAGAGCTGCTCGAGCCGGGAGATCGGCGACGCCTCACGGATGGTGTCGGTCATTCAGATCAGCCTACTCCCGCTGCCCGCCGGCGGCGTCGGCAGACGCACCCGGTCGAGCGCCTCGACGAGTCGATCGAGGAGCGGCCGCTGAGCGTCTGAGATCTTCTCGCCGGCTCCCTCGACGCTCAGCCAGGCGGCTCGGTCGACCTCGGGGAACTCCTGCGTTCGGCCGCTCCGGGGAGGCCACTCGAGGGTGAACGTGTTGCTCTTGATGGCGCCCGGGTCGAGGTCGCCCTCGAGCCCCCAGGCAGTGACGAGCTTCCCGTTCTTCTGGCGGATCTCTCCCAGCGGGGTCATCGGGCCGTCCGGCGGGGCCTGGCCGAGCTCCTCCTCGAACTCGCGGATCGCACACGCCAGCGGCTCCTCGCCCGCCTCGTACTCACCCTTTGGAACGCCCCAGCTGCCGATGTCTCGGCGGGCGAAGAACGGCCCACCCGGGTGGACGAGGAGAACCTCGAGCCCGCCGCCGGCGATCCGGTAGAGGAGGATTCCGGCGCTCCGGCGGGGCATCCCGAGACGATACGCAATTCGCCACGCCCGGCCCTCTCTCCGGCGGCGCCGGCGGCGCAAGGATCCGACCAGCTCTGACCGCCGCAGATCGGCGCGGAGGGACGGGGCCCGGGGGCGCGAATAACGTGGAGGCATGAGACTCGTCAGCCTGATCGGCGTGCTTGGCCTCGGTGCGGCGAGCGCCGCCGGCCTCGCCGCCTGCGGAGCGAGCAACTCACCGAGTCGTCCCCTGCCGACCGTGACGATCACGACGCCCGCTCCGGCGCCGGCGACCCAGCAGCCCACGAGCACGGCATCGACCCCGACGACCGCGACGACGGTCCCGAGGCTCACGACGCCGGCCGACCAGACGCGGACGGGGCCGGCCCCGGCGTTCACGAGGACGACTGGTGGGACCGCGGCTCAGGGTGGCCCCCTCGAAGCGGCGGTCGCGTCGCTGAGGACGCGGGGCTACACGCCGCTCAACACGTCTTCCTATGACCCCAACCAGACGCTCCGCGTCCTGATCGGATCCAACGGCGGCCGGGAGCAGGCCTTCTTCTTCGACGGGACGACCTATCTCGGGACCGACACGAAGCTTCCGAGCCGGTCGATCGCGGTCACCGGTCAGAGTGACACCGGGATCACACTCCGGTACGCGACGACGAGCGGACCGGTCAGCGTCAACTTCGAGTTGGACCGGGGCCGCCTCACCCCGCTCGACCCGATTCCCAGCACCGCCGCGCGCACCGGCTGAGTCGATCTGAACGCCGATAGCATCCGCGTGATGTACGGCGATCGCAGGAAGGGCTCGTCGGGGCGCTCGGCGGCGCATCGACGCGGCGGTCCAGGACGCCGTCACCCGCTCGCACGGCTCTCGTCGCGGGGTCGCGGGCAGGTCACCGGGAGCAGGCGCATGAACGGCTCCCAGTGGACGCTCCTCGCCGGTTTGGTGCCTGCGGTCGGGCTCGTCCTCGCCCGCCGCCGGCTGCGTCTGCCCCAGCCGGTGACGTTGACGATCGTCTCGGCCGCGCCGCTCGCCGTCGCGGCGGCGATCCCCCGGGGAAAGCGACGCTACGTCGCCGTCGGGGCGGCCTACATGTGGGCGTTCAGCGTCACCTGGACCGCGCCCTACGACTACCCCGAGAAGCTTCGCAAGCGCCTGCGGGTCGACTATGCGGTCGCGATCGACAGCTTCCTCGGCTTCGGCGTCGCCCCGACCCTGCGCCTCCAGCGCGCGCTGCGCGACCCGCCCCGGGTGACGGCGATCGACCGTCTCGTGACGCTGACCTACGCCTCGTGGTTCGTCCCCCACCTCGTACTCGGGTGGCTGCTGCTGCGCCACGAGCAGTACGTACCGCGCGCCGCCGGGCGCCTCGCCGCCGCCTACCACCTGACGACCCCGTTCTACTACCTCACGCCCACCGCGCCCCCCTGGTGGGCCTCCGAGGAGCTGGGCCTGATGGACGGCAAGGTCGAGCGCGTCCGGCGGCACGTCCTCAACTCGCTGGCCGGCAGGCCACGCGAGACCGAGGACCCGCTGGGCGGCAACCCGTGGGCCTCGATGCCCTCCGACCACATCGCCTCGGCCGCGATCACCGCCAAGGGCCTCGCCGAGATCGGTCCGCTCTACGGAGCGCTCGGCTGGACCTACGTCGGCCTCGCCGGCTTCGCAGTCGTCTATCTCGGCGAGCACTACCTGGTGGACGTGCTCGTCGGCCTGGCGATCGCCGAGCTGGTCGACCGCGGCGAGGCCACGGTGGCGCCCCTCGTCCACCGGGTCACCCGCGAGCTCGACCGCCTCGGATCCTGAGCTCGTGGCGGCGCTGGTGCTCGGCCCGCTGCTGCGCTACGTGAGCCGAACCGAGGCGACGGTCTGGGTGGAGGTCGACGGGCCCTGCACGGTCGACGTGCTCGGACACCGCAGCGAGACGTTCCAGGTCAACGGCCGCCATTACGCGATCGTCGCGGTCCGGGGTCTCCAGCCGGCCGCGTGCGTCGAGTACGAGGTGCTCCTCGACGGCGTGCGCTGCTGGCCGGAGTCCGACGGCGAGTGGCCGGGGTCGTCGATCCGCACGCTGCCCCTGGACGGACCGCTCGAGATCGTCTTCGGTTCGTGCCGCGTGTCTCGTCCGGATTGCCCGCCCTACACGCTGAGCCCCGACGACCACGAGCTCGGCGTCGGCGTCGACGCGCTCGGTGCGGTCGCCGCGCGGATGCGCAGCGAGGACCCCGGGCGCTGGCCGCACCAGCTCCTCCTGCTCGGCGACCAGGTCTACGCCGACGAGGTCCCACCCGACACGGCGCGGTTCATACGCGCCCGCCGCGACGTCAGCCGCCCGCCGGGGCTCGAGGTCGCCGACTTCGACGAGTACGCGCGGATCTACCGCGAGGCCTGGGCCGCCCGGCCGCTGCGCTGGCTGCTCTCGACGCTGCCGAGCGCGATGATCTTCGACGACCACGACGTCCACGACGACTGGAACACGTCGGCGGCGTGGGTCGCCGAGATGCACGCCGAGCCGTGGTGGGCCGACCGGATCGCCGGCGCCCTGGCGACCTACTGGATCTACCAGCACCTCGGAAACCTCGCACCCGACGAGCTCGCGCGGGATCCGCTGCTCGCGGCCGTCCGCCAGGCCACCGACGGCGGGACGCTGCTGCGCGAGTTCGCGCTCGCCGCCGACTGCGACGGCGGCGGCGGCCTGTGGAGCTTCTCGCGCGACCTCGCCGGCACCCGGCTCGTCGTCCTCGACGGGCGGGAGGGCCGGATCCTCGAGGAGGGTCACCGCGAGATGTTCGACGAGCCCGAGTGGCGCTGGCTGACCGACCGGAGCACCGGCGACTTCGACCACCTCGTGCTCGCGACCACCCTCCCCGTCCTGCTCCCGGCGACGCTCCACTACCTCGAAGCGCTCAGCGAGCCGCTCTGCTCCGGGGCCTGGGGCACGTCGGCCCGGCGGCTCGGCGAATGGCTGCGCCAAGGGTTCGACCTCGAGCATTGGGCGGCCTTCGAGAGCTCCTTCCGCCGGCTGCTCGTGCTGACGCGCGAGGTCGGCGCCGGTCGCCGCGGGTCGCCTCCGGCTTCGATCCTCTTCCTCGGCGGAGACATCCACCAGGGATACCTCCAGCAGGCGGCCTTTCCCGCGTCGGCCGGCGTCCGCAGCGCCGTCTACCAGGCGGTCTGCTCCCCGTTTCGCAATCCGCTCGACCACCGGGAACGGACGGTGCTTCAGTTCATGCGCCGCTCGTCGGTGCTCGCCCGCGTCGTGCGGTGGCTGGCTCACGCGATCGGGGTCGGGGACCCCGAGGCGACCTGGACGCTCGCGCAGGAGCCGACCTTCGACAACCAGATGGCCACGCTCACCTTCGACGGGCGAGCCGCTTCGCTGCGGATCGAGCGGACCAGACCGGGCGATGGCAGGGACCCGGTCCTCGAGACGACGCTCGACCGCCGGCTCGCCTGAGCTCAGCCGGCGCGGTCGACTCAGCCGGCGGCGAGCGCGAGCACGGCGGCGACGTGCCGGGCGACCGCAGCCCGCGAGAGGGTGCCGGCGGGAAGCTCGACGACGAACGCCGTGGAGGCGGAGTAGGTCGCGTTCTGCCAGGTTGTGATGCTCCCCGGCTCGTTGCCGAAGTGGCGAAACGGCAGACCGACGAGGCGCGCGTAGGCGCGCTCGATCGCAGCACTCCCGCCGGAGTCGTCGACGAGCGCCGCGTGCTGGTGGTACCAGATCGTGACGGCCGGATGGAGGCCGATGATCAGCCGGTGGATGGCCCTGCTCTCCGGCTCGGCGAGCGGTCTGCGACCCGAGTCGAAGATCCCGCCGAGCGGCTTCCAGCCGACCGGGAAGGTCCGGTTCAGATCGACGCCGTCGGCGTTCTGGCGGGTCCGCGCCCTGAGGCCGTCGGGGTTGACGGTGTCGATCACCCAGACGCCGACCCCCTTGGGCACGCTCGCCGTGCGAAGCGACCGGGTGAGCGCGATGCCGGCGGGCTCGTCGCCGTGGACGCACCCGATCACGAGGATCCGCCGTCCGGCCCGCGGGTCGCCGAGCACGCGGGCGACGATCGATCGGCCCCGAACCGACCGTCCGATCGTCACGAGCCGACGCGCCGCCTCAGGCGTGGCACTCGGCCCGAAGAGGTGACGCACCGCCTCAGGCGTGGCGCTCGGCCGCAAGAGGGGAGGCGTCGCCGCACGTCGGGCGGTGCTCTGGAGCACGCGGCCGACCGGGCGCTCGGAGCGTCCACAGGCGGTGAGACCGACCGCGGGGAGGCCCGCGAGCACCAGCCCGAGCACCGCCGCCGTGACGTGGTTAGCCGGCGATCTTCCAGCTTCCGTCGGGCTGCTTGACGAGCACGGTCGGTGCCGACGCGGGGTCCAGGAAGCTGCTCACGCTGCCCTGCGTGCTCGTGATGTCGGCGTTGCTGACGGTCGCCGATCCGCCGCTGATCGTGACCTTGCTGACCTTCACGCTCAACAGCCCCTGCTTGACCTCCGGGGCGAGGTTCTGACTGACCAGGGTGATCGCCTCCGAACACGTCTTGTGGGGACTCCCGGAGGCCAGCTCGGACTGACCGGTCGGTGTCGCCAGGGCGCACGCGCCGGGTCCGTCGCCGCGCGCCAGATCCCCGAGCTCCTGCGTGACGGTCTGCCTGATCTCCGCCGCGTCGCCGCTCGTGTCCACCCCCCCGCACGCCGCGCTGAGGAGACCGGCGAGCAGCGTTGCGAGAACCCACGTGTGTCGTGCCCACAACCTCACGGCCAGGACTCTATCCCGGGCGCGCGGCCGTCGTCCAGTCGACCGCCACCGGTCTCAACGTCAGCAGCGCGGCCCACGTCGCGAGGTCCGTCGTGCCGGTCGGCGGGATGCCCCTCGCGGCCTGGAAGGCCTGCAGCGCGATCGTCGTCGCCGCGTCGAAGATCCCCGTCGTCGGGGTGGTCGGCTGCGACGCCGCCAGGTGCTCCTGCATCCAGACGATCTGGTCGCCGGGCTTCGCGCCCTGCGAGAAGATCGGCAGGCTCGTGTCGACGACGATCGGCGCGCTCGGCAGCGGCCCGGCGAGCGGCAGGTCGAGCGCCGCCCAGCCGGCGGCCGTCGTCTCCTGCCAGTCCCACCACGACAGCCCAGATGCTCCGTAGGCCGACGCGAGCTGACGGAAGCGGGTCATCTCCGACGGCGGCGTTCCGCCGTAGGTCTCCCCCAGCGGCATGATCGCCCGCGCGTAGATCCGGTTCTCGTGGTAGGTGTGGGCGAACGCCGCGTCCGCGGTCGTGCCGATCGTGTGCCAGTAGAGCTGCGGGGCGTTGAACTGGGCGCCGCCCGGCCCGAGGAAGACCGAATACGGGATCGACGAGTGGAGCTCGACGTACGGGAAGGAGGCCAGCCCGATCGCGTAGGTCGGCCCGACGGCCGCCCGGAGCGTCTGCACGTAGGTCTGCGCGGCCGCGTACTTCCCCGCGTACTCCGACTCCGCGTCGATCACCAGGCAGTCGGCCCCCGCGGCCACCGCCTGGGCGCCGAGCTGGGCCTCGCCGGCCGGGTGGGTCCCGTAGACGTACTGCCAGGCGCAGACCCGCAGGCCGAGGGCGTGGAACGCGGCGACCAGCGGCTGGTTGAACTGCGACCAGTAGTTGGTCGACCCGTCGGAGCTCTTGACGAACAGCGTCGTGATGCCCGCCGCCTTGGCCCGCGCGGCGATCGTCGGAATGTCGCCGCCGTCGGACTTCGACATGTACCAGATCCACATGCCGTTCCCGTCGAACGCCGTCCCACTCGGCGCGACCGTGCTCTGCAGGGCGATCGGGATCGGAGGGAGGATCCGGACCGGCCCGAAGGTCTGCGAGCGCAGGCCGGTCGCCCCCCGCAGGCTGATGTGCCCGCTGTGCGCGCTCGCCGGCACCGCGACGACGAATCCCTGGGGGGTCGAGCGCATCGCGACGCCCGTGAAGAGGCCCCTTCGCCCGCCCTGCGGCCGGCGCGGGAAGACGACGACCGTGGTCCCGGCGACGAAGTGCCTCCCGTGGACGACGAGGAGTCCTCCGGCGTGCACCGCAAGGCTGCTGGCGCAGAGCGTCAGGCATTTCACGCCCGTCAGGACGGGCGCGAGCGCCGCGGCCGCCGCTCGACGCGGGCGGGCCTTCGAGCTCGGCGCCGGAACCCGCGGCTTCGCGGCCGGCGCCGGGGCCGCAGCCGGGGCGCTCGGCGTCAGTTTGCCCGGCGAGGACGCTGGTCCGCCCGCCGGCTTGACGGCCGTCGGGCTGGCGGCCCCCGTCACGGAGGTGACGACGGTCGGGCTCGGAGCCGATGCTCCACCGGTCCCGGCGGCGCCGGCCGCCGGCACGGCGACCGCCGCGAACGCGAACGCGGCGAGCAACAGGGCACGGATCGGGTTGACGGTTCTCGGCATCGACTCCACGGGCATGACGGACGGATCGGGTCGGGTCCACCAACACGCGAAGACCCCGTCCGTCGCGGTCCCGAGACCTAAAGATCCTAGTCCCGGCCCCCGTCGCCCCCCGCAAGATGCCTCTCACACCGCCGGCCGGCGCAGTCGCCCGATGATCCGCGACCAGAGGCCCGGACCCCGCGGCTCGGCCTCCTCGCGCAGCGGGAGGCGCCCGGCCCGCCGGGCTCGCAGCACGCACGACGTGTGGGCGTGGCGCCGCCGCCGGACGTCCCCCTCCGGGACGATCAGCATGTGCTCGCTGAGCGCCGGGAGGAGCTCGCCGCAGAGCGGACACCGGTACGTCGCGGGCTTGCGGTTCTGAGCCGGGCGGAGCACCCACCAGGCGGCCGGCTCGAGCCGCGGTCGCGAACCTCGGCGTGTGCCCCGGTTCTGGGGGCGGGGGGTCATCCGCCGTTCGGACCGCACTGCGGCCCCGAAGACGCGGCGATCGGCTCGGCCAGCCCGCCGAGGCCCGACCGGTCGGGTGCGCTGATCTCGACCGCCATCGCGACGCCGGGCACACAGGCGGTGTCGACGTAGGTCACGTGGGAGAAGCCGCCCGACTCGTAGGCCGACAGCCAGGCCGGCCGGCCGCCGGGGAAGAGGATCCGGCCGAAGAAGTGCTCCAGGTAGCCGAGCCGCCCGGTCGCCTGCGCGCGGAGCCCCCTCGCCCGGGCGCGCGCCGTCGCGCGGGCGGGCCGCGTCGCGGTCACCGAGAGCGAGAAGTGCGGCTGCCTCGGGTCCTCGAAGACGACCCTCTGCGTCCCGGCCGGCGCCGCCTGCGCACGCGGGGTCCAACCGACCGGCACCAGGACGGTGAGCCCAGAGCTCCGCGCGAGCCGAAATCGCGGCCCTCCCGACCTGGACCCGCCGCCGCCGACGGTCCCGACGCTCCCGACGACGATCGCGAGCACCGCCAGTCCGGCCACACCGACCAGCCAGCCAGCCCAGACCGTCCACCGCGTCCGCGTCTTCTGAGCCGACCCGCAGAGCACGCACCTGCGGCTCGCCGGATGGATCTGGACGCCGCAGCGAGTGCATGGCCGGGTCTCCACGAGGCCGAACGTTAGACCGAGCCGGCGGGGCCGGTGAGTTTCGCTCCCGCCCGGCGTCTGTGCCTTCAGAAAGGACGAACAGGAGCCCACGGCTTGCGAGCGCCCGACGGTCCCGGCACACCCCTGACGCTCAGCGGCGCGATCACGCCCGCCGCGCTCGGCATGCTCTGCGCCCGGGTGCGCGATCTGGTCGCCGGCGGACCAGGTGAGCCAGTGGTCTGCGACGTCAGCCGGCTGACCGCCGATCTCGAAGCCGTCGACGCCCTCGGCCGGCTCCAACTGGACGCCCGCCGCCTCGGCGGCAGCATCGCCCTGATGGGCGCGAGCTCCCGGCTTTGGGAACTGCTCGAGCTCTGCGGACTGGCCGGGACCCTGCCCCCCGCGGGACCGTCCCCCGGCTGACCCGTCGCGGACTGCTAGACGGCGGCCGGGAGTCGGTCGGGGAGCCCGAACACCGGGAACAGGCGGTCGACGTCGAGGAACGTGTTGAGCGCGCTGATCCTCCCGCCGGAGATCTCGAGCACGATCAGGCCCCACGGAGCATGTCCGCCCTCAGGGCTCACACGGTACTGACCGAACGCCGGAGATCCGTTGGCGTCCCCCGCCGCGACGAGGCGCGACCCCCGGCAGCCGGAGCCGATCCCCAGCATCCAGCGGCCTACGTCGAGCGGTCCCCTCAGCCAGAGGCTGTACGGCGGCATCGACATCGTCGCGTCCTCGTGGAGCAGGGCGACGAGCGCCTGGATGTCGTAGCTCTCGAACGCCTCGACGTACCGATCTACGAGGCGCGCCTGCTCGGCGTCGATCGCCGTGGCCGGATCGCTCGCACGCAGATCGGAGTCGGCGAGCGCCGTCCGGGCCCGCTGGAGGGCGCTGTTGACCGAGGCGACGCTCGTCTCGAGCAGCTCGGCGACCTCCGAGGCCTTCCATCGGAGAACCTCACGCAGGATCAGGACCGCCCGCTGGCGCGCCGGCAGGTGCTGGAGCGCGCCGACGAAGGCCAGGCGCAGGGTCTCGCGGGCCACCGCGAGCTCCGCCGGGTCGCCGCCGTCGGGAAGCGCCCGGCCGTCGGGGATCGGCTCGATCCAGGTGTCCTGCGGCAGGGTCGGCAGCGGACCCTCCGGGCTTCCGACCTCGCTCAGGTCCATCGGGCGGGCCCGCCGCCGGCGGCTGTCGATCATGTCGAGGCAGACGTTCGTCGCGATCCGGTAGAGCCACGACTTCAGCGCCGCCCGACCCTCGAAGCGGTCGTGGCCCCGCCAGGCGCGGAGCATCGTCTCCTGAACGGCGTCCTCGGCCTCGAAGATCGAGCCGAGCATCCGGTAGCAGTAGCCGGTCAGCTCCCGTCGGTGCGCCTCGAGACGCTTCTCCAGTCCCGGTTGGGTCGCCGTTGCGTCGAGTCCGGCCATGCCGGCGTCCTCCTCTCCGTCGGTGCCACGAGCCCCAATCTTACGCGCGGCCTAGAGCCCCGCGAGCGGCCGGCTGCCCGCCGGCGCACTCACGCCGGCTCCGGGCGGTCGGGGTCGAGCACGACGGTCGCGGTGGCCGGGTCGATCAAGAAGCGGATCGACACGTGGTCGTGGGGACGAACGACCCGGCCGAGAAAGAGCTCGTAGCGCAGGAAGACCCGCCGGCATCGAGCGAGCGCGAGGACCGCCGTCTGTCGCCGGGCGAGCGCCGGGAGTGTGGTTTGCGCGATCACGCGCTCGGAGCCGACCGGCTGGAGCAGGACCCGGACCCCGCGGACCGGCCGGCGCAGGGCCCGCCCCGACAAGCGGATCGCCGTCGCGATCCTCAGTCCGGCCGCACACGATCCCTGCAGGCGCGGGACGAGGGCCACGGCCCCGAACGGCCCGACGACCGACGGACCCGACCTGCTCGGCGAGAGCACCGCCGCGGCCTCGGCCCCCGCCTGACCGAGATAACGGGTCCGCTGGCCCTCGACCGAGCTCGAGTAGACGCGGATTCCCGGACCCCGCGGCGGCGGGCGGGTGGTCAGGTCGGCCGCGTAGGACGCGTAGGCGACCGCCCGACCGTCGGCCGAGAGCGCCGGGCTGAAGCTGGTCAGCGCCGACGGCCTCCCGTCGGGACGCCTGCTGATCAGCCGCGTCGCACCGGCAGGAATCGCCCGGACGAAGACGTTCCCCTCGCCCGCGGTGTCGCTCCCGACGAGGTTGCGGGCGTGCGAGTCGAACGCGACGACCCGCCCGTCCCCGCTGATCGACGGATACCGGCTGTAGCCATCTGACGGCCCGCCACAGCGGTTCACGCTGACGACGACCGTCTGACCGGCGGCGATCCGTCGGACGAAGACATTGCGGAGCGTCCGCCCGAGACCCCGGGCGAGGTCGTCGGCGTTCGACTGGAAGGCGACCGCTCCGCCGTCGGAGTCGATGCTCGCCGCCAGGCTGTCGCCGCGCCCGGGGCCGCCGCGGAGGGCCACGCTGACGAGGACGATCGCACCAGTTTGGACGTCGGCCCGGACGATCTGCCAGCCGGTCGGCCCGGCGACCTCGGCGACGACGAAGCGCCCGTCACCCGATAGAGCGGGTCGATACCCGCCCGAGATCAGCAGCCTAGCTGCACCGCCGCCGGCCACGAACACCCCGGCCGGCCCCTCGAAGGCAACCTCACCCCCGTCGGTGTCAAGCGTGGGATTCGCCCCGCTCGCCGCGATCACCCGGGTCCGGCCGCCCGTGATCGTGATGATCTCGCGCCCGCCCCGGCCGACCGCCTGAGCGCCCAGCACCCGCCCGTCGCCGCTGAGCGCCGGCTCGTCGAGGAACCTCCCGGCCGGCGGCGCCACGACCCGCACGGCGCCGTTGTCGTCGAGGACCAGACGCCGGCCGTGGCTGATCACCGCGTAGGCGACCCGCGAGCCGTCCCCGCTGATCGCCGGCCGCGCGTGGTAGCGGTGGTCGACCGGCGGATCGACGCTGTGGGCATAGGCCTTGCCGGCCGGCGCGCCACACGCGTCGGCGACGTGAGCCGCCGGCGGCCGGCGGGCCGGCGGACCGACCGCGAACGACACCGCGAGCGTCCTCGCGCCCGGGCCGCTCCCGACATAGGTCAGCGTGTAGTCGCGCCCGCAGGTGACCGGCCCGAGCCCCGCGAGGTCCCACCCGCGCCCGGCGAGACGCGGCTCGCCGAACCCCGTCGGCCCGCCCGTGAGCACCGGGGAGAACGACGCGCCGGGCGGCGTCCCGAACGCCCCGACGACGATCGCCGGGCGACCGGAGGTACTCACCCCGCAGGCGATGACCGCGTTCGGCGCCAGCAGCTTTGCCGGCCCGTCAGCGACCACGCGCTCCTCGGGCGGCGCGCTGCTCAGCCCGTGACAGACCGACGTCTCGGGGATCCACCCGGCGGCCGCCGCGTGGCCGTAGGCCCGGCCACCGAGCCATCGGCTGTGGGACCTCGCCCGCGCCAGGAAGGCGTCCCCCTGGAGGACCAGCCGGCGGGGGCGGTTGAGCGGGACGTCCCGCAGCCAGGTGCTCGCCGAGCAGATCCGGACCCAGACCGGCCGGGCGAGGGGGATCGATCCGTGGATGTGGTCGGGTGGCGGGCGCCTGCTGTCGCGGTCGACCACCGCCCGGTGGTGATCGTCGATCGGGCAGAGCGACGACCGTCGCAGGTACCCGCGCACCAGGGTCGGATGGCTCTGGGTGACGAGGGCGTAACCGGCCAGCAGGCTGTAGAAATGGACGAGCGCGTGGGGGGCGACGTCGGCCAGCGCCTGGCCGCCCGGCCAGCCCTCGATCACGCCGGCCCGGCAGACCGTCCGCTGGATCCCGTGGATCTGGTGGGGGGTCCCCGGGGCACGGGCAGCCGCCGACCCCGCCGATGCCGCGACCAGGGCGAGCGCGACGGCGACCAGCGCCACGGAGCCTCGGGGGTCCGCGATCGGGTCTACTCGCCCGACTTGGTCACCGGCTGACCGATCATGTCTCCTCTTCGGCGCCGGCGACCGGCGCCCTGGCTCGGGACTCACGTGAGTATGACCGTCGCCCGGAATCTGCTGCTAGGTTCGCCACAGCAGATGTTCGACCGAGATGGGATCCGCGATGAGATCCAGGTGCTGCTCGGGAGGATCGCCGACGGCCACGGCACAACGCTGTTCCTGTCGGGTGAAGGTGGAATCGGCAAGACCACGCTGCTCGACGAGGCGCGCGAGCGGGCATCTCCCAGGATGCGGGTCGCCGGCGCCCGGGGGGACACGATGGAGTCGGGGATCGCGTTCGGGCTGGTCACCCAACTCCTCGTCGAGCTGGACGCCGAACGCCTGCTGCGCGGGTCAGACGAAGGCGCGCCGGCGGCCCATGTCCGGGCTGCCCGATTCTTCGCGGCCCTCCGGCGACTGGAGTCGTGCGCGGCGGACCAGCCCCTCCTGCTGGCAGTCGACGACCTCCACTGGACCGATCCCGACTCGCTTGCCCTGCTGTCGTTCGTCTGCCGGCGAATCGGCACGCTCCCGATCGGCGTCCTCGCCACCCTGCGGCCGTGGCCGGCTGCCGCGCAGGAGGTCGCCGGCAACCTCGAGGACCAGGGCCTGGCGTCGGTCGTGCGAGTACTGCCGCTCCGCCTCCGCGCGGCGAGCGCCCTGCTGACGGAGCGCAGCGGCGGCCCGGTTAGCGCCGAGCTGGCCTCGAGAGCCTGGTCGGCGGCCAGGGGCAACCCCTTGCTCCTCGAGCAGGTCGCTCACGCGATCCGCCGCGACGGGCGGATCCCGGAGCTCGAAGGGCGGGGCCATGCGCTGCGAGGTGACACCTTGCTGCTGACGAGGTTCGCTGGCATCGCGCCCGACGGCATGCGGTTCGCCCAGGCCGCGAGCGCGCTCGGCGTCGCCTTCCGCCCCGACCTCGCGGCCGAGGTCAGCCGGCTCGACGACGATCAGGAGCACACGGCGATCGAGGCGCTCGTCGGAAGCGGCCTCGTCCGGTCGGACGCCGACGGGATGGTCTTCGCACACCCGCTGTTCGCCCAGGCCGTCTACGACAGCCTGCCCGAGGCGATCCGCCGCGTCCTCCACCGCCGGGCGTTCGACGCCCTGATCGACCGTGGTCTCGCCGAGGATGCGGCCGAGCACGCCGTCCGGGGTGACCTGGTCGGCAACACGAGGGCGATCGAACTGTTGCTCGCGGTGGGCGAGGACGCCCTTCGGGCAGGGGCGCTCAGCAGCGCGATCAGCCGCCTCCAGGCGGCCGAGGCGCTCCGGGGAGCGACCCCGGTCCCGCGGCTCGGGCTCGTCCTCGGGCGGGCGCTGCTCGAAGCCGGTCGGGCCGGCGAGGCCGTCGTTGCCGCGACTCACGCCGTCGACGACGCCGGACAGGACGCGGGGGCCGCCGCGTCGCGGCTGCTCGGACTCGCCCAATATGCCGCCGGCGACCACGACGCCGCGGCGATCTCCTTCGACCGGGCGATCGGCCTCGCCGAGGCCGACGAGCCGGAGGTCGCGGTGACCTCGCTCCTCGTCCACGCTGTCCTGATCAGCCTGACGAGCGGCCCGACGCCCGCGCTGCGCGAGGTGGACCGGGCTAGAGCGATGACCGACCGGGTCGACGAGGCCCTCGGACTCCGGGTCCGGGGAACCTGGGGCTACATCGCAACGCTCGCCGGCGATCCGGCCGGCTACGCCGGCGTCGCCGCGGCGGCGCGGGCCTTGACCGTCGATCGGAACCCCAGGTCGGTCCGCCGGGCGTGGCGGGAGATCACGATGTACGGGGCGGCTGCCAAGTACCTCGAGCGCTTCGCCGACGCGGAGGCGCTCTACGCGCAATCGGTCGCGCTCGCCCGCGAGACCGAGTCGGCCGCCGCCGTGGCCGCCCTGTGCACCGGGCACGGGGAGACGCTCGTCCGGATGGGGCGCCTCGAGGAGGCGCTGCGGTCGACCGACCGGGCGTGCGCGGCGGCCGAGTTCGCGACGCACGTCACGGCGGCCCTGGCGACCGTCAACCGAGCCCACGTCCTCCTCCTGATCGGCCGGGTCGACGACAGCGAGGAATGCTGTGAGCGGGCCGCGAGGATGGCGGCCCGCGGCCGGGGGGCGTGGCTTCCGCTGCTGCGGGTGCTCGACGTCCGCGGCCAACTCCGGCTGCGTGCCGGCGCGGCCGCCGACGCGGCCGGCCTCTACCGGCGGGCGATGGACGTCGCCGCGGCGGTCGACCTCGGCGAGCCGTGCGTCGTGCCGTGGGCCGGCCACGCGATCGCAGCCCACCTCGCGTGCGGTGACGCCGCGTCCGCCGGGCGCGTGATCGCCTGGCTGGAGGAGTCCGGCGAGCGCCTGCCGTGCAGATGGCCGAGGATCGCCGCAGCGACCGGCCGGGGACTGATCGCCGAGCGCGACGGCGACCACGGGCGGGCGGAGCTCGAGTTCGGTCAGGCGCTGGCCCTCCACGAGGAGGTCGCCCTGCCGCTCGACCGGATCGAGACGCTGACGGCGTGGGGCGGGTACCTCCGACGGCGAGGCCAGCTCGCGCGAGCCCGTCCCGTGCTCGGTGACGCCCTCGCCGGCGCGGAGGCGCTCGGGGCGCTCTGGCTGGCCGAGCCCGCCAGCGCCGAGCTCAGGCTGTCAGGAGGCCGGCGACGCCGGCGCCAGGATCCGGAGG
The DNA here is from genome assembly GCA_034664295.1 of Solirubrobacteraceae bacterium. Lineage (GTDB taxonomy): Bacteria > Actinomycetota > Thermoleophilia > Solirubrobacterales > Solirubrobacteraceae > Palsa-513. The sequence continues at coordinate 95,225 of JAXDHV010000054.1, read as the reverse complement.
CGCTGACCGACGCCGAACGACGCGTCGCGCGCCTGGCCGCGATCGGCCTGACCAACCCGGAGATCGCCGACCAGCTGTCGATCTCGGCGAACACGGTCGGCACCCATCTGCGGCGGGTCTACGACAAGCTCGGGATCCACTCGCGCCGCGACCTCCTCCGCAGCGCGCTCGCCGGACCCCCCGACGACTGGCCCGCGGGACAGGACGGCCTTCGGTCGGGTCAGCAGCGGAGGGTCTGAGGTCAGATCGGCCGCGGAGGGCATCGGATCAGATAAGCCGCTCGCGGACCGCGTAGGCGACGGCTTGGGCGCGGCTTCGGGCGCCGAGCTTGCTCACGATGTCGTGTACGACGTTCTTGACCGTCCGCTCGCTGTAGGACATCTCGACGGCCACCTCGCGGGTCGCCTTGCCGTCGGCGATCAACCGCAGGACCTGCTGCTCACGGGCGGTCAGGCGAGACAGCGACAGGCCGCGTGGGGCGAGCGTCTCACGTGAGACGCGGGTGATCCCGGCGAGCAGCACGGCGAGTATCTCCGGGGACATCACACCGGCACCGGCCAGCGCCGCCTCCACGGTCGCCCGCAGGCTCTCCGGGCAGACCATCTCCTTGGCGAGGACGCCGATCGCCCCGGCCTCGACCGCGGCGAGCACGCTCTCCTCGTCACACGACGAGCTGCATGCCACGACCGGCACGTCGAGGACGTCACGGACCCGTCGGATGAACGCCCGCCCGACGGCGTCGCTCGAGTCGGCGATCACGAGCTCGGCGCTCTGAAGCGCGGCGTCATCCCAGGCGTCAGCCGGGGTGCTCGCGCCCGACACCACCGACACCCCCGGCAGCGCTGCCAGACATATCTCCATGCCGCGCCTGAAGATGACCTGTGGGTAGACGATGAAGACCGCGTAGGTCGCCTGCGCCTGGGATCGGGGAATGCTCATGTCTACCTTCGAGGGCACTGCTGATCTCTCCCGCTGGACCTGTCCCGAGCTCGATCGATGTGTTCCGGCGGCCGCTGCCTCGCCGCGCCGACGGTACCGCTCAGCTGGCCAGCGGCCATCACCCGAACAGGTGATTCCTTGTCCGCGAGTCCGCCGCTTCGATCTGAGAACTCAAGACCGTGCGGCGATCGCCTCAGTCGAACACACGTCATGACGCCCGCGCCGACCCGGTCGGTCGACGTCTTGGTCTCATAGCCGCGCACTCACATTTCGTGCGGCGGCCTCGGCCTCTCGTTCGAAGCGGTCAGACGGATCCGAGAGGCTGATCCCGCCCGCGACAGGCGTTCCTGCGACGGGTCCGGAGCGCTGCTGGTGGACGTGTACGGCCTCGTGAGCGAGCAGCGCCCGACCCGGCTGCGACGATGGGCTGAAGTGGCGCGGATGGACGACGATGTCCTGCCCGACGGTGTAAGCCTTCGCCTGAACGGATTCCGTCGACCTGGCGTCGAGATGGACGCGCACGGTCCCGAGCGGAGCCCCCAGATGATCCTCCATCGTCTCGCGAACTCGCGGCTCGAGCGGACGGCCGCCACCTCGACCGACGATGTCGAAGACCGGCGAGCGCTCCTCGCCGCGCCCGTGGTCGCTGACGCGTTGAACGGCCCGGTCTCCGCCGCGCAGCCCTTCGACGAGTCGTAGGACCGCCGCGTTACCGACGCTGCGCTGCAGATCCAAGAGCGATACCGCCCCCGGCGAGCCGGCCGCACTCAAGCGGCGGGCCGGTTGAGCTGAGTCCGATCGACGGGTGACGCGGAGGCTTGGCGACTCGTCGTGATCGTGGCTTTGCAATGGGCTTCCTCTGGATGAGTGAAATCCGCGTGACGCACCTCCAACCTAGAACCGTCTCGCACCGATCACAAGCGCTCGGCGGCATGCGCTGCCCGAATGGGCCATCAGCCCTTCCCCAACGCCCCGCATTCAGCCTGAGCACTCCACCGACCCCCGACTTGGCCCTATGCTCGCCGCGAGGTGCGATCACGTGCGTCGATGACAGCCGGCCCGCCGGTGGCTGGCGGGGTTCGCTTCGCGGAGACCGAGCAGCTGGTCCGCGATGCGGTCGATCTCGTCGCGGCGACCGACCCCCGTCCGGACGACCCGTTCCGCGGACTGTACGTGTCTGACGAGCTCGCCGTGAGCCTGGCGAGAGACGCATCCGGCGCCGATCTCGACGACCGTCTCAGCGAGGCGGCCGGGCGCCTCGGGCTCGGACCGCTCGACGCCCGCGTACTGTCACTGTGCCTGGCCGGCGAGGTCGATCCACGCTATGGACGCCTGTTCGGGTACCTCCACGACGATCTCACCCGAAGGTTCGCGAGCCCGCGCCTCGCCGCGCGACTCCTGGCCACCGGCACCGTCGACGAGCACGCCGTGCTGCTGTGCTTCGAGCGCAATGCACCTCTCCGACGCACAGGTGCCCTGGCCCTGCTCGACGGCGACGGTCCGCTGCCCCTGGCCGAGCGGCCGGTGAAGGTCGCCGACCGGATGATCTCCTTCGCGCTCGGCGTCCGGCTCGACGCCGGTCGTCGTACCGATCGCACACGGTTCGTCGCGCTCCCGGTCGGCGACGTCGGGCGTCACGAGGTCGCAGCTGAGCTGCGTGCGGTCTGGGCGACCGACAGCCGCCTACCGATCGCCGTGGTCGGATCTGACGCCGCCGAGGTCCTCGCCGTGGCGATCGGGGCGCCGCTGATCGTCGCCGACGTCCGGCTGGCGATCGATCCCGAGGCGATCGGCGAGCTCACGCTCACCGCCGCGCTCGAGGGAAGCCAGATCTGCTTCGACGGGGCCGAGGATCTTCCCGGCGGCGACCGGCCGTCGGTGATCGCAGCGCTGCTGGCCCGCGCGGACCGCGTCGTGGTCTGCGCGACGGGCCGGGAGGCCCTCGTCTGCCTCGACGGGCTCGGGGCGATTCCGGTCGACGTCCCGCCCCCGACCTTCGCCGAGCGATGCGCCCTCTGGCGGGCGCACACCGGGACCGACGAGATCGGCGACGTCGGCGCGAAGTTTCGCCTTGGCGCTGCGCAGATCGCCCATGCCGCGGAGCTCGCCCGGCTCTCGGCATCAGCAGGATCGCGTTCGGTGCCGGGTCTGCCCGACCTCGAGCTTGGCGCCCGCCAGGCCTCCAGCCGACGCCTGGACGGGCTCGCCGTCCGGGTCGAGCCGACTCACGGATTCGATGACCTCGTGCTCCCCGAGCGCCAACTCGGCTGGCTGAAGTCGATCTCCGCATACCTGCGACACCGCGACCTCGTCCTCTCGGCCTGGGGATACGAGGCCGTCGCCGGAACCGGCCAGGGTCTGAAGGCCCTGTTCTTCGGCGACTCGGGCACCGGCAAGACGATGGCCGGCCGGGTCCTCGCCAACGAGCTGGGGCTCGAGATGTACCGCATCGACCTCGCGGCGGTCGTCTCGAAGTACATCGGCGAGACCGAGAAGAACCTCGGGCGGATCTTCGAGGCCGCCGACGGGTCGAACGCGATCCTCTTCTTCGACGAGGCCGACGCCCTGTTCGGCAAGCGCTCGGACGTCGGCGACGCACACGACCGCTACGCCAACATCGAGGTCGCCTACCTCCTGCAGAAGATCGAGGGGTACCCGGGGGCGGTGATCCTGGCGACGAACTTCCGCAACAACATGGACGACGCCTTCCTCCGGAGGCTCGACTTCGCGATCGAGTTCCCATTCCCCGAAGCCGAGCACCGGGCGACGATCTGGCGGCGCATGCTGCCCGACGCGGCTCCGGTCGCCCGTGACCTCGACTTCGACGCGCTCGCCGGGCAGTTCAAGCTGTCGGGCGGCTCGATCCGCAACTGCTCGATCGCCGCCGCCTTCCTCGCAGCCGACGACGGCGGCCGGATCGAGATGCGCCACCTGCGCCAAGCCGTGTCGTTCGAGTACGCGAAGCTCGGTCGGCTGCCGCTGGGTGCCGAGGCGGCCGCGAACGGCAGCGTGACCTGAGCGGCCGATCGTCCGCTCGCCCCCGGCTGGGCGCCGCAGGTGTTGGCCCGGTGGGTCGACGGGGCAGTGGTCGGTGCCCGTTTGGATGCGCCGGCGGCCCTTTCCAGGCCGAACGGCGCGGAGTACCGTCGGGACGAGATGGGCCTCTCGACCAGCGTCCCGCTCAACACGATGCTCGTCGATCTCGACGAGTCGCTCCGCGGGCTCCTGCGCCGTGAGCTGGGCAGGCAGGGCTTCGACGGTGTCGCCGTCGCGTTCGAAGCACCGTCGAGGGACTGGGCGGCCGCACTGTCGGGTCCGACCGTGAACGTCTTCCTCTACGACATCCAGGAGGCCGCCGAGCTCCGCGACAGGGAATGGCAGGAGCACCGCGGCGCAAACGGCAACGCCCGCCTCACCCGTCCTCCGCTGCGCGTCGACTGCTCCTACGCCGTCACGGGATGGGCCAGGGCCGTCGAGGACGAGCATCGCCTGCTCTCACAGGTCCTGGCGATCCTCTACGCCTACGAGCGGCTGCCGGCAGCCGACCTCACGGGATCTCTGGGCGAGCCGGCGGTGCAGCGCTTTCCCCTGCATACACGCATCGGACGCGTCCGCTCCGAGGGCAGGGCGGACTTCTGGAACGCGGTGGGCGGGTCCTACAAGGCGTCGCTCGACTATGTCGTCACGCTTGCGTGTGAGGCCGGGGTGACCGCCACGCGCGGTCCCGAGGTGCGGACCCAGACGCTGCGGATGCGCAACCGCGCCGGCCGCGAAGGGTCGCTCGAGGAGTTCCACCGGGTCGGCGGCCGGGTCACCGATTCCGCGGGGGAGCCGGTCGAGAATGCCTGGGTCGCGCTCGTCGAGAAGGGCTCCTGGACGACCACCGACGCCGACGGGCGCTACCACTTCAACAGGGTCGCCGGCGGACGGCACCGGTGCACCGCGCGCGGACCCGACGGCGCCGAGGCGACCGGAATGGTCGCCGTACCCGGTCCGACCGACGACCTCTCGCTGAGCGGCGGCGGCTGAGCTCGTCGCGGATGCGGCGCTCGACCGCGGGCTGCGGACACTGCCGGGAGGGCAGCGATCGCTGCCCCAATGCCTGCCCGTGGCGCTCTGGCATCGCGAGGTCCGACAGACGAGAGTCCCGCCCATGTCCGATGGTCATCAGCCGAGCCCGCGGGTCCTGATCGCCCACCTCGATCCGATGGTTCGCGTGGGGCTGGTCCGAGCGCTTGCCGACGAAGGCATCAACGTGCTCGGCGAAGAGTGTGACGACGATGCCCTGCTCTTGACCGCAGAGCTGACCGTGCCCGATTCGATCGTGCTCGGCAGCGACGGCGACGAAGCGGCCGAGCTCGGCGATCGGCTCCGAGCTCTGGTGCCGAGCGCGAAGGTGATCCTGCTGCCGCCCGACGAGTCGGGCTCCGTCGTTCTCGACCCCTGGTCGAGGAAGCCCCGGGCGATCTGCTCGCCCGTATCCGAGGCGCTCCTCAAAGAGCTTGCCACGAGTCGATTGAACTCAAAGGAGTGACATGCCCAACTACCTGACTCCGGGCGTCTACGTCGAGGAGATCCCCTCTCAGTCGAAGCCGATCGAAGGCGTCGGGACCTCGATCGCGGCGTTCGTCGGCCTGGCGCCGGGCGGGCCGCTCAACACGCCGATGCGCGTGTCCAACTGGACCCAGTTCGCCCGGATCTTCAGCGACCCGGCCGAGCCCGAGAACGGCCCGTTCATGGCCGACGCGTTCCTCGCCCACGCGATGTACGGCTTCTTCCACAACGGCGGGAGCCTCGCCTGGGTCGTCCGGGTCGGCGGCAACGGCGACGCCAGGCCGGCGCAGGCGATCCTGCCGTCGAGCACCGAAGCCGGAATGGAGGCGTTCAAGGCCGTGGCGCTGGAGAGCGCCGCCCAGCCGGTGAAGATCGAGGTCACCGAGGAGCCGCCTACCGGCGACGGAGCGGCTGGCGACGCGCCCACCTACAGGATCGTCGTGACCGCCGGCCACGACAGCGAGGAGCACACCGGCCTCGGTCTGAAGAAGGGGCGCAACTACCTCGCCACGAAGGTCAACACCGCGTCGAAGCTGATCCGGATCGAGGAGGCGGCCGCGAGCACCCCCGAGCAGAAGGCACCGCTGACGGGGACCTATGACCTGAGCGTCAGCGTCGAGCCGGGGGAGCTGCTCTCGGCACAGGACGTCGCCGGCGACGAAGCCCGCCGGACCGGCATCGGTGGACTCGTGGCGGTCGACGAGGTCACGATGCTATGCGTCCCGGACCTCGTGAACCTCGCACAGAACGGCGATGACTCGCTGATGCGCGACCTCCAGGGCAAGATGATCGCCCACTGCGAGAACGCCGGGGATCGCATGGCGATCCTCGACCCGCCCCGCGACATGCTGCCGCAGGACATCCTCGAGTGGCGGATGAACGCGGCGGGGTACGACTCGAAGTTCGCCACCCTCTACTACCCGTGGATCGAGGTCGTCGACCCGATCCGCAGGCGTCCGATGTTGATCCCCCCGTGCGGTCACATGGCCGGCATCTGGTCACGCACCGACGCGACGCGCGGCGTCCACAAGGCGCCGGCAAACGAGGTCATCCTGGGCGCGAACGGGCTCGGCTTCCAGGTCACCGCTCCAGAGCAGGGAGAGCTCAACCGCGTGGGGATCAACTGCATCCGCGCCTTCCCCGGGCGTGGGATCCGCGTCTGGGGAGCGCGAACGCTCTCCAGCGACCCCGAGTGGCGCTACGTGAACGTTCGCCGGTTGTTCAACTTCATCTCCGAATCGATCATGCTCGGAACCCAGTGGGCGGTCTTCGAGCCCAACGACGAGCGTCTGTGGATCACCCTGAGAATCTCGGCGACGAACTTCCTCACGCGGATCTGGCGGTCGGGAGCCCTCTTCGGAGCCACCCCGGACGAGGCGTTCTACGTGAAATGCGACGCGGAGACCAATCCCCCCGACCTCGTCGAGGCCGGCCAGGTCACGTGCGAGATCGGCATCGCGCCGGTCAAGCCGGCCGAGTTCGTCGTCTTCCGGCTCACGCAGCTCCAGCTCGAGGCCGGCGAAGCCGCCTGATTGCGGACCGGCGCGCACTGACCAAACGGGATAGAGGAGAACCGAGATGGCAATGAATGACCAGGCGATAACGGGCGCGTTCTACTTCGCGCTCACGCTCCCCGGCCACCAGGTCGCCAACTTCAAGGACTGCGACGGTCTCGGCAGCGAGAGCGACGTCGTCGAGCACAAGTCGATGGATGCCCAGGGCAAGCCGACGATCCAGAAGGTTCCCGGCATCACCCACTGGCCGGACATCACGCTCAAGCGCGGGATCGATTCGACGATGGCGCTCTGGACGTGGCGGGAGATGGTGATCAAGACCGGCGCCACGAAGGCCCGGACGGATGTGACGATCACGATCCTGACGGCCGAGGGAGCGCCGATGACGACGTTCAGCGTGATCGCCGCCTGGCCTTCGAAGTACTCGGCGGCTGGGCTCAGCGCGGGCGGGAGCGACGCCCTGATCGAGGAGGTCACACTCGTCCACGAGGGCCTGACTCGGGCCTAGCGTGAGACGGAGTCGAGCCATGCGCACCGAATACGAGTTCACGCTTCCCCTCGGTCTCGCCGAGGCCGATGCGGTCCATCGGGACGGCGTGATGCGCCTGGCGACGGCCCGCGACGAGATCGAGCCGATGCGCGATCCGGCGGTGCGCAGCAACGAGGCATACCTCACGGTGCTCCTGCTGGCTCGCGTGATCACACGGATCGGGACGGTGACGTCGATCACCCCGGCCGTGGTCGAGGGACTCTATGCGGCCGACTTCGACCATCTTCAACAACTCTACGAACGGATCAACACGAACGTCGACGCGGTCGGCATCGTCTCGTGTCCGCAGTGCAACGGCGAGTTCGAAGTCGATCTCCGCGAGATCCGGGACGGGCCGTCGGAAAAATGACGAGGCCGTCTCCGCCTGAGCTGTTCGCGGAGATGGCCCGGCTCGCCCACTCCTTCCACTGGCCGCTCGACACGCTGCTCGACCTCGAGCACGGCGACCGTCGCCGGTTCCTCGCCGAGGCGGCCGGCCTCGGGAGGGGTGACCCGCGATGACGCAATCCGCTCGCACCGACGCTGCGGCGATCGCGCCGGTCGGTCGCCGGATCGCGGCGCGCCACCGGCGGCTGATGCGCTCGACAGGCGTGTCGCTCGCCACCGGAGTCATCGAGCAGCGCCGCCCGAAGCTGTTGGCTGCCGCGACACGGCTGGTGCCGATCCGTCCGGCCGGCATTGCGGGACCGCAGCCGCCTCCGGTTCAGACGCTCCCCCAGCCTGATGGAATGTCAGCCGCAGCGGCGGCCTGGATGTGGGGCGGCGAGCTCCCGCCCGACACCATGCCGTTCCTCCCCGAGCTGCTCACTGCTCCCACGCCCGCTCTGAGACCGGCATCCCCCCGCGGACGGGTTCCGCGGGGGCTTGTCACCGAGGGCCGGCTTCCGGGCCGGGCCGAGCCCGCGCCCGCCGTCCAGCGCGCGTCGACCGCTCCCGAGGCTCCGGCGAGCTACCCACCGGGTGCCAAACGGCTTGCCGTCGATCCCGCTGCCGGCCGCGAACCCGATCGGACTCCGCCGTCGAGCGCCGCTCTCGACGACCGTCGTCGGCCTGACCCGGCCCGGCGTGCGACGCCGCGAGCTGCCGAACGGTCGCCCGAGGCCCGCCGGGCGGGCGACGGGCTGCCGACGGGTTCCGGCGTCTCGGGCCGGCCGGCTTCGGGGCGCTCGCCGGGCCGGCTCGCGCTCGCCCGGGCGTCCCGCCAACCAGGCAGCCGGCAGCCCGTGTCCCTCCTGCCGGCCGGACCGAGCCGCCCGGCGCGAGCTTCGGATTCGGTGGACGGCGGGTCGGCGAGCCCAGCCGGTCCGGCGCCGATCTTAGGCGGCGAGTCGCCGGGTTGGCCGCCGAGGCCTGAACCCCTGCAGCGGGTCCCGGGGGGCGCCGAGCCGCCGGCCGCTCCCGCCCCGGATGCATCGATTCCACCGACCACTCCGGTCTCATCGACGGTCCCACCGACCACTCCGATCACATCGACGACACCGACCGCCCCGGTCCAACCGACCACACCGGTCCCACCGGCCACACCGGCAACACCGGCAACACCGGCAACACCGGCAACACCGGCAACACCGGCAACACCGAACGATCGGGTGGTTCAGCGGGTCGTCGACGTCACGACGGCGCCGGTCCTCAGCCCGGAGTCGACGCGCCCGGCGGACGTCGTCGATCAAACACGGGCAACGGGATCGCCCCCTGCGACCGCGAGATCCCCCCGGCCCGCACCCACAGTGCAGCGCCGGGCCGCCGCGCCGACCCCGCCCACGGCGTCCGCTCCGTCCGCCGCGTCCACTCCTCCAGCGCCATCCGCCGCGCCAGGGCCGTCCGCCATGCCAGCGCCGTCCGCCACGCCGGCGCCATCGATCGCTTCGACCCGCTCCGCAACGCCGGCCCCATACACAGCGCCGACGCCGTCAGCCGGACCGACCGCGTCCGCTGCTCTGATCGGATCCACGACGCCCTCGGGATCGCTCGCCGCCACCGGGTCCCCCCCTCGCGTCGATGACGCTCATCCGACCGTGCAGCGGGGCGTCACTCCAGCCCTGAAAACACGAGCTCAGGACACCATTCCGGCATTGATCGGTCCGAAGCCGGCCGATCTGGCCGACGCCGATCACGTCCCGCCGCGCGAGCCCGCGGGCGGAAGCGCTGGGAGCCCAGCACGCCCTGTGGGCTCCGCCGCAAGCCTGGCGGGTCCGGTCACCACCGCCGCATCGACCGACGACCCGGCCCCCCGAAAGACCCTGGAGAACGCCTCCAAGCGCCCGCCGCGGACGACCGCCGTGCCGCCGCTGCAGCGCACTCGCCAGGACGAAAGCCCTGGTCAGGCTGCCGCGCGACCAGCCGGCCCGATCATCGCCAAGACGGACACAACCCCCTCACGCCTACCGGCAGCGGGGCCGCCCGCCCCTCGGCAAGTCGCGACCCGTCCCGCGGCGCAGCGAACTGCGGAGCACTTGAGCCCAACGGGGACGTCGCGGCCGCCGGTCGCAGCCGGCGGAATTCCGCCACCGGTCGCCGACTACCCAAGACCGTCCGGTCCGCGGACCCCGGATCCCGCGTCCGCCGAAGCTCTTCTGCCGCCCGCCGATACATCCCGACCGCCCGACCCGACCTCGACTGACAGCACCGACGATTACGCGCCCGCCCGGCCAGGCGTCATGCACACGGCGGATGGGGCTCTTCACACCACGACGCGTCCGGCCGGCCAGCCGGACGCGTCCGTGCAGCGCGCGATCACGCCGTCGGTCGCCTGGCCCGCCGCTGCGCGCTCGGCTCGGCTGACCGCTGAAGATCCGACGCCGGCCCCTCTCGGCCCAGTCGCTGGCGACCCCGTCCGTGCTGACCCCGTAGCTGTTCGTCGAAGCGCCGGCCCTCACGTCGCGCTCACCGCCGTCCCCACCCCGACACCCGTCCCAAGCGCCCAAGCGCCTGGCGGCCCGGTCGCGGCACGGACGCTCGACTCGACATACGCCCCGATCCCACAGGGGCGGTCGACCGACTCGGTCCCCCCACCCCCGCGGCCATCGCTTGAACCCGCCCGCCTCAAGGCGCAGACCGCGGCAACCGGACCGCCGGCGCGGGCCGCCGACACCGCGACGACACCGTCCCCATCGGAGACGATCAATGCGCAGCGGGCGATCGTCGAGGATCCGCTCGCGCGATCGCAGACAGTCTGGTCACCGGCATCTCGTTCCCAGGCCGGCTCGAGTGGCATCCATCCGACCGTCCAGCGGACCACGACGGCCGTCTCGGTTCGCTCAGCAGCGCGAGCCTCTCTCGGGCGCCTGGGCGCAGCCGGCGCAGACGCGCTGACTCTCGCTGACGGGATCGCCCGACACCCGAGACCTCGCGGCGCACCCGTGACGGTCCTGCGCAGCCCGACAGGCAACGGCGGGACCCTCGCCGCCCGGCCCGCCGCCCGGCCCGCCGCCCGGCCGACGGCCGACTTGCGAAGCGACGGTCCGACCGCTCGCCCAGCCGGCCCCACGGCGCGCTCAGACGACCCGATCGCCGGCCAAGCCGGCCCGACGGCGCTTACACGTCCTCGGCCGGGAGTCCGGATGGCTCCGCGCCGAGCCATCGCACCCGCGGACCCGGGCGTCCTGGTCCCGGCGCATTTCCCCTCTCTGCAGCGCAGCCCGGACTCCCGGGCCTCGGTGACCGGGCCGGCGAAGGCGCAGCGCATCGCCGGTGCGACCGGAGCGACTCATGAGATCGGCCCAGCCGGCGACCCGACCGTCAGCTTCCTGGCGCCGCACGGCGCCGACGGCACGATCGCCGGCGGACAGGCGCCCCCCGTGGGCTTTCCCGCGCCTGCGTTGCCCACCGCGGCGGTGCCTGCGCGCGAGACCCGACGCCGAGAACCGGCCGACCAAGCGGCGATCGACGAGCTCTACGACCACCTGATCGAGCGCCTGCGCCGCGACCACCTGATCGAGCGGGAGCGCTCTGCCGGACTCGCGCTCGACGTGTACTGAGGAGGAGGAGAGGATGGCCTACGACACCGTCGCGTCAGCCGCGAAGAAGACCAACGGCGCGAGCCCCAGCCCGCTCGCCAATCTCCGCTTCCGAGTCGAGATCCCCGGCGTCCAGATCGGCCAGTTCGCCGAATGCAGCGGGCTCGCCTACGAGTACGAGATCCTCGAATACGCCGAGGGCGGCAACAACGAGCTCGTCCACCGCCTGCGCGGCCGGGCCCGGTATCCAAACCTCGTGCTCGGCCGGGGTGTCACCTCGGAGGACGGCCTGCTCAAGTGGTTCTTCAAGTATCAGAAGGGTCCCCAGCGGCCGACCGTGACGGTCACGCTGCTCAACGACGACGGCAGTGACTGCCGGCGGTTCGCCTTCGCCTCCGCGTTCCCGATCAAATGGACCGGACCGAACGTCGACGCAGGCGGTGGCGACGCGAGCGAAAGCCTCGAGATCGGCCACCTTGGACTGGTTCCCTAGCGATGCCCACGCCGACCGGCTTCCAGCAGGCGAAGCTCGTGATCGAGGGCAGCGGACCGCTCGCCTGCTGGTTCAACCCGAACGAGTACTCGATCTCGAAGACAAACGAGTGGACGATCCAGCCGATCGTCGGCTCCAGCCTGCCGACGGCGCAGTTCGGCGGCGGCCGGTCTCGCCAGCTGTCGCTCGACCTCCTCTTCCATGCCGATCCCGACGGCGATGTCACGCCGGTGACCGATCGGCTGTTCGCGATGATGGAGGTCGACAGCTCCCTGGCCAGCGGCAACAGAAACCAGGCCAGGCCGCCGACGCTGACCTTCAGCTGGGGGACCTACACCAGCTTCGACGCGGTCTGTCGCAGCCTGAGCGTGCAGTTCACGCTGTTTCGTCCCGACGGAACCCCGATCCGCGCCCTGGCCAAGCTCGAGCTCGTCCAGGTGGCCAAGGACCCCAGCACGCCACACGGAACGCCCGCCAAGCCCCAGAACCCCACGACCCGTGCGACTGAGCGGCTGCGAGCCCACGTCGTCTGCGACGGCGACAGCCTCCAGTCGATCGCCTACCGCCACTACGGCGATGCCACCCGCTGGCGCGCGATCGCCGAGACGAACGGCATCGACGATCCGACGCGGCTGGCTCGCGGAACCCGACTCGCCGTCCCCCTGCTCGAGACGTGACGTCCACGCAGTTCCTATCGGGCGTTGACATCCGCATCGGCGGAAGCTCGCTCGAGCCCACGCTGGCCGCGCAGGTGCTCGAGGTTCGCGTCGAGACGCGCCTCATGCTGCCGTCGATGTTCTCACTGCGCATACCCGATCCCAAGGTGACGCTGGTCGACGACGAGACGTTCAAGATCGGCAGCGTCGTCGAGATCCTCTTCCAGGCCGCCGACAAAGCCATCCAGACGACGGTGTTCAGCGGTCAGATCACCGCTCTCGAGCCGGATTTCAGCGAGAGCGGTGCGTTCATGGGCGTGCGCGGCTACGACCGCGGCTACCTGCTCAACGCCACGCCGCGGACCGACACGTATCAGTCGATGACCTTCGCCGACATCGCCCGCAAGGTCGCCTCGCGCGGCCACCTGATCGCCGGCACGATGTCGGTCGCCGGTGACGTCCATGAATTCGTCCAGCAGAGCAACGAGACAGACTGGGCGTTCCTCTGGCGCCTGGCGAGCTCGATCGGCCACGAGGTCGTCGTCGACGGGACCACGCTCCACTTCCGCCCTGCCGGCGGGCCCGCCGGCGCCCGACCGATCCCGCTCGCCTGGGGCGTCGAGCTTGTCTCCTTCCGCCCGCGAGCGACCGGCATCCGCCAGGTCAAGAGCGTCGTCGTCCGCGGCTGGGATCCCGTAGCAGCCCGGGCGATTGTCGCCACCGCCCCCAATCCGGCCACGACCAGCCAGATCGGGCTCGCGCGCCAGACGGTGGTCGACGCGGTACACGGTGAGGCGGTGGCCGTCTGTAACCGCCCGGTGAGCAGCCAGGCCCACGCCGCAGCGGTGGCCACGGGCATCGCCGAGCAGCTGGCCAACTCGTTCGTCGACGCCAGCGGCCTCGCCGACGGAGACCCTCGGCTGTGCGCTGGCGCCAAGGTCACCGTGAAGGGCGTCGGCACCCGCTTCGGCGGAACCTATGCCCTCTCCGAGACGACACACATCTTCCGCTCCGGGCGCGGCTACCACACGCAGCTGCGGGTGACCGGCCAGGCGATCCCCGATGCGGGTCGCCCGGCCCACCGACCCGGCTGGCACCATCCGATCGTCGTCGGCGTCGTCACCAACAACCGCGACCCCGATGGCCTCGGCCGCATTCGCGTCACGTATCCCGGCCTCGATCCGGCGCACGAGGGTTGGTGGGCGCGCCTGACCGCGCCATCGGCCGGTACCAATCGCGGGCTGATGATGCTGCCGATCGTCGGCGACGAGGTCGTCCTCGGGTTCGAGCACGACTCCACCGAGCATCCCTACATTCTCGGCTCGGTCTGGAACGGCGACGCGCGTCCGGACACCCTCGTCGCACCCGACGGCTCGTTCTCGCTGCGCAGCGACAAGCAGCTGATCGCGAAGGCCGCCGAGCAGATCACCGTCGACGGGCGCCAGGCAGTCTCCCTCCAGGCCGGGACCGACATGGCGATCAAGGCGATCGGCCAGCTGACCGCCGAGGCCATGACCACGGCTTCGGTGAAGGCCGAGACGAATCTGACCCTCCAGGGGGTCGCCGCGGTCAAGATGACCGGTGCGCAGGCCACCGTCGAAGGGGAGGCGATCACCCGGATCACGGCCGGGGCGACGCTGAACATGCAGTCAGGGGGGCCGCTGGAGATCAGCGGCGCCCTGATCCAGATCAAGGCTGACAGCATGATCGAGATCATCGCGCCCCAGATCAGGCTGGGCTAGGTGGGGGCGAGATGAGTGAGATCCTCGGCACCGGCATCTTCTTCCCGCTCCAGGTCGACCGCTGCGGACGGCTCGCCCTGGCGCGCGACGAGATCGACGTCGAGCAGGCCCTCTGGCTGATCCTCTCGACGGCTCCCGGCGAGCGACCGATGCGCCCCGAGTTCGGATGCCTGGTGCACGAGCTGGTCTTCGACCGCATCGACGGCGAGACGGTCGGCCGCATCGAGCGGGCGATCCGCATCGCGCTCGACCGTTGGGAGCCGCGCGTCGACGTCGCATCGATCGAATTCGACTACGCCGCTGCCGCCGAGGGCAAGCTCCTCGTCGAGCTCGCCTACCGGATCCGCGCGACCAACGACGTCCACAACCTCGTCTACCCGTTCTACGTGATCCCAGCCGAGGACGGCGAATGACGCTGCCGACCGTCAACCTCGACGACCGCCGCTTTCAGGACATCGTCAGCGAGGCCCGGCGCCGGATCGCGCAGACCTGCCCGGAGTGGACCGAGCACAACGTCTCCGATCCGGGGATCACGCTGATCGAGCTGTTCGCCTGGATGACGGACATGCTCGTCTACAGGGTCAACCGTCTTCCCGACAAGATCCACATCGCCCTCCTCGAGCTGCTCGGCATCCGGCTGGCACCGGCGGCGCCCGCGTCAACGCTGGTCCGCTTCCTGCTCTCCGTCCCCGCCCGGGAACCGATCGAGATAGCAGCCTTCGACACCGAGATAGCGTCCCGTCGGACGACCGTCGGCGAGCCGGTCGTCTTTCAGGTCAAGGACGACTTTCGGATCCGGCCGATCCGACCGTCTGACTATGTCATCGAGCACGACGGCGGCCTGCGGTCGGTTCCCGTCGCCGACGGCTACGCACGCCCCCACGGCGCCGACCAGAAGCCGTTCTCAGACGTTCCCCGCCCGGGAGACGCGCTGTATCTCGGCTTCGCCGATCCGCTCGGACGGCTGGTCGTCCGAGTCACCGTCGACGCCCTCCAGGCCCGCGGCGCCGGCGTCGACCCGGCCGACCCCCCGCTGCTCTGGGAGGTCGCCCAGGATCACGACACGTGGGCGCTCGCCGAGGTCCTCCGCGACACGACCGGTGGCTTCAACCTCGGCAGCGGCGTGATCGATCTGCAGTTGCCGCGCCGCAGCGCAATCACACCCGTCGCCGGTCAACGTTGCTACTGGCTGCGCTGCCGGTTGACCGACCGCAGCGAGACGGGCAACGACGAGCACTACTCCAAGCCGCCGGAGATCAAGGCGATCACCGTGGGTGCGATCGGCGCGCAGCTCCCCGCGGCGCACTCCGTCCGCGAGATCCACGAGGACCTCGGCTACAGCGACGGAACCCCGTCCCAGATCCTCAAGCTTCTCAGCACGCCGGCGCTCGAGCTCGATCCCACCCACGAGACGCTCGAGGTGCTCGAGCCCGACGCGGAGGTCTGGGAGCGATGGGAGCAGCGAGAGTCCTTCGAATCGAGCGGCGCCCACGACCGCCATTTCGTATTCGACGCCGCCGCCGGCGAGGTCCAGCTCGGACCCGCGATCAGGCATCCCGACGGCGGCTGGACCCAGCACGGGGCGATCGCGGAGAAGGGCTCGGCTTTCCGGATCAGTGCCTACCGGCATGGCGGCGGACGCGACGGGAATGTCGCAGCAGGCACGCTCACCGTGCTCCGCAGCGCCCTCCCGGGCGTCGCGAGCGTGACGAATCCGCAACCGGCTCGCGGCGGCCTCGACCAGGAGTCGCTGACGGCGGCCCGCCATCGCTCGACGTTCGAGCTCCGCACCCGCCATCGAGCCGTCACCACCGCCGATTTCGAGTTCCTCGCCCGCCGCGCGTCGTCCCAGATCGGTCGTGCCCACTGCGTCGAGACGCCCGGCGACGGGTCGACCGTGATCTACGTGCTCGCCGGCGTCGCCGATCCCGACCGCCAGCTGACGCTCGCCGAGCTGACTCCCGGCCGCGAGCTGCTCGGCCAGGTCGCCGCCTACCTCGACGAGCGGCGGACGCTCGGCACGTCGGTGCACGTGGCCCCGGCACGCCTGCGCGGGGTCAGCGTCGTCGTCAATGTCCAGGTCGCTCCGGGAGCCGACACCGGACGCGTCGAGATCGACGTCCGCCGGAGCCTCTACCGCTACCTCAACCCGCTGATCGGCGGCAGCTCCGGCGGTCCGGGGAGCGGCTGGGGATTCGGTCGTCCGGTCGTCGAGGGCGAGCTCTACGGCGTCGTCCAAGCGGTCGTCGGCGTCGAGCAGATCGTCCTCCTGCGGATCTACGAGACCGACTTCGCCGATCGGCGGGCCCGCCATCCGGCCGGGAGTCAGCTCACGATCGAGCCTCACGAGCTGATCGTCTCGGAGAGTCACACCGTCAGAGCCACTCGGCGGCAGGCGTGAGCAGCGCCCTCAACGGCCGGGAAGCCGGCCAGCAGCCTGACCACGCGGCGCCCGCCCCGGCACCGCCGGCCGCCTCCAATCGCGCGTATCTCCGAGCCGGCCTGCCGGCCGCCTACGTCGAGAGCGATTTCACGCAGCGCTTCGTCGGCTCGCTCGAGCGCCAGCTCGACCCGATCGTCGCCACGTTGGATTCCCTGGTCAGCCTGATCTCGCCGCCGACCGCGCCTGAGCACGTCCTGCGACTCGAGGGCTCGTGGTTGGGTCTCGTGATCGACGAGGACCAGCCGGTCGGCGTGTGTCGCGAGCTCGTCCGCAACGCCCCCGAGCTCGGCCGCCGCCGCGGCACGGCAGGCGGTCTGCGGCTGCTGCTCGAGCTCAGTTTTCCCGCCCTCCAGCTGGAGGTCGAGGACGGTGGTCGCGTGACGATCGGTGACGACGCGCGATCGCCCCAGCCGACGCGGCACGAGTTCGTCGTCCGCGCGCGGCACGCCCTCGACGCAAACCAGCGTGAGGCGATCACCCGCGTGATCGAGCGCGAGCGCCCCGCCCACGTGACCTACACCCTGGTCGAGTCGACCCGCGCAGGGGGGGTCGTCCGGTGAAGATCTGCCCAGCCTGCGGTCGACGCAGCGAGACCGAGTACGACTTCTGCGAGTGCGGCGAGTACCTCGGCTGGGTCCCAGCCGAGCAGGCCGTGGAGCAGGTCCGCCCGACCTCCGGCTCCCGCGCCCCATCCCAACCCGCCGGCGGCCCCGCACCGACGAGCCCGGGCGGATCGGTCTCCCCCGGCGTGACCCGTCCGCGCGGATCTGAGCCAGCCGGGATCCGCACAGCCATCCCGAGAGCCGGCGAACCGGCGCCCGCCACCGTCGTCGGAGTCCCCGCGCGAGCGTCGGTTCCCTCGGGGGTCGCCCCGGCCCCACCAAGAGCCGGCGGCTCAGTGCGCGCCGACGGGCGGGCGGCGGCCCCGCGACGCGGGAGTTCGGTCCCACCCGAGGCCGGCAGCCTCCCACCACCGACCGCCAGATCAACGGCGCCCGCTGCCCCGGGGATCGCGGCGCCGACCGTCCTGCTCGGGATGTACAGCTCGCGCAGCAACCGAGACGCCGCCGTCCGTGCGGTGACCTCGGTCGCCGCCGGCGGCCGGAGCGTCCTGTTCGCGATGATCCGCAACCAGAGCGGGATCGTCGACAACTACGACCTGACGATCGACGGTCTTCCGGACGGCTGGTGGACGACCAACCCTCCGACCGTCTACCTCGTCCCACTCGGTCGTGGCGAGGGCTACGAGCACGAGCTCGAGGTGATCCTCCACCCGCCGCGCAGCCCGCTCGCCGAGGCCCGGCCCTGGACGATCCACCTGGTCGCGACATCCCGGGCCTCCGGCTTCCAGGTCGCGTCTGCCGGCGCGACCGTAACGATCGAGCCGTATCACGAGCTCGAGTCGGTGATCCTGCCGTCCCGCGCCGACGGCCGGCTCGGCGGGCGCTTCGAGGCGATCGTCGCCAACCGCGCGAATGCGCCCGCCGACGTCGGCGTGAGCGTCGCCGACGACGAGGACGATCTCCGCTTCGAATCCGACGGCCGGATCGTGACGTTCCGCGCCGTGCGCAGCGCCTTCTCCCCTTTCACCACGCTGCTTGGCAGCCGGGCGTCGAAGATGACCGCCCAGGTCAGGACCCCGCAGACGCCCGCGTCGGGCGCTCGGATTCCCCGCGCAGCAGAGCAGCTCGTCGGCCGGACCGCCGCCGACCAGCGCAAGGACGCCAATCAGAAGCTCGAGCACGCGCTGGCGGGCGCAGCAGGCGAGCAGATCGCGGCAGACCAGCTCGCTCAGAGGGTCGTCAGGATCGGATCCGGGGACTCGGCGTCCGTTCCGTTCCTCGCCCGGCCGCGGACCCAGCTCTGGATCGGACGCCGCACGAACCGCACGTTCTCCGTGAGCGCCAAGGATCTCGGCGCCGAAGGCCGGCCGACCGTCCGCTCGGCGATCCTTCGCCAGAAGCCGTGGCTACCGACATGGTTCATGCTGCTCGTCGCCCTGATCATCATCGCGATCATCGTGCTCCTCCAGCTGAGACCCAAGAACGTGACGGTTCCGAACGTGGTCAAGGCGCCGTCGGTGTTCGCCGCCGAGCAGACCCTCCAGCACGCCGGCCTGACCCTCGCGCCGAGCCCCCAGACGAAGATCGATCCCCAGGCCCCGTCCGGGTCGGTCGTCGGCCAGACGCCGAGCGCCGGCAGCCGGGTCCACAAGAGCACCGCCGTCACGGTCCTGATCGCCATCCGCTCAGGCCTGGCGACGGTCCCGAGCGTCCTCGGCGAGACCCTCGCCCAGGCCGACACCAAACTCGGCAAGGCCGGCTTCACGCTGGGATCGGTCCTGCCGAAGCCCGACACCAAGCAGATCGTCGCGAGCCAGGTTCCTGCGGCACGCTCGCGCCAGAAGGCCGGGACCCCGGTCAACGTCTTCCTCAAGCCACGTCCCCGCAAGCCGAAGAAAGCCGCCGGGGCCGCGGCCGGCGGCGGGGCGGCCGGCGGCGCGGGTGGAGCACCGGCGGCCGGAGCGCTCACGGTTCCGCCATTCGCAGGGACCACCCTGGCCACCTACCAACCCAAGCTGGCCAGCGCTCAGCTGACCGGCCACCAGACCTACCGCATCGATCGCTCACCGCCCGGGACGATCCTCGCGACCGTCCCGAAGCCGGGCACCACCCTCAAGGCGCAGGCCGCCGTGACCGTCGCCGTCTCGGCGGGCTTTCCCCTGCTCGGCTACGACACCGGCACGCGGATCGCCGCGGTCGCCGGAGCGTCGGGCGCGAGCTCCGGCGAGCTCGCAATCGACCGGGCGACGCAACCCGCATGGGACGCGACCGGCGCTGCGATCGCCTTCGTGCGGGGTGCGTCGATCTACGTGCAGGCCACCGGCCAGCCAGCCGGCGCGCCGACCCTCGTGACACCCCCGGCCGCCGGACTGACCTACGACAACCCGGCCTTCGCGCCGACTCGCCACGGCGAGATCGTCGCGTTCGCATCCCACTCCTCGAGCCTCGACGCGCTCTGCTTCTCCCAGGTGGTCTCCGGCCGGGCATCCCCGCCGAGTTGCCTGGCGGTCCCCGGCTGGCGTCTCGGCCCGATCACCTGGGGTCGCAGCGGCTATTCGCTGCTCGTCTCGGCCACGGCGACCGACAGCTCGGCGACCTTCGGTCTGCTGCAGTTCTTCTCCTCGACCCGCTTCGCCGCCCAAGCCGCCTACTGGGAGACCGCGGGCACCCTGGTCACGCCCGGCTCACCCGGCCGCGGCGTCCTCCAGGCGGCGATCTCACCCGACGGAAAGCAGCTCGCCGCGATCTCCAACCTCGGCAACGGGGCGTTCCACGTCGTCCTCACGAAGACCCGCGACCTCACCCTGGGCGCGGCGGTCACGCTCCCGACCCTGGGCTGCGCCGTCGCCTGGCGCTCTGACGGCGGTGAGCTGGCAGTCGTCGAAGGCGATCCCCAGTGCGCGAGCCTGGCCGGCCCGATCCTCGCAATCGCGCCCGCCGACCCGCAGGTCCGCACGACGCTCGTCCTGCACGGCGAGAACCCCTCCTGGCAGCCGATCGCGACCGGCCGACGCCGCTGAGCGTCAGGCGTCGACGCTGACCTGTCCCGGAAATGCGACCGAGATCCTTCCCGGCGGCCGCCCGTCGGTCAGACCCGTCAACGTCTCCACACAGACCGGCCGGCTAGCCACCGACACGACGGTGGACGTCGAGCCCGGGAGGACCGCGACAACCCGCTTGCAGGGGGCGGTCAGCTTCGTGTCGGGCGTCACGCAACCGACGATCGGCGCGCCCACGACATCGTCGAGGCAGATCGCATAGCCCCGGCCGGCCATCACCGTCACCTGCCGCGAGGTCAACGTAACCCTGCCTGCGTGAGGACAGATCACCTCCCCCAGGCTGTTGAGGATCAGCGGCATCTGCGGCGCTCCACGGATCGATCGTAGATGACCTCGCGCGGGGCCGAAGGGCACCATTTCCTGCCCGACCGGACGCGTCCGCCGGACGGGATCGGCGAGGCCACCGGCAAGCCAAGCGACCCGTCCTCGCCGCGGGCCGTCGTGATCTGCGGCGCACTGCGCAAGTAATATCCCGCCGCGTCCCCGGGGGCGCTATCCTGGCATCTCAGGTCGAACGACCGTTCGACAGAGCAGTGCAGGACATCGTGGGTCGTTGCCCGACAGCATCCTCCGCGTAGCCAGCACATGAACACCGGAGGAACACGCATGCCAACCGGCACCGTGAAGTGGTTCAGCGACGACAAGGGCTTTGGCTTCATCACGCCCGACGACGGATCCAAGGATCTCTTCGTCCATCACAGCGGCATCGGCGGAGACGGCTACCGCTCGCTCGCCGAGGGCGCGAAGGTCTCCTATGACGCCGAGAACGGCGACAAGGGCCCCAAGGCCGTAAACGTCACGACGCTCTAGTTCAGAGCTCGCAGCGACGCCCAGGCGTCGCGCAGCTGCTCGGCTCGGTCCCTCGTGGACCGAGCCGTTCGTCTTCTAAGGGCCGCTCGTCCCCTGACGACGGCCCCCGGAGCGACCCGCGTCAGGCCTTGGTGCGCGAGTTCTTGATCTCCTTGGCGACTTCTCCGCCCCACCCGACGAGGACCTCGACCGCCTGCTTGGCGAAGCCGACGACCTGATCCAGCATGCCCTCGGTCTTCAGCTGCTTGTTGCCGGTGAGACCGCCCACCGTCTCCTTGACCTTGCCCAATATCGTGTCCAACTGTCCGGCCATGTGACCTCCTCGTCGGAAGAAAAATCAGCTGCGTCGCGCCGCGCAGCGTCTCGGCACGCTAGCACTCGCGGGCGCACCCGCGCAGGCCCCGCCATCGCGGATAATCGGTGACGACCCGATGGGCGAACTCAGCCGCTATGACAAGAAGCGTGACTTCGGCCGCACGCCGGAACCTCCCGGCGCGCCGGGCACGCCAGCAGGGGAGGCGCGATTCGTGGTCCAGGAGCACCACGCCCGCCGGCTCCACTGGGATCTGCGCCTCGAACACGACGGGGTCCTCCGTTCGTGGGCGGTCCCAAACGGGATCCCCGAGGACCCCGATCACAACCGCAAGGCGATCCAGACCGAGGATCATCCGGTCGCCTACCTCGACTTCGAGGGGACGATCCCGACCGGCAACTACGGGGCTGGTGAGATGTCGATCTGGGACCGTGGGACCTACGTCGCCGAGAAGTTCGACGCCGACAAGGTCGTCGTCGAGTTCCGCGGCGAGCGCCTGAGCGGCAGGTATGCCCTCTTCCGGACGGCCAACGCCGATTGGATGATCCACCGGATCGACCCGCCCTCCCGCCCTGTCGACCCCTTCCCCGAGCACCTCGCCCCGATGCTCGCCCGGCTCGGCCGCCTGCCGCCAGACGACGAGGCCTGGGCATACGAAATCAAATGGGACGGCATCCGCGCGCTCCTCTACTACCAGCCCGGGCGCCTGCGGATCGAGAGCCGCAACCAGAACGACCTGACCGGGGGGTACCCCGAGCTCCGAGCTCTCGGAGAGACCCTCGGCTCCCGTACCGTCGTGCTCGACGGCGAACTCGTCGCCTTCGACGAGAACGGCCTCCCGAGCTTCGGGCGCCTCCAGCAGCGCATGCACCTGACCGACGCCGCCGCCCGCCGCCGAGCCACCGAGATCGCCGTGGTCTACGTGATCTTCGACGTCCTATACCTCGACGGCGCCTGCACCCTCCGGCTCCCCTACCGCGAGCGCCGTGTCCTGCTCGACGGCCTCGAGCTGGCCGGGCGCGCCTGGGGGACGCCCGAGTCCCAGACCGGCGGCGGCCGTGAGCTGCTCGCCGCGACCGCCGAGCGTGGCCTAGAGGGAATCATCGCCAAACGCCTCGACAGCCGCTACGAGCCGGGCGGGCGCAACGGCGCGTGGATCAAGCTGAAGAACACCCGCCGCCAGGAGCTCGTGATCGGCGGCTGGCTCCCCGGCAAGGGCCGCCGGCGCGAGCAGATCGGCTCCCTGCTCGTCGGCTGCCACACCCCGGCCGGCGAGCTCCGCTTCGCCGGACGCGTCGGGACCGGGTTCACCGGTGCAGAGCTCGACCGCCTGTCGACCCTGCTCGTCCCCCTCGAGCAGCCAGCCAGCGCGTTCGTCGGCCGCCAGCCGCCCCGCGGCGCGATCCACGTCTCGCCGACCCTCGTCGCCGAGGTCGAGTTCTCCGAGTGGACCGCCCAGGGCCAGCTCCGAGCCCCTTCCTACAAGGGGCTCCGCGACGACAAGCCGGCCGGCGAGGTCGTCTGCGAGGAGGTCATCGCCGCGGATCCCGAGATCATTGAGGTGGAGGCCGGTGAGTCCGGCGAGCCCGTCACGGCCGGAGAGCCGCTCGAGCCCGGCGAGATCGTGATCGACGGCCGGCGGGTGAAGCTCACGAACTGCGACAAGGTCCTCTACCCGGAGGCCGGGTTCACCAAGGGCCAGGTGATCGACTACTACGCGGCGATCGGCCCGACCCTCGTCCGCCACACCGCCGGCCGGCCGCTGACACTCAAGCGTTACCCCGACGGGGTCGCCGGCAAGTACTTCTACGAGAAGCGCTGCCCCGGCCACCGACCCGACTGGGTCGCGACCGCGCCGGTCTGGAGCGGGCGGAGCGCCGGCGAGATCGCCTACTGCCTGGCCAACGACGTCCCAACCCTCGTCTGGGCGGCCAACCTCGCGTCGATCGAGCTCCACACGTCGCTCTCGATGGCCGACCACCTCGCCCGTCCGACCGCCGTCGTCTTCGATCTCGATCCCGGCGACGGGGCCGACGTCGTCGACTGCGCCCAGGTCGCCCTCTGGCTGCGTGAGCTGTTCGACGCGATCGGACTCCAGACGCTCGTCAAGGGATCGGGATCGAAGGGTCTCCAGGCGTACGTCCCGCTCAACTCGGAGACCTCATATGAGGAGACCAAGCCGTTCGCCCAGGCCGTGGCCGAGCTGCTCGAGCGCCAGCATCCCGAGCTCGTCGTCTCCCGCATGAGCAAGCACCTCCGATCGCGCCGGGTGTTCATCGACTGGAGCCAGAACGACCAGCACAAGACGACGGTCAGCGTCTACTCCCTCCGCGCGACCGCCCGGCCGACCGTCTCCGCGCCACTGACTTGGGAGGAGGTCGAGCGGGGACACGCCACCAACGATCCAGGCTCGCTGTTCTTCGAGGCCGGCGAGATGGCCGACCGCCTCGCCACGCATGGCGACCTGTTCGCCCCGCTGGTCGACCTCGTCCAGAGCCTGCCGAAGCTCTGACGCCACGGCAGCCGCCAAGGGCTAGGCTGGAGCGGCGCTGAGGACTCGACAAGGAGGCATCGTGGCCCGCAGGAGAAGGCGAACGTTCGTGTTGGTGGCAGCAGGCGTCTTCGGCGCCGGGGTCGGCGGCGCCGTGCTCGTCTCGGCCGCGACGAACTCGACGATCTCCGGGTGCGTCAACAATCAGCCCAATCAGGCAACCCTCCGGATCACCGGGGACCCGACCGGCTTCTCGGGACCGGCCTGCAACAAGCTCTTCGAGCACCCGATCACCTTCAACGCGACCGGTCCCCCCGGTCCGGCCGGCCCCACTGGCCCGCAGGGAGCGACCGGTCCCACCGGCAGCTCGGGTGGCTCGGGCGCCCCCGGTACGACGACGACCCTTTCGGGAAAGACCTCGGGCGGCAACTTCATCGCGATGACCTCCTTCCCGATGCCCGCCCGCCACTACGTCAGAGCCGAGATCGACTGCCCGAAGGGTGATCTCGCGCAGGGCGGGACCGCTGCGATGATCTCTCCGCTCGGTGAGTCGCCGGTCGTCGGCAACGCCGCCCCCGGTCCGGGGATCACGAGCCCGATCGGCCATTCGGCGATCGGCTGGATCGGCGAGGCGTCCAACAGCTCGACCCAGGCCGCCAGCCTCAAGCTCTCGGTGATCTGCTCGGGGTCCGATCTGAACGCCGCCGACGTGACCAGGCGGCTGATCCTCTCGAGGAAGCTGCGCACGACGAAGGCCGGGTAGCCGTGGGCCCGATCGGCGTCAGCGGGCCTGGGCGGCGGCGGAGCGTCGGAGCCGGCGCCGGTGCCGCCTTTGGCGCCCGAGGCCAGGCCCGGACCCGAGCCGCCGTGGGTGTGCTTGCCCTCGGCATGTTCGGATCCACCGGCTGCGCGGTCGACAGCCCGTCGCTCGACGTCCCGGCGCAGACAGGGGCCACCGGAGCGCTGACGCCGCCGCCCGCGTCCGGCGTGCCCAGCACCTACACCGGTCTCGGTTCCCGACTCCAGGCCTTCGGCCGCGGCCACCGCACCGCTTCGAGCGCTCGAGCCGCCGCCGGGGCCGGAAACGGGCCGGTTGCGAGCGACGTCGCGACGAACGCGGCCGGCCGGGTCACTGGGTACGTGACCACCTTCAACTACCAGCCGCCTCTCTCAGACCTTCAGCGGCTGGCTTCAGCCGTCGGCCTCGGAGACCTTCCGGCCGATCGAATCACGACCCGGGCGGGGCCGACCTGCCTCGTGTATGCGAGCCCGACGATGAAGCGCCTGGTCGGCAGGCTCTACACCAGTGTCCTTACGACCCCCGGATCGAAGACCGCCGACGTCGCGGTGACGCAGACTCCGAGCTGCTGAGTCGGCGGGCCGTCCCCGCGAGACCGCCTCCCGGCGCTCCCGGACTCTCAGCGCCTCCGGGCTTCGGGGCTTCGGGGCTTCGGGGCTTCGAGACTCCGGAACTCCCGGGCTACGACGGCGGGCGCAGGGCGATATGAGCGCCGACCATCAGGTGAACCGGATCGGCGCTCGGGTTGAGATCCTCGACCTCCGCGATGCTGAGCCCGGTCCGGTGCGCGATCAGGGCGAGCGTCTGCCCGGAACGTACGACCCAGTAGGCGGGCAGCGTCCTGGCGCTGACCGCGGTCACCGGACTCCCGCGGGAGCCCCCGGCCTGGTCGAGGCGGATCACCACGAACAGCACGAGCATCACCGCAAGAAGAGCTCCGCCGACGGCCGCACGGAACTCGCCGGACGGGTGGCGGCCGCGAAGATCGCTTGGCGGAAATGGCATCTCGGGCACCTACCGGCGGGCGACTGCCCGCGCGTCAGCATCGTGGGTCGGAGCGAGTCCTGTCGGGAGTGGTCAAACGCGGAGCTGCGTCCGACCGGCGGCGGGATGAGCCACCGCTGGGGTCCGCCGCCAACTGTCACGGCGCCGCGCCCGGAAGCCGAGCCCGAGCCGTGGTTCAAATGTACCACTGCCCGGTTGCGCGTCTGTTACGCAAAGTCGCTTTCGCAAGCCCACCGTGGAGCTCGCGTCGGGCATCTCGCCGAGTTCACCGTTCTGTCAAGCTCCGAGGAGAAAGGCAACGGCCCCGGGAGGTAGAGATGAAGAAGGTCGCGCTGGTGGGAGGGTTCGCTTCGATCGCGTCGATCGCGGCCCTGGCCACCCCGAGCTTGGCAGCAGCCGGTACACAGAGCTTCACCACGCCGACGGTCTCGGCCAACCCGGTCGCCGGCAAGCCGGTCAGCCTGACGGAGACAGGCATCTCGGATCCGGCTAGCACGTTGACGGTCTCAGAGGTGCCCGGCGGCGGACCGTGCACGCCGGCCGCCGTGGTGATCGAGTCAGTCACCGTTTCGGGAAGCTTCAGCCACGTGACCACGTTCACTCCGCCGGCGCCCGGGACCTACACGATCTGTTACGCGTTCAACGGGCCGAGCGGCTCCCAGAGCTCTAGCTTCTCGATCGTCGTCGCGCCGGCGCCGCCCGCGCCCCCCGCGCCGGCGCCGGCCCCCGGAGCAGCCGGTCCGGCTGCGGCGAGATGCGTGACGCCGCAGCTCCTCCACCACACGCTGCCCTACGCCGAGCACCTCCTGAGCCTCGCGAACTGCAAGCTCGGACGGGTCTACGCGCCGAGCGCACGCCGGCTGAGCCAGGCCCGCCGCCGCAACGGCGGACGGACGCCGAAGCTGGTCGTCGCCTCGCAGACCCCCCGCCAGGTGGGGACCGTCTCCTACAAGGGCGCCGTGGTCGCGGTCCGCCTGGGCTTCGCGCCGCTGCACCACGCCTAGCCTGGTCCGTCCGCGATCGCTTAAGAACTTCCTAATGGGCGGGCCGCCTGTCAGCCCGTACCCTTTGCTGCCTTGAGACCGGTTTGCCTGAAGTGAAGCGCCTCCTGCGCGGGCGCCCGTGATCTCACGGGCCGCCGGCCGGGACGGCGGCTAGCGATGTTCGTCTCGACGACGCTGGTCTACCCTGTCGTCCTGGCGCTGCTCTGCGTCGGCACCGGTCTCCTGATCGACCGTCTGAGCGGTCAACACCTGTCCGGAGCGCTGCTTGCGCCGGTCGGCGCGGCCGGCTTGATCGCCGCCTCGCAGTTGACGACATACACAACGACGACCGCCCCGGCGACGCCGTACGTCCTCGCTGCCGTCGGACTCGTCGGCTTCGCGGTCGGTTGGCCGCGTCTGCGCGCGCAGGCGTCGGGAGGCTGGGTGTCGCTCGGCTGGGGCACCGCCGTTCCCGTCGTCGTCTACGTCCTCGCGCTCGCGCCGGTCCTGTTCGCCGGCCGGCCGACGTTCTCCTCCTACGGCGTCCTCCCCGACTCGGCGGTCCACATGATCGGCGCTGACTTCCTGATCGGCCACGGCCCCGACTACTCGGGCCTGGACCTCGGCAACTCCTACGGCCAGTACCTCAGCGCCTACTTCAACACCAGCTACCCCTCCGGCTCGGACACCCTGTTCGGCGGGACCGCCCGGCTGCTCGGGCTCCCCCTGATCTGGGCCTTCCAGCCGTTCTGCGCGTTCGCGGTCGCGCTCGCCGCAGGGCCGGCCCGCCTCCTGCTGGCGCGACTTGGACTCGGCCGCTCGGCCGCCGGGGTCGCGGCCGTCAGCGTGACACTTCCGGCGATCGTCTACGGGTACGTTCTCGTCGGTTCGATCAAGGAGATCCTCGCCCTGGCGATGATCCTCGCGCTCGGCGTCCTCGTCGTCGACCGGCCGTCCTGGCTCGCCGGCTCGGTGACCTCGGCGATCCCCTTCGCGGTGCTCGCGGGAGCCGGGGTCTCGGCCCTGGGCATCGGCTTCGGCGCCTGGGTGGCCGCCGCCCTGCTGGTCCTCGTCGCCTGGCTGGCCGCCGAGATCTCGGCCGGGCGGCTGGGGCTCGCGCGGTCGGCTTGGGTGGCGCTCGTCGGGGGAGCGACGACCGTGATCTGCGCGCTCCCGACGTGGGCCGACCTGGCGGGTTCGCTGAACGTCGCCCAGGGCATCGCTGCGACGTCGAACCCGGGCAACCTGAAGGTCCCCCTGCGGGCCGCGCAGATCGTCGGTCCGTGGCTGGCCGACAGCTACCGCCACCGACCCGCGCGAGGATTCGCACGCGATCTGACCTACGCTCTGATCGTCGTTGTCGTGCTGGCGGCCGCCTGGGGGGTCGTCGTGCTGATCCGCCGTCGGTTCTACGGGCTGACCGGCTGGGTGGCCGGGATGCTCTCCGTCTGGGTCGTCCTCACGGTCTACGGGACGACGTGGGTCGACGCGAAGGTCCTGATGATCACCGCGCCGGTGATCACCCTGCTGGCCTGGTGCGCCGTCGCCGGCCTCTGGAGGCCCGGGTCCGGATGGCGGGTGCTCGCCGCAGTGCTCGGCCTGATCCTCCTCGCCGGGTTCGCCGCGTCCGACGCCGTCCAATATCGCGGCTCGGACCTGGCCCCGACTGGCCGCTACGGCGAGCTGGCCTCTTTGAACACCCGCTTCGCCGGACGGGGTCCGACCCTCTTCACCCCGTTTGACGAATGGTCGCTCTACGTCCTGCGCAAGATGGACGTCGGCGGCCCGGACTTCGTCTACCCGCCACCGAAGCTGGTCGGCGTCGCCAAGGCACACGGGGACCCGGTCAACCTCGACCGGGTTGCGCCGTCGGCGTTCGCTGGATACCCGCTGATCGTGACCGACCGCAACCCGCTCGCCAGCCGGCCGCCGAGCGCCTACCGATTGGTCTGGCGCGGCACCTACTACGAGGTCTGGGCGCGGACACCGGGAGCCCCGACCGCGATCGCGCATCTCCAGGCCGCTAGCGGAGACCCGGCCGGATGCCGCCGGATCGGTCGGCTCGCCCGTGCGGCCGGGGTCGCCCGTGCGGTGGGGGTCGCCCGTGCGGCGGGGGTCACCCGTGCGGCGGGGGTCGCCGGCGGGAACCTGGTCGCCGCGAAGCGGGTTCCCCGAGTGACGATCGATCTCAAGCACGCGGCGTCATCCGGCTGGGATCGATACGCGGTCCGGAGCGTCGGGCTCGTGATGACGCCGTTCGGTCAAGTCACCGCGGACTTCCGGGTTCCGCGGGCGGGCGTTTGGAACGTCTGGCTCCAGGGGGAGAGCATGCCGCGGGTGATGGTCAGCGTGGACGGCGGCGGACTCGGGTCGATCGCCGGCGAGCTCAGCGGAAGCCCGTTCAACCCCGACACGCTGACTCCCTTCCCGGTCCTCCTCTCAGCCGGTACGCATTCGCTCACGGTCTCGCGGGGTGGACGCAGCGCCGCCCCCGGGGACGGCGGCTCGGCCTTGCTTCGCGCGATCTTCCTGACCCCGGCGGGCGCCCAGGAGACGCTCGTGCGGACGTCCGCCGCCCGCTGGCATTCACTCTGCGGCCGGCGCTACGACTGGATCGAAGCGGTCGGGCCCTACTGAACGGAGACGAGATCCACGACGAAGACGAGCGTCTCGTCGGGGCCGATCACGCCGCCGGCCCCGCGCTTGCCATAGGCGAGGTGCGGGGGAATCGTGATCCGGCGGCGACCGCCGACCTTCATCCCGGCGACGCCCTGATCCCAGCCGGAGATGACCTGCCCCATCCCGAGCTTGAACTTGAAGGTGTCACCGCGGTTCCACGAGGCGTCGAACTCCTTGCCGTTGGCCCAGGAGACGCCGAGGTAGTGGACCTCGACGGTCTGTCCCTTGAGGGCCTCCTCGCCGTCGCCGACCTCGATGTCCTCGAGCTGGAGCTCGACCGACGGGGTCACGTCCTGCGGGATCTCGATCTTCGGGCGCTCGGGCATCGCGGCAGATTACCAGCCGGCTGGTCAGCCGCCGGCGAGAACCGGTTGGTAGCCGGCCGCGGCGAGCTCGTTCACGACGACGCCCCGGTGGTCGCCCTGGAGCTCGATGACCCCGTCCTTGGCCGAGCCGCCAACCCCGCAGCGCCGCTTGAGACGCCCGGCGATCGCCCGCAGCTCGTCGTCGTCGAGCGGCAGACCGCGGACGGTGGTGACGGCCTTGCCGCGCCTGCCGGCGGTCTCCCGGCGAACCTCGACCCGTCCGCCGGCCGGGCGTGGGCTCGGGGAACCGACGGGATCGGCCGGCCCGGACGGACCCGACGGCTTGGGATCCGCTGCCCGCCGTAGGTCGCCGTCGTCGCTCGACCAGACGACGCGGGCGTCGC
This sequence comes from Solirubrobacteraceae bacterium, assembly GCA_034664295.1. GTDB lineage: Bacteria > Actinomycetota > Thermoleophilia > Solirubrobacterales > Solirubrobacteraceae > Palsa-513. The sequence continues at coordinate 64,967 of JAXDHV010000054.1, read as the reverse complement.
CGGCCTTCGGCTTGGGCTTGGAGACCTTCGACACGTCATACACCAGCCGATCAACCAGGCTCGGCGGCGAACCCGGCGCTCAGGAGGGTCGCCGAGGCGGCGGCGGTCTCGCCGGTCCTCATGCCGGTGATCCCTGGGAAGCGGAAGCGGAGCAGGGGATTGTCGTCGTAGAGGCACAGCCGGTCGCCGGGAGGGTCATCGGGCGGGCCGACGCGTTGGTGAGTGTGGCATCAGATCGAGACGACGGGAAGTCGGCGGGTGGTCCGGAGGGCGAAGAGCTTGATCAGGAGGAGGCCGAAGAGGAATCCACCGACGTGGGCGAAGTAGGCGACGCCGTCACCACCCCCGGGACCCGACGGGCCGCCGAGCCCGCCGAGGGCGCCGAGTCCGAGGACCGCCTGCTCGGCGAACCAGATTCCGAGCATCAGGATCGCGGGGATCTCGACGACGGTGAAGAAGAGGATCACGAAGACGAGGGTCATCACCTTGGCGCGGGGATAGAGCAGGATGTAGCCGCCGAGGACCGCGGCGATCGCCCCGGAGGCGCCGATCGTCGGGGCGAGCGAGCTCGGGTCGGCGAGGATCTGGAGGCCGAGAGCGGCAAGGCCACCGAGGAGGTAGAAGACGAGGAAGCGCAGGTGGCCCATCGAGTCCTCGACGTTGTTTCCGAAGATGTAGAGGAAGACGACGTTGCCGAGCAGGTGGACCGGGCCGGCGTGGAGGAACATCGAGCTGAGGGCGCTCAGCGCGGTCGACGGCTGGGATGCCGTGGCGCCGACGCCCAAGCCCCCGCCCGCGCCCAAGCCCAAGCCCGCGCCGCCGAACCCTGGCCCGAGCCCGACCCCGGAGCCGCAGCCGACGGCTGGCGCGAGACCGGACGCCGAGGAGACCATGTCGCACCGGACGGCGGGGTGGGTGAACTCGTAGGGGATCGCGCCGTAGTGGACGGCGACGGCCTGGGAAGGGCCGCCGAGGAGGGATCCGCCGTGGCGGATCGAGATCAGATAGACGAGGACGTTGGCGGCGATCAGGGCGAGTGTGACGATCGGCAGGCGAGACGTGGGGACGTCGTCGCGCAGGGGTATCAACCCGACCCCCGGGGCCCGCCGTCGGCGTCCACCGGCGGGCGGCTAGCCGGCCGTGCCGGTCGGCGCGAGCGCGGCCAAGGGGCCGAGGCCGGCGTGCGGCTGGGGGACGTGGAGATCGGCGTGGTAGGACGAGCGGACGAGCGGACCGGCGGCGACATGATCGAAGCCGAGGGCGTAGGCGGCGGCCTCGAGGTCTGCGAACTCGTCGGGATGCCAGTAGCGGACAAGGGGAAGGTGGTCGGCGCTGGGGCGGAGATACTGGCCGACGGTGAGGATCTGGACGTCGTGGTCGCGGAGCAGGGCGAAGGCCTCGACGAGCTCGTCGAAGGTCTCACCCAACCCGACCATCAGGCCGGACTTCGTACGCACATCGGCGCCGCCGAGGGCCTTGGCGTTGCGCAGGACCCTGGCCGAACGGAGGAACTCAGAGCCGCGGCGGGCGACCGGGTAGAGGCGGGGGACGACCTCGACGTTGTGGTTGAAGACGTCGGGGCGGGCGGCGATCACCCGGGCGAGGGGCATCTCCTGACCCTGGAAGTCGGGTGTCAGGACCTCGACCTGGCAGCCGGGCGCCTGGCGGCGAATCTCGGCGATCACGGCGACGAAGGCGCCGGCACCGAGATCGGGGAGGTCGTCGCGATCGACCGAGGTGATCACCGCGTGACGCAGACCCATCCGGGCGATCGCCCGGGCGACGCGAGCCGGCTCGAGGGGGTCGTTCCAGGTCGGCTTGCCGGTCTTCACATTGCAGAAGCCACACCGGCGGGTGCAGGTGTCACCGAGGATCATGAAGGTCGCGGTGCCACGCTCCCAGCATTCGCCGACGTTCGGGCAGGCGGCCTCTCGGCAGACGGTGTTGAGGTTCTCGGCTTCGATCAGAGCCGTCAGCTCCCGGTAGCGCGGGCCACCGGGTGCGGGTACCTTGAACCAAGGCGGCTTGCGCTTGCGGGCGTCGACCGTGTTGGGGCCGAGTATCGCGTGCACATTCATTCCGCCCGGCTTGGCCCGGGAGCGGGTAACATGGGCTCGCTCTGTCATCGACCTAAAGGGTATAGGGGGCGGTTTGTCTTGTCAGCGATTGAAGACGTGAAGTCGGCAGTTGAGGGCGCGTTGGGCAAGGTCGGCGGAGCGGGCCAGCTCCCGCCGGCGAAACTCCTCGGCGGCGCTCGCGTGGCGATCGGGGCGGCGGGCATCCTGGTCCCTGGGATCACCGCCTTCGTGACCGGCCTGAAGCCGGGCCGCAACCCCGCGGCGTCGTATCTGGTGCGCCTCAACGGGGCGAGCAACGCCGCCCTCGGCGCGGCGATCCTCGCCGGCCCGGAGGCCGCGCGTCCGCTCATCGTCCAGATGGGCCTCGCGACCGACGTCCTCGGCCTCCTGGCGACGCGCCGGGCGAAGAAGTCGGGTGCGATCGGCATGCGGGCGTTCGCCTTCGGCGCGCTCACCGAGCTGGCTCTGGCCGGACTCGGCGGAGCGATCGTCGCCGGGAAGGGCTAGGCACCCTCGCCGGCGAGGTGGCCGGCTGGAGCCCTGGAGAGCAGCGAGTCGAGGCGCGCCGGCGAAACGAGTCGCTGACGGGCCCGGTGGGCAAGCGCGAAGTGATGGGCCATCCGCCTGCGGAAGCACGGAAGCGAACGCAGGCGGGTCTCGCGCTCGACTGAAGTCATCTGAACGCCGTGGATGCCGCAGGCGACGACCCACTCGAACGGAGTGAGGTCGTTCTGTACGTTGACTGCGAAGCCGTGGGTGGTGACACCGCGTGAGACGTGGACGCCGATCGACGCGATCTTGCTGTCGTCGACCCAGACGCCGGTGAGGCCGTCGCGAACCCCGGCGGAGACACCTTCCTCGGCGAGCGCGGCGATGATCGCGTCCTCCATCGTGCGGAGATAGACGATCACATCGGTGATACGCATGATCGGATAGCCGACGAGCTGGCCGGGGCCGTGGTAGGTGACGCGACCGCCGCGGTCGGTGTCGATCACGTCGATTCCCCGGTCGGCATACCAATCCTCCCCCATCGGCAGCTCGCCGGGGGCGGTCCGCCGGCCGCGGGTGTAGACGGGGGGGTGCTCGAGCAGGAGCAGGATGTCGGGGACGAGGTCGGCCTGGCGGGCGGCGCGGAGGCGCTGCTGGAGGGCGAGGGCTTCGTCGTACGGGACGAGCCCGAGGTGACAGACCCAGATCTCGACCATCTGAGCAGGATCGCACAGGTCCTCGACCCCCTAGGCTGGACGGGATGGCCGGAGGCCGGGAAGCACTGAGGCGACTGCACTGGCGACGGCGCGGGGCTTGGCTGTGGCCGATGTACGCGGCGGCCGTGGCCGGGGACGGCGTCCTGCTCCATCTGCTCCCGATCTCCGGCGCCCGCACGCCGCTCGTCGGGGGGCTGCTCCTGGCGGGGGTCCTCAACCTCCTCGTCGTGGCTGGGCTGAGCCCGGCGGCGGGGTCGTTGATCAGGCGCCGGCGCGGGGACCTGCCGGTGGTTGTCGCGCGCGACTATGCAGGGAGAGGGCTGATCGTGCTCCTGGGTGGGTGCCTCGCGCTGCTGGGAATCGACAACATCGGCCGGGCTGACGCGGAGCGGGGGTCACTGAGGGAGCAGGCCTTCGCTGTGCACGCCTACGTCGAGACGCAGGCGCCGGCCGCATACCGTGGACACATGGACCGGGCGCGGACGAGGGTTCTCGACGCCCACCTCTTCCGGACGTGCGTTCCGGGCGGGAAGGGCGGGCCGTGGCTGTGCGTGTTCGTCGACACTACCCAGCAGCCGCCTGGGGTGAGCCTCGACCCGAGTCGGGTGCCCGACTAGGCGCTGACCGAGCCCCAGGGGCTCCAGAGCCCGAGGGCGCGGTCACGGGTACGCGCGTAGGCACGACGAGCGACCCGGCGCTGCCTGGCGATCGCGCCGCGAGTCTGGACGTAGCGCGCCCACAGCCGGAGGGCGCGCTCGGCTTCGGGTGTATGGGCGCGACGCAGCCGCGAGAGGGAGCACGGCTCCTGGCCGGAGCCGCTGTTGCAGCCTTCCCCGGCCGGGCAACAGACGTTCATGTTTAAGGGGTACCCCGGATCGGCGGGGTTATGCGCGGCGCGAGAAGATCCGCCGGTGGGTCAGTCGGAAGCGACCGACTCGGGAGCGTCCTCGGGAAGCTGGTCTGAGCGCACAGGCGCGGGATCGGGCGCGAAGTCGGCGCCTTCGGGCTCGTCCTCGCCATCCGGCTGGTGGTCGCGGTCGGTCGAGTTGGGAGCGGCCGTGTCGGTCATGGGTGGCCCGCGGAGCCGGCGGGTGCCTGCGGATAGGTCTCGGTGGCGGGGGTGTCCTGCGCGTCGTCGGTGTCCGGGGCCTCGGTCGGCGGAGCAGACCGGTCTCCTCCCGTGCCGGTGACCCGCCGCTCGTCGGGCTCGATCGTGGCGGCCGTCTCGGGGACGACGGGGGTCGCTTCCTCGAGTGGCTGGGTATTTCTGAACTTCACCTCCCGGGATATGCCCGGTCGGCTGGAACTCCACGCATCCGATTGCTTGCCGGGCGTGAGCGCCGGCGGGAGGATGATGCGATGACGCGAGTCCCGAGAGTCGTCTTCCTGCCGGGGGCCAGCGGCGACGGCGGATTCTGGCGCGGTGTGGGAGAGCGGCTGCCGATCGCGTGGGAGAAGGTCTACGTGAGCTGGCCGGGGCTGGGAGCGGAGCCGCCCGACCCGTCGGTCGGGGGCTTCGAGGACCTCGTGGCGATGGTCGCCGATCGGCTCGATCGACCGAGCGATCTCGTCGCCCAGTCGATCGGCGGCGTCGTCGCGGTGGGAGTCGCCGCAAGGGTCCCGAGAATGGTCCGCCGGCTGGTGCTGGTGGCGAGCTCGGGAGGCGTCGACGTCGCCGGGATGGGGGCCGAGGACTGGCGAGCGGAATATCGACGAGCCTTCCCGGACGCCGCCGCGTGGGTTGCCGAGCGGCGTCCGGACGTGACCGAGCAACTCGGACGGCTCGCGGCGCCGACGCTCCTGTTGTGGGGCGGGGCCGACCCGATCAGCCCGGTGGCCGTGGGCGAGCATCTGGCGCGGGTGATCCCGGGCGGGGTGCTGCGGGTGCTCGAAGGAGGGACCCACGAATTCGGACGGGTGCAGGCGAGCCTGGTCGCGCCGTTGATCGAGGCGCACCTGCGGGAGTGAGCGCGCGTGCGCGGTCAACTGGCGTGGCGGAGGCCGGCGGGGAGGAGCCGCAGGGGTGTCACGCGCCGTCGCCGAGGAGGTCGAGAACGGCTCGCTCGACCCTGGCCCGACGCTGCCACTGGGTGAGCAGGCGCTCATCCCGCGGGCCGGGCCCGGGATCGATCTGGAGGCCGCTGCTGGCGTAGCGATCGAGCAGGCGGGGGTCGACATAGGAGTTGCGGCAGACCGTCGGTGTGTTGCCGAGGACGCGGGCGGTCGTCGCGATCGCCTCGTTGATCGCCCGCTTGCGCCGGGCCCTGGTGGGCTCGTGGGCACCGGCGAGATTCACCGCCGTGAGCACGGTTGCGTTCCAGGTCCTGAAATCCTTGGCGCTGTGGCGGTCTCCGGTGACCTCCTTGATCATGGCGTTGACGTCCTCGGCGGCCACCGGCCGCCACGACCGCCGGCGGGAGGCACCCGCGGCGGGCGGCTCGCCGTGGAAGGCGAGCAGCGGAGCGTCCTTGGCTCGACGGCGACGCCGGAGGGCGGCGAGCAGTTCGACGGCGACCGGGTCGTCGACGGTGAGCTGGATGCGCTGGCCGCTCTTGCCGGGGAAGTCGAAGCTGGCGGTCGTGCCGTTGGGGCGGACGTGGTCGGGGAGCAGCGTGGTGAGGCCGTGACTGCCGTGCTGGCGGGCGTAGTCGTCGCTGCCGATCCGCATGCACCCGATGTCGAGCAGGCGGACGGCGAGGGCGACGACGCGGTCGCGTTCGAGCTCGAGGCCTGCGAGCTCGCGCCGGACTCTGCGTCGGAGGGTCGGCAGGCGGCCGGCGAACTCGAGCATCGCGTCGAACTTGTCGGCGTCGCGACGCAGTCGCCAGTCGGGGTGGTAGAGGTACTGCTTGCGCCCGGCGGCGTCGATGCCGGTCGCCTGGAGGTGGCCGAGCGGGTCGGTGCAGATCCAGACGTCCTGCCAGGCCGGGGGGATCGCCAGCGCCCGGACGCGGTCGATCGTCTGCCGATCGGCAATCCGGGTGCCGTGGTGATCGACGAGCATGAAGCCTCGGCCCCTCCGGACACGGCGGAGGCCCGGGCGCGAGCAGTCGGAGCGTCGCAGTCGGGGCAACTTGTCGGGCTGGGTTCAGCCGGTCAGCGGAGCGCCGGGCGTCGTGCCCTGGCCGTCGCGTGTGGCCGCCGGCTCAGGGGTCGTCGTCCCGACTCGAGCCTCGTCGGTCAGGGTGGCCAGCGCGGCGATCAGGGCGTAGAGCTCTCTCCGGGTGTCGGCGACCCGCTCGGCGGAGCGAGCGGCAAGCGCGGTCTGCTCCTGTGCGGCCCGGGTGTGATCGCCGGCGGCCTGGATGCCGTCACGCAGGGCGGTGGCGAGCCGGTGACGCTCCTCGTCGAGTTGGTGCAGACGGGCGAGGAGGGCGCCGGCCTGATCGGCCCACTGTCGCAGGTCGCCGTCGTCCGGGGTCGAGGTCGCTCGACGGGCCTCGTTGAGGCGGGCGAGAAGCCGCTCGACGTAGCCCGAGCAGTCGGCGTGGGCCTGATCGGCGGCGAGCGCGACGACGTACGAGCGGTCGGCGAGATCGGCGGCCGGCGAGTCGGGCGCGGGAGGCCCGTTGGTGGCTGGGGGTCCGGCGGTGGCGGGGTCGGCCGAGCTGGGGGCGGTCGTCCAGTTGGGCGCGGGCGATCCGTTGCGGGCGCTCGGCGCGACCGGCGGTGCAACAGCAGCGGCCGGCTCGACGTCGATGACCTCCGTCGGGGGGGCGGTAGCTGCCTTGCCGGGGGGATCGATCCCACCTGGGGGATCCGCTGTGCGAGCCGGGTCCCTCACGTCGGGCGCTTGGGTCGGGCGCGCGGGTTCCGTCGTTCCCGCCGGGGCAGTGGCGGCGGCCAGATCAGCCGCGGCGCCGGCAGCGGTCGCGCCAGCCGGCTCGTCGGAGCCACCGGGGCCGGTCCCCCCGACGGGGCCGGTGTTCAAATCGGGCTCGGCCGGACCGGTGGCGCCCTCCTCAGCCAAAGCCGCCGGGATCGGGCCGGCGTCGCCGCCGCTGTCGCCGTCGGCCGGAGCGGCCGGGATCGGGCCGGTGTCGCGCTCGGCCGGAGCGGCCGGGGCCAGGCCGGTGGCGCCCTCAGCCGGAGCGGCGAGGGCCGGGCCGATGTCGCCCTCGGCCGGAGCGGCGGGGGCCGGGCCGCCGGCAGCCGGCCCGCTGACCGCGCGGTAGGCGGCGGAGGCCTCGAAGTCCTTGTTCCTGATCAGGACCATCGAGAGGAGCGCCGCGCCGAAGCTGAGGATCGCGCCGATCAGGAAGATCTGGTTGAGGCCGCCGACGAAGCTCTGGCGGACCGCCTGCACGACTACCTGCCGGGCAGCCGGCGGGGCCGAGAGGATCGCCGCACCGACGCCGGAGCCCTGGGCGACGTCGGCGGCGATCGCGTGTGCCTGGGGCAGCGGGATTCCGCCGCTCACGGCGAGCAGGCTGGTCATCTTGATGCGAACCGAGTGGGAGAAGATCGCTCCGAGGCCGGCGATCCCGGTGGCGATGCCGACCTGACGGAAGGTCGAGTTGATCCCCGATGCCATTCCCGCCCTAGCCGGCTCGACCACGCCGACGGCCGTCGAGGCGAGCGGCGGGTTGATCAGCCCGACCCCGGCGCCGCCGACGATGAACCCGGGGATCAGATGCTCCCAGCCGGAGGCGGCGGTCAGGCCGCGCATCAGGATCAGGCCTACGCCGACCAGGATGAGGCCGGGGCCGATCAGGAGGCGGATCGGCACTCGGGTGGTCAGACGGCCGGCAAGCGTTGACGTGAGGAGGATCCCGCCGGAGAGGAAGAGCAGCCGCAGGCCGGTGTCGAGAGCCGAGAAGCCCAGCACGTTCTGGATGTAGAGGGTCAGGTAGAGCAGGAGGGCGAACATCCCGGCCGACAGCGCGAACGCGACGATCGATCCGCCGGCGAAGGTCGGGTTGCGAAACAGCGAGAGATCGAACATCGGCGCCTTCTGGATGAGCTCGACGATCAGGAAGACGAGGAGCAGGACGCCGGCGCCGGCGAGGCAGCCGACGATCTCGCGCGACGTCCAGCCCCTGCTCTCACCCTGGATCAGGGCATACACGAGAGCCGCGAGCGCACCGCTGAAGGCGAGCGCCCCGAGCCAGTCGGGCCGCCGCGCCCCGGGCTGGCGGGATTCCTGGACGCGGAGCAGCGTGACGATCAGGCCGATCACGCCGATCGGAACGTTGACGAGGAAGATCCACCGCCAGCTGAGCCCGGAGGTGAGCGCGCCGCCGACCACTGGCCCGATCGCCACGGCCAGGCCGGTGATCGCGCCCCAGACGCCGAACGCCGTGCCGCGCTCGTGTCCCCGGAACGATGAGGCGAGCAGGGCCAGCGAGGTCGAGAACATCGCTGCGCCGCCAACGCCCTGGGCACCGCGGGCGAGGTTCAGGAAGAGGGGCGTGGTCGCAAGGCCGGAGAGCAGCGAGCTCAACGTGAAGATGCAGAGCCCGATCGCGAAGACCCGCCGTCGGCCGAAGAGGTCCGCGAGCGATCCGCTCGTCAGGAGCAGGGCCGCCAGCATCAGGGCGTAGGCGTCGACGATCCACTGGAGGTCGGAGAAGCTCGCCTTGAGCGAGGTCTGGATGTCGGGCAGGGCGACGTTGACGATCGTGACGTCGATCAGCAGCATGAACGTGCCGATGCAGACGGCGATCAGGGTCCACCACTTCCGGTCCATCGGCTTCACGCTCCTTGTGACGCGTTGTCCAAGCGCCGTCGCGACGCTTGACTGCGCAATCACCCAAGTCTAGGCACTGCAATCGTCGGATGAGCGGGTACCCGAGAAGTTATTCGGGCACACCTGAGCCCACCGGTCCAGGGCCGGGGAGGCTGGCTGATTTCTCGCTGAGCAGGACTTCCCCAGGACGCGGGGCTCGGCGAGGCGGACGACTCGCGACGAGGACCCCGATCGGCCGCCTTCGACCGACCGCGGACAGGCCCGACGGGCCGACCGCGTGGGCCAGCGGTTGCGGGGCTCGTCGGCTACCCTGCGCTCGTAGCGCACGACCTGGGGAGGTGCTGGACCGTTGATAGTCAGAGACGCGCGTCTGGCCGAGCTGATGCGGCGCGTCGATCGTCGCCGGTCTCCGGCGATCCAGGCCTCGATGCCGATCGACCCCTGGCGCCTGGTCTCGCGCAGCTTCGCACGCGAGGCCACCGGTGTGGCAGAGACGCTCTTCGCCGTGGCGAACGGCTACATCGGAATCCGCGGCACCCACGACGAGGGCTTTCCGTCGAGCGATCCGGCCCTGTTTCTCAACGGCTTCCACGAGACCTGGCCGATCCCCTACGGCGAGGCGGCATTCGGCTTCGCGACCACCGGCCAGACGATCGTCAGCGGACCGGACGGCTCGGTGATCCGACTGTACGTCGACGAGGAGCCGCTCGTCCTGACGGCGGCGACCCTGCGCTCCTACGAGCGGGTGCTCGACATGCGCACCGGGACGCTCGAGCGGGCCGTGACATTCCGCACGGCGCGGGGAGCGATCGTGTCGGTACGGTCGCAGCGGCTCGCGTCGCTCCACTGGCGTCACCTCGCGGCGATCTCCTACGAGGTCACGCTGATCTCCGGTGTGGCCGACCTGGCGATCTCATCCGAGTTCGTCGGGCATCCGCCGCGTGTCAACGCGTCGCACGATCCGCGAGTCGGCATCCTGATGGACGAGTCCGTCCTCGAGCCGGTCGAGCACAGTTACGACGGGACGCGGGTTCTGCTCGAACTGAGGACCCGGGAGAGCAGGATCGGACTGGCCTGCGGAATGGACCACGAGATCGAGACCGACCTCGCCCACACGATCGAGGCGAGCGCCGAGTCCCATGAGGGCCGGGTCGTCTTCTTCCTGGATGCCGAGCCGGGAATCCCCGCGCGTGTGACGAAGCTGCTGAGCTATCACCACGCCGAGTCGACCCCGACCGGCGACCTCCTGCGTCGGGTCAACCGAACGCTCGACCGAGCCGCGAGCGATGGGTTCGAGCGGATCCTCCTCGTCCAGCGGGAGCGGCTCGACGCGTTCTGGGAGAGCAGCGACATCGAGATCGACGGACCGGGCGACATCCAGCAGGCGGTCCGCTTCAATCTCTTCCAGGTCCGCCAGGCCTCGGCCCGGGTGGAGGGCCACGGGATCGCCGCCAAGGGCCTGACCGGGCGCGGCTACGAAGGCCAATACTTCTGGGACACCGAGATCTACGTGATGCCGGTGCTGACCTACACCCAGCCGCACGTCGCCCGCCGGCTCCTCCACTTCCGCTACGCGATGCTCGATGCCGCCCGCCGCCGGGCCAGACAGCTCGGACACGTCGGGGCGCTGTTCCCCTGGCGGACGATCAACGGCGAGGAGGCATCGGCCTACTACGCGGCGGGCACCGCCCAGTACCACATCAACGCCGCGATCTCCTACGCCGTCCGCCAGTTCGAGCGGGTCACCGGCGACGAGGAGTTCCTCGCCCGCGAGGGAGTCGAGATCCTCGTCGAGACCGCGCGCTTCTGGGCCGACCTCGGCTTCTTCTCCCAGCGCCGGGGCGGCATGTTCTGCATCCAAGGGGTCACCGGCCCGGACGAGTACTCGGCGGTCGTCGACAACAACGCCTACACGAACCTGATGGCCGCCGAGAACCTCTCGGCCGCCGCCGAGGCGGTAGAGCTCCTGCGCCAGGCCGACCCCGAGGCTCACGACCGCCTGATCACCCGGCTCAAGCTGACCCCCGAGGAGCCGGTCCAGTGGCAGCGGGCAGCCGACAACATGTTCGTCCCCTACGACGAGCACGGAGTTCTCCTCCAGGACGAGCACTTCCTCAACCGCAAGCCGTGGGACTTCGACGGCACACCGCTCGACCACTACCCGCTGCTCCTCCACTATCACCCGCTGAACATCTACCGCCACCAGGTGATCAAGCAGACCGATGTCGTGCTGGCGACCTTCCTCACCGGGCACCGGTTCTCACTCGACGCCAAGCGCCAGGTCTTCGACTACTACGATCCGCTGACGACGGCCGATTCGTCGCTCTCGTCGTGCGTGCAGAGCGTGATGGCCTCCGAGGTCGGCGACGCCAAGTCGGCATACGAGTACTTCCTGCTCAGCGCGGCGATCGACCTCGCGAACCTTGCCGGGAACACCGCCGACGGGGTGCACGTCGCGTCGTGCGGCGGCGTCTGGATGGCGCTGGTCAACGGCTTCGCCGGACTGCGCGACCCCAACGGCGAGGACGTCCACTTCAAGCCGCGGCTGCCGTCCGACTGGCAGGCGATGCGCTTCCGCCTGATCGTGCGGGGCAGCCGCTTCGAGGTCGAGATGACGCCTGAGACCACGACCTACCGCCTCCTGGAGGGCCCGCCGATCGCGATCGTCAGCGACGGACAGGAGATCCTCGTGACCGCCGGGGACCCGATCGTCCTGCCGGCTGCCTGCCTCGCCGCCTGAGCGACGGGGCCTCGCCCGGGTTGCCGGGCGCGGAGCCGATCCGCAGTCCACGCGCGGGCCGACCCGCCACGCGCGGCGTCTGGCCATTGACATGTGGCCGCGACAGGCGTACCGTTCGCGACCGCCGACTACCGGCGCCAAGGCTCCCGGTTTTTCACTCGGACCTTTCGCTCGTCCGCCGACCGGATCCACGTGCACCCCTCTCCCCACCACGCCCCCCCGCTGCCGACAGAGATCGCCGGCGGTCTGCGCGCCGCCTCCGGACGGCGCGCCCTCGGCTGGTGTCTGCTCGGAATCGCGCTGCTCTGGATGGCGCTGGCACCCGCGGCCTCACGGGCTGCCGTCCCCGCCACCGTCAACTGCTCGGACCCCGCCACCCAACAGATCACCGGGCAGCAGAACGCGCTCAGCCTCGTGGGGCCGGGGAGCTGGTGCATTCACGATGCGACGGTGTCCGGCTACCTGAAGGTCACCGGCGGCGCGAACGTCAAGATCCTCAACAGCGTCGTCAACGGAGCCGTTCACGCGACGCAGGGCGGCTCCTTCGCCGTCTGCGCCAGCCAGCTCAACGCAGCCCTCGTCATCAGCCAGGCCAGCGGCTTCGTGCTGCTGGGCGGCCGCGCCGGGAGCCAATGTGCGCCCAACACCTTCTCCACGACGAGCGTGGCCGGATCGACGGCCGGCGTCGAGATCTCCGGCAACGTCTTCAACGGCTCCTTGAGCGTCTCGGACACGAGTGGCGGCACGGTGATCTCCGGGAACACATTCAACAGCTCGGTCACGTGCACCGGCAACCAGCCGCCGCCGACGGACACCGGCGTGCGCAACCGGGGCTCCGGCGCGCTGCTCCACCAGTGCGCGATGCCCCGTTCCGGGACCGTCGAGCACGCCACCAACGACAGCTACACGGCCACGCAGGACAACACCCTGCTGGTCCCCGCGCCCGGCGTGCTGGCCAACGACAGCGATTCGGCGGGGAACCCGTTGACCGCGATGCTGGTCTCGGGCCCGGCCCACGGCAGCCTCACGCTGAACGCCGACGGGTCCTTCAGCTACACGCCGAGTGCCGGCTACCACGGACCCGACAGCTTCACCTACCAGGCCAACGACGGCATTGCCGCCTCGAACACGGCGACCGTCTCGATCCGCGTCGATGCGCCGCCGGTGGCCGTGGCCGACGCCTACTCCGTCAGTGAGAACGCCGTGTTGACGATCCTGGCTCCGGGCGTGCTCGGCAACGACAGCGACGCCGACGCAGACCCGATCACCGCGATCCTCGCCGCCGGCCCGGCGCACGGGAGCCTGACGTTGAACGCCGACGGCTCGTTCACCTACACGCCGACGGCGAACTTCTTCGGCAGCGACAGCTTCACCTACCGGGCGACCGACGGGTTCGCGAGCTCGACGCCGGCGACCGTCACGATCACCGTCAACGGAGCGCCGACGGTCGTCAACCACAGCTACGCGACCAACAAGGGCGTCGTCCTGAGCGTGGTCGTGCCGGGCGTCCTCGCCGGGTCGACCGATCCCGGCGGACACGAGCAGGCCGCGGTCGTCACGAGCCCGACCCACGGCACGCTCGCGCTGAACGCCGACGGGTCGTTCACCTACACGCCCAACAGCGGCTACTCCGGCCCCGACAGCTTCACCTTCAAGGCCGTCGATCAGGGTCTCGACTCGAACGTCGCGACGGCGACGATCAAGGTCAACGCGCCGCCGGTCGCCGTCAACGACTCCTACGCCGTGCTCCAGAACGGCACGCTCAACGAGCCCGCAGCCGGAGGGGTTCTGATCAACGACTCCGACTCCGACGGCGACGCCTTCCACGCGGTGCTCTCAACGACCACGACGCACGGGACGCTGACGCTCAACCCGGACGGGTCGTTCAGCTACACGCCGACCGCCGGCTACCACGGGCCCGACAGCTTCACCTACCAGGCCAGCGACGGCTCGGCGACCTCGAACACGGCGACCGTCTCGATCCGCGTCGACGCGCCGCCCGTCGCCGTGGCCGACGCCTACAGCGTCGATCAGAACGTGACGCTGGCGCCCGCGGCGCCCGGGGTGCTCGGCAACGACACCGACCCCGACGCCGACACGCTGACCGCGGTGCTCGTCACGGGCACGACGCACGGGAGCCTGACGCTCAACCCGAACGGCTCGTTCACGTATACGCCGACGGCGAACTTCGTCGGCAGCGACAGCTTCACCTACCGGGCCAGCGACGGTTTCGCGAGCTCCGCCCCGGCGACCGTCACGATCACCGTCAACGGAGCGCCGACGGTCGTCAACCACAGCTACACGACCAACGAGGGCGTCGTGCTGAGCGTCCTCGCGCCCGGCGTCCTCGCCGGGTCGACCGACCCCGGCGGACACGAGCAGGCCGTGGTCGTCACGAACCCGACCCACGGCACGCTCGCGCTGAGCGCCGACGGGTCGTTCACATACACGCCCAACAGCGGCTACTCCGGCCCCGACAGCTTCACCTTCAAGGCCCACGACGGCACGCTCGACTCGAACGTCGCGACGGCGACGATCAAGGTCAACGCGCCGCCGGCCGCCAACAACGACTTCTACACCGTGCTCCAGAACGGCACGCTCAACCAGCCGGCGCCCGGCGTCCTCGGCAACGACACCGACGCCGACGCCGACCCGCTGACCGCCACGATCGTCGCCGGACCGGCCCACGGATCGTTGACGCTCAACCCGAACGGGTCGTTCAGCTACACGCCGACCGCCGGCTACCACGGGCCCGACAGCTTCACCTACCAGGCCAACGACGCGACCGCCTCGTCGAACACGGCGACCGTCTCGATCCGCGTCGACGCGCCGCCCGTCGCCGTCAACGACTCCTACACGCTCGATCAGAACTCGCCGCGGACGGTCGGCGCGCCGGGCGTGCTGGCCAACGACACCGACCCCGACGCCGACCCGCTCACCGCGGTGCTCGCCGCCGGCCCGGCGCACGGCAGCCTCACGTTGAACTCCAACGGCTCGTTCACCTACACGCCGACCGCCGGCTACTCCGGCCCCGACAGCTTCACCTACAAGGCCAACGACGGGTTCGCCAGCTCGAACGTCGCCACCGTCTCGCTGACGGTCAACGCCGCGCCGAGCGTCGTCAACCACTCCTACACGACCAACAGGGGCGTCGTGCTGAGCGTGCCCGCTCCGGGCGTTCTCGCCGGCTCGACCGATCCCGGGGGAAGCGAGCAGGCCGCCGTCGTCACGGGTCCGGCCCACGGCTCGCTGACGCTGAACACCGACGGGTCGTTCACCTACACGCCGACCGCCGGCTACTCCGGGCCCGACAGCTTCACGTTCAAGGCCCACGACGGCACGCTCGACTCGAACGTCGCGACAGCCTCGATCAAGGTCAACGCGCCGCCGGTCGCCGTCAACGACTCCTACACCGTGCTGCAGAACGGCTCGCTCACCCAGCCGGTCGCCGGAGGCGTCCTCTCCAACGACACCGACTCCGACGCCGACACCCTGACCGCCTCGACCGTCACCGGCCCGGCGCACGGCTCGCTGACCCTGAACACCGACGGGTCGTTCACCTACACGCCGACCGCCGGCTACCACGGGCCCGACAGCTTCACCTACAAGGCCAACGACGCGACCGCCTCGTCGAACACGGCGACCGTCTCGATCCGCGTCGACGCGCCGCCGGTCGCCGCCAACGACTCCTACACCGTCGCCGAGAACACGCCGCTGAGCATCGCGACGCCGGGCGTCCTGGCCAACGACAGCGACCCCGACGGCGATCCGATCACCGCGGTGCTCGCCGCCGGGCCGGCGCACGGGAGCCTGACGCTCAACCCGAACGGCTCGTTCACCTACGCGCCGGCGACGAACTTCCTCGGCGCCGACAGCTTCACCTACAAGGCGAGCGACGGCTTCGCCGACTCCAACGTCGTCACCGTCTCGCTGACGGTCAACGCCGCGCCAAGCGTCGTCAACCACAGCTACACGACCAACCGGGGCGTCGTGCTGAGCGTGCCCGCTCCGGGCGTCCTCGCCGGGTCGACCGATCCCGGGGGAAGCGAGCAGGCCGCCGTCGTCACGGGCCCGACCCACGGATCGCTGACGCTGAACACCGACGGGTCGTTCACCTACACGCCGACCGCCGGCTACTCCGGCCCCGACAGCTTCACCTACAAGGCCACCGATCAGGGCCTCGACTCGAACGTAGGGACGGCGGCGATCAAGGTCAACGCGCCGCCGGTCGCCGTCAACGACTCCTACACCGTGCTGCAGAACGGCACGCTCACCCAGGCCGCGGCCGGCGGGGTTCTCTCCAACGACACCGACTCCGACGGCGACGCCCTGACCGCGACGGTCGTCGCCGGGCCGGCGCACGGCTCGCTGACCCTGAACACCGACGGGTCGTTCACCTACACGCCGACCGCCGGCTACCACGGGCCCGACAGCTTCACCTACAAGGCCAACGACGCGACCGCGTCGTCGAACACCGCGACCGTCTCGATCCGCGTCGACGCGCCGCCGGTCGCCGTCAACGACTCCTATGTGGGGACCGCCGACCAGACGCTCGCGGTCACCGCCGCCGCTGGGGTGCTCGCCAACGACACCGACGCCGACACCGACCCGCTCACGGCTGCGCTCGTCTCGAGCGTCAGCCACGGGACGCTGACGCTGAACGCCGACGGCTCCTTCACGTACGTTCCCGCCGGCGGCTTCCACGGCTCGGACAGCTTCACCTACAAGGCCAACGACGGCTTCGCCGACTCCAACGTCGCGACCGTGTCGATCCGCGTCGACGCGGCTCCGGTCGCCGTCAACGACGCATACTCGATCGCGCAGAACGGGACCTTGACCGTCCCGGCGGCGGGCGTCTTGACCAACGACACCGACGCCGACGCCGACGCGATCCACGCCGTGCTGGTCGCCAACGTGGCGCACGGCACGTTGTCGCTCGCCGCGGACGGGTCCTTCACCTACACGCCGACCCCCGGCTTCTTCGGTGCCGACAGCTTCACCTACAAGGCCAACGACGGGACGCTCGATTCGAACGTCGCGACGGTGTCGATCACGGTGGTACACGTCAACCAGCCCCCGGTCAACACGGTCCCCGGGGCGCAGTCGGTCACGACCAACACGACTTTGGTGTTCAACACGGCGCACTCGAACACGCTCAGCGTCGCCGATCCGGACGCGTCGGCGCCCGACGTCGAGCAGATCGCGCTGTCGGTCAGCCACGGCAAGGTGACGCTCGCCGCCGGCAGCGGGGTCTCGGTCACGGGCGGGGCGGACGGATCGGCGAGCGTGACGATCCAGGGCACGCTCGCGCAACTGAATGCGGCACTGAACGGCCTCACCTACACGCCGACGACGAGCTACTTCGGCGCCGACACGCTCGTCATGGTCACCGACGACCTCGGGCACAACGGGACCGGGGGTGCGAAGACGGCGACCAGCAACGTGGCGATCACCGTCATTCCGGCCCCGCCGACGGTCGTCGCGCAGAGCTACACGGGCGCCGTGGGCAACACGAAGTTCGAGGTGGCCGCGGCGGCCGGCACCGGTCCTGAGGTGTTCCGGTCCGGCAACGCGCTGACCGGCGACAGCGACCCGAACGGCGGGACGCTGAGCGTGACCGCCGCCACGATCGCCTCGGCGCACGGCGGCAGCGTGACGATGGCCGCCGACGGCACCTTCGTCTACCTCCCGGCGGCCGGCTTCGCCGGTTCGAGCGACACCTTCAACTACACCGTCAACACGAGCGAGGGGACGTCCGCGACCGCGCAGGCGACGATCAACTTCTCGCACGTCGGGGAGCGCATCTGGTATGTCAACGGCAACGCGACGACCAACGGCGACGGCCGGTCGAGCTCGCCGTTCAACACGCTCGCCGCGTTCGGCGCCGGGCGCCCCGACGCGAGCGGCGACATAATCTTCGTCTACAGGCGCACGGCCGGCCCCTACCCCGGGGGTATCACGCTGCTCGCCACCGAGGTTCTGATCGGCCAGTCGCTCGGACTCCAGAACGGCGCGGACGTGCTGGTCCCGGCCTCGGGCGCGAACCCGCAGATCACCAACGCCGCCGGTGACGGCATCGACGTGGCCAACTTCGACGCGGTCGGGGGCATCGACGTCGTGAACGCCAGCGCGGCGGGCGTCGCCGGCACCGGGAACATCAACAACGTGACGGTCGACGCCGCGGCGCCGGGCGCGATCACCGGCAGCGGGGGGGCCGGCTTCTCCCTGACGAGCGGGAACGGCAGCGTGTCCGTCGGCGCGTCGATCAGCGGATCGACCGGTCCCGCCGTGTCGATCGCCGGGCGGACCGGCGGGACCGTCGCCCTGAGCGGGGCGATCAGCGGCAACGCGATCTCGCTGACGTCGAACGGGGGGACGACGATCAACTTCACCGGGGCGCTCACGATCTCGAGCGGTGCGGGCACCGCCTTCCTGGCCAGCAACGGAGGGACCGTCACAGCGACGGCGAACACCAACACTTTGACCTCGACGACGGGGCGGGCGCTCGACGTCGTGAGCACGACGATCGGCGCGGGCGGCCTCGAATTCCAGTCGGTCTCCTCCAACGGCGCGCCGAACGGCATCCGGCTCGACACGACCGGCGCCTCCGGCAGCCTCACGGTGACCGGAAACGGCGGCACGTGCACCGCCGCCGACACGAGTGGCTGCTCCGGTGGGCAGATCCAGAACTCCGTCGGCGGCGACGACTCGAGCGCCGCGCCGGTCGGAACCGGCGTCGTCCTCAAGGACACGCTCAGCCCGTCGCTGACGCGGATCTGGATCCACGACGCCGGCAACTACGGGATCCACGGCAGCAACGTGGCCGGCTTCGCGCTGGACCAGAGCGTGATCAACGGCACCAACGGGACGAACTCGGCGACGCCGTTCAACGATGCGAGCGTCCGCTTCAACAACCTCACGGGAAGCGCGACGGTCAGCAACGACGCGATCAGTGGCGGCTTCACAGACAACTTCAACGTCACGAACACCTCCGGAGACCTCAACCGGATCACGTTCACCTCCGACACGGTGGGCGACAACAGCGCGGCGGGCGGCAACGACGGCTTGGCGCTCTTGTCGAGCGCGTCGGCGGGGGCGTTGAAGGCGACGATCCAGGGCAGCACATTCACCGGCGCGGCGGGTGATCTCGTGGACTACGGCCATGGCGGCAGCGGCCTTGGTGATCTCGTGATCTCGGGCAGCCACTTCTCGAACAGTCATCCGGGGATCGCGACCGGCGGCGGCGGCCTGACGCTGACCAACAGCGGCACGTCCGGGGCGACGACGATGTCGATCACCGGCAACACGTTCCGCGACGCCGTGGGCAACGGGCTCACGATCGTCAAGAGCACCGGCACGTCGACGCAGGTCGGGACGTTCGCCAGCAACACGATCGGTGTCGCCGGGAACACCACCCTGGGCTCCTCGGCGGGCGACGGGATCAAGCTTCAGAGCGCCGGGCAGGGCACGATGACCTGGCAGGTGACCAACAACCAGATCTACGGGTTCGCGAACTTCGGTGTCGACGTGCTCGCCGGTGGCGGCGCGACCGCGCAGTCGGGGACGGTCAACGCGACCGTGACGGGGAACACGATCGCCAACCCGGCCGCGACCGGCGGATTCCCGACGAACGGCCTCCAGTTCAACATCGGGACGGTCGCAGCACCCTCGCCCGGCGATACCTTCAACGCCTGTCTGCAGATCGGCGGCGCTGGTGCGCTGGCGAACACCGTGAACGGAACCGGAACCAACGGCGCGCCCGATATTCGCCCGCGCCAGCGCCAGGGCACGACGATCCGTCTCCCGGGCTACGGCGGCTCGCCCACCGACGATACGGCCGTAGACACGTTCGTCGCGGGCAACAACAAGGTTTCCCCCACCGTCACCGCCTCGCACAACGTGCCCCCAGGGGGCGGCTTCACAGGCACCGGCACCACCTGTCCATAAGGAGACGAAACGATGGCCGAGCCGTTCCTTGCTGAGATCCGCCTGATGAGCTTCGTGTTCCCGCCGAAGGGCTGGGCGCTGTGCAACGGCCAACTGCTGCCGATAAACCAGAACCAAGCGCTCTTCTCGCTGCTCGGAACGACCTACGGCGGGGACGGTCGGGTGAACTTCGCCCTTCCAGACCTGCGGGGGCGCGTGCCGATCCACACCGGCGCCGGCCACACGCTGGGGGAGCGCGCCGGCGAGCAGGGCCACACGGTCGCGATCTCCGAGGTCCCGACGCACGTGCACGCCGTGGCCGCATCGACGAGCGCGACCGGCGGCGGGTCGAGCCCCGCCAACAACTACCTCGGTGGCGCCAACAACCTCTACGCGTCGCCGAGCGCCGGCGCCCTCACCACCCTCCGACCGGACACCCTGGCGAACGCCGGCGGCAGCCAGGCGCATGAGAACATGCAGCCGTTCCTGACGCTCAGCGCCTGCATCGCCCTCCAGGGCATCTTCCCCTCACGTAACTAGGAGCCAGAGCCATGGGACAATCATTCATCGGGGAGATTCGGATGTTCGCCGGCAACTTCGCACCGGCCGGCTGGATGTTCTGCGAAGGCCAGCTCCTACCGATCTCTGAGAACGACGCGTTGTTCAACCTGATCGGCACGACCTACGGCGGCGACGGTCAGAGCACCTTTGCGCTGCCCAACCTGCAGGGCCGCGTTCCGGTCCATCAGGGCAACGGCTTCAACCTCGCGCAGACGGGTGGAGCGGAGGGCGTGACACTGACCAGTGCGCAGATGCCCGCCCACACGCACTCGCTCCTCGCAGTGGGCGACCAGCCGGGCACGCAGACGACCCCGGCGGGCAACCTTCTCGCCCAGTCCTTCAACGTCACGCCGTTCATCAACGACGCCAACACGAACCCCATGAACGCCGGCGCGGTCAACACTGTCGGCGGCAGCCAGCCGCATACGAACTTCCAGCCGTACCTATGCATCGACTTCATCATCTCCCTCTTCGGGATCTTTCCCTCCCAGTCCTAGGAGACTCCCCATGGACCCCTTTGTCGCCGAGATCAGGATCTTCCCGTTCAACTTCGCCCCCAAGGGCTGGGCGGTCTGCGACGGTCAGATCCTCCCCCTGAGCCAGAACACCGCACTCTTCTCGCTGCTCGGAACGACCTACGGCGGCGACGGCAAGTCGAACTTCGCGCTGCCCAACCTCCAGGGGGCTGCCCCGATGCACCCCGGCCAGGGGCCCGGCCTGAGCCTGCACGACCTCGGCGAGGCCGGCGGCACCGACGCGGTGACGCTGCTCGAGTCGGAGCTCCCGGCACATACGCACCCCCTGCGGGCCGACACGATCGATCCGGCCGACACGAACGTCCCGAGCCCGACCGCCTCCCTGGCGGTGTCGACCGGCGGCACCCTCTACCAGACGAGCGCCAATACCCAGCTCGCTCCGCAGGCGCTGACGCCAGCCGGCGGCGGCCAGCCGCACAACAACCTGATGCCCTACCTGACGCTGACCTACTGCATCGCCCTCCAGGGCGTCTACCCGCCGCGGAACTGACCGGGGACGGGGCGGCTCGACCCTCCTACGCGACGATGATCTCGGAGGTCTCCGCCCGGCGGGACGAGCTCGAAGCGCTCCCCGACGAGCGGCTCGAAGTCCCCGGGCGAGGGCGAATCGACCACGGGATGCACGACAGCGCCGCCGTCTGGCACACTACCGGCCGGTGACTCCGGAGACCGACCAGCTCTGCATCGACACGATCCGCGCCCTGGCCATGGACGCGATCCAGAAGGCCAACTCCGGGCACCCCGGTCTGCCGATGGGGATGGCCCCGACGGCGTACGTCCTGTTTCGAAGGATCATGCGCCACGACCCGCGGGATCCCGCGTGGCCCGACCGCGACCGCTTCATCCTGAGCGCCGGCCACGGCTCGATGCTGCTCTACGCGGCGCTCCACCTCTCGGGCTACGACCTCCCGATGGACGACCTCAAGCGCTTCCGCCAGTGGGAGTCGATCGCTCCCGGGCATCCCGAGGTCGACAGGACGAACGTGACGCCGGGGGTCGAGGTCACGACCGGACCGCTCGGCCAGGGCTTCGGCAACGGCGTCGGCATGGCGATCGCCGAGAAGTTCCTCCGCGACCACTACGGCGAAGACGTCCAGAACCACCACATCTACGCGATCGTCTCCGACGGCGATCTGATGGAGGGCATCGCCTCCGAGGCCGCGTCGCTGGCCGGCCAGCTCGGGCTCGGAAGGCTGGTCTACCTCTACGACGACAACGACATCTCACTCGACGGGCCGACCTCGCTGAGCTTCGATCGTGAGCGGGTCGACCAGCGCTTCGAGGCCTACGGGTGGCACGTGCAGGACGTCCACGACGCCAACGACCTCGTCGCGCTCGAGGCGGCGATCAAGAACGCCCAGAAGATCTCAGACAAGCCGTCGCTGATCCGCGTCAAGTCGATCATCGGATACCCCTCGCCGAACAAGGCCGGAACCAGCAAGGCCCACGGCGCCGCGCTCGGCGACGAGGAGGTCGCCCTCACCAAGCAGGTCATGGGCTGGGATCCGGAGAAGACCTTCTACGTTCCCGACGAGGTCTACGAGGCGTTCAGCATGGTCGCCGAGGGCGAGCAGGCCCACGCCGCGTGGAACGACCGCTTCGCCGGCTGGCGCTCGGCGCACGCCGAGCTCGCCGGCGAGTGGGACCTCGCCTGGGAGGGCAGCCCGCAGCCCGGCCTCGCCGCGGCGCTGCCGACCGACTGGGAGAAGGACAAGATGTCGACGCGTGTGGCCGGCGGCAAGGCGATGGCCGCCTTCGAGCCCTTCACCCCGACGATGCTCGGCGGCGCGGCCGACCTGACCGCCTCGACGATGACCGTCTTCCCCGAGTCCGAGCGCTTCACGATCGAGCGGTCCGGGCGCAACGTGTTCTTCGGCGTCCGCGAGCACGCGATGGGCGCCGCGGTCAACGGGATGTCCGCCCACGGCGGGATCGTCCGGCCGTACGGGTCGACGTTCCTCCAGTTCGCCGACTACATGCGCGGATCGATCCGCCTCTCCGCGCTGATGGGCCTCAAGGTCGCCTGGGTCTTCACCCACGACTCGGTCGCCGTCGGCGAGGACGGTCCGACCCACCAGCCGATCGAGCATCTCGCAACGCTGCGTGCGATCCCCGGCCTCGTCGTCCTGCGCCCGGCCGACGCCGCCGAGACGGCCGAGGCGTGGCGGGTCGTGCTCGAGGACCTCGACGGACCCGCGGCCTTCGCGCTCTCCCGCCAGGACCTCCCGATCCTCGACCGCTCCGAGGGGGGCCCCTACGCCTCAGCCGACGGAGTCGGCCGCGGCGCATACGTCCTGGCCGACGCCGACGACGCCGAGGCGACGATCATCGCGACGGGCAGCGAGGTCTGGGTCGCGCTGGCCGCGCGCGACGAGCTCGAGATGCCTGTTCGGGTCGTCTCGATGCCGTCGTGGGAGCTCTTCGAAGCCCAGGACGACGACTACCGGCAGAGCGTGCTTGCCCCGGACATGCCAACCGTCGCCGTCGAAGCGGGGATCCGCATGGGCTGGGAGCGCTACGCCGACTCGATCGTCTCGATCGACCGCTTCGGCGCTTCGGCACCCGGCAACGTCGTGCTCGAGAACCTGGGCATGACGCCCGGGAACGTCGCCGAACACGTCCGCCGGCTGCTCGCCGGCTGACCCGACACGTTCTCCGCGGGCCGCTGCTGAGGCGGCTCAACCGGGCGGCCGACCACCGCGCAAGTCACTGACACACCTCGCCCGAGCCCGCGGTACGCTCCATTCGTCCACGAGCGGCGCCGAAGTGCGGCGACCCAGCAGAAGGGAGACGAGATGGCATCGGCGTCCGGGAGCCCCCACGCGAACGCCGGTCCGGGATTCGGCTTCTACGAGTTCGAGGCCTGGCGCCCGAGGAAGGATCAGCTGATCGAGCTCTGCGACGCCGTGCTCGGCCCCTACCCGACGCTCGGCGGCGACGACGGCGTCCGCCAGCTGATCGGGCGCCTCCCGTCGGTCTGAGCATCGGCTGGAGCCGGGCCAATCCCGCTCGCCGGCCGTCCTGCGCCAGTCAGCGCAGAAGCGCCAGCGGCTCCTCGATCAGCTCCCGGATCCGCGCGAGCAGGCGGGCGGCCTGCGCCCCGTAGAGGATCCGGTGGTCGCAGGCCAGGGTCACGTCCATCGCGTGGCCGACCGCAAGCTCCCCGTCGAGCACGAGCGCCCGCTGGGTCACCGCCCCGACCGCGAGGATCGCCGCCTGCGGCGGGTTGATCACCGCCGTGAAGCTCTTGACACCGAACATCCCGAGGTTCGACACCGTGAAGGTCGCCCCCGAGAGCTCGGGCGGGGTGATCTGACCGTCGCGGACCCGCGCGGCCAGCCGACGTGTCTCGATCGCGATCTCCTCCACCGTCTTTGAGTCGGCGTCGAAGACCGTCGGCACCACCAGGACGCCCTCGCCGGCGACTGCCACGCCGACGTTGATCCGCGAGAACAGCTCGAATCGCCCGTCCCGCCACGCCCCGTTCGCCTGCGGGTGCTCGCGCAGGGCGAGGCCGCAGGCCTTCACGACGATGTCGTTGTACGACGGCACCTGCCGCTCGCCCGCCAGTGCCCGCAGGCGACGCCGGAGCTCGACGCAGCGCCCCATCTCGATCTCCGCGTTCAGCGTGAACTCCGGGACCGTCGCCTTCGAGGACGCCATCCGCCGGGCGACGACCTGCTGGGCGCGCGTCGGCTCCTGCGTCGTGACGATCCCCTTGCCGCTCGCCGGATCCCCCGCCTGGCGCTCCCCGCCCGCCTGGCGCTCCCCGCCCGCCTGGGGCTGCTCTCCCCCCTGACGCTCCTCCGCAACCCGCTCCGGAGACGGCGCCGGTGACAGCGGCAGCGCCGAGATTGCCGCAGCGGCCGGTGCTGGGGCCTCCACACGCACGGCCGGCTGCTCGGCCGGCGGCTCGTCGGCCGCCCGCTCGACGTCGATCCGGACGACCCGGCCACCGGGACCGCTTCCCTTCACCGACCCCAGTTCGACGCCCCGCTCCCGGGCGATCCGTCGGGCGATCGGCGACGCCCGGACCCGATCGGCGGGCTCGCTCGCCTCCACGGCTGCCGCGTCCGGCACGACCGGCGGCGGCTCGGGTGCCCCCTCGGCGAGCTCGACCACGCTCCCCGTGACCGGGGCCGGCGCGGCCACCGCGGGCGGAGCGCCCTGGACCGCCGCGGCGGCGCTCGGCGACTCGGGGACCACGACCGGCACGGGCGCCGTGCCGCCGCCGGCCGAACCCCCGGCCTGGCCGCTGTTCTGCGCCGCGACCCCGATGCGGGCGATCACCGCTCCAATCGGAAGAGTGTCTCCCTCGGCAGCCACGATCTCCAGCCGCCCGGCCGCACTCGACTCGTAGGTCATCGTCGCCTTGTCGGTCTCGATCTCGACCAGCGCCTCCCCCCGGGCGACCTCCTCCCCGGCGCCCTTCAGCCACTTGAGGATCGTGCCCTCCTCCATCGAGTCCGACAATCGCGGCATCTCGATCTCAGCCACGGGCGAGCATCCCGATCACGGCATCGACGATCTGCCCCTCGTGCGGGAAGGCGACCTGCTCGAGGGTCTTCGAGTACGGCATCGGCACATCCGCACCGGCGATCCGCATGACCGGGGCGTCCAGGTGGTCGAACGCGTGCTCGGCGATCAGGGCCGAGAGGTTCGCCCCGACGCCCCCGTGCGGCCAGCCCTCCTCGACGACGACGACGTGGTTGGTCTTGCGAACCGACGCGAGGATCGTCTCGAGGTCGAGCGGCCGGAGCGTCCGCGGATCGATCACCTCGGCCGAGATCCCGTGATGTTCGGCGAGCAGGACGGCCGCCCGCTCGGCGGTCACGGCCATCCGCGAGATCCCGACCAGCGTCACGTCGGTGCCCTCCCTGCGGACCGCCGCCACCCCGAATGCAACGAGCACGTCCGGGTCGTCGGGAACCTCGCCCCGCTGCCCGTAGAGGTACTCGTGCTCGATGAAGACGACCGGGTTCTCGTCGCGGATCGCCGACTTCAGGAGGCCCTTCGCGTCGGCCGCCGTCGACGGCGTGGCGACCAGCAACCCGGGCACGTGGAGGAACATCGCCTCCCACGAATGCGAGTGGGTCGGCCCGAGCTGGTGGCCGGCCCCCTGGGGCATCCGCACGACCAGCGGGACCTTGACCTGGCCGCCGAACATGTAGCGGATGCTCGCCGCGTGGTTGACGATCTGGTCGAGGGCGAGCAACGAGAAGTTGATCGTCATCAGCTCGACCACCGGGCGCAGGCCGGTCATCGCCGCTCCGACGCCCATCCCGACGATCGTGTTCTCGGAGATCGGCGTGTCCCGGACCCGGCGCTCGCCGAACTCGGCGAGCAGGCCCGCGGTGACCTTGAAGGCCCCGTTGAAGACGCCGATGTCCTCGCCCATCAGCATCACCCGCTCGTCCCGGGCCATCTCCTCGCGCAGCGCGGCGTTGAGGGCCTCTCGGTAGCGCATCACCGCCATCGCTACCAGTACAGCCCCTTGACCTGGTCGCCGAGCACGTAGACATCCTCATAGAGCGATTCCGGGTCCGGCTCGGGCGACGCCTCGGCGAAGGCGACGGCCGCATCGACGCGGGCGATCGCGGCTGCGTCGATCGCCGCCCGCTCGTCGGCGCTCAGCAGGCCGGCGGCCTCGAGCCGGTCTCCGAACGTCGCGATCGGGTCGCGCAGGCGCCATTCGGCGACCTGCTGCTTGGTCCGGTACTCCTCCGGGTCGGCCATCGAGTGGCCCCTGAAGCGGTAGGTCAGAGCCTCGACGAGCACCGGCCGCCGGTCGGTCCGCGCCGTCTCGAGCGCCTCCAGGCAGACCGCGTAGGTGTCGAGCACGTCCATCCCGTCGCACCGCAGCCCCGGCACCCCGAAGCTCTCGCCCTTGCGCACGAGATCGGTGACCGCCGAGTGACGCTCGAGCGATGTGCCCATCCCGAAGCGGTTGTTGGTGACCATGAAGACGACCGGCAGATGCCAGAGGGCCGCGAGGTTCATCGTCTCCCCGAAGGTCCCCTGGTTGGTCGCCCCGTCGCCGAACGTGCACAGCGTCGCCTCGTCGAGCCCCAGATAGTCCGACGCGAGGCCGAACCCCGCGGCGATCGGAAGGTTGCCGCCGACGATCCCGTAGCCCCCCATGAAGCGGCGCTCGAGATCGAACATGTGCATCGAGCCGCCACGGCCGCGGCAGCAGCCGTCGACCTTGCCGAACAGCTCGGCCATCACCGCCTCGGGCGGCGTCCCCCGGGCCAGGGCGTGCCCGTGGGACCGGTAGGTCGAGATCAGGTAGTCCCGGTCGCGGAGCGCGCGAGCCGCCCCGACGATCGTCGCCTCCTCGCCGATCGCGAGGTGGAGGAAGCCGCCGACCCGGGCCTTTGCGTACATCTCGCCGGCCCGCTCCTCGAACCGGCGGATCAGGACCATCGTCTCGAGCCACTCCCGCGCCTGCACCGGGTCGGACGGAAGCGGCCGGAGCTCGCTCACGGCTTCCGCGGGGGGTGCGCCTTCAACGGCCGGGCGGTCCGCCATCCGGCTCACGATAGCCGCCTCGTGTTTCAGCCGGTCGACTCGCCGCCGAGGCGGTCGACCATCCGCAGCAGGTCGAGCGGGCTGAACGGCTTGGTCAGGAACAGGTCGGCCCCCGCCTCCTCTGAGCGCCGGCGGGCCGACTCGTCGGCCGAGGCCGTCAGCATCACGATCGTCGCGCCCGCCGTCGCCGGGTCTGCGCGGAGCGCCCGGCAGGCGCCGATGCCGTCGAGGCGGGGCATGTCGATGTCGAGGAAGACCAGGCGCGGGTGCCGCGCCCGCGCGACGACGAGCGCCTCCTCGCCGTCGGCCGCCTCGAACAGCGCGAAGTGCGCGACGTCCTCGAGTGTCGTGAGGATCAACCCGCGGATGAAGGGGTCGTCGTCGACGACCAGGACCGCCCGCTTCTCGTTCATCCGATCTCCTCCCGGATCTCCTCGAAGGTCGCGTCCGAGATCTCCTCGAAGGCCCTGATCACGCCCGGATCGAAATGCGTCCCGCCTTCGTCGACGATCATCGCCCGCGCCTGCGCGATCGGCGATCCCTGCCGGTACGGGCGGTCGGTGGTCAGCGCGTCGAGGACGTCCGCAACCGAGAACACCCGCGCCGACAGGGGGATCTTCTCGCCCGCCAGTTGATCGGGGTAGCCGAGGCCGTCCCAGCGCTCGTGATGGCTGCGGATCACCTCCCGCGCCTGTCCGAGGAAGTCGATCTCCCGCACGATCTGCGACCCGGTGACCGGGTGCTGCTCGATGACCAGTCGCTCCTGCGGCGTCAGGCGCGCCGGCTTGAAGAGGATCGCGTCGGGGACGGCGACCTTGCCGATGTCGTGGAGCAGGAAGCCGAACTCGACCTCCCGGCCCCCGGCCAGGTCCAGGCCGGCGACCCGGGCGATCTCCAGGGCGTAGGCCGCGACCCGCTCGGCGTGCTTGCCCGTATACGCATCCCGCGCCTCCACGGCGTTCGCCAGCGCCCGGACCGTCGCCATGTACGAGCGCTGGAGCTCGAGCGTCCGCTCGCGCTCCTGCTTGAAGGTCTCCCGCAGGTCGGCGGCGTAGCGCTCGAGCTGGAGCTCCTTCTCGGCGGCCTGGCGCTCGTGGACGGCGAGGTCCCCCCGGAGCCGCTCGATCTCCTGGCGCAGATCCTCCATGGCCTAAGCTTCGCCGATCCCGGCGAGCGCCGCACGGACGGCCAGCGCGGCCTGTTCGACCGGCAGCACCGGGACCCCGATCTGCGCGTCGGCCGCGTCGCCGTCGGCCGCGAAGAAGATCACCGCGTGCTCGCCCCGGCGGCCCCGGAGATCGACGCTCTCGACCACCGCCTGGGGGTTGCGCAGGCCCGCGTCGATCAGGGCCACCTCGAAGCGCTCGAGCTCGCACGCCCGGGCCGCTCCCGGCCCGGTCGTCTCCCACGCGAACTCGACCCCGAGCCGCTCGAGCGGTCCCGACAGATGCCCGCGCACCTCGTCTCGCCCGACGACCAGGACCCGCGTCCGTCCGGCCGCGACCGCTGTCGCGACGACCGAGCACAGCTCGTCGCTGTCGACCGGCTTCGGCACGACCCACTCACTCGCAAGGCCCGTCGCGTCGGGGAAGGCAGAGATGAAGACCGCCGGCAGGTTTCGCAGCCGCGAGTCCGCCCGGATCGCCCGGAGCGTGTCGATCCCGTTCAGACCGGGCATCAGCACGTCGAGCGTGACGAGGTCAAAGCGCTCGGACCGCAGCCGGTGCAGGGCGTCCCGGCCCGAGTTGACCTCCACCGTCTCGACTCCGAGCGGCGCGAGCTTCGCGGCGATCAAGCTCGTCAGGCGCGGCTCGTCGTCGACGACGAGCACCCGCCGTCCGGCCATCACCGCCGCAGCCGGTCCCCCCGCCCGATTGCCGTTGCCGGTCGCTGCCGTGGCGACGGCGGTGCCCGTCGCGATCGGCAGATTGACGGTGAAGGTCGTTCCGACTCCGACCTCGCTCTCGAGATCGACCGACCCGCCGTGGAGGTCGACGAGCGACTTGACGATCGACAGGCCGAGACCCGTTCCCGTCTCCGCGCGCGGCCCCTCACCCCGGTAGAAGCGCTCGAAGACGCGCGTGCGCTCGCCCGGCGTCATCCCGCGACCGTTGTCGGACACCGCGATCGACAGGCCTCGTGCTCCGGCTCGCAGTCCGATCCCCAGACGGCCGCCGTCGGCCGTGTAGATGTGGGCGTTGGTCAGCAGGTTCGTGACGATCTGCCGGACCCGGGCGGCATCGACATCGGCGTTGGGGAGCTTGCCGTCGATGTCGAGGTCCAGCGTCTGGTGCTTCTCCGCGAGCCGCGGCGCCATCAGCTCGGCGACCTCCGCCAGGACCTCCCCGAGGTCGGTCGGCCGGCGGGCGAGCTCCACGTTGTTGGCCTCGAGCTTGGCGACGTCGAGCAGGTCGTTGACGAGGTCGACGAGACGGTCGGCAGACAGCAGGATGATCCGCACGAACTCGCTCTGGCGCGGCGTCAGCCCCTTCGAGTTGCCGAGCAGCTCGACGTATCCCTTGATCGAGGTCAGCGGGCTGCGAAGCTCGTGCGACGCCGTCGCCACGAACTCCGTCTTCGCCCGCTCGAGCCGAGCCCGCTCGCTGACGTCGCGGACCGTCCAGATCACGCCTCCCCCGCCCGAGGTCAGTCGAGCTGCCGTCACCGCGAGCGTCGCCCGCTCGCTCTCGACGATCACCTCGCCCGCGAGGGCCCTCGCGAGCTCGGGGAGCTGGGTGCTCCCGCGGCCGACGCGGACCCCCGGCCGGACCTCGGGGACGAGCTCTCCGGCCCGCGGGTTGACAGCCACCACCGTCCCGTCGATCTCGCAGATGATCAGGGCGTCGCCGAGGCTCTCGATCGTGATCGACAGCCGCCGCCGCTCGGCCTCGATCTGGGCCGTCGCTCCCGAGAGGTCCTCGCCCATCCGGTTGAACGCCTCGCCCAGGGACACGAGCTCGCGCGGTCCGGCCGGCTCCACCCGCGTCCCGAGGTCGCCATCGGCCAGACGGCGGGTCGCGGTGACGAGATCAGAGAGGGGCGTCCGCAGCGAGCGGATCAGGGCGATGATCAGCAGCAGCACGGCGAGGAGGGCGAGGCCGCCGCTGAGGATGACGGCGATCAACGCCCTCCGCGTCTTCGTTCGCGCGGTCGCCCGGGCGATGTCGGCGCGCGTCGCCTGGCGCTTGGCGAGGGCGTCGGCAGCGTGGCGGGCGCGTGAGATGTGGAGCGCGATCAGGGCGCTGGCGCGGCGCGCGGCGATCCCCGGCGGGCTCCCGGCGACCGATTGGGTGGCGAGCCTTCTGGCCTCCGCGTCGGCCTTCACGGCACCGTCGATCAGGCGCCGACTTTCGCCGTCGGGGTCGCCGGCGACCAGCTGGAGGGCCTTGTCGGCTGCCGTCGTCACCAGTTGCTGAGCGGTGGCCAGCCGCCGGGGGTTGCGAGACCCCGGGGGCATGCGGAACTCGACCTCCTCGACGAGAGCGGCGCTCGCGAGTTGGGCTGCCGCGACCTGGAGCCCGCTGGTCACCGTCAGGCGGTTGTCGTAGTCCTGCCTGACCTGGTAGAGCGCGGCGATGCCGAGGGCGGTGATCACCGCGAGGATGACCGCGATGCCGATCAACGCGCCGCTCAGGAGTCGGGCGATCGACAGCTTCCGCATGGCGCCCGACGTTAGCTGGTCAGGTCGCCCCGTGCGGGCGCCGTCGGACACCCGTCGAGCCCCCTGGCGGGCCTCCGGCGATGAACTACGATCGAATCATGGATCTTGTCGGAAGCTGGCTGCGACGCGCGATGTACGCGAGCCTCGTCGCGCTGGTCGTCCCGGTCGCCGTCCTGATCGCCCTGATCGCCACGCTCGGGGGCGGCGGTCTCGGCGGCTTCGGCTCGCTCCGCCAGCTCTTCACCGGCCCGAGCATTCCCCTCGGGACCTCGCTCGTCGCCGGACCACCGCGGCTTACCCGGCCGGTCGCGGTCGTTCCCCCCGGCACGCTGCTCGCCGCCGTGCCGGCCTCCTCGGGCGCCAACGGGCAGGGTCGCGTGACCCGTCCCGGGAACGCGGGCTCCCACGGAGAGACGGGTTCGACGACGCTGACGGTCCCGCCGAGCGGCGGCGGTACGACCGGTACCGGTGGCGGTGGGGGCGCCGGCGGCAGCGGCGGCAGCGGCGGCGGCGCGACGTCCACGCCCCACACGACCCCCGCCCCGACCAAGGGCCTCGGTGGCACCGTCGTCGCGGTGACCGGCGGCCTCGGCCAGACGGTCTCGAACGCGGGGGCGGCGCTCGGTCAGACGACCGCCAACGCGACCGGCGCCGTCGGCGGGATCGTCACGGGAATCAACCAACCGCTCGGATCGCTCGTCGCCGCAACCGGGACGGCGCTCGACGGCACGCTGAGCGGCACGGGGGCCGCCGCCGGCGGACTCGTGACCCAGTTGGGGAACGTCCTCGGCCAGGCATTGGGTGCCGGCTCCCAGTAGAGAGCAGGCGAGAGCGCCGGCGCGGAGCCCCGGCTCGTCCGCGGCGCTCTCGGTCTGCGGGCTGACGAAGCGCTACGACGGCGGCGTGCTCGCGCTCGACGACTTCAGCCTCGAGGTCGCCGGCGGCGAGTTCTTCGGCCTGCTCGGGCCCAACGGCGCGGGGAAGACGACCCTGATCAGCGCGATCTGCAACCTGATCCGGGTCACGGCCGGCGAGATCCGGATCTTCGGGGCCGCCCACGGCGACCCGCACGCACGGCGGATGATCGGGCTGGCCGAACAGGACGTCAACCTCGACCGGTTCCTCGACGTCGAGGAGACGCTCGTCTACCACGGCGGGTATTACGGGATGACTCGCGCCGAGGCCCGCCGGAGGGCTCGCGAGATGATGGACGTCTTCGACCTCCGCGCCAAGGCCGGCGTCAGGGCGCCGGCCCTCTCCGGCGGGATGCGACGGCGCCTGCTGCTCGCGCGGGCGCTGATGCACGAGCCGCCGCTCGTGATCCTCGACGAGCCGACCGCCGGTGTCGACTTCGAGCTGCGACTCGAGCTCTGGCGCTACATCCGGCGCCTCCACGAGCTGGGAACGACGATCCTCCTGACGACGCACTACCTCGAGGAGGCCGAGGAGCTCTGCCAGGACATCGCCCTGATCCGCGGCGGCCGCCTGATCGCCCGAGACACGGCGCACGGACTCCGCGCCGAGTATCAGGCCGAGTCGCTGGCCGATGTGTACGTCAAGGCGATGGCCCTGTGAGCGAGAACGCTCTGGCCGATCGGCCGACCGCAGAGACACGGGCGTCCGGCCCCCCGAGCCTGGTCGAGCGGATCGCCGATCGTCATCGCGGGCTGTTCGCGCTCGGCTCCCGCGAGGTGCTTCGGGTGCTCAAGCTGTGGACGCAGACGATCGTCGCTCCGGTCGTCGCGTCCTTTCTCTTCATCCTCGTCTTCGGCCTCTCGCTGAGCGGGCGGATCCGCCAGGTCGACGGCGTCGACTACCGGGTCTTCATCGTCCCGGGGCTGGTCACGATGGCGATGGTCCAGGCGGCCTACTCGAACAACGCCTCG
The DNA here is from genome assembly GCA_034664295.1 of Solirubrobacteraceae bacterium. Classification (GTDB taxonomy): domain Bacteria; phylum Actinomycetota; class Thermoleophilia; order Solirubrobacterales; family Solirubrobacteraceae; genus Palsa-513. The sequence goes on along the minus strand of JAXDHV010000054.1, from coordinate 32,154 downwards.
TCGGTCTTCCAGGCTCGCTTCGACCGCTACCTCAACGACGTCCTGGCCTCGCCGATGCGCAACTGGGAGATCAACGTCGGCCTCTCGCTCGGCGGGATCGTCCGGGCCCTGCTGATCGGGTTCTCGTTGCTGGCGCTGGCGATCCCGATCACCGGAGTCCCGATCCGCCAGCCCCTCGTCCTGCTGAGCGCTGTCGCCCTCGGCCTGACCCTGTTCGCCTCGCTGGGCGTCGTCGTCGGCATCTACGCGAAGTCGTGGGACCACGCCGGCTTCGTTCAAAACATCCTGATCGTCCCGCTCAGCTTCCTCGGGGGAGTCTTCTACTCGGTCGACACGCTCCCCTCGCCGTGGCGGGAGGTCTCCCACGCCAATCCGATCTTCTACCTCGTCCAGGCCGTCCGCTACGGGTTCCTCGGGATCGGCGACGTCCCGATCGGGCTGGCGCTCGGGATCACGGCAGTTCTGGCGGGGGCGACCGTCGCCTGGAGCGCGTGGCTCTTCTCGAGCGGCAAGAAGCTGAAGCCCTAGGATTCCCGCCGTGGAGCTCCGGCATCTGCGGTATTTCGTTGCGGTCGCCGAGGAATTGCACTTCCATCGGGCGGCTGCGCGGCTGCACATGTCCCAGCCGCCGCTCAGCCAGCAGATCCGTGCGCTCGAAACCGAGCTCGGGGTCGAGCTCCTGCGGCGCAACCGCCGGCGCGTCGAGCTGACCGAGGCCGGGAGCGCCTTCCTCGGGGAGGCGCGGGAGATCCTCGCGCGCGTCCAGCAGGCCGGCGATCTCGCCAGGCGGGTCGCCCGGGGCGAGGTCGGCAAGCTCTCGGTCGGGTTCGTCGGGTCGGCGATGTACGCGACGCTCCCCGAGATCCTCCGGGCCTTCCGGGAGGAGCATCCCGACGTCGAGCTCCAGCTGCGCCCCTTTCCGACCGCCCCCCAGCTCCAGGCCCTCCGCGACGGGCGGGTCGACGTCGGGTTCCTGCGGCCGCCGGTGGGAAGCTCGGGCCTCGAGATCGAGACGATCCAGCGCGAGACGATCGTCGTCGCCCTGCCCCGGTCCCACCCCCTCGCCCATTCGGCGAGCGTCGGGATCACCCAACTCCAGAACGAGACGTTCGTCCTCCTCGCTCGGACCGAGTCGCCCGGCGTCTACGACTCGCTGGCGCTCACCCTCTCAGAGCTGGCCGGCAACCCCCGGGCAGTCCAGGAGGCCGACGACATGCAGACGCTGATCGGCCTTGTCGCGGCCGGGATCGGCGTCGCCCTGGTACCGATCTCGGTCTCCCTGCTGCACCGGCCGGGCGTCGTCTACCGCCCCCTCTCGGGTAGGGCCCCGACGGTCGAGCTGGCCTTGGCCTGGCGCTCGGGGCCGCTCTCGCCGGTCGTCGCCGCCTTCCTCGCGGTGGCCCGCGCCTCGGCACAGGAGCTCGACCAGCCCGCTTGATCGCCGCCCGGCGCGGCCCGGTGCCGGTCAGGGCGGGTCGCCGGGCTTCGACCCGGAACGACAGACGCCCCCGGAGGACGGAAGTCCGGGGGCGTCGCCTGCTGCCGGGAGAGAGGGTCTGCACAGATCAAGATAGGTCCTGACCATAGATCTGTCCAATACGGCTTTGTGACGTCTGTGAGTCGCTGTACGACTCTGACCTGACCTGCCGGTCGCGGGTCGCCACGGTCGCTACGCGATCGCAGCGATTTCGCCGAAGTACGCGACCAGGTCGGCCAGGTCGATCCAGAAGGTGCCGGCCTGCTCATCGGCCACGCCTCTCAGGCCCCCCTCGGCCTGCTCGTAGGTGCGGCCGTAGTGACCCCAGGGATTGCGCAATTGGATCATGATCCTCTCGCCTGGGCCGGGTGACTTCGGCTTGTAGTCGAGAACGCTGTACGCGTGGTTCGCCGCAAGCCCGGCTACCTTCGCCTCGCCGGCCAGGCCCCTCGTCTCCTCGGCGGGATTCTCGGTGTCGCTGATCACCTGCTTGGTCGAGGCGGTTATCGGTCTGCCCTGGTCGACAGCGGCTTGAACGCGGGCGAAGGCTTCCCGATCGTCGATCCCGTACACACCGCTGCCGAGCTCGCCGGGGAAGAGGTCGGCGACCGTCAGTCCCAAGTCCTTGAGCGTGCCCTGAATGACTGCGTCGTCGGGGTGCTCCTTGAAGAACGCCTCGGCTGCGCCGCGACTGGTGTACAGGAGCTGCATCATCACGTCCAAGTCGGTGCTCGGCTTCGACAGAGCGACCCACTGCGCGGCCAGCGCACGGACCGTTTCGTCCTCCTTCGCCTCCTGCGCAGCTTCGATGTCCTTCCTGAGTTCCGCGACCACCGCCATCAGGGCGCCAGACATCTTCAGGCCGAAGAACCCCTTCTGTCGTCCGATACCGCCGCCTTCGGTCCGCTTCCCGGTGAGGTGAAGCAGCGCCGGCTCACTCGACCCTCCCTGGATGTCGGTGTATCTAGGGCGACCGAGCGGAGGCTGCTCAGTCTCCGGCTCCCCTGTAGCCGACCACTCCGAGACCGACGTCGACGAGGTCGATGTCGACGTCGAGCTGGACTCCGAGGCCGCGGCGATCCGCGGCTCGGGGGGCGGCCGCCGCCAGAGGCCGGACGCGACGTAGGCCTTCTCGAGGATCTTCACCCAGAGGGTCTCCCTGGCGAACCGCTCACCTGGGAAGGACTTCCGCACGACCACTGGATGCGGCTCGTCCACCGCCGAGTAGAGCATGACGGTGACCGTTCCGTCGAGGTTGTCGACCATGTGGTCGACGAAGTGCTGCGGGTTGCGCTGCACGATGCTCGAGACGGAGGCGAGCAGGTAGCAATCGCCGAGCCCACCTTGAAGGACCTGGTCAAGGCTCGGCCGGACCGGAAACAACGCCTGGAATCCGGCTCTGTCGGCGTCGACATAGCCTTCTCCGACATCGAGCTCAGGATCGTCCTCGACGGTCAGGCCGGACTGGGGGGCAAGTCGCCCGTGACCCAACTCGATCTTCTCCGCCTCGAGCAGACGGTTGATCCAGTTGGCGTCGGCCTGCTCCCGCTCGTTGAACTTCCTCCCGCCGGCGAGGGCCACGGCGGTGGCGTAGGTCGATGGGAAAATTTCCAGCTGACCTGCGCGGTCGGCATCGTCGAGGGTGTAGTACATGCTCACCGCGCGGACATACCGGTCCCACGAGGTGGGCCATAGGTTGGCGAGCCTCGACAGCTTCATGTTCGAGTTGTCGGCGAGGATCGCGCGGAGATGACTCGGTGTTCGCTGGACCACGGGTTCCGGCGAGACCCAACGGACGACGGCCTGGTTGCCGGCCCGCCGCTGGAGGGCGCGCACGGTGGACGGACCGGCGTGGCGAGGATCGGATGGACCGCGCTCGTAGCTCGGCTGCGTCGGCCTCTTGGACCGCGGCGGGGGCAGTGCGTGCGACCGCGGCGCGGGCGGTGCCGGAGTCGGATGAGGGCTCCCCTCGGCGCGCGCCGGCATCGTCTGAGGGTAACCTCGGTCATGGTCCCCAGGCAACATGCTCGCGGGCAGAGATTGGCGCCGAACGGGCAGAAGTCATCAGGGCGAGCGGGCTCCAGCCGCCCCGATTCGGGAGCCGCCGTCGCGGCCACCGTCAGTCGGCGTCGAGCCGACTCCAGATCGAGATGAACTCGGCATCGTCGAGCTGGGCGAGGTCACGACGCAGGGCGCGGGCCATCCGGCTCGCCTGGCCGGGCTCGCAGTCCCAGTAGAGGACGGCTTCGCCCGAGTCGATCTCGACGACCTCGATGTGGTCGACCCGGCCCGGGTCGGCGAGGAACGACGGCATCCGGCCCCCCCGCGTGACGATCAGCCGGTAGGAGCGCCGGGCGGTCATCCGCCGGCCCCGCCCGCCCCGGCCACCCCGCCGACCCCGCCCGCCCCGGCCACCCCGCTGACCCCCGCGGCGTCGCCCGGCCCGGCGATCCCGCCCGCCCCACTGCCGACCGCTACGCGCTGGAGCTCGCCGAGCAGGCGGCCGGCCTCCTCGAGACGGACGTCGCCGACCAGCACCCGGTCGGCGACACGGACTGCGGGGACGTCGATCACGCCGAGCGCGAGAGCCTCAGCGGTCGCCCGGGCGAGTTCTTCGCGGACGCTCCGGGAGCCGATCGCCTTGAGCAGGGCAGCCGGATGGATCTCGCAGGCGGCGGCGGCGATCAGGACGTTCTCCTCGACCCCGAGGTCCCGGCCGCCGGCGAAGGCCTGGCGGAATGCCGCGAGCGCAAAGGCGACGGTCTTGCCGATCCGCTTGGCGAAGGTCGCGGCGAGCATCGCGAGATCCGTGTCGAAGGGGAAGGACGCCGGCCAGCGGACCGGCTGGAGGCCGTGGATCCGGGCGCGGCGGGCGATCTCCTCGCGGAAGATCAGCTCCTCGTTGGCGCATCGGTAGGCCTCGAAGGTCTCGGCGTGGGGCAACCGGCTGGCCCGGATCGGCTGCCACTCGCACGGGCCCGGGAGAACCCGGAGGGCGCGCTCGGCGGCGAGATATGCCTCGGGGCTCGCGAGGTCGAAGTAGAAGGCGGCCGGCGACCGGTCGACCGGGGAGCTGGTCGGAGCGGCCACTATCCGTGGATCAGCCAGCCGTCGGCGTCCCGGGCGGCCTCCATGACGGCCTCCGAGAGCGTCGGGTGTCCGTGGACGATCCGCGCGACCTCCGCGAACCCACCCTCGAGCGCCCGGACGTTGACGAGCTCCTGGATCAGCTCGGTCGCCTTCGCGCCGACGATGTGCCCGCCGAGCAGCTCGCCGTAGCGGCGGTCGCCGACGATCTTGACGAGACCGGTCCGGTCGCCGTAGACGGTCCCGGCGCCGACCGCCCCGTACTGGATGCGCCCGACGACGACATCGTGGCCGGCCTCGAGCGCCTGGGCTTCGGTCAGGCCGAAGCTGGCGACGTTCGGCGTGCAGAAGGTCGCCCGGGGGATATCGATGTGGACGAGCGGGTGGGTCTCGCGGCCGGCGGCCGTCTCCGCGGCGATCACCCCCTCGTCAGATGCCTTGTGGGCGAGGGCCGGTCCGGCGACGAGGTCGCCGATCGCAAAGACGCCGTCAAGCGTGGTGCGCATCGCCCCGTCGACGCGGATCAGGCCCCGGTCGTCGAGCGCGATCCCCGCCTCGCCGATCCCGAGGCCATCGACGTCGGGACCCCGGCCGGCGGCGATCACGAGGTAGTCGACCTCCTCGGACGCCTCCCCGTGCGTGAAGGCGACCGACCGCTCGAGCGCCTCGACGCCGGCGACGGGCGTCCCGGTGCGGATCCCTATCCCCTGCTTGGCGAGACCCCGCTCCACCAGCTTTGAGATCTCGGCATCCTCGGTCGGGAGGACGCGGTCGAGCATCTCGAAGAGGAGCACCTCGGTCCCGAGTCGGGCGTAGGCCGAGGCGATCTCCGAGCCCGACGCCCCAGCCCCGACGACGGCCATCCTGGCGGGGAGCTCCTTCAGGCCCCAGGCCTCCTCCGTGCCGATCACGCGGCCGGCGAAGCGGGTCCCGGGAATCGGTCGCTTGACCGACCCGGTCGCGAGGATCACGAAACCGGCGGCGATCTCCGACCCGTCGAAGTTGCCGCCGATCCGGACGTTCCCGTCGTCGGTCACCGACCCGTGGCCGTCGATCACGTCGATCGCGTTCTTCTTCATCAGGCCGGCGACCCCCCCGGTCAGGGTCTTGACGACCTTCTGGCGGCGGGCCACCACGGCGTCGAAGTCGACCGTCGGCTCGCCGACCAGGACCCCGAACTGGGCGGCCCCGCGAACCTCGGAGAGGACGTCGGCACTCCGCAGGACGGCCTTCGCCGGGATGCACGCGTAGTTGAGGCACCGACCGCCGATCACGTCGCGCTCGACGACGGCCGTCTTCATGCCGAGCTGCGCTGCCCGAATCGCCGCGACGTAGCCGCCCGGACCGGAGCCGATCACGACGCAGTCGTAGGACGAGCGGTGGGAGGGTTCGGCCATCAGGCGGAGGTCAACCGGCCCAGGGCCCGACGCCGCCGACTCTCACCGGAGTGGTCCGCATCACGTAGCCGGCCGGCGGTTCGTCGATCGGCGGGAAGCGAACGTCCGGTCCGAGGTAGACGTGAGCCAGGCGCTGGAGCAGGTCGGCGGCCCCACCCTCCTCGATCCGAGCGTGGCCGTGGACGACGAGGTACTCCTTGAGCCCGCGGGCGTCGATCCCGGTTGCCTCGATCGACAGGCTGACCCGCGGGTCGCGCTGGACGTTGCGGACCTTCCGGTTGGCGAAGAGGTGGGCGCTGACGACGTCGTCGCCGTCGAGACCGGCCCAGACAATCGTCACCTGGGGACTGCCGTCGGCGTTGAGCGTGACCATGTGGACGAGCGCTGAGGACTCGAGCAGGGCACGGGCTTCGGGACCGAGGGGAACCACACCCGGAGCTTAGCCGCGCGAGTCGGGCGGGCGTGCGGTCGGCATCTGGATCCGGGCCATCACGCCGACGAGCTTCCAGAAGAGCCAGCCGCCGCCGATCACGATCGTCAGACAGAGGACGAGCGCTTGGAGGTTGGACGCCTCGATGAGGAACAGCGAGAAGGTCAGGACGGCGAGCACGAGGAGCGCCTGAAAGGCGAGCACGGCCCAGTAGCGCCGGCCCCACATGCCCCAGGCGGCGGCCAGCGTGACGACCGAGAACGAGAGCACCCCCGGCCCGGGATGCCGGCCGCCGATCTTCACGCCGGCGAGGTAGAGACCGAGGTTGACGAGGCCGAGCCCGCCGCCGAGGACGGCGCTGGCCACCAGCGGCAGGGGACGCTCGCCGGGGGCGAGGGGCACGAGCTCGGCGCGGCGAGCGGCCGAGCGGAGCTCGGATCGGCTTTCTTTTTCTGGCCGGTCGCCGGCGGCCGCGGCCTGCGGCTGGGAGTCGGCGGCAGGGGACTCGGGCGGGAGCGGGGTCGACGGCCGGGACTTGCGGCTAGGCGGCGCCAACCTCGACCCCCCGGAGGGCGCGGGCGGCCGCGTACGGGTCAGGGGCCTCGGAGATCGCGCGGACGACCGCGATCCGCCGGGCTCCGGCCGCGCGGACCGCGCCGACGTTGGCGGCGTCGATCCCGCCGATCGCAAAGAACGGGACGCGCGCATGAGCGGCCGCGTAGGTGATCAGGTCGAGCCCGACCGCCGGCCGGCCGGGCTTGGTCGGCGTCGCGTGGACCGGCCCGACGCCGATGTAGTCGGCCCCGTCGGCGGCGTCGATCTGCTCGGGAGTGTGGGTCGAGAGCCCGATCAGGAAGCCTTCGCCGAGGATCATCCGGGCGACGAAGACTGCGGTGTCGTCCTGGCCGAGATGGACGCCGTCGGCGCCGGACTCGCGGGCGAGCTGAGGGTGGTCGTTGACGATGAAGAGCACCCCGGGCTGCTCGCACCGGCCGGCGGCCAGCTTCGCCGCCGCCAGGAGGTCGTCGGGTGAGGCGTGCTTGTCGCGGAGCTGGAGCACGTCGATCTCCTCGACCGGCGCCCGTTCGATCTGGCCGATGTCGCAGATCAGGTAGAGGCGGGCGGCGTCGAGGGCGGCCCGGCGTTCGCGGGAGTTCACGGCAGGGAGTTTGGCAGTCGGCGATCGGCCGCGAACGACGGTCCGACGCGTCCGGTCAAGCTGGGCTCAGGGCCCCGCTGTCCGCCGGCAGAGGGCGCTCCAGCAGGCTCTTGACGAGTGCAACCTGGCCGTGCGGCCAGCGAGACCCCCAGCTGTTGGGGTGCGGGAGGACGAAGACCTCACACCTGCCGGCCGCGATCGCGACGCTGCCGCGATGGAAATCGCTGGTCGCCTCGTCCCACGCAACGTCACCGAGCAACTCGACCGCGGCGCGGGCCTCGACTCCCAGTGCGAGCAGCGACCCTGGCCTCAGCACGCCAAGTTCGTGCTGGGCGAACCTCGAAGGACAGTTGACCCGCATCTCCTGCGTGGGGTTGCTCTTCTCGGCAAGCGGCGAGCACTTGACTGCCTGGATCCGAGCGGTTCGGTGCATGGCGGTCGCGGTCTCCTCCGGCGTCGGCGTCACAGAAGGCTCGGCTCCGTCCGCGCTCGCGAGCAGCGCGAGCGCCGAGGCCAACGACCGGTAGTGGAACGAGCTGGGTGGCCAGATCTGCTTTCTGCCCCTGCTCAGGCCGTCGATGACCTGGCCGGCAATCGCGTATTCCTCAGCCGGCGCAGCCCACCATTCGGCGTCGGCCGCGTTGATGTTCAACGCGACCAGACAGACGCCGCCCGGCCGCTCGTACTGATCGCCGATCCACGGCCAGGCAATCGAGCCGATCTGCCCGGGTCCGCAGTCGGCGGGTGCGACCGGTTGGAGGCGGCCGGCGGCCTGCGCCCAGCACTGCGCGCGATCGGGGCAACACTCCTGAAGCGACGGCGCGAACCCGTCCCGCAGCACGCCGTTGCCCTCGTACAGCGGACTCAACTCGGACAGCAGCCGGATGCGCTCGGGCGTCGCCCAACGCGGATCCAAGCTGTTCAGGGCGCCACGAATCTGATCGATGTGCATTTCACGAGCCTACGCGCACTGCCCGTTGCCTGCCGTGCGCCGATCGAGGGTCCGCCGGGCGGCGCCGGTCAGCCGGCGCCTGCGTCTCCGGGGTGGCGAGGAGTTGTGTCAGCATCCTGGGATGGCCACAACGGACGTACTCGTCGTCGGCGGGGGAGCGATCGGACTCGCCGTCGCCTGGCGCTGCGCCCAGCGCGGGCTCGGCGTCGTCCTGTGTGAGCGAGACGAGCTCGGATCCGGCGCGACGCACGTCGCCGCCGGGATGCTCGGGCCGATCGCCGAAGCCGGGTTCGGGGAAGCCGCAGGCCGCCTGCTCGAGCTCGGGCTGCGATCAGCCGAGCTCTGGCCCGCCTTCGCGGCCGAGCTCGCGGCCGCCTCGGGGACGCGGTCGCGGCTGCGCTGCGACGGAACCCTGATCGTCGCCCGCGACCCGGGCGAGGCCGCCGGGCTCGAGCGGGAGCTGGCCTTCCGGGCGGAGCTCGGCCTTGAGATCACGCGCCTGCGCCCGAGCGAGGCCCGCCGCCTCGAGCCGGCCCTCGCACCGACGATCCGCCTCGCGGCCCTCGTCCCGAGCGAGCAGACGGTCGACCCCCGCTGGGTGGTCGACGCCCTCGCCAAGGCCGCTCGGGCCGCCGGCGCCGACCTGCGCGAGCACTCGCCGGTCGAGCGCTTCCTGGGTGAGCCGCCGGTCGGCCGCGATCCCGCGAGCACCCGGCTGGATCCCGCGACTCCTCCCAGAGCACTCCCCGAACGAGTCACGGGAGCCCTGCTGCGCAGCGGCGAGACGATCCACGCCGCCCGCGTCGTGCTCGCGGCCGGCGCCTGGTCTGGCGGCCTCTCCGACATCGCCGTCCGGCCGGTGAAGGGACAGATCATGCGCCTGCGCGACCCGGCCGGCCCGGGGCTGATCGCGCGGGTGATCCGCTTCGACGGGGGGTATCTCGTCCCCCGGGGGGACGGCGGCTACGTCCTCGGAGCGACTGTCGAGGAGCGGGGATTCGACCGGACGGTGACCGCCGGCGGGCTCTACCAGCTGTTCCGGGATGCCTCCGAGCTCGTCCCCGGAGTGCTCGAGCTCGAGGTCTGCGAGCTGGCCGCCGGCCTGCGCCCGGGGACACCCGACAACCTGCCGCTGATCGGACGCGACACCCGCGACGGGCTGATCCGGGCGACCGGCCACCACCGCAACGGGATCCTCCTCACGCCGGTGACCGCCGAGCTGGTCGTTGCGGCATTGACCGACGCGCCCGGCGAGCCGGCGTCCCCGGTCGCCGAGGAGGCGCTCGCCCGATGATCGTGCTCAACGGCTCGCCCCGCGACGGGACTCCCAGTCTCGGCGTCCTGCTCGACGAGCTGGGCCTCGGATCCGACGCTCGGGGCGTGGCCGTGGCCGTCGACGGAGAGGTCGTCCCCCGCTCGGAGTGGGACCGCTGGGCATTGGTCGACGGGGCTCGCGTGGAGGTGGTGGATGCCATCCAGGGAGGCTGAGCCCCGCCTCGCAGGCCTCGAGATCGCCGGCCGGCGGCTGGCCTCGCGGCTGCTCTTGGGAACCGGCGGCTTCCAGAGTTTCGAGCTGTTGGCCGCGGCGATCGGCGCCTCGGGGACCGCGGTCGTCACGGTCGCGCTCCGGCGAATCGACCCGGCCGGGCGGGGGTCGCTGATCGGCGTGCTCGACGCCGCCGGAGTCGACGTCCTCCCGAACACGGCCGGCTGTCACACGGCCCGGGACGCGGTCTTGACCGCCCGCCTCGCCCGCGAGGCGTTCGCGACCGACTGGATCAAGCTCGAGGTGATCGGCGACGAGCGGACCCTCCTGCCCGACGCGGTCGAGCTGCTCGCGGCGGCCGAGGAGCTCGTCGACGACGGGTTCGTCGTCCTCCCCTACACCAACGACGACCCGATTCTCGCCCGTCGCCTGGAGGATGTCGGATGCGCCGCCGTGATGCCGCTCGGGTCGCCGATCGGGAGCGGGATGGGGATCTGCAACCCGTACAACATCACCCTGATCTGCGACCGCGCGGGCGTCCCGGTGATCCTCGACGCCGGGATCGGCACGGCGTCTGACGCCGCGCTGGCGATCGAGCTCGGCTGCGACGGGGTGCTCTGCGCGAGCGCGATCTCACGCGCGCGGGACCCCGCAGCGATGGCGCGGGCGGTCGCGCTCGGGGTCGAGGCCGGAGAGCTCGCCCGGGCGGCCGGGCGGATCGAGCGGCGCAGCCATGCGGTCGCCTCGACGCCCGAGAAGGGCAGGCCGGTCCTCTGATGGCCCGCGGGCAGGACCGTCCCCCGATCGGCCGCGGGCCGAGCGACCCTCCGAGCGCCGGACCCGAGCGCCGGTGATCGACGTCATCGCAGATCGGTGGGAGGCCGCCTGGTCTGGGCGGGACCCCGGCGCGTTCGCGGCGATCTGCGCGCCCGACGTCCACTACGAGGACCCCCTGACAGAGCTGCCGGTCCACGGGCCGGGCGCCGTCGCCGCGCATGCCGGGCGACTCTGGGGAGGGTTCCCCGACGCACGGATGCGCCAGGCCGGCGAACGCCTCTCGAACGGCCGGTTGGTCGCCTTCCCGGTCGAGGTCACCGGGACCCAGACCGGTCGTCTGGAGACCCTCCCGGCAACCGGGGTCGCCGTCTGCGTGCAGGCGGTCTTCTACTGTCAGCTCGACCCCGACGAGCGGCTGTTGTGGCGAGTCCGCGGCTTCTTCGACGCCTACGCCGCCGGTGTCGAGCTCGGAATCCTCCCCCGGCGGGGTTCGATCCGCGAGCGGGCCCTCCTGATGCTCCAGGGCTACGGCTTCCGGCTCGGGCGCTGACCGGGCCTCGGAACGCTCTGCGATCGGAGAGCGAGGCGCCGGACTCCTAGAGGTGGGAGATGTGGTCCTTCAGCTCTCGGCCAGCCGCCGCAGGAGGGTCGTGACCTCCATCAGAGCGGCCTGCTCCGCCGGCGAGAGGTGCTCGACGATCGCCTGGGCCAGCCAGCCCTCCCGCTGGCGTCGATCGGTCTCGAGCGTCGTGCGACCGTCGGGCGTCATCGCGACCAGGGCCCGCCTGCGGTCGGTCGGGTCGGGCGTCCGGTCGACCAGCCCGTCCCGTTCGAGGTCGCCGACCGTCTGGGCCATCGACTGCGGCCGTACCCGCTCGGAGATCGCCAGCTCGCTGACGCTGCGCGGGCCCTCGCGGTCCAGCCGGCTGAGCACGGCGCCCTGCGTCAGGGGGAGGCGGTTCTCGGTGCGCAGGCGACGGATCAGGGCTCCGAGGACTCCGCGAAGCTCACTCGCGACGAGCGCTGCGTCAACCTGGGGCACGCGGCCATCCTATCGCCGGCGTCCCCGCCGGGAAACCGTCGTTGTGGGCGGTCGGCGACCCGATCGGCGCCGGCGAGATCACGGTGATCTCTACAGGCAAGCTGCGCAGGTTACCTGTATACTTTGCCCGGTGATCGCAAGTCGTCTGCTTCGCGCCGCAGCCCGCGACAACCAGGGCCGAACGAGCGACGAGCGGTACAAGTGGATCGCCCTGTCGAACGTCACGCTTGGCGTACTCCTGGCGACGCTCGACCTGTCGATCACGCTGATCGCGATGCCCGACATCTTCCGCGGCATCCACCTCGACCCCCTGGTCCCGTCCAACAGCTTCTACCTGCTGTGGATGATCGTCGGCTACATGGTCGTCACGAGCGTCCTGATCGTCAGCCTCGGCCGGCTCGGCGACATGTTCGGGCGGGTGCGGATCTACAACGTCGGCTTCGTGATCTACACCGTCGCCTCGCTGATCCTCACCGTCGACTGGATGACCGGTCGAGCCGGCGCGACGTTCCTCGTCGTCTTCCGCCTCTTCCAGGGCGTCGGCGGGGCCTGCCTGCTCGCCAACGCGGGGGCGATCATCACCGACGCCTTCCCGGTCAACCAGCGGGGGATGGCCCTGGGCATCAACAACATCGTCGGCGTAAGCGGGATGTTCGTCGGTCTCGTCCTCGGCGGCCTGCTCGCGCCGATCGACTGGCGGCTGGTCTTCCTGATCTCGGTCCCGGTCGGCCTGTTCGGGACCGTCTGGGCCTACCTCAAGCTCGAGGAGCGCAGCGAGCCCCGGCGGCGGCCGGTCGACTGGTGGGGCAACCTGACCTTCGCGCTCGGTCTCGTCCTGCTGATGGTCGCCGTGACCTACGGGATCCGGCCGTACGGTGGTTCGGCGACCGGTTGGGGGAGCCCCCGCGTGCTGGCCCTCGTCGGCGCCGGCCTGGCCAGCCTGGTCGCCTTCACGGCGATCGAGCGACGCGTGCCCGACCCGATGTTCCGCCTGCCGCTGTTCCGGATCCGGGCCTTCACCTTCGGCTCGCTGTCGACCTTCCTCTCGGCGATCGCCCGCGGCGGCCTGATGTTCATGCTGATCATCTGGCTCCAGGGCATCTGGCTGCCGCAGCACGGCTACAACTTCACCGACACACCGCTCTGGGCGGGGATCTACATGCTGCCGCTGACCGTGGGGATGCTGCTGTCCGGGCCGACATCCGGCTGGCTGTCGGACCGCTACGGGGCCCGCGGGTTCGCGACCGGCGGGATGGTCGGCTCGGCCGCGAGCTTCGTCCTGCTGAGCCTGCTGCCGACGAACTTCGCCTACCTGCCGTTCGCCCTGATCCTCCTGCTGACCGGCGTCTCGATGGGCATGTTCGCCTCGCCGAACCGGGCAGCCGTGATGAACAGCCTGCCGCGGGCCGATCGGGGGGCCGGCGGCGGCATGAACCAGACGTTCCAGAACTCGGCGCAGGTGATGTCGATCGGCGTCTTCTTCACGCTGATGATCGTCGGCCTCAGCGCGACCCTCCCCCAGACGATGGCGGTCGGACTCGAGTCGCACGGCGTGGCCGCGGCGACCGCCAACCAGGTCGCCCACCTGCCCGCCGTCTCGATCCTGTTCGCCGCGTTCCTCGGCTTCAACCCGATTCGCCAACTGCTCGGCCCGCACGTGCTGGCCGGGCTGAGCGCCCACAACCAGGCCGTCCTGACCGGCCGGTCGTTCTTCCCCCACCTGATCTCCCCGCCGTTTCGCGCCGGCCTCCACGAGGCGTTCGCCTTCGCGATCGTCGCCTGCCTGCTGGCCGGGGCGGCATCGCTGATGCGCGGCGGGCGCTACGCGGACGCCGGTGAGGAGTCGAGCGAGCCGGCATTGCGCCCGGGTGGCGGCAGGCATCCGATTTCCCTAAAGGAGGAGCAGCATGCGCGTTGAGTGGTTTGGCCAGTCGGCGTTCCACCTGACCGGTGGCGGGAGATCAGTCTTCATCGATCCGTTCGGCGACCTCTCGGCGGCGATGGCCGGCCGGCCGATGCGCTTCGACTATCCGGCGATCGGCGGCATTTCGGCCGACCTCCTCTTGATCACCCATGAGCATGTCGACCACAACGCCGCCGAGGTCATCGACGGCGAGCCGCCGGTTCTCCGCTCGACCGCCGGCCGACTCGATTCGCCGATCGGCGAGGTCGTCGCGGTGGCCTCCGAGCACGACACGGCAGCCGGGACCGAGCGCGGCCCGAACACGATCTTCGTCTTCTCACTCGACGGGCTCCGGATCGCCCATTTCGGCGACCTCGGCCAGGACGCGCTTCGCCCCGAGCAGCTCCTGGCGATCGGTCCGGTCGACCTGATCTTCCTGCCGGTCGGCGGCGGGCCGACGCTCGACGCCGCCGCAGCCGCGGCGGCGGTCGCGGCGCTGGATCCCCGGTGGGTCGTCCCGATGCACTACCGCACCCCGCGGATCAGCTTCCTCGAGACGGCCGACGCCTTCCTCGAGCTGATGCCCCGCGTCCACGAGCTCGCGAGCACCGCTTTCGAGACCTCAGAGCTCCCCGGCGAAGGCGCCCGGCTGGCCGTCGTACCGGCCGCTCCCTGACCCGCCTGCGTTCGGCCGTGCCCCGGCGAGCCTTGTCAGGTCGCGGGGAGCTGACCCCTGCCGAGCACGATCCAAGCGGCCGACTCGGGGGGGAGCGTCACCGCGAGCCGATCCTTCTTGATCTCCGGCGACTCGAGATGCAGCCTCCCCCTCCAGACCGGCGCGCCGGCCGACCAGGCGAGGTGCCGGCCGTCGAGCCTGACTGCCCGCGGTCCGGCGGCCAGGACCCGTCCGAGCGTCGCCGAGCTGGCGGTCGTCGCGAGCACGAGACGGCGGGAGGCGGCGAGGTCGCCGTTGACGAGGAGGATTGCCAGCGACCGGTCCGGCCGGCGGGCGACCCAGCCATTGAGCCCGGTCGGGAGCTTCCCGGTCAGGCGTAGCGGAGCGCTCCCGCTCGGCCAGAGCTGGTCGGCGAGGTACATCGCAGTCCAGAGCGGGTGGAAGGTGATCGTCGCGTCGGCTCCGAGCGTGAGCGGGTCATAGGCTCCGCCCGAGCTGTGGAGCTCGACGTGCGAGAAGCCGGCCTGGGCGGCGCTCGTGACGAGATCGAGGCCCCAGAGGGCCGAGGCCGGGCTGTCGGAGATGCCGGCCATGCCGCCGCAGGCGACCGAATTCGCCTCGGAGATCTGGACGCGGACACTGGCCGCCCTGGCGGCGTCGAGGACCGGCGCGAGGCCGGCGATCTGCTTGGTCGAGGCGCCAGGGGCCAGCAGGTGGCCGATCGACGGGTAGGTCGGCGAACCGAGCGTCCGGTGGCAGCCGTTGAGCCCGTAGAGGTGAACGTCTGCGACGTTCGGACGCTCGGTCGCGATGAAGCTGGCAGTCTGGGCGATCCAGCGCGAGGTCGACGGATCGGGACCCGCGATCTGCGGCAGGGGCGCGCCGAACCCGAGCCGGAGGGCGGCGCGCATCCCCTCGTAGGACGGCAGGTAGGCGGCGAAGCCGCCGGGCAGCCGCCCGCCGTACCGGTCGGGCTCGTTGCCGAGCGAGATGCTCAGGAGCTTGGCCGGGATCACCGAGGCGACCTCGTGGAGGACCTGGCCCGTCGCCGCCGAGTTGCCCCCGAGCAGGTTGAGTCCGATCTGGAGCGGCGAGCCGATCGCGCCGAGGCAGTGGAGGGCGTGTAAAAAGGCCGCGTCGGCGACCTGGAGCTCGCCGGGTGGGAGCGGCGTCGTCGGCCAGAGGTGGTCCTGGCTGTTGCCCCCGATGCGGATCTCCGAACGACCCAACATCCGCAGGGCCTGCTGGACCGGCGAGTGACATCCCGATCGGGAGAACCACGAGTCGACGAGGCTGGTCTCGACCGACAGGCCGACGAAGCTCGGCGGGAGCGGCGGCGACGCGGGACCCGTGATGCGTGCCGGTGGAGGGGGCTTCTTGGGAGGCGGGGGCGCCGGCGGGCCATTCAGGCCCGTGGTCCCTGTGGGGATCGCGGTCCCTCCGGGCGCAATGTTCCCTCCCGGCGCGGTGGTCCCCGTGGGCGCGGTGGTCCCCGTGGGCGCCGTCCCAACCGGTACCGTCGTCCCCCCGGGCGGCTGGGCGGCCGGCATGCCGGGCGAGCCGGGGGCGACGCTCGCACCGGGCGAGACGGCGGCAGCCGGAGCTGACCGTGCCGGCGGCGAGGCGGAGGTCCGCGGCGACGCCGCGGCGCGAGCCAGCGGCGAGCAGACCGCGCCGAGTGCGACCGGGAGGCATAGACCCCTCAGGCACCGCCCGAGGATCCGGCGGCGGGCGGTCACCGCGCAAGCCTAGGCGGTCTTGCGACGGTCCGTCGAGCAGCGAGATCAGACGCAGCCGGTCACGAGAAGAACTAATCTCTCTATTTCGGATAAGGTTAGTGAGCATTTGAGAATCTACGCCTTTACGCAAGGAGCCTCGCCATGGACGATCACGAGCACGCGGGTCCCGGCTACGCCTCTCCCGAGGCGGCGGCCCAGCAGTCACCCGAAGACCTGATCTACGTCGCCTGCCTCTACGAGGGCACAGGTATCAAGGAGCCGGACTTCGTCGCCGTGGTCGACGTCAACCCCGAATCGGACCACTACTCGGAGATCGTCCATCGCACGCCGATGCCGAACATCGGCGACGAGCTCCATCACTTCGGCTTCAACGCGTGCTCGTCGGCCTGCCACTCGTCGAACCTCAGCCGCGACACGCTGATCGTCCCGGGCTTCCGCTCGTCGCGAATCCACATCGTCGACATCTCCGATCCCCGGCGACCCGAGGTCGCGAAGGTGATCGAAGCGGAGGAGATCAGAGCGAAGACGGGCCTCAGCGGGCCGCACACCGTCCACTGCATGCCCGGCGACATCATCACGGTGTCGATGCTCGGCGACGAGAACGGCGACCTCCCCGGCGGCTTCGCCATGCTCGACGCCCGCGACTATTCGGTGCTCGGACGGTGGGAGAACGACAAGGCCGGACAGGAGCTGATGTACGACTTCTGGTACCAGCCACGCCAGAACGCCCTGGTCTCCTCAGAGTGGGGCGCCCCGAATACGTTCAAGGATGGCTTCGACCCAGCCGACGTCGCAGCCGGGAAGTACGGCCGAGCGCTGCATTTCTGGGACCTCGAGAAGCGGACGAAGATCCAGACACTCGACCTCGGCGACGACGGGTGGATTCCCCTCGAGCTGCGCTGGCAGCACGACCCGGATTCGGCCCAGGGCTTCGTCGGAGCGACCCTCTCGAGCACGATCAAGCGCTTCCATCGCGACGACCCCAACGGCCCTTGGAGTGCGGACACGGTGATCGATGTCCTAAACGAGGAGCTCGAGGGGTGGCCGCTGCCGGGGGGCGTGCCCGGCCTGATCACCGACCTGGTCCTCTCGATGAATGACCGGGACCTGTTCTTCTCGAACTGGCTCCACGGAGACCTCCGCCATTACGATGTCTCCGACCCAGAGCACCCGACGCTGAAGTCGCAGGTCTGGCTCGGCGGCCTGCTCGGCCGCGACGGCGGCCATCCGAAGGCGGCGGGACCGCTCAACGGCGGTCCGCAGATGCTCCAAGCGTCGCTCGACGGGAAGCGCGTCTACGTCACGAACTCGCTGTACTCGACCTGGGACAACCAGTTCTATCCAGAGATCGACGGCTGGCTGACACGACTCGTCCGCGACGAGCAGACCGGGACCTACGGGCTCGACGATTCGTTCTTCGTCGACTTCTCCAAGCTCGACACCGGCGGCGCCCGACCGCACGAGATCCACCTCCCGCACGGCGACTGCACGACCGAGATCTTCCCGTGAGCCGACCGGCTCGGTGAAGCGCTCTACGAAACCCCGGCTGGAACGCGCGGCGGATCGGCGAGGCGCTCGCGCGCCCACGCCCGGGCAGTTTCGACGTCCCGGCAAGCCTTCGCCGGACAACCGGGAAGCCGGGCGGCCTCGCAGTCGGTGACGTAGGCGATCCCCCGGCAGTTGCGCGCGAGCACGCCGCGGCAGTGGCGCAGCCAGCGGGTGTCGATCGGACCTAGCACGGGGCTGGGACGGGGTGGGGCGGTCGGCTCGCCGATCACCACGACGACGAACGGGACGCCCCGCTGGAGCCCGGCCCGGAGGGCATCCATCACGACCCTGGCGTAGCAGGTCGGGTGGGGCGCGCGGACGCGGACCTCGAGCACCGGCCAGTTCGACCAGTCCGTGCTCGCCACTACTGCGTCCTCTGCGGACGGCAGATCCCGGACATGGGCTTAGGTTAGCCTAATTGCGCCTGTCGTACAGCATTTCTCCCCTGATCTTCCGGGGCCTCCGGGGTGTAGGAGCCGCTCAGAAGACAGTCGCGTCGCTCGCGCCCCGTGCGTCTCGTCCGGGCGTCCTAGACTTCGGCGGTCCAATGGCCCGCCACTTCATCACGGGGACCGAGCTCAGCCCGGATGAGCTCTCGGGCCTACTCGACCGGGCCGTCGAGCTGAAGGCCGCTCCGCGGTCCTCGACGGCTCTCGCCAAGCGGACGATCGCACTGGTCTTCGGCGTTCCGTCGACCCGCACGCGGGTCTCCTTCGAGGCCGGGATCGTCGAGCTCGGCGGCCATCCGATGATCCTCCGGGGCGACGAGATGCAGCTCGCCCGCGGAGAGTCCCCCCGCGACACGGCCCTCGTCCTCTCGCGCCATGTCGACGCGATCGGGATCCGGACCGGCGGCCACGAGCCGGTCGCCGAGCTGGCGCGGTGGGCCGAGATCCCGGTCTTCAACATGCTCACCGCCGTCCACCACCCGTGCCAGGTGCTGGCCGACCTCCTGACGATGCGCGAGGAGTTCGGCCGGCTCGACGGCCTGCGAGTGACCTACGTCGGCGACGGCAACAACATGGCTCGCTCGCTCGCGCTGATCGCGCCGATCGCCGGCGTCGAGGTCGTCGTCTCCTCGCCGGCCGGCTACGAGCTCGAGCTGCAGGCCGAGGCGGGCGTCCGCCTCGAGAGCGACCCGGTCGAGGCGGTCTCCGGCGCCGACGTCGTCTACACCGACGTCTGGGTCTCGATGGGAGACGAGGAGACCGCCGTCAGGCGCCGGGCGGCGCTCGACCCCTACCGGCTCGACGAGGCGCTGCTCGATCGCGCGGCTTCGCGGGCGATCGCCCTCCACTGCCTGCCGGCTCATCCGGGCGAGGAGATCACCAGCGAGGTCCTCTACGGGCCGCGCCAGCGGATCTGGGACCAGGCGGAGAACCGCCGTCACGCCCAGAAGGCCCTGCTCGAGCTCCTGCTCGCCGGCTAGTGCTGGTCGCAGGTCCGTCAGGTCTGACGCCTGCGATGCTTGGTCGATGAACGCTCCCGAGACGACGCCAGCAGCATCCTCGATCGAGACCGCTCGGGTTTCGGTCGGCGACGAGCTCGAGCTCCAGATCGAGTCGCTCGCCTTCGGCGGGGCGGGCGTCGGGCGGACCGACGGCGGCTACGTCGTATTCGTCGACGGGGCGCTCCCCGGCGACCGGGTCCGGGCGATCGTCCACAAGCGCAAGCGCTCCTACGCCCAGGCCCGGGCCCTCGAGGTGGTCGAGCCCGGTCCCGACCGGGTCGCGCCGCTGGCCGATCACCCGGGCGCCCCCTGGCAGGTCCTCTCCTACGCCCGCCAGCTCGAGATCAAGCATGGCCAGGTCCGCGAGGCGCTCGAGCGGCTCGGGCACCTCGAGGGGTTCGAGCTCGACCCGATCGTCCCGGCAGTCGAGGAGTGGCGCTATCGCAACAAGCTCGAGTACTCGTTCGGCCGCGGCCCCGACGGCGAGCTCCTCTGTGGCTTCCACGCGCCGGGCTCGTGGGAGCGGATCGTCCACATCGAGGACTGCCTGCTGGCCTCGGAGGCCGGCAATGCCGCCCGTCGACAGGTCCTCGACTGGTGTCGCGCTCAGAACCTGACGGCCTTCGACCGCCGCTCCCACGAAGGCCTCCTGCGCAACCTGGTGATCCGCGAGGGACGCCGCTCTCGCCAGATCCAGGTCCGCCTCGTGACCGGACCCGGCGAGCTCGACACCGAGGCCCTGGCGCAGGCGATCGACTGCGACGGGCTCCTCGTCACGAGGACCGACGCCCTCGCCGAGACGACGAGCGGCGGCGAGACCGAGCTGATTCGGGGGGTCGCCGCCCTCGACGAGCAGATCGGCGAGCTGCACCTCCGCGTCTCGGCCGAGGCCTTCTTTCAGACCAACACCGTGATGGCCGAGAAGCTCTACGGCCTCGTCGCCGCCCGGGCGGCCCTCCGCGGCTGGGAGCGGGTCTATGACCTCTTCTGCGGAACCGGCACGATCGCCCTGACGCTGGCGCCGCGGGCCGGCCAGGTCTTCGGCCTCGAGCTGATCCCCGAGGCGATCGCCGACGCGATCGAGAACGCGGCGCGCAACGAGATCGAGAACGTCTTCTTCTATGCCGGCGACGTCCGCCTCGCGATGCGCGAGCTCGTCGAGCGGGCCGGCCGACCAGACCTCGTCGTCGTCGACCCACCCCGCGCAGGCCTCTCGGCGAAGGTCGTCCGCCGGATCATCGAGTCCTCACCCAAGCGGATCATCTACGTCTCCTGCAATCCGACGACGCTCGCCCCCAACGCCGCCCAGCTCGTCGAGGCCGGCTGGACCCTCCAGCGGGTCAGCCCGGTCGACATGTTCCCCCAGACGCCGCACATCGAGTGCGTCGCCCTGTTCGAGCGGACTCACGCCGCCGCGTCGCCTCCGCCCGCCTCAGACTGAGCCCGATCGCAGGCACGGAGCACCCGCCGCAGCCCGCGACCAAGCTCCTCCGACGTAGTCGACTCAGACGCAGTTGATCGAGATCTGGTGGAGCATCCACGCGCCGGCAGTCGATCGGACGAGCGAGACGGTCCCCTGACATTGCTGGGTCTTGTCGACCAGCACCGACGTCGTCCGCACCGCGACCGTTGCGCTCTGAGCGGTCTGGGCGATCGTCTGTGCCTGATGGAAGGTGATCTGCCGGACCCTGCTCTGGCCCGACGCGAAGCTCGCGTATCCCTGGAGCTGGCTGCGGAAGGCCGGGTCGGCGAGCGCCCAGGCCGCCGCGTAGTCATGCGAGGCCGCGTGCCCGTAGAAGGTCTGAACCGCTCCCGACGGGGTCGAGGTGGTCGGGTTCGCGCTCACCTGACTCCCACCAGTGCTCGTCGAGCCGGCCGCCGACGCGGCGGTAGTCGTCCTCGGCGCCCCTGACGCCGACGAGGTCCCGTGCTTGGTGCTCGGCGCCCGCGCCGCGGCTCCGCTCGTCCGCTTCGCAGGAGTACCGCCGCCCGAGTTCAGCGCGATCAGCACGATGACCGCCGCGCAGACTCCGAGGCCGGCAAGGATCAGCCCCTGCCTCCCGGGCACCCGCCCCGCGAGCCCGGCGCCGAATGCCGGCGTCCCCCGACGATCCCCCGACCTCCCGACGGGTTCGACAGCGACCTTCCGGGCCGGCGCAACGGGTGGCTTGCGGGCTCTCCCCACGGTATCCGCCGGTGGTTCGCCGGCCGGAGCCCGACTCGCCGCCGCCGCCGGAGCTGGAGCCGGAGCCGGAACCGGAGACAAAGCCGGAGCTGGAGCCGGAGCCGGAGATGGAATGGGCCCGGCCGGCGAAGCGAGCGCCACCGGCCGAGTGGCCGGGATGGTCCCGGCCTCGGGGTCGAGTGCCACCCGCAGCCGATCGACAAGATCGGTCGCGCTCCGCGGCCGCTTCGCCGGGTCTGGGTCCATCCCCCGCCGCAGGACCTCGGCCGCCGCCCGCGGGACGTCCGGGACCACCGCGCGCAGATCGGGCGGCGGTTGCGTTGCGATCGCGTGGGCCAGGGCTACCGGGTTGGTCTGAGGATGGGCCTTCTGGCCGCTGAGCATCTCGAAGGCCACGACCGCCAGCGCGTAGATGTCGACCGCCGGCGTCGATCCCGTCCCCTCGAGCTGCTCGGGCGCCATGTAGCTGAACGTGCCGAGGACCATTCCGTCCCGCGTGATCTGCGTCCGGTCTGAGGCGAGGGCGATCCCCAGATCCGCCAGCTTGATCGCTCCCTCACGCCCGAGCAGGATGTTCGCCGGCTTGACGTCCCGGTGGACGATGCCCCGCGCGTGGATCGCGTCGAGTGCGGAGGCCACGCCCGTGAGGACCTCGAGGGCCAACCCCTGTGGCAGCCCGCCGGAGCCGGTGATCGCGTCGCGGAGCGTCTGGCCGGCGACGTACTCCATGACGATGACCAGGTCGCCGTCGGCCCGCATCTCGACGTCGTAGACCGAGACGAGGTTCGGGTGGCTGAGCGACGCTCCGACGAGCGCCTCCCGGCGCAGGCGCAGGATCGCGTTGGCATCGTCCTCGGTGTGGACCCGTTTCAGGGCAACCCGACGCCGCAGCATCGTGTCCTCGGCGAGCGTCACGGTCGCCATCCCGCCGACGCCCAGGCGCTCGATCTCTCGGTAGCGGGCGACGTCGTCTGTCACGGGCATCACCTCGGGCATACCCGCGCCACGCCTTTCCCACGCCCGCCTCGATCCACGAGAGGACGGCTCGCTGCACGGCGATGCTCGAAACCGCACCTGCCAAGCTTCGACCGATGACCGCTGACACCGCCGCGACGGGCTCTGAGACCACACAGACGGGCTCGGCACGGGTGAGTCCGGAAGCCCGACGTCCTGCGGCGCGCAACCGCCACCGACGATCGAGGATGGAAGAGTGAGCACGCAGACGTCGACCCCTGAGCGCCCGGCACCGCAGGACAGGGCGTCGGCGCCTGCGTCGACCCCGGCACTCGCCGCCCTGCTCGGCCTGGCAGGCCTCGTCGGCCTGCTCTTGATCGCCTTCGCCGGCGGATACGGCTACCACCGCGACGAGCTCTACTTCCTCGTCGCCGGCCGGCACCTCGCGTGGTCCTATGCCGATCAGGGACCGCTGACGCCGTTTCTGGCCCACCTCATGAACACGATCGCCCCCGGCTCGCTGACCGTCCTGCGTGTCCCCGCAGCGCTGATGGCGGCCGCCACGGTGCTCCTCACCGGGCTGATCACCGCCGAGTTCGGCGGCACCCGGCGGGCGCAGCTGATCGCCGCCGCCTGCGCCTGCGTCGCGTCGGTCGTCCTCGTCGTCGGCCACCTCCTGAGCACGACCACCTTCGACCTGCTCGCGTGGGCGCTCGTCAGCTGGCTTGTGGCGCGCGTGCTCCGCACCGGCGACGACCGCCTCTGGCTCGCGGCGGGCCTGGTCGCCGGCCTCGCGCTGCTCGACAAGCCGCTGATCGCATTTCTCCTCGCCGGGATCGGCGCCGGTCTGCTGGTCGCCGGGCCCCGCCGCCTCCTGCGCACCGCCTGGCCGTGGGCCGGTGCGCTGATCGCCGTCCTCCTCTGGTCGCCGTGGCTGCTCTGGCAGGCCGCTCACGGCTGGCCCCAACTCGCCGTCTCCTCGGCGATCGCCCACGGCGGCTCGGGCAGCTCGCAGCCGCGCTGGGCCCTGCTCCCCTTCCAGCTGCTGCTCGTCAGCCCGGTGCTCGCGCCGGTCTGGATCGCGGGCCTCCTGGCCCTCGTCCGCCGCCCCGCGCTGCGCCCGTGGCGGCTCTTCGCCGTCGCCTGGCTCTTCCTCGTCGTGGTCTTCCTCGCCGCCGGCGGCAAGCCGTATTACCTCGCCGGCACGTTCCCGGTCCTGCTCGGAGCGGGAGCGATCGAGACCGACGCCTGGCTCGATCGCTCGTCACGGCGAGCACAGCTCACGCGGCGCACCCTGCTCGGCGCCGCGGTCGCCCTCAGCGGGCTGGTCTCGGCCGTGATCGCGCTCCCCATCCTGCCGGCGTCCAGGGCCGGCGCGGCGATCGCCCTCAACCCCGACGTCGGTGAGACGATCGGCTGGCCCGAATTCACCAAGACCGTCGCCAAGGTCTACGCGGGCACGACCCCACACCCGGTGATCTTCACGTCGAACTACGGTGAGGCCGGAGCGATCGACCGCTACGGCCCGGCGCTCGGGCTGCCCCAGGCCTACAGCGGCCACAACTCCTTCGCCGACTGGGGGCCGCCGCCGGATCGCCCCGCGCCGGTGCTCGCTGTCGGCTTCGAGGCGACGGAGCTCGGCGACCATTTCACCGGCTGCCGTCTCGCCGGCCGGGTCGCCAACGACGCCGGCGTCCAAAACGACGAGCTCGACGCCCCGATCGAGCTGTGCAAGGCCACACGGGCCCCCTGGTCGCAGATCTGGAGCGGCCTGCGTCACCTCGGGTGACCCAGCCGCAGCTCGGCGGCGAGCCGGCGAGCTACTCGGTCTAGGCTCTGCGGATGCGCGCAGCCACGATCGCCGACGGGGAGATCACCGTCGAGGAGCACCCCGACCCCACCCCGGGGCACGGCGAGGTCCTCGTCGCGATCCGTGCGGCCGGGCTCAACGGTGCGGACATGATGCAGCTCAAGGGCCGCTACCCCGCGCCACCCGGCTCCCCCCAGGACATCCCGGGGCTCGAGCTGGCCGGCGAGGTCGCCGGGCTCGGACCGGGCGCGAGCCGCTTCAAAATCGGTGACCGGGTGATGGCGATCGTCGGCGGCGGCGGCCAGGCCGAGCTGGCCGTGGTGCACGAGCGAGCGCTGATGGCCGTCCCCGAGTCGCTCGACTGGCCGGCTGCCGGCGGCGTGCCCGAGGTCTTCACGACCGCCCACGACGCCCTCTTCACCCAAGGCCGGCTGACACTCGGCGAACGAGTCCTGATCCACGGGGCGGCCGGCGGGGTCGGCACGGCAGCAGTCCAGCTGGCCGCCGCGGCCGGTGCCCGGGTCAGCGCGACCGTCCGCAACGAGGCGATGCGCGAGCCGGTGGCCGCGCTCGGAGCCGACGTCTTCGCACCTGAGGGCTTCGAGCAGCGCGGCCCGTTCGACCTGATCCTCGAGCTCGTCGGCGCGCCGAACCTGCCCGGCAACGTCAAGGCCCTCGCGATCGGCGGACGGATCTGCGTGATCGGGATCGGCGCGGGCGCGAAGACCGAGATCAACCTCGCCGCCCTGATGGCCAAGCGGGCCCAGGTCCGGTCCTCGACGCTCCGGTCCCGCCCGCTCGAGGAGAAGGCACTGACGGCTCGGCGCCTCGAGCGCCACGTCCTCCCGCTGCTCGACTCCGGCCGGCTCCGCGTGCTCGTCGCCGAGACCTTCGCGCTCGAGCGGGCCGCCGAGGCCTACGAGCGCTTCGCGGCGGGCGGCAAGCTGGGCAAGATCATCCTCACGATTCCCTGAGCACCCCTCACCCGCCGGGGGCGGCCGCAGCCCCGTAGATCGCACGGAGCTCGTCGAGCTCGGGAGCCGGCGGCACGCGCCCCAACTCAGGACGACCCTCAGCCGCACGGGCGACGCGTTCGCGCATGGCGGCGTCCTCGGCCAGGGCGTCGAGGCGACCGACACCGGCTTGCTCCCGCAGGCCCCGGGCGAACCGCTCGAGGTCGACGCCGAGCTCCGATTCGAGTTGGGCGACCGCCTCCGGCAGGCGGCGGCGGATCCCGGCGACGCTCGACTCGAGCATCGCCACGTTGGCCTGGGCGTGGCCGACGCCGGCGACCCGGACGAGCGTCTGGCAGATCGCGTGGTGTGGTCCGAGGCCGCTCCGGTCGACCGCCCACCCGCCAAGCAGGGCGCCGAGGGCCAGCTCGTCGCGGTCGGGCTGGGGGCCCGCCTACCCCCTTACGAGGCGCTGCGCCGCCGCCCGCCCGGCCGCCGCGGCCAGGGGGTTCGAGGCGAGGCTGAAGACGGCGACCACGGCATGGCCGAGCGCGTTCCCGGTGCTCGCCGCCAGCCCGTCCGCCGGCTGGGACGCGCTGAGGCGCGGGTCGTTGATCACCACACCCGGGCGGACATGTCGCGTTCCCGACGCCACGCCCGACGCATGGCGGTGGAAGGCGGTCATCTCGGCCGACGAGAGGGTCGTCGGGATTGCGATCACAGACCGTGGCGGGTCGGCTGCGGCGAGCGCCTTGGCGACGTCGATCACCCGGCCCCCGCCGAGTGCGACGAGGCGCTCGCCCGAGACCGCCGGGCGCAGGGCCGCCGCGATCTCGTCGACCCGGCCGCCGGGGACGTCGATCACGCTCCCGGCCAGCTCGACCACCCCGGGCGCCGAAGCGCGCGAGCGGGCCGTGGAGAGCAGGACGAAGCCGTCGCCGAGGAGGTCCCCGGCTCGGGCGATCGCATCCCGGCCGAAGACGATCGTCCGGTCGTGCTCGACCTGGCGAAAGCTCGCGTCCACGCTCGTCGCAGGCCTCACGAGCCGAGCGTCTCGGCCAGCCAGCCGGCCGCCGCCGGGATCGCCTCGGGGGCGATCTGGTGGGCGACGGCCGACTCGTGGTAGACGACGTCGATCCCGGCCGCCTCGAGCCGGGCGACCGCCCGGTGGGCGAACGCCACCGAGATCACCGGGTCGCGGCTGCCGTGGGCCACGAAGCACCGCACCGCGGGGCGTCCGGCGAGGTCGGGCTGCCAGTGCTCGAGGGTCGGGATGAAGCCCGCGAAGGCGAGGATCCCCGCCGGGGCCGGGCGGTCCGGCCCGAGGCCGAGCGCGTAGCTCATCGCCGTGCCCATCGAGAACCCGCCGAGGACGGTCTGCTGCGGGCCGATCCCCGTCTCCTCCCAGGCGGCGTCGTGGAAGTCGGCGAGCGCGGCGTAGGCGGTCGCGAAGGTCTCGGGGTCGGGGTAACCCACCCGGGGGACCAGGTACCAGTGGTAGCCGGGCGTCCCCGGAAAGCCGATCGGCGCCCGCGGGGCGAGCACCAGCAGCCTGCGATCGGGGTCGAGGGCGTCGGCCAGCGGGAGGAGGTCGCGCTCGGTCGTGCCCCGGCCGTGGTGGAGGACGAGCAGCCCCGCGGCCTCGCCGGCCGCAGGCCGTCGGGCGAAGGCGAGCGGGCTCAAGAGCCGGCGGTCTGCTCGCGCTGGGCGATCCGCGGGTTGACGAGCGGTGTCAGGGTCGCCAGCAGCTGCCGGCGGAGGTGGGCGTACATCTCCGGGACGCGGAGCTCCTCGCCGAGGTGGTCGGGGTCCTCGTCGACGGCGAAGCCCGGTGCATGGGTCGCGATCTCGAGGAGGATGCCCCGCGGCTCGCGGAAGTAGATCGACCTGAAATAGTCGCGGTCGCGGACATCGGTCACGTACAGGCCGGTCTCGCTGATCCGCTGCTGCCAGGCGAGCTGGTCTGCGTCGGGCGTCGCCCAGGCGATGTGGTGGACCGTTCCGGCGCCCTGGCGGCCCCGCAGGACCGGCGGCGGGTCGTGCGCCCAGCGAAACTGCCGATCGTCGCCGGCGAGGGCGTACTCGCCGCGGCCGAGGTGCGTGAACCCGAGCGTCTGGGTCAGCAGGCCGGCCTCCTCCCAGGCCCGGTTGGTGTAGGCCCGGGCGCCCTCGACGCCGAGGATCGCGTACTCCGCCGGCACCTCGGGATGGGCCGCCCGGAGCGACCGGTTGCGGGGATCGGCGAGCACCAACTCGAGGCTGAGCCCCTCGAAGTCCTCGAACAGCAGCGAGCCGTCTCGGCGGGTGCTGGCGTACCCCTTGACCCGGAGTCGAGCCGCCCAGAAGTCGAGCGAGTCGTCGTCGGCCACGCCGAACTGGATCCGGTGGATCATCCCCGCGCCGGCCCGGCCACGACCGACACCGGCGAAGTCGAACCACGTGAGGATCGACCCGGGTGAGCCGATCTCGTCGCCGAAGTACAGGTGATAGGCGCTCGGATCGTCGAAGTTGACGGTCTTCTTGACCAGCCGGAGACCAAGCACGTCGGCGTAGAAGTCGACGGTCATCCGCGCGTCGCCGCTGATCATCGTGATGTGGTGCAGCCCGTCCAGCCGCAGGCCGTCCCCGGGGGTGGCCACTCAGGCCTCGCCGCAGTCCGCGCAGGCCCCGTGGAGGACGACCTCGTGATCGGAGACCGTCAGCGGGACCCGCTGACTGAGGCTCGAGATCGCCCGTTCGAGCTCGGCGTCGCTGAACGGCGTGAGGGCGCCGCACCGGTCGCAGACGAGATGGTGGTGATGGCCGTGACCCGGCCGGACCGGCTCGTAGCGGACCAGGCTCTGGCCGATCTCGACCCGCGCGATCAGACCGAGTCGCTCGAGCTCCTCGAGGATCCGGTAGACGCTGGCCCGCGAGACGCTCCGCACGTCCGAGCGCAGGCGGTCCTCGATCTCGACGGCCGAGAGGGCGCACGACTGGCCGTCGAGCAGATCGAGCATCGCCCGGCGGGCTCCGCCCCGACGATAGCCGGCGTCGCCGAGGGCGTTCTCGGCGCGCTCCGCCCAGTCCTTCGGATCTCCGGTCATCGCACCCGATTGTAGTCAGCGGTGCTCCGCCGACGCCGAGTTTGCAGAATCGTCGAGCCTTGTTGCATATGCGACAACAGCAAACTTTCGCAGTGCTAACATTTCTTTCATGGTCTCAGAAGAACGCGTCCCGTCGGTCGTCGAGGACTACGCGAAGGCCCTCTACTCGCTCGAGACCCGGACCCAGGGGGCACCAGTCCGGACCAGCGTGCTCGCCGACCGGCTGGGCCTGAGCGCTCCGCAGGTCTCGCTGATGTGCAAGCGGCTCGCCGAGATGGGCCTCGTCACCCGATCGGCGTATCACGGCGTCCAGCTGACCGACGAGGGCCGGCGGGTGGCCCTCCAGGTGCTCCGCCACCACCGGCTCCTCGAGCTCTTCCTGGCAGACCAGCTCGGCATGCCGTGGGACCGGGTCCACGCGGAGGCCGAGGTCCTCGAGCACTGGGTCTCCAACGAGCTCGAGGCGGCGATCGCCGAGAAGCTCGGCCACCCGACGGTCGACCCCCACGGCGACCCGATCCCCTCGGCAGACCTCGTCATCGACGAGGGTGAGACCGTCAGCCTCGACGCGCTGTGCGCAGGCGAGGCCGGCATCTTCGTCCGGATCTCCGATTCCGATCCGGGGATGCTCCGCTTCCTCTCGGAGAGGGGCGTCGTCCCGGGCGAGCGGCTCGAGGTCGTCGACAAGCAGCCGTTCGACGGCCCGGTCTTCCTCCGGCGCGCCGAGGATGCCGAGAACCTCGTGCTCGGCGTCGCACTCGCCCGGGCGATGCGAATCGAGCTCGAGCGCAAGCCGCAAGCCGAGCCGGCTGCGTGACCGAGCCCTTCCTGCGGCCGGTCGCCGCCCTCGAGGGCTCGGCGACGACGCTCGTTGCCGATCCGCCGGTGCTAGCCGGCCCCACGAGCCACCCCAGCCCGGGTCACCCGAGCCCGAGCCACCCCAGCCCGAGCCACCCGGGCCACCCGAGCCCGAGTCACCCCAGCCCGAGTCACCCGAGCCCGCTCGAGCTGCTGCTGGCGAGGGGCCGGATCCGCGGGGCCCTGACGATGCTCGGGCCGGCCTTCGTCGCGGCGATCGCCTACGTCGACCCGGGCAACTTCGCGACCAACATCCAGGGCGGCGCGCGGTTCGGCTACCTCCTGCTCTGGGTCGTGCTCGCGGCGAACATGATCGCGATGCTGATCCAGTATCTCTCGGCGAAGGTCGGGATCGTCGCCGACCGGACCCTGCCCGAGCTGTTTCGCGAGCAGTTCCCCCGCTTCATGAGCGTCGGGATGTGGGTGCAGGCGGAGATCATCGCGATGTCGACCGACATCGCCGAGTTCGTCGGAGCCGCGCTCGGCCTGAACCTCCTGTTCGGCGTTCCGCTGATCTGGGCCGGCGCGATGACCGGCGTGATCGCGTTCGGGATCCTCGAGCTCCAGACCCACGGCTTCCGCCGCTTCGAGCTGGCGATCTCCGGCCTGCTGGGGATCATCTTCCTAGGCTTCCTCTACGAGACGTTGAAGATCGGCCCGTCGGCTCACGAGTCGCTCGGCGGGCTGATCCCCCACCTGACCGGGACCGACAGCCTCTACCTGGCGGTCGGCATCCTCGGCGCGACGGTGATGCCCCACGCGATCTACCTCCACTCCGCATTGACCAAGAATCGGGTTCCCGTTCGTGATTCTTCTGAGCGCGCGCGGGTGCTTCGCTACGAGAAGCTGGACATCGTGATCGCGCTGGGGGCGGCCGGGCTCGTCAACATGGCGATGCTGGCCGTCGCGGCGAAGCTCTTCAACGCGACCGGCCACACCGGCGTCAGCACGATCCAGCAGGCCTACCACGGGTTCGGCAACCAGGTCGGCGGCTTCGCGGCACTGGCCTTCGTCGTCGCCCTGCTCGCCTCGGGGACGTCGTCGTCGAGCGTCGGCACATATGCCGGACAGATCGTGATGCAGGGCTTCCTGCGCGTCCGGGTCCCCCTGATGGCCCGGCGGGCCGTGACGATGGTGCCGGCTTTCGTCGTCCTCGCGATCGGCGTCAACCCGACGAGCGCGCTGATCGCAAGCCAGGTCGTCCTGTCGTTCGGGATTCCGTTCGCCCTGATCCCGCTGGTCATGCTGACCCGGCGGCGGGACCTGATGGGCGTCCACGTCAACCGCCTGGCGACGACGATCGTCGGCGGGACGCTGGCCGCCCTGATCACGGTGATGAACGGCTTCCTGATCTACCAGCAGGTCAGCTGACGGAGGCCGCCGGGGCGCTCGATGCCCGGCGGGCGACCTCGGCCCGGACGAGCGGGGCGACCTGGGCGCCGAAGAGCTCCATCGAGCGGAGTACGTCGGCGTGGGCGACGGCGCCGACGCTGATCTGGCCGATGTAGCGGTCGTGGCCGAAGAGCTCGTGCTCGTAGAGGAGCTTCTCGGCGACCTGCTCGACCGAGCCGGCGGCGACCGCGCCCAGCGGCGAGCGCAGCGCCTGGTATTCGGGGAGGCCGGATGGCGGCCAGCCGCGCTCGCGACCGATCCGATTCATCATCGTCAGGTACGGACGGGCGAAGGCGGCGTCGGCGAGCTTTGAGGTCTCGCCGACGAAGGCGTGGGTGTTGATCGCCAGCTTTGCGAGCGCCGGGTCGTGGCCGGCGGCCGCGACGGCCTTGCGGTAGAGGTCGACCAAGCGGGCGAAGTGTTCGGGCTGACCGCCGATGATCGCGATCGTCAGCGGGAGGCCGAGCGTCCCGGCGCGGATCACCGATCCGGGAGAGCCGCCGACGGCGACCCAGACCGGGAGGGGGTCCTGGACCGGCCGCGGCCAGACGCCGGCGTCGACGAGGGCCGGACGGTGGCGACCAGACCAGGTCACGTGGGTTGCGCCACGGATCTTCAGGAGGAGATCGAGCTTCTCGGCGAAGAGCTCGTCGTAGTCGTCGAGGTCCTGGCCGAACAGCGGGAACGACTCGGTGAACGAGCCACGGCCGGCCATGATCTCGGCTCGGCCGCCGGAGATCAGGTCGAGCTCGGCGAAGTCCTGGAAGACGCGGACGGGATCGTCGGAGCTCAGCACGCTCACCGCGCTCGAGAGGCGGATCCGCTCCGTCCTGGCGGCGATCGCCGCGAGCACGACGGCCGGCGAGGAGACGAGGAAGTCGCTGCGGTGATGCTCGCCGATCGCAAAGACGTCGAGGCCGAGCTGGTCGGCGAGCTCGGCCTCCTCGAGGAGGTCGCGCATCCGCTGGCGGGGGCTGACGCCAGCCGGGAGATCGGCGAACGTGGCGAGTCCGAGTTCCATGGACGCGACTATAGCAAGTAGTTGCGTGTGCAACTGTTCTCTTTGCTCGAAAGTCCGTGGAGCCCGCCGGTAGAGTCGTGGCCAATGCGACTGGGCGTGCCTCTTCCCGCTTCCCGGCCCCCGCTTCGACGGCTGGTCGCACTCGGGCAGATCCTCGGGGCCGCGATCCTCGCCGGGTGCGCGTCATCGCCGGCGACGACGAGGACGGTGAGCGGCAGCATCGTCGCTCCCAGCGGCCTGCGCTACACCGTCACGCTGACCGAGCAGGCCGACCAGGCGTGCACGGCGGAGCGCTATGAGGTCGTCCGGGCGAAGGTCAAGAACTTTCCGCAGACGAGCAGCTTCTGCGGTCCGATCGGGCAGGCCGCCCCGCCGCGGCTGATCCAGGTGACCCGGCCGGCGGCGACGCTGATCGTCGACCGGCCGGCCCGCTGCGGGCCGGTGTCGATCGGGCTGGGGCGCGCGCGGGCGCGGCCGGCCAGCTCGAGGTGCAGTCCCGCCACCCCTCACCTCCGCCTCACCCTCGTCCCGGCCAGGCGCCGGTTCACCGTCACCGGGATCGCGGGCGTCGGGCAGCTCGATCTGACGAAGAGCCGGTGCGGCTTCATCTGCACCCGGGCGTTAACCCAACCGGCCGGGCGCTAGTACTAATCCGACGTAGTAAATAGCGGGCAGGGTCGATAGACTTTGGGTTGTGGATCGCGATGCCCGCTCGCTGCCGCAAGCCGCGCAGGAAGAGCTCCGTCGCCAGGCGGTCAAGCTGGTCGGCGAA
>JAXDHV010000041.1:0-11683 GCA_034664295.1 Solirubrobacteraceae bacterium | reverse complement strand
CCCCCCCCCCCCCCCCCCCCCCCCCCCCCCCCCCCCCCCCCGCGGGTCGTCGACTCGCCGGCCGTCCTCAGGGCCGCAGGTGAAGGCGGGGCCAGCGAAGCGTGGGAAGCTCTGGCACGCGACTCTCCGTGGGTGCTTCGTTCCCCGGCGGGGCGGACGCCCGGGGCAACGTCGGCCCGTCAGCGGCGGCTGCGGACGCTCGGCCGGTCGGACGCAGCCGGATGGCCAATCGATTTGCACATGGCGAGTCCGCTGGCGCGCCAGATCGAGAGCAGCCGCAACAATGTACGGCGAACCCGCCGCCGCGGACTAGGCGACTTTGGGGGATGGCCGTCAGCGTTTGACAGTCCACGTGCAAGCTGATCCGCTGTCTGCGGATACATGTATTGGTGTGGGCGGGCCTCGCCCGGACGGCAACGTGAGAGGAGGAATCAAGGTAGATGCGCCGCACGCCGGTAATCGCGGGAGCCGTAATCGTGGCGGGTGTATTCGCCCTGTTCGGCCTGTTCGCCTACCTTTATGACCGTGGCCAGGCCGACGTGATCGCGCCGGGCGTGCGTGTGGCCGGGGTGGACGTCGGGGGTCTCCGCGCGGAGGCGGCGATCACCCGCTTGCACGATGGAGTCGCCGCGCCGCTGGGTCGCCCCGTCGTCGTCACGAGCGGCGCGCGCCGGTTCACGATGTCGGCGCAGCAGGCGCGCGTTACTGTCGACACGCGTCGCCTCGTGGACGCCGCGCTCAGCGTCAGCCGAACGGGATCATTTGTCTCACGAGCGCTGCGCGGTCTGACCGGAGGACGGGTCACGGCGAGTATCCCGCTGACGATCGGGTACTCGCACTCGGCGGTGCGCGGTCTGATCGCCGCGATCAGCCGGCAGACGAACCGCCCGGCGCGGGATGCCACCGTCGTCCCGGGCGCCGCTGGCCTGTCGACGGTCCCGGCGGTGTCGGGCGTGAAGGTGGACGCGAAGGCCCTGGCGGGCCGAATCGAGCGGGCGCTGGTGAACCCGCGCGCGGCGCGGATGACCACGGTGCCGACACGGGTCATCCGCCCGGCGGTCACCGAGTCCGACCTCGCGAGCAGGTATCCGACCTACATCGTCGTCGACCGCGGGTCGTTTCGTCTGCGCTTCTACGAGCGCCTGCAGCTTGCGGCCTCCTACGACATCGCCGTCGGCCGGCAAGGTTTGGAGACGCCAGCTGGGCTCTACAGCATCCAGTGGAAGCAGGTCAACCCATCCTGGTACGTGCCGAACTCGTCGTGGGCCGGTGCGCTCGCCGGGAAGGTGATCCCGCCCGGGCCGCAGGACCCGATAAAGGCGCGCTGGATGGGCTTCGCCGGCGGGGCTGGGATCCACGGGATCGACCCGAGCGAGTACGGGTCGATCGGGCACACGGCGTCCCACGGCTGTGTGCGGATGCGGATCCCCGACGTGATCGCGCTGTATGCGCGGGTGCCGGTCGGTACGCCCGTCTTCGTCACCTGAGGCGCGGCACTTGCGCAGGACGGGGTCGCCGCATCGACGCCAGCTGCCGGGCTTACCACTCGACGGCGGCCATCACCGGGCGAGGCCGATATTTACTGAAAGTTCGGAACGTGCCATCTCGGCAAGAAACGGCTCCGCGGAAACGAGGAGGTCTCGCCGGACACGGCGACTCCGGGGGCGGTGGGCACGTTGGGTGGCGCGCGGGAGGCGGACGCCGTCGCGGCTATGCAACCGAACCGCAGGAGAATTGGATCGGTGAGGCCGGGTTGCGCTTGGGCGCCGAGCAGCTCGCCGACCAGGCTTGGGCTGGCGACGAGCCGGCCGCGTGAGCCGGGGAGAGGTCTACGACATCCACTGGCCTGGGCTGGGTTTGCGGTTCCGCTGTGCTCGTGACGCGCCCGACGGCGATAGCTCACGTGACAAACTTGACCGTCGTGCTGATAACAACCCGCGTGCGCGGGCTGCGACCGAGGTGGAGCTTGGAGCCGTCCACGGCTTGATCGAGGGATCCGTCGCGAACTGCGACAACGTGCTAACGGTGTCCAAGGCGGCGGTTGCCGCGGTTCGCGGAACTCTTGGGCCCGCGGAGATGCGCGCATTGGACGACGCTGTTCGCATGGCACTCGCGCTCGACTAGACGCATCGCCTTGAGTTGAGGAGAAGAAGCAGAATGATTCGCTGATTTTGTTGTTATGCAGCAAATGTCCAGAGCGGCATGATGCCGGCAATCGGGAGCTTGAACCCGAGGTGCAAGGGCCGCGTCGGGGACCGGGATCTTGACGACGTATACGCTATCGTCTACCCTTCGGTTATGGCTGCAACGACGACACTTCGCGTTCGGCCGGATACGCGCGACCGGCTCAATCGCCTTGCTGCGGAGGATCACGTGGCCGCGCCTGAGCTGATCGCCCGCCTGGTCGCGAAGGAGGAGCAGGTGCGGCTGCTGCGCGCGATGAACGATGACTTTGGAGCGCTTCGCGATGACGCAACGCGGTCGGCGGCGTTCGAAGCGGAGACGGCCGCCTGGGATACGACCAGCGTGACGTCGGCAGCCAGCGCGCGGAAACTGCTTGAGCGTCCCGGACGCTAGCCAGGGAGAGGTCTGGGACTGCGAGCTTGACCCGGTCGCGGGACACGAGCAGGCCGGCCGCCGTCCGTGCCTGGTGATCTCGGTCGATGCGATCGGCAAAGGTCCGAGCGGCCTCGCGATAGTCGTCCCGCTCATCCGCTCGAACTACAATCGTATGGACGTCCGGATCGAGCCACCGGAGGGCGGGCTGGTCGCGGTCTCGCACGCGCTGCCCTATCAAGTCCGGGCGATCAGCCGCAGCCGTCTGGCGAGACGCCGCGGGCGCGTCGCCGAGAAGACTCTGTCGGACGTGATCGCGCGGATCCACCTGCTGATCACGGCGCCTCAATCGCAGGGTTGAGGAGGCAGGTGCAGCCTTGAGGTGGGGGATGGCTCAGCGGTCGTAGGCGCGGCCGCCGGGGAGCACGCGCACGACGATGTCGTGAGCCGGCGATCGTGACGTTCGAACCGTACGCGCCAGTCGCCGACGCGGAGGCGGTACTCGCTCGACCCGCTCAGTCGCTTGACGTCGCCAGCCAGCTCGGCGCCTGCGGCGAGTCGCGCGATGGCACGTAGGATCCGCTCGCGATTTGCGGATCAATTCTCCGCAGATCCTTGCGGGAACGGTCGTCGACGACGACGCGCCAGTACGCGTCGGTCACTCGCGGCCGAACTCGGCGAGCAGATCCTCGAGTGGGACGGGCTGGACGCCGCGCTCGCGATCGGCGCGCGCTTCGGCTACCGCCTCGTCGGTCTCGTGCTCGTCATCGAGCAGGGCGTGGTCGAGTGTCCAAACGACCGGATCGCCCGACGCTTCGGCGAACGTTCGCAGGGCCGGTCGTGCTTCTTCGTCGGTCATCGTGTCCACTGCGGCGCTGCGCGGATCGGCGGCAAGCCGTTCGATGCCCGCGAGGACGCGCTGTCTTACCGGCGGGTCGAGTCGCTCGAGGTCTCGGTCGGCTTGGCGCTCGAACTCGACCGAGCAGGGCTCCTCGTTCACCCGTGTTTGCGCTTGATTTCTGCGAAGGAGATTCGCGGAACGTCGTTGGCACGGTCGGCCAGCACCGCCGCCAAGGCCTGGTCATCGGCGGGCGTGACAGGCTCGTCGTCTTCGGGGGTGTCGCGGAACGCGGCGACCATCGGGTCCACGTGCCGTCGGGCGATATAGCGCAGCGCTTCCTCAGCCTCCGGCTCTGAGGCCCTCTGCTTGGCTCCTTGTCCCAGCCCGCAAAGTAGCTGGTCTGCAGCGGCTGGCGGGACGCTTGCTCGGCCCGATCTGCCGGCTTGGCGCGCGGTGCGCGATCCGCGAGGACCTGCGTAACTGGTCGCGTATCCGGGGCGGCGTGGCGCCCACATCGCCACCCACACGCAGTGAAGGTCGCAGTCCCGCAGACACTCGACCAAGCAGGAACCCACACGGGCAGCGCCCTATCGCTCAGTGGGGTATCGAGGCGGTCGAGTCGAACCTCAGCTACCGGGGGTCGTGTTTGACACGTCGCCGATCTGCGCGGTACCAGCCGGTCGGTAGGCCGAAGGTTCCCGGGACCGTAGTTGGCCGCAGAGTTGGTGTGAGGTCCAACGGAAGGCGTCGCGGGATCGGTGGCGTACCATCGCAGATGCCAACGGGTGTCATCGTGGGAACCTCTGCGAGGAGCAACTGGAGATCCCGCGACGGGATCGGCTTCCGGCGGACGCACTTCATCGTCAATGTTTTCAAGGAGCGTCCTATCTATGTCATCCGACACGCGCACACGTTTTCTGGTAATCGCCGTAACAGCTGCGAGCCTCGCCGCCACGACCGGGCCGGCGCTCGCCGCAGGCCCGGTTCCGTCGCTATTCCCAGGTGGTTCTGGGCCGTTGACGGGGGCGACCAGCCCTCCGCTCGGCACGGCGGCCGCGGCTACGGGTCCCTGCTCGTTCGCCAACGGGGGCGACTACGTACACGTCTCGTCCATCTTCGCCTCCGGCCATGGCTGGTGGGACAACATCGACTGTGGCTCTTCCAAAGCAACAGTAACCGTCCAGCTGCAGGAGTATTTCAGCAACGGGACCTGGCGGAACGAAGGTCCCCCTGGGGTCGCCACAGTCTACTCCGGCGGCGGTTCGGCTAACCGCGCGACGGCGAAGGCGCAATGCGGGAACCAGCTGTATCTCGTCGGCTGGCGCAGTTGGGTGCATGTCGACGTAGTAGGCATTCCCACTCTGCCGAACACGTACTATACGGCCGCCCAGAACATCTTTTGCGCGGTGTAGCAACCGTGGCCAGGGCGGGGGGGTCGGGGACACACGGCCTCCCGCAGGCCCCGACCGTGGTGCTCCCGCGCCCGAGGTTCGCGGCAACGTCGCCGACTGGGCGACCGACGAGGCAAGAGTCGGCTGCGCCAAGGGCCGCTCGGCGAGCATCGCGCAAGATCAATATCGTCGTCGGTCGCCATGGGGGTCAAGCCCTACGGCGTGAACTTGACATCATGTCCGACGTCGACGACTCTGACGTGGGTCTGGAGAACGGGGTGTCGTCGGAGGCCGGCCACGAGCGCCGCGGACCCCCCGACGTAGGTCCAAGCATCGTCCCAAAGCGTCGAAACCAGCCATGCGCGGTCGGCGGGGAACATGAGGTTGGGCAATGCGCCCTTCCAGAAGGTCCCAGCATCGCTATGGCGCCACGTGCCTGCCTGCTGCGACCCGGCCTCGACGAGCACGTAGCGCCAGCCCGTATATAGGACGACCGTCGGCGCGTCGGGAAAAACGATGTCGTCTGCGCCGGTGTCGAGATATCCGAGCCACCACGATTGGGGTGCAGAATGCTCGCTCAGCAGCGCCAATAGAACCTGATCGTGCCGCTGCTGTTCTTCCTCGTCCCAGCTCTCTGCTAGGTCGAGAGTGGCGTACGCGGCGAACATCGGCGGGATCGCAGCCGTGATGGCCGTCCCAGTGGACGTGCCCTCCTTGATCCACGCGACATCGGCGTCAGACCCGATGCGCCAAGTCCTGTCGTCCCTGACCCGCGTGATCGGAGCACGCGGCTCTCTAGCAGCCATCGCGCCATCTTAGCGAGCCTGGTCGGCACAACCGGCGGGGGCCTGGGTCCGTGGACGCTGGAAACACCACCCGGACATGAGGCCGTGGAGTGCCCCTTCGGCAATTGGACTCGGCATTTCTATGATCGAGCTGGAGAGGAGCAGGAACGATGCTGCGCGAGGCCAGAAGTGACGAGCTGATCGACGTGTGGACCCTTGTCGATGCCGACTGGCGACTGGTCGCCAACAAGCACGGCGCGACCCGCCTCGGGTTCGCGCTGTTGGTGAAGTTCTTCGAGTCCGAGGCGCGTTTCCCTGAAGACGTCGACGAGCTGCCGCCGACGGCCGTCGCGTATGTCGCCGAGCAGGTCAAGGTCCCGGTAGCGAAGCTCGTCGAATACGGCTGGGCCGACCGAGCAGCGACGTATCACCGCACCCAGATCCGCGAGGCGTTCGGGTTCCGGACGCTCACACGCGACGACGAGACCGCGCTCGCTCAGTGGCTCGCCAGTGAGATCTACCCGGTCGAGATGAACGACAGCCGCGTTCACGAGGTGGTACTCGCGCGCTGTCGCGCCGAGCGGATCGAGCCGCCCGGCCGCGTCGCCCGGCTGATCGGCGCGGCTCGCGCTACGTTCGAGCAGGAGTTCTGCCAGCGCACCGTCTCGCGCCTCTCCCAAGCAGCAATCCTGCGCCTCGAGGCGCTCGTCGCCGATGACGACGCCGAGGGTGAGGAGTCGACGGACGGTCGCGGGGTCTACGCAGAGTTGAAGGCCGACCCAGGACAGCTCGGGCTCGACACTCTGCTGCGCGAGATCGCCAAACTCGAGCGCATCCAGGCCATCGGATTGCCCGACGGCCTGTTCACCGACGCGTCGGAGAAGCTGCTGGCCTCTTGGAAGGCGCGCGCGGCGAGCGAGTACCCGGCCTGGATGCGCGCTCATCCACCCGCGATCCGTGTGACGCTGCTCGCCACGCTGTGCTGGGTGCGTGCGGCGGAGATCACCGACTCGCTGGTCGAGCTGCTGATCGGCCTGGTTCACAAGATCAACGCTCACGCCGAGCGCCGCGTCGAGAAGGAGCTCGTCGACGACCTCAAACGCGTCCGAGGGAAGGAGGGCATTCTGTTCGCGCTCGCCGAGGCCGCCGTCGAGCACCCCGACGAGACGATCCGCCGCGCTCTGTTCCCGGTCGTTGCCGAGGGGACACTGCGTGATCTGATCGCCGAAGCGAAGGCGACGAAGAACGCGTTTGAACAAGCGTGTCCGGACGGTGCTGCGCTCGTCGTGTTCCAACCACTACCGGCGAGGGCTGCCGAAACTGCTCGCGGCGCTGGAGTTCCGCGGCAACAACGCCGCCTACCGTCCGGTGATCGACGCGCTCGAGCTGCTCGCGCGCTACGCCGACCGACCCGGCCAGCTGCAGCACTACCCCGTCGGTGAGCAGGTCCCGATCGACGGCGTCGTCCCGCCCGGGTGGCGCCAGGCAGTCGTCGATGCGGACGGGCGCGTCGAGCGAATCCCGTATGAGCTGTGCGTGCTCAGCGCGCTGCGAGACGCGATCCGCCGCCGCGAGATCTGGGTCGTTGGCGCCAACCGGTGGCGCGACCCGGAGCACGATCTGCCGCGCGACTTCGACACCAACCGCGATGTCCACTACGCCGCGCTGCGCCAGCCGACCGACCCGAGCGCGTTTGTCGAAGACCTCAAGGCGCGTCTCACCGCGGCGCTCAGCGGGCTCGACAAGGCGCTCACCAGCGGCACCGCCGGCGTGCAGATCCGGGAGCGCCGCGGTGAGCCGTGGATCAGCGTGCCGCCCATCGGCAAACTTGACGATCCGCAGAACCTCGACGCGCTGAAGGCGGAGATCCGGGACCGTTGGGGGACCATCGAGCTCCTGGACATCCTCAAGGAGACCGACTGGCTCGTTGACTTCACCAGCGAGTTCTCGTCGGTCGCTACGCGCGAGATCGTCCCGCGCGACGTGCTCCGCCGGCGGCTGCTGCTCTGCCTCTTCGCGCTCGGCACGAACATGGGCATCAGCCAGATCGTCGCGATCGGCGACCACGGCGAGACCGACGCGACGCTACGCCGCGCGCGGCGGATGTTCATCACCCGCGAGAACCTTCGCGCGGCGATCGCGCGCGTCGTCAACGCAACGCTCGAGGTCCGCGACCAGCTCGGCATCAGAGGTCGCCGCGATGATCGAGGGCCTGATGCGCCACAGCACCAGCGCCGAGATCGACCGCAACTACACCGACACCCACGGCGCGTCGGTCGTCGCATTCGCGTTCGCGCACGTCCTCGACTTCCGGCTGCTGCCGCGCCTGAAGAACATCGGCTCGGCACGCCTCTACCGCCCCGAGCCGGGGTCCGCGACGTGGCCGGCGCTCGAGACCGTGCTGTCGCGGCCGATTCGCTGGGACCTGATCGCCCGGCAGTACGACCAGATCGT
This sequence comes from Solirubrobacteraceae bacterium, assembly GCA_034664295.1. Taxonomy (GTDB): domain Bacteria; phylum Actinomycetota; class Thermoleophilia; order Solirubrobacterales; family Solirubrobacteraceae; genus Palsa-513. The sequence continues at coordinate 3,656 of JAXDHV010000041.1, read as the reverse complement.
CAAATACGCCACCGCCCTGAAGCTCGGCACCACCGAGGCCGAGCAGGTCCTGCGCCGCTTCACCCGCGGCGGCCCCAAGCACCTCACCTACCAGGCGATCGAGGAGCTCGGCCGCGCCGCGCGCACGATCTTCATCTGCGACTACCTCGCGCGCCCCGAACTGCGACGCGAGGTCCACGAAGGCCTCCAGGTCGTCGAGAACTGGAACAGCGCCAACACGGCCCTGTTCTACGGCAAAGACGGCCAGCTCACCGGCGCCGACCGCGAGCACCAGGAAGTCTCGATGCTCGCCCTGCACCTCCTGCAAGCGGCGCTCGTCCACATCAACACGCTGCTCATCCAGCGCATCCTCGCCGAGCCCGCCTGGGCAAAACGCCTCGGCGACGCCGACCGCCGCGGCCTCTCCCCGCTGTCCTGGAGCCACGTCCGATTGTTCGGCACGTTCCGCCTCGACATGGACACCCACCTCGATCTCGACCGTGGCCCGATCGAGCCAGCCAACCGCCGCATGACCCAGCCGCCGCCCCGGACGCCGGCGAAGCGCAAAGCGCGCGAGCTCGCGAAACACCTGCGCGGCGAGCGCCCCGACTACGCCTGCCTCAAAGACGTCTTCCGCCACCTCCGCGCGGAGCTCGACGTCCAAGTCGAGCGACAAGCCAAGGCCCTGCCCTACGTCCCCACCGAGAACGAGATCCGCCGCTACTACCAAACCGTCTGGGCCGCCCGCCGCGGCCCGGACATCGTGCTCATCAAAACCCTGCTCTACACCGGTGTGCGCGTCGCCGAACTCGTCCGGATCCGCCTCGACGACGCCGACCTCGACGCCTGCCGGATCCGGATCACCCAAGGCAAAGGCGGCAAAGACCGCATCGTCCCATTCCCCGACACCTTCAAAGAGACGCTCGCCCTCCACATCGACGCCCAGCGAGCAAAAGGCGCCGCCTTCCTCTTCGAGTCGAGTTGGAAGAAGCCCTACAGCACCCGCGGAGTCCGCGCCCTGCTCGCTCGCTACGCCGCAAAGGCCGGCCTCCAGCACAACATGCCGCCCCACCGCCTGCGCCACTTCCTCTTCACCTGGCTCAAAACTCAGGGCATCGACGACGCCTTGATCCAGCCCTACTCCGGCCACGAAACCCGAACGTCGCTTGAGATCTACTCGCGGCTCTCGATCACCGACGCCCAGCACGCCTATGACGCTGTGATCGACCGGTTCCCGATCTGACGGCTACTTTGCGGGCTGGGACACGGACCCAAGCAGAGGGCCTCTGAGAGCTCGTCAACGAGCTTATGCAGGCGCTCCTTGATCGTCACCGTCCTGATTCTACGTTGACGCGCTGCGCGCGCTCGGGAGAGACCCGTCGATTCGCTGCATTTTGTTATGCAGCAAACGACCCTGGCTAACGGCGACCAGCGCGAATTGGCGCCCGCGCTCGTCGCGCTCGCGGAGGATGAGTGTCACGATTCGCTGCATTTTCAATATGGTGTGGCAACCGTTACGAGGAGCGATGCGCTGGGCGACCCCGACCCCATCTCCGCCGGCTCTCGCCCGAGGTCCAGTCTTGGCCTCAGCGAACGAGCGGACCAGCGAATCGCCATTAGGGAGGAGCTTCACCATGGGGGAGCCAATGCGGTCAGGACGTGGCTTGGTGATAGTCGCCAGCGTAACGGTGATGGCGTTTGTCTGCGGAGCGCCAGCGTACGCGGAAACCACAGTGGGGCAGGCGGTCGCCGGTGATCCAGGCTCCGTCTGCGGAGGGGCTTCGTGGCTGCAGACACGGGCGCCGGGTAACAGGTACACGGTTCCGGTTGACGGGGTGCTGACGTCCTGGTCAACCGGGGCGTGGGGCGGCGCTAACGCCCAATTGCAGATGATCGTCGCTCGGCCGACGCCGTCCGGGTACGTCGTCGTCGCCAAGACGCCTTTCGTCGCGCTCCCGACGTCACCGGTGCCCCAGACCAATGCGACCGACATCCCGGTCCAAGCGGGCGACGTGCTTGGCGTCGGGGCCCTCGGCCAGACCACGCACTGCCTCGCGGTCGGCGGCGCAGGCTATTCGTATGCGAACGCTGGAGTCGCCGACCCCGCGATCGGGGCGACGCTCTCCGTATCTGTCTTCCAGGGTTCCCTGGTCAGCGTGTCGGCAACGGAGGGTTTGGCGTGCTCGACGACAATCACCGGCGGCATCGCCGGCGCGCTCAGGGTGACGTCCGGAGAATCGCTGTGCCTGAACGCTGGCGCCGTCGTCGGCGGCGGTGTCAGCGTCGAGCCAGGCGCCTCTCTGGCTCTCGCCGGAGCGCAGGTCAACGGCGGCGTGACGAGCAAGGGCGCGTCGTCGGTGTCGGTCTGTGGGTCGACCGTGAACGGTCCCGTCAAGATCACCGCCACCGCGGGCATGGTCAGCCTCGGGGATGACGACGCCGGGTGCGCTGGTAATCGACTTCGCGCGTCGTTGAGCGTGAGCGACAACCTGGGCGGGCTGGAGGTGTTTGGCAACACCATCGGGGCCACGACGACTGTGACCGGCAACCAGGGCGCACCGCCGCCCAGCGCGGACGCGGTCCCGGAGATCGAGCAGAACACAATCGGCGGCGCGCTGCTGTGTAACTCGAACGCGCCGGCGCCGACCAGTGATGGCCAGCCCAACGCCGTCGCCGGAGCGCGCACCGGCCAGTGCACCGGGCTTTAGCCCGGGATACGCCGGGCGACGTTCGCGGGGCGAGCAGCCAGAGCGGGAGTGGACCTTCACGCCGACAGATCACGGAAGACTCCGCGTCGAGCAACTCCCCCGGCTCGCGTCGCCCACCCGCGAATCCCCACAGGCCGCACGCTAAACACGTGCGAGCGGCTCGGGTTTCGCCGGTAGGTGTCGCAGTGGCGAAAGCAGATCTTCGATGAGGGGGCGCCCCGGGTCTTGAGCCGGAAGGCTCGCCCGAGTCGTCGATTTCTCGCGCAGGGCCCGCCGGTCCCTACCGCGAACCGCGCCAACCGGGTCAGGGTACCGAATGGGTCGGCGGCGGCGGGACCCGCACCACCTGCAACCCGCCGACGCCGGTACTTGATCCGTAGAGCGAGAACAAGGCAAGGCCAAGGACGAACCAGGCGGCGGCGAGGGCCGTGACAACCCGCCAGCTTCGGCCGTGAGCACGCCGCCACCAGCCGAACGCGATACCGGCCACGCCGGCCGCGGGCATGGCATACGGTGCGGCATAAAGCAGCAAAACCGTGGCTACCGCAGCGATACCAATCGCGACGATCCATGTCACGCTCACGGTCACGCCTGGGGTCATGCGTTCACCCTTCACGTTGATCGGCCTTCCGAAGCGCCTAAGTGCCGTTTGGGTACGCGTTCAAGCGAAGTCATGGGTACCAGTTCTGCACGCAGCCGAAGTACGAGATGAGGCAGAAGCTCCCCTGATAGTACTCCTGCCAATATGTCCCTCCCGATTCCTCCGTCGATCAGCGCGCCTCCCACCGCGCCGAGCCCGGGACCAGCGCCGCGGGGCCGGAGATTGTGCTGTCGTTGGTACTTACTAATCCGACGTAGTAAATAGCGGGCAGGGTCGATAGACTTTGGGTTGTGGATCGCGATGCCCGCTCGCTGCCGCAAGCCGCGCAGGAAGAGCTCCGTCGCCAGGCGGTCAAGCTGGTCGGCGAA
>JAXDHV010000039.1:0-2777 GCA_034664295.1 Solirubrobacteraceae bacterium | reverse complement strand
CCTGGGGTCGCTCTCGACCCCGCGGCGCGCACAAGAGATCCTCACACGAAGGCACGTCGAGCGACGGAGACCTTGGTGTTCGCTGGTCGCGCGGGCTCTCACGCTGGCCTGTCCGGAGCCGCCGACTCGCAACTCCGGAGACATTTCGCCACGGCGCTAATCGCCTTCGCGGTCGCGAAGCTGGGTTAGCCTGCGCCAGCCGCACGCGGATCGCTCACCGAAGCCGGTGCGCGTGACGATGCTGGAGCGGCACCGTTCCGTGGCGAGGGTACGTTGACGCCATGTGGGGGCTGTCGATCGACTTCGCTGGCGTCGTCGCCGCACTGGATCTGCCCTTGGATGGCCGCATAGTCGGCAGCGCTCTGCTGAAGGCGCTCGCCGATCACTATGAGGCGGAGCATTCGGCGTCGGCGCTGTACGAGTTCGAGCAATCGGGCGCCCGCTACCTGTTCGACCTGGCGAGCTCGGCAGACCTGCCCCAAGAGGACCGGACCGTCGCGGCCTGGGCCGTCACCCCGGGCGCCGTGCCTCCGCGCGACACGGGGTACCAACGCGGCTTCCCAATGGCGACCAGCGTGGCCGATTCGGCGGTTGACCGCGGGCACGTGATACCGCACCTCTCCGGCGGAGAGTTCGGCCCAAACATCTTCCGTCAGGACAGGGCGCTGAACCGGGGATGGTCCGAGGAGGGCAAGCGATACCGAGCGCTGGAACGGGAAGCGGCCATCGCACCGGGCACGTTGTACATCGCGCACCTCATCTACGCCGATGACAGCGCCTACCCGTCGGAACTGGAGACAGGATTGCTTCGAGGCACGGCCCTACACGTCGAGCGGTTCGACAACCGACCGACAAGGCGCTGAGTCGCTGGCAGGCTTCTGGCGGTCAGGCTGACAATCGCGGCAGAGGATCGGTGAGCTCGGCAGGGGCGGCCGTAGCTTGCCGACATTGCGCTTCTTCTTGCGCTGCGTTGAGCCGGGCGATCGCCTTGGCGACGCTCCGGTCGTCCGGCAACGGCCACGAGACGGTCTGCGACCGAGCCACGGCAGCGACGGGCAGCTGCGAGGGCCCTTCCGACAAGTCCTCCGTCGCCGACGCGGTCACGCGACGATCGTACAGAGCGGGTGTCGACCACCCACGCCTAATCAGTCGAGGTTGACCTTCCCCAGGCCGGAGCGCGTGGCACGCCAGATGAACGGCCCGGCCTCTGAGGCGAGGTCCTCGAACCTGCGCCAGTTCGCCATGACTACTTCCAACTGGTTCCAAACGCTGCCGGCATCGGCGGCGCTGAGCACGACCATCTTGGCGGCATGGTCACGGACGGCGGCTATCTCGGCCGGGTGATCCTGGATGTGACGGTCTCGTGTGATGATCAACCATCCGTGCTGAGCGACCTCAGGAATCCACACGTCGTCCTTGGCAGCGGGTGTCGTGACTGGGCAGGCGGGCCGGCTTCGTTTGTTGATCGTCGCTCCGGGATCGCCGGGGTAGGTCACGTCGTAGCGCAGCGCAGCGACCACCTTGGCAACGCCGAGCACGTCGGCGTCGAAGTAGAAGCGGATGGTCGCGGGGCGAGGCTCAGTCACGCGGCCGCCGGAGCAGACTCGTACGAGACTGCCCAGCGGACGTCGGCGACGTCGAGATCAAAGGCGTCAGCAATCTCTTCGAGGCTGGCGCCCGACTCGGCGTGCTCCCAAAGGATCTCGGTGCTGATGCCCTTGATAGACGGTCGTCCGAACCTGGTTTGCGGATCAATCCGCACCGGCGAGTCGGGGTTGTCAGCAGGCCGCCATGCCGCTGCAACGTCGTCGGTCCAGCTGACGCGGGCGTAGAACGCCTGGGAGGCTGGGGTCAGCACGAGTTGGCCGCGCACCGCAGCGATTAGGCAGAAGTTGGGGTCGAGTTGAGCCTCCTCCTGGGCATCCCAGACCAGCTGCTGGCCTTCGCCGACATACGGTCGAGCATGGGCCAGCGGGTAGGGGATCTCGAATCGCGCTCGCAGCAGGTCGACGAACGCGCGTACCTCAACCATCGGTACCTGCAGGTCGCGTCGGTAACCGCGTAGGAGTCCGGCTTCGACGAACTCCGCCCAGGTGACGACCCTGCCATCGTGCGGCGCGGCCCGGATGACGGGCGGGTACGTCCGCCCGCGACGCTGCCCGCCGTTCAGCCAGTAATGAAGCGTCCCCTGCGCAACGCGCAGGAGCCGGGCGGCCTCGGCCTCGCTGAAGATCTCCCTTTCAAGAACGGTCACGGACATTGCAGTGCCGATGATCGCACGGCCGGCCGCGTCGGGCCCCGGCGATCGGATCCGTGCATCTCGCCGAGTAGCGGGTGACCAGACTCGACCCGCCCTTCGGCACACAAGGCGGGTCGCCGCGACCGGTTCTGATCGCAGTGGCCGGGGCAAGCGGTGGCGCCCGATTGCTCGCGTCCGACAATACGAAGCCTACGACCGCTCGGGGTCTAGCCGGCCAAGAGCCGGCGATCGCGAAAGGCGACCAAACGGTCGTGGGCGCCCAGCGGCCGTCAGGTGGCTCGCGCCTGCGCGTTCGTCCAGCAGCGAGCGTCGTCGTCGGCCACGGCGACGCGACCGCCTTGGACGACGTCCAAGCGCGCCGTTGGCGGCTGACCGACGCCCGCATCAGCCGGGCCATGCACGAGCCGGGTCCCGGGATCGGCTCAGGACCGCTGGTCGTCCAGAGCGGTCGCGCCACCCTCGCCGAGGACGACGCTCGCTCTTGGACGAACGCGCAGCGGCGTGGTCAGGACGACCG
>JAXDHV010000022.1:0-4789 GCA_034664295.1 Solirubrobacteraceae bacterium | reverse complement strand
GATGGCGTCGTCTGCCTCGAGCTCCGCACCCGTCCATTCGCTGCGCTCGTCGTCGGCCCCCGGCGCCGTGATCAGGAGCGTGGCCTGGCGGTCGACCTCGTTGGCGTCCGCCGCCGGCGGCGCGGCGGCCTGCTGCCACTGGCGCTCGACGGTGCGCCGATGGACCGCGAGGCTCCGGGCGAACGCCTCGATCGATGAGAGAAGACGCTGCTGCAGACCGACGACAAGTAGACCGGACGCGGCCTGGGTGCGGTTGGACGTGCTCGCGAAGCGCGTCTCCCGCGCGGTGCGGTACTCGTCGAGCAGCCGCGAGAGCGTCAGCTCGGGGGCATCGTTGGGGAGCCCTTCGATCACGACGCGCTCAATGATCCGCTTGGGAAAGCCGCCCTGGATCTCGCGGATGTCCTCCTTGAGCCGGCGGACCATGACGTCCTCGAGTGCCTTCTTCCCGCGAACCGGGACGCCCCGCGTGAAACGGTAGGGGTCGAGCAACTCGAGCAGCGTCGAGAAGCTGTTCGAATGGCCGTTGTGGGGGGTCGCCGAAAGGAACAGGCGGTGCTCGAACCGGCCGCCGAGATCGCGGACAGCGCGTGTGAACTTCGTCTCGATTCCGTACCGCCCCCCGCTCGACGGCGCGGCGTGGTGAGCCTCGTCGAGGATCAAGAGGCTCCCCGGGAGCAGCGGCCCGAGCCAGGTCCGCATCGGGTCGGCGTAGGTCGGGTCGGCGAGCAGGTTGTGCGAGACGAGGAACCGGCTGTGGGTGGACCACGGGTTGACGGCGAAACCGCGCTCGCGGCGCACTCGGGCGAAGTAGTGGCGGTCGAGGATCTCGAAGCGCAGACCGAACCGCTCGTCGAGCTCGGCCTGCCACTGCTCGAGCACCGACGGCGGCCCGGCGACGACGATCGTCTTGGCCTTCTTGCGCAGCAGGAGCTCCCGGGCGATCAGCCCGGCCTCGATCGTCTTGCCAAGACCCGTGTCGTCGGCGATGAACAGGTTGGCCCGCGGGAGGCGAAGCGCCTTGCGAAGCGGCTCCATCTGGTAGGCCTCGATCTTGATCCCGGCCCGAAACGGAGCCTGGAACAGACTCGGATCGGTCGCGGTGACCGAGCTCCACCGCAGGGTGTTCAGAAACGCGGCGAAGTACCGCGGGTCGTCGAACCCGCGAGCAGCGACGTCGTCCCAACCCTCGTCGACCAGGATCCGCCGGTCGATCTCGTAGTCCCATAGCACGTCGATCTGCTCACCCTGGGCGTCGTCGTCGGCGCACGCAAGGCTGACCACCGGCGAACCAGGACCGATGTCCGAGACCTTCTCGACCAGCCACCGCCGCGAGCGCACCCCAACGAGCTCACCCGGCTCGGGAAGGCGCTCGGGCAGCATTTCGACGCCTCCGAGCGCGTTGGGGGCCAGTCGACTCACCTATGCGAGCGTAGCCGGAGCCCGGTGCAGCCGAAGACTTGGCACTGCGATCAGCGACGCGCCTATAGGTCGGGGTGCACGAGGCGCAAGTCCTGGAACTCGCCAGCAATCGTCTCGAAGTCGCTGCGGTTGTTGGTGACGAGAGGCAGGTCGTGGACAAGACAGCAGGCGGCGATCCAAAGGTCATTGATCCCGCCGTCCTTCAGCCGCCCGAGGAAGCGAGCGTGAAGCTCAGCCCACTTGTCGACGACGCGCGCGTCCGCCGGGATCACGACGCACGCTGCAATCGCCGTTTCGAGTGCCTGTCGGCGTGGCTTTCCGAAACGCGCCCGGATCGCCAGAACCTTCAGCTCGCCGACGACCGGGAACGGCAGCGCCACGGGGTGCCCGTCGATCAGCTCGGCGAACTCAGCGTGGCGGCCACGGACGTAGTGGATGAACGAGAAGGCGTCTGTGTCGACGGCGAGCGGGCCCGCCGGTACGTCCTGTCGATCCACCTACAGCTCGGCGAGCGCCGCCATGAACGCGTCGCGCTCTCGATCGGAGGCTCCGGCATCACGGAAGCTGCTTGGATCGATCGGGGCGCCGGCGCCCTGCTCTCGCGCCAGATCCTCGAGCGACGACTCACGCCAGTATTCGTGGGTGTCGACGCCCAGCACGAGCTGCTCGCCCCGGGTCACGCTCCGCAGCGAAACCGAGCGGGCGACGTTCGTCTTCGGGTCATAGGCAACCTCCCCCTCTAATGTTGTCCGCTGCCGTAGCGCACCGTAAACATCGTCGTCGAGATCGTCGGTGAAGCTCACGACCACAGCCGGTTGCGTCGGCGTCCGCAGGCGAGCAGAGCGCTTCTCGAAGTCCGCTTCGACGAGTACGCCGACGACCGCATCTGGGCGGGCCGGTGGCGCCGGCGCGGACTCGACGTAGGCTCGAAGGCCCGACCGCGTCGCAGCGTCGACTCGCGTCTCACGGCGGCGGAGGTCGGCGTGCATGTCGAAGGTGATCGACTCGTAGCGCTCTCCGACGTGCAGGGCGTCGGCGAGCTCAAGCAGAGCCTTCGCCACTACGCGGTCCGGCCGCTGCCGGGGGTCCGCGGCGTCGAGGAGGCGCTCGAGGGCGCTTTCGCCGAGGCTCGGCACGTCCACGTCGAGCGTGCCCCCTTCCGGAGCAACGCCGTCGGGGAGCTCCATGACGGGAACGACGCTGCCTTCCTCGACGGAGCGCAGCTTGAGGCGGACGGCCCGCTCGATGACCTCGTCGTATCGGCCGCTGGTCATCTTCGGCCGCCCGAGGACGACCGATGCTGCGCGTGCCATCGCGCGCTCAACGCCGAGAATCAGTCGGGCAACGTCCGACGCGGGAACCGTGCCCAGCCTCGCCTCCTCGCCCTTCAAGCTGACCCTCAACTCAGTCACGTCATCCAGTGTCGCGCACCGAGCGGCGCGGCGCCAATAGTGGGCCGCGACCTGCGAGGTCGCCCACCGAGCCGACTGATCGCGGCCGGATCGGCCCACCTCGCGAGAATCAAGCGAGCAGCCCACGAACGCCCGTTTGAGCGGCTGCGATCCGAGCGGGCGATCTTGCCCGAGTCCGTTCCGCACCCAGCGGACTACGTGACGAAGCGAGCGGCCGAGCAATGACTCGCTGACGCGACGCCCCGGTGGCGCTCGTAGCGGGAGGCTCGACGTGGTGGCGAGTTCGCGCAGGAAGGCTCTGGTGTTCCTGCACGGCATCCTCCAACACGCCCGCAAGGTCTACGGGCTGGCCCGGAAACCCGGTCAGGCCGAGGTTTCGGACTCGATTCATGTGCGGCGCTTCTGCCTGATCGCGCTGTCGGGGCGCTTGCCGTGCGAGCTCGAATGCGCAGGCCGGTGAACGCCGCCGTGAGGAAGATCGCCGCGTCCTGCTCGGACTCGGCCGCCCGGGCCAGCGCAAACACGTCGATGTCGCCGCTCCGGGTCACGTTCGGACCGGCGCGACGGTCGCCGACGCGGCAGCGGAGTTACCGCCCGCCACCCTGGATCCGTCGCCGCCGACCGCCGGCCGCAGCGCCGAGCCGTCGAGGTACTTGCGAGTCTCGGGACAAATTGGGGACAAAGTTCGCCTTTGCCGCCGCCGCCCGAAGATCAAAACCAGCCGATTTCTAGGTCTTTCCCGAAGCCGACGCGGGGACTCGAACCCCGGACCCCTTCATTACGAGTGAAGTGCTCTACCAGCTGAGCTACGTCGGCGCGAGACCGCAGGATACCGGGACGCTCGCCGCGCCCGCCGCGCCCGCGCTGCCCACCAACCGGCGGCCCGGCCCCGCCCTACGGTCCGGCGGCCGGCACGTCCGCGGCGCCGTCGGAGTCCTTCGGGTCGTCGCCTGCCCCGAGGGCTGCTTCTTCCTCGTCGCTGGGCGGCACCGCGCCCGGGACGGCTGCGTCCGACCGCTTGCGCTCCCAGTCGGTCCGCGCCTCCTTGACGTGCTTGTCGAGCGCTCGGCCCTTCTCCTCGAGCTCCGCCGCCTCTCGCTCGAGCTCGTTCGCCAGCTTCTCGTGACCCTCGGCCATGACCCCGCCCCTACCCGCTCGACCCTGCTCGCCAATCGCCTCTCTCAGGCCGACCCGCCGGCGACCGACCCGACGCCGCCGCCGGCCCAGAGCGCGGCCAGCCGGACGAGCACCGCCGCCGCCGCGGCCATGTCCCGCACCGAGACCCACTCGCGGCACGAGTGGAGCTCGTGGCCGCCGGCGAAGATGTTCGGCGTCGGAAGGCCCATCGCGCTCAGCCGAGACCCGTCGGTTCCCCCGCGGATCGGCCCTCGGAGCACCCGGATGCCCTCGGCCGCGAACGCCGCCTCCGCCGTCCCGACGACCTCCGGGAACGGCTCGATGAACCGCCGCATGTTCGGATACTGGACCACCGTCTCGAACTCGAGCGACGCCCCCGGCTCGCTCGCGACGACGGACTCGCTCAGCTCCCGCAGCAGCGCGACGTGCTCGGCCAGCCGCCCGTCGTCGAAGTCCCGCACGCCCGCCCGGATGTCCGCCTCCCCAGCCGTCCCCGTCAGGTGCGAGACGTGGATGAACCCCTCCCGACCCGACGTCGTCTCCGGCGTCAGCCTCGCCTGCGGCAGGCCGGCCACGATCCGCGCCGCCAGCCGCCCCGCGTTCACCAGCTTCCCGAGCGCCTGACCCGGATGGACCTCGACCCCCCGGATCCGGATCCGCACCTCCACGGCCGAGAAGCACTCGTCCTGGAGCTCGCCGATCGTCGACCCGTCGAGCGTGTACGCGCACCGCGCACCGAAGCGTTCGATGTCGAACAGCTCGGCCCCCATCCCGATCTCCTCGTCCGGCGTGAAGCCGATCCGCAACGTCGGCCGCCG